>JAEUVY010000105.1 GCA_016786565.1 Flavipsychrobacter sp.
GTACCCAACGTATCCGGGAGGTGCACCCACCAACCTGCTGACGCTATGCTTCTCCTGATATTCACTCATGTCGATACGCGTCATCATGCTATCATCGTCGAAGAGCACCTCGGCAAGCGCCTTGGCCAATTCTGTTTTACCCACACCGGTTGTACCGAGGAATATGAATGAGCCGATAGGCTTGCGGGGATCCTGAAGTCCTGCCCTGCCGCGCCTGATGGCATCTGAAACGGCAGTGATGGCTTCTTCCTGACCAACGACACGTTTGTGCAATTCATCTTCAAGATGCAACAGTTTTTCGCGCTCGCTCTGCATCATACGCTGCAGCGGAATACCTGTGGCCTTTGCTACGTTCTCTGCTATATCTTCGGCATCCACTTCTTCTTTCAGCAGGCGCTTGTGCTGGCTGCTCATTTCGTTGAGCTCTTTAGAAAGCTTGTCTATGATGGACTCCTGCTCCTGCACCTTTCCGTACCTAATCTCGGCTACACGACCATAGTTGCCTTCGCGCTCAGCCTTTTCGGCTTCGAGCTTTAACTGCTCAATCGTATTCTTGGCTTTGTTGATGGTATCAACAATTTCTTTTTCTTCTGTCCATTTCGCCTTCAGCGTATCACGCTCAACGGTAAGTGTTCCTATCTCCATTCCTAACTCCCTGAGCTTATCGGCATCATTCTCGCGTTTGATGGCTTCGCGCTCGATCTCGAGCTGGCGGATACGACGTTCCAGTTCGTCAAGCTCCTCGGGCATTGAGTTCAATTCCAGCTTCAGCTTGGCCGCGCTTTCGTCTATGAGGTCGATCGCCTTGTCGGGCAGGAAACGGTCTGTTATGTATCGGTTAGACAATTCTACCGCTGCAATGATGGCTTCGTCTTTGATGCGCACCTGATGGTGATTCTCGTATCTGTCTTTAAGGCCACGGAGGATAGATATAGCATCTTCGGGGGTAGGCTCATCCACAAACACCTTCTGGAAACGACGTTCAAGCGCTTTGTCCTTTTCGAAATATTTCTGGAACTCGTTGAGCGTAGTGGCACCTATTGCCCTGAGCTCGCCGCGAGCCAGTGCCGGCTTCAGGATGTTTGCTGCATCCATGGCACCTTCCATGGCACCCGCACCAATGAGGGTGTGGATCTCATCGATGAACAGAATGACTGCGCCATCGCTTTCGGTAACCTCTTTGATGACCGCTTTGAGTCGTTCTTCAAATTCACCGCGGTATTTGGCACCTGCCATGAGCGCGCCCATGTCCAGTGCATATATGATCTTTGACTTCAGGTTATCGGGTACATCGCCATTGATGATGCGGTGCGCCAATCCTTCAACGATCGCTGTTTTACCTACACCGGGCTCGCCCACCAGTATGGGATTGTTCTTGGAACGACGAGAAAGTATGTGCAGGGTTCTGCGGATCTCCTCATCGCGACCGATAACGGGGTCGAGCTTGCCGCTACGTGCAAGGTCGTTGAGGTTCTTGGCATAACGCTGCAGTGAATTGTATTGCTGATCGGAGGTCTGGGAATTGACTGTGCTACCCTTCCTTAATTCTTTGATAGCTGCTATAAGGCCCTTTTCGGTGAGGCCGGCGTCTTTGAGCAGTTTGGCTACATCGTCGCTCATCTGAAGCAATGCAAGCAGAATATGTTCCTGAGTTACGAACTCATCGCCAAACGACTTGAGGGCAGCACCGGTGCGAAGCAAAGCATTGTTGGCATCGCGACTGAGCGACTGAGCCGGCTCTCCGCCCTGAATGGTGGGGAGCTTTTTCAACAATTCGGCAACCTTGGCTTCAAGATGGGCGAGGTTGACGTTGTTTTTCTTGAGCAGGTACTGAATGGGGCCATCGGCATCATCCAGCAACGCCTTCATAAAGTGGGTAGTTTCAATAGTGGGGTTCTGATTGTTGAAGGCGAGTTGCTGTGCCTGTTGCACAATTTCCTGCGCCTTGATAGTGAAGTTGTTCATGTTCATAAAAACAGTCGTTTCCTTACTACCATAAAAAGCGTTCCAAAGGCAAAAAATCTGAAAATATGTCATATAAAATCACTTTCAGTAGACAGTATGTCCTGAAATAAGAAAGCAGGCTAACAAAATGGCAGGAAATGAGCGAAACGAAGGAGAGAACGAGCGCGTTGGTATGAATATATACCATCAAAATCCACACATTTTTCATTTACTTTTGTTGCATGCGCTTTTTCACTGCATTGGCGGCAAGTTTGTCGCTGTTTTCCTATACGTGCATCGCTCAGCAGAAGAGTCCTGACAGTGGGTGGCCACTGCAGCGCTGCATACAATATGCGGTGGAGCATAATATTGCGATCAGGCAAGATTCGCTGACGGCGAGGCTGGCCCGGCATACGCTGGAGCAAAGCAGGCTGTCGCAGTTGCCTGCGGTGAATGTCAACAGTACGTTCGGGCGCAATTTCGGTCGTTCTATCAACCCTACGACCAACCAATTCGTAGAGGCATCATTTGACTATCTGGGACCATCGGGCAGCAGCTCGGTATTATTGTACGGCTGGAACCAGGTGCGGAATACTATAGCAAGGAACCGTTACAGTCTGGAGGCGTCTCTGCTGGACCTGGGGCAACGCAGAAATGACATATCGCTGAACGTAGCCAACGGCTACCTGGTGGCCCTACAGGCGCAGGAGCAGATAAATGTGAGTACCAAGCAAGTGCAACTATCGCAGGCGCAACTGGAACAGACACGCGCGTTTGCCGATGCCGGACGATTACCGGAGCTGAATGTGGCGCAACTGGAATCGCAGGTGGCATCGGACAGTGCCAACCTGATCAACGCGATCGCTAATTACAACTCGGCAGTTCTGGACCTAAAAACTCTGCTGAACCTTGACTTTGCTGAACCATTCACCATTAAACCTCCGGCTGTGAGCGATGATGACCAGCTACTGGTGCTGAAAGTGAGTCCGGATGAAGTGTTTCAGGCGGCAAGGGTCAACTACGCATCTGTGAAAAGCAGTGAACTGCGAGTGAAGGCGGCTGAGAAGGGTCTTTCGGCAGCGAAAGCCAATCTTTATCCGCAACTGAGCCTCTCTTACCAGATAGGAACGAACTACGCGAGCAACTACATGAGTTACCAACCTACTACCGACCTGGAGGGTCTGACCCCGATAGGTATAACAGGGCGTAGCTTTGACACTGTTTACCAGCCGAGATACCGGATAGAGACACCACTGGTTCCCTTCGGTACACAAATGAAGAACAACATCCGCCAGCTGGTGGGCCTGAACCTGAGCATTCCATTGTTCAATGGCTGGCAGTCGCAGTATGCAGTGAAGCAGGCGAGGATCAATCTGGCGCAGCAAGAGCTGGCGCAATATAATGTGGAGCTGACACTGAAACAAAGTGTGTACAAGGCACACAATGACGCGCTAAACGCGATACAACGGTACAATGCAGCCAAACGCGCGGAAACCGCAGCCCAAAGAGCATTGGATTTTGCCCGTAAGCGATATGAACTGGGACTGACCAGCACGGTGGACCTGCTGGTAACACAGAACACAGAATATGCCTCAGCAGCCAACCTTGTGAACGCTAAATACAACCTTATATTCAAACTGAAAGTCATTGACTTTTATCTGGGCAAGGAGCTAAAACTATGATGCTATGGAAAAACTGAAGGAAGTACTATTAGCCGCTACATATGATGCCGGAAAGATCATCCTGAATTACTTCAATGGTACATTCAAGATAGATCATAAAGATGGTGTGAATAATCTGGTGACCGAAGTAGATAAACTAGCGGAAGAAAAGATCATTGAGATCATCACAGCAGAATTTCCTACCCACAGCATCATAGGTGAAGAATCGGGCGAGTTTATACAACCTTCGGAATACCAGTGGATCATAGACCCCATTGACGGCACCGTGAACTTCGCACATGGCATTCCGCTGTGTTGTGTGAGCATAGGGCTGATGCATAATGACAGCGTGGTGATGGGGGCGGTATATAACCCCATGATGAACGAGCTGTTCTTTGCAGAAAAGGGCAAGGGTGCTACGCTGAACGGGAAACCTATAAAAGTATCGTCAAAGAGCGACTTCAAAACCGCGTTCCTTGTTACGGGTTTCCCGTACAAATGGCCAGAGAACACACTGGAGCACCCGGTGAAGGTGTTTGAGCGCATGGTGCTGGAAGGATTGCCGATAAGGCGACTGGGATCTGCAGCGATAGACCTGTGCTGGGTGGCGTGCGGCCGTTTTGATGGTTTCTGGGAATATAACCTGAGCGCGTGGGATGTGGCAGCCGGCTACCTGATAGTACTGGAAGCGGGAGGCACCATCACGGATTTTGATGGAAAGATCGGCAACGTTTTTGACAGGCAGACACTGGTGACCAACGGACTGATACATAATGACATGCTGCGCATGATCAAAAAAAGTTAGACAGGAATCCCATCACCACGATACCGCAACAACTTTTGACACACATATTTACAACTGATGCTGGAAAAGGCTAAGACGATTTTACTGCACCCCCGCACCCTTCTTGTTATATTCATCATAGCTGCTATAGGTGCGTCTGTGCAGAACTATCTGTTGGGTACGCATCTGTATGTGGCACCGCGGCCAGGAACCTATCCGGTGGACATCATGAATCAGCCACACCTGATGAGTCAGTTTGAAGGGAAATGGCTGACCGAATACAACAACTATGTGATCTTTAAAGGATCCTTCTTTCACCTGCTGCATGGTACCAATCTGTATGGACTGTACCCCAACGAACACTGGGACTTCTTTAAGTACAGCCCTACGTTTTCGCTAATGATGGCACCTATGGCCTATATGCATGATGTGATGGGCCTGTCGGTTTGGAACCTGCTGAATGCACTGACCGTATTCTTCGCGGTGAGGACACTCCCCTTCAAGGACAAAATACAGAGTATGCTGTTGTGGCTTGTGGCCATGGAATTGCTGACCAGCCTGCAGAACAACCAAAGCAACGGGTTGATGTGCGGGCTGATCATAGCCGCATATGGATCTATGCAAAAGGGTAAACCGCTATGGGCCACGCTGTGGCTGGCACTGTCGGTATACATAAAGGTGTATGGGGCCATCGGGTTCGCGTTGTTCCTCTTCTACCCCAACGACAGGGTAAAATTCGTGCTATACTCGGCTATGTGGATGGCGCTGC
Organism: Flavipsychrobacter sp.; assembly: GCA_016786565.1. GTDB lineage: Bacteria > Bacteroidota > Bacteroidia > Chitinophagales > Chitinophagaceae > Nemorincola. The sequence continues at coordinate 5,159 of JAEUVY010000105.1, forward strand.
TTTTTTTGCTACCACTGATAGTGACACCTATGCCAACGCTGATATGGCAATACCAGAACTGGCTGGAACTGATGAAAGCAGACGCGGCGGCCGCAACGGGGCTATCGGTGGCGGGATGGCTGAATACATGGTTTGGCCTCAGTGATGTGAAGACGTACGTGAGCCTTGGCGGCATAGTGCTGTTCCTTGCTCAATTCATACGATTCGACCTGTACAAGACAGAAGCCTACAAGATAATGATGGTGGCCTCTATGCTGATATGGGTGGTGATCTTCAACCACAAGGCTGAGTCGCCGACGTTTATCATAGCGATGGCAGGTGTGGGCATATGGTACTATGCAAGACCCAAAACTACCTGGCGTACGGTGACGATAGTGCTGGCATTCATTTTTACCAGCCTCAGCACCACTGATGTGTTTCCGCCATTCCTACGCAACAACTTTGTGTATCCTTACACGATAAAGGCGGTTCCCTGCATCATCATCTGGTTCATTGTATTTGCAGAGATCATGCTGATGAAACGGGACGAACTGGTGGCGGACCGCGTGCCTGCTATTCAATAAGGTAAGTATCGGCACCATCGGTGAGGTTGAGGTCTACGTCCATACCGGATATCCCCTCTATAGAGCCTCTTATGTGCGCTGCATTGAGCAGCACTTTTTCCAGTTGCTTTTCGCGGGCCTTCCATAGTTTCTCCATCTGGTCGCGCTCGCGCTGAATGGACATACGCATTGCCTGAAAACCTTCGCGGATAGCGTTCCACTGCTGTGCAAACTCGTTGGAGATGAGATAGCTATAGAGCATGGTCATTTTATCGCCCTTATTCTCGTTGCTCTTGGACGCGTTGTAAACCCTGATGAGTAACTCACGAAGGATGTGTACAAGATTGGTAACATCGGAGAATGTGCAGATCCATACATCGTCCTTCTGACCAAAACCAACAATACCGTCAGGCATGGCCTGTGTGACGATGACACCCAACTCTATGCTCTGCACACGCATATCGGCCTTCAGTTTTTCGGTCCAGTCTTTGCCGAAGTCCTTGGTACGTTTGCTTTCAAAGATGATGCGGCCACATTCCTGACCGAAGTTGTTGCGCACGGTGAGGATACAGTCGGCACCACGTTTTCCTTTTCCTACCTCATTCACCACATCGAACGGGAAATTGCTGCGCAGCAGTTCTTCCAGTGCCAGCTCCTGTACTTCGCCCTGCAACTGCATAGACCCCTGTTCGGCCTTGCGTCTCATTTCCTCTACCAGTCGCTTCTGGTCTTCCAGTTGTTTATCGCGCTCCTTCAGCTTCATTTCCAGCTCGGACATGTTTAGCCTGCTCTTTTCTTCCTCTGTCTTCTTCACCTGCTCTTCGATTCTGGTGCGCTCCTCCATAAGCCGGCGTTGTGTTTCCAGCTCTAATTCCTTTTCCTTGTCTTTCAGCTCCTGCATGCGCTTCAGGAATTCCATTTCCTTTTGGCGTGCGGCATCCAGTTTGGCCTGATTGTCTTTGTTGGCATCTTCAAGCATGCGCAGCTTTGCCTCATAATCGGCACCTACCTTTTGCTGCAGGTCTTTGCGCACCTCGGCCTCCATGCGTTTCTTTTCCTCATCGAGTGTCCGTGCGAGGTCGGCCTGCTGTTTCAGCAAGGCAGCTTCTTTCTGGCGGAACTGCTCATCGCGTTCGGCCTGTTTCTCCTTCCATTTCTGGTTGAATTCTTTTGAAAGTTCCTCGCGCACCGATTGTGCGATGGCGGCAGTGGGTTCGAACTGAGTATTGCAATTGGGACAAATAACGAGCGTTGACATAGTACTCAAAAGTAAGAAACAGTGCCGAACAAGAAGTAAACGACCCGCGTAAAGCAGTGGTATGAGCACGGGGATTGTGGTATGCCGCAATTTTTGCCTTATTTTACCATCTAATGCGACCGCTCGTATATATTATTATGTACTTGATCCTCATTCCCCTGGGGGCGGGGGCGCAGCGTATGAAGAAGGCTGAGCGGAAAGCAACAAAGTACTTCAACAAGGCACTGACCCAAAAAGCTGCTAAGAAATATGGTGAGGCATGCGCATTGATGGAACGGTCTATAGCCAAGTATCCTACCAATGCCGATGCTTATAGCATGCTGGGGGAATGGTATTTCTCGGGGCACGAATTTGAGAAAGCGGCTGAGACTTTTACCAAGGCATCGGCAAAATGTAATAATGGCCGGACAAGGTTCGCGAAGGCACTGACACGCAGCCTGATCTATGCAGGCAGAGGAGATGAGGCACTTGGCCTGATAGCCACCTACGCAAACACGAAGGACAGCAGCGAATGGAACAAACTGAAGGGGCAGGCGGAATTTGTGAAAAGCGCCATGTTGCGGTCGTGGGGTGTGTGGCCGGTGAATCTGGGAATAAGGGTGAATAGCCCCTACCCCGAGTTATTCCCATCGATGGCGGTTGATACACAATCATTATTCTTTACAAGGCGGGTCAACAACATGGACGAGGAATTGTTCTTTGCGCCTGCGGATTCGTGCGGGGGATGGTTTGCCGCGAGGAATGCCGGTGACCCGCCGAACAGCCCTAATCAGGAATCTGCACAGTTTGTATCGGCCGACGGGCACTATCTGTTCTTTACCCGTTGCGAGAATATGAGCGAGAACGGAAGCGCGGAAGGCGGGTGCGACCTGTTTATGGCGTACAGAGTGCATCTGGACGGACCATGGACCATTGCTCAACCTTTCGGGCAGACCATCAACAACCCTACGTATGAAGGTATGCCGACACTGTCGCCGGATAACAGGGAACTATATTTTGTGAGTGACCGAAAAGGTGGATTGGGCGGGTATGATATATGGGTATCGCGGTTTGATAACGGACTGTGGCAACTGCCCGAAAACGCGGGGCCTGCTATTAATACGCCGGGGAATGAAACAACACCGTTCATTGCCGCAGATAATAAAACGCTGTTCTTTGCCAGTGACCACAGACCGGGGCTGGGAGGCACAGACATCTTTATGAGCCGGAGGAAAGCAGACAATAGTTGGACACCTGCAGAAAATCTGGGATACCCGATAAACAGCGCACATGACGATAAGAGCGAGTTTGTATCGCTGGACGGAAAGACACTTTATTTCGCATCGGACAGGAACGGACCCGCGGGCAACTATGATATCTATCAGGTTCCTTTGCCTGGTATTATCGCACCTTTGCCTGTGAGCTATCTGCAGGGGTATGTGTTTGACAGTATATCGGGCGAAAGGCTAAACTCAGCGGCGATGCTGATCTGTAATGCGGCCACGGGCGATACGCTCTATGAACTGCGTAGCAACAGGGGCGATGCGAGCTATGTGATAACACTGCAGGCAGAGAAAAGATATGCAATACATACCGCACGTCTCGGCTATCAGGAGGTGAGCGATACTGTGGCATTGACCAAAGAGTTTTCGGCCAAACCACTGACGCACAATGTGGCCATGCTGCCGATCGGTTACAATCCGATAAAACCGATCGATGACAGTCTGATAGGAGAAGTGCACTTTGAAGTGAATGTGGCGGAGTTATCGGCAGCAGACAAGGCAGCGCTTCAAGCCATAATATCGCCGTGGCTGGAAGAGAAAGGAATAGTGATCTATGTGAATGCCTATACCGACAATACAGGTACACCCATGATCAATGAGACATTGTCATTCAAACGATCGGAGATAGTGGCGAAAGAGATCATATCGATGGGCATAGATGAGTCTATGATAGAGGCAAAAGGATGGGGCGAAGCGAATCCGATAGCGAGCAATGACACTGAGGAAGGAAGAACAAAAAACCGTAGAGTGGAGATCATTGTAAAGAGATAATGCCCGACCCTACTAATATTGTTTTTGTGCTTCAACGGTTTAAAAGTATTTTCACCACTGACAGGAAACCCATATCTGATGACGCGCAACATCATAGTAGTATTACTCGCGGGGCTAATTATGCTCTGGTCATGTAATGACCGGTCGGGGAAGGTGCCGGGTAGTAATCCGGGGTTTGACAGTGTGCTGGCCCTGGCCGACAGGATGGGAGATTCGGGGAATGTAAATCAGGCGCTGGAACTGGTACAGAGGTCATTCAAAAGCATAGGACCGCTCTCTACTGACGATAAGATACATTACCTTTCGTACTCGAACATCTATTATTCGAGGAGGCAGATCTTTGACCGCTGCATAGAAATAGCCGACAGCATGCTGGCCGTGATAGAAGCAGACCCTGACCACCCGGATGTGCCTACATGGAAAATAGCGGCCTATAACAACAAGGCTGACGCATTGTTTGCACGGGGTGAATATTCGAACGCTTATCAATACTATAGTCTGGCACAGATACTGGCCAACGAAACAAAAGATTCTTGTTCGTTGCGGACATTTACGTACAGCATAGCCATGACGCTATACAGGCAGCAGCGCTATGAGCAGGCAGCCCAACGTTTCAAACAATCGTACAGGCTGGCAAGTCAATGCCGCGAGGACGACTTCAACATTTTTTACTTCAAGCAGGAACAACTGGACAACATAGGGCTGTGCTATAATGCACTGAAACAATACGATAGCGCTATGCAGTATTATAGGATGGCGCTTGCTTATATTGATAGCCATACCGGGAAGTTTGAGTCAAAGTCGGTCAGTGTCTATGAGTCGCCGAAGGCAATTGTGCTGGGTAATATGGCCGAGGTGTATATGCACCAGGGGCAGACCGACTCGGCGATAGCACTTTACAATCACAGCATTAAAATAAACCTGCAAAAGGGATACACCAATTCTGATGCGAGAATAGATCAGACGAAACTTGCGGGATTGTACATGAAACTGGGCGACCTGACATCGGCCAAGGCTACGCTGGACCTGGTAGAAGCGGAACGAGACACCATTCCGGACGAGAAAACGGACATGAAGTGGCATAAACTGATGTGGCAGTACCTGGAGCTGAAGGGTGATTCTCTTGGCGCATCCAGATATATGCGGGAATACATCACCGCGTATGAAGCGCTGCAGAACGCCAACCGATCGCTGATGGAAACGGACCTCGATATGAGGGTGCGTAATCTGGAAAAACAATCGAGGATCAACAAACTTGTAGAAAGCCGGTCCAGCCAAAGGACGTATATGATCACGGTAACATCGTTCGCCGTACTGGTGAGCGTGATAGTGATGCTGTTGTTGCGTAACGCAAGGAGATCGAAGAAAAACATGGCCGAGCTGACCGAACTGAACAGGCAAGTGATGGAAGCGAGGGAACGTGCGGAAGAGAACCTCAAAAAACTGCAGGCGAAAGAAAAAGACAATGAGCGCATCATGAAGTCGGTGGCGCATGATGTGATGAGCCCGATAGCCGCAGTAATATCTCTGGCCGACATTCTGGAGAACGACAAAGACATCAGTAAAGAAGAGCAGCGAGAGATACTGGGGATGATAAAAGAGGCTGGCACCAACTCGCTGAAACTAAGTAAGGACATACTGGAGGCAGCTAAGGAAATGAATGATGCCAGCGACAAACGTGAACGCACCGACATGAAAAACCTCGTAACACGGGAAGTGGACATACAAAATGCCAAGGCGGCAGCGAAAAAGATAAAGATCGCCGCAGAGGTGCCGGAGAACCCTGTATATGCAATAGTGCAGGAAGACAAGATACGCCGGGTGCTGGATAACCTTCTTTCCAACGCCATAAAGTTCAGTCACGAGGGGTCTGAGATACATGTGCGACTGATAACCGAGCCCGGTAAAGTGCATCTATCGGTTGCGGACAATGGGATAGGGATACCGGAACGCAACAAACCTCATGTGTTTGACATGTTCACCGATGCCAAAGCAAAAGGCACGAACGGAGAAATACCACACGGGTTGGGTCTGTCGATATCGCAACAGATAGTGCGGTCGCACAGGGGCGAGATATGGTTTGAAAGCGAGGAAGGTAAGGGATCTACATTCCATGTAACGATACCTACCGACCGCGCGTGATCAACGCAACATCATCTGCCTGATGTAGCGGACAGGCGCACTGCCGTAACTCAAGAACTGCTCGTGAAATTGCTTCAGTTTGAAATTGTTCCCAGCCTTTTTCTTCATCTCTTCGCGCAGGTCGCATATCTCTGTAAAGCCTGTAAAATAACAGCACAGTTGCACTTGAGTCACTGATACCCTCTTCCACTTACCTTCCGCTTCGGCCTGCTGCTGGAACGCCTCTTGTGTCAGTAGCTTCAAAGCTTCTTCTTTGGTCATGTTGCGGGTGTGTACACTGTAGTCGAGAATGGTATTGCAGGTACTACGGAGGTTCCATTTGTAATACATGAGCCACATTTCGGCGGGCGCATCGGCAGTGGGTGCATGCGGGCGGGCACCGTAGCCGTTCTCCAGCATCATCAATTCGGTATATACAGCCCAGCCCTCTATCATGGCGTTGTTGCCAAGAACAGATTTTACTAAACTGGGCGACTGATTGGCATACACCAATTGTGTATAGTGGCCGGGAATAGCCTCGTGAATGTTTAGTATCTGTAGGATGTATTTGTTGTATTCGCGCAGGTAGCTTTCGGCCTGTGCCGAATCCCAGCCATCCAGGCTACCGACATTATAGTAGGTGTTGCCTTCTTTATCGTAGGGACCAGGCGAACTGATGGAGGCTCCAGCCACACCTGCCATGTAGGCCGGCTCGCGGCGAACCACCAATGGTTTGGAGGGATCGATGTAAATGAGATCTTTCTTCTTGATGAAGTCGATGAGCACAGGGATCTGCTTTTCTATAGCCGACTGAAATTCGGCTGGTTTTACGTGATCAGCCGAAAGCGTTTCTATCATTTGCCTGATAAGCTCCATACTATCTGACGGTGGAGATGTACGGTGGTATTTGGACCACAACAACAAAGAAGTAGCATACATCTTTTCGTGCAGATACTTCTTTCTGTCCAATGCCTTGCGGTAGATCTCATCGGCAGTGTAAGTGCTCTGCATGTCGAACATGAACTTCTTAGCATACAGCTCTTTGCCCAGCCTGAAGCTGCGCGGGTGTTTGTTGTCGAGTTTCTTCAACCAATCGGTGTATGCTTTTATTGCAGCAACTGCTTCTGCAGCCCTTGCCCTGATCCTACCTTTCTCAGCGTCATCGATAGTGGACTTTTTCAGTGCGTCTTCAAGATCGGACTCAAATACGGAAAGGCCGCCAAGATTCTGGCTGATGGCCAGTTGGGTATGTTCCGGTGTGGGATTGTTTATATTATTCTGAGCAGCTTTGTAGTAGGCCGGTATGGCAGCCATGCGCGCATAAAAGTTGCGGATACGTTGATCGAGGGGGGCATAGTCGTTTGCCAGCATTTCGGCGAAGGTTCCCGAGACGTTGTAGGAAGAAGGATCCCATTCGTAGGACTTCAGTTCTTTGATGCCCCACTCGGTACTCAGGAGCTGATTTTCTATGAGGTGATAGTCGGTCTGATTGGCATCAGAGAGGTCCGATACTTTAAACTTATGGAGCGCGGCAATATTGGACCTGCAAAAGGCCAGTTCTTTGTTGCGCTGTGCGGCATCGGGCACGGGCAGCACCGCATCGAACTTATGATAGCCGATGCTGCTGGCCCATGTGGGATATAACTCCCAAAGCGACTCGATGAATGAACCTTTGAAAACGTCGAAATGACGGTCGGCTTCCTGAGGCCGCCCTGAGGCACTGACAATGGACACCATAACAAAAAAGGCTGCTACAAGCAGAATACGTTGACGCATGAAAATGACATTTGCTGCAACAAACGTAAATCATGCATTCTGTATCTCCTAATCGCAGGTGTTATGGCACTACCACTATGGCGCGGGCAGAATCGGGGACGGGAACCCACATGAGGCATTGCGCACAATTTTGCGGCGAGGGTGGCACCAGCCGGAACCTGATGTTGCTACCGGCAGTGATCGGACCGCAATTGCAGGGATTAGCTACTTTAAAAACGTTCGCATATTCGATGCTATCAGACGGATCGAGCCAATAAGTCTGTCCGATGCTACTGCCGTCGGTGAGCTGAATAGCAATATTGCCACAAGCAGCCTTAAGGACCTTGCCCTGATAGACCCTGGCAGACACTACATTGTCATTGTGCCTTTTTCCGCAGGAGATGGCAAGCACAGCCGCAAAAAATAAGATAACCGCTTTCATTTCAGATCGAATTTATCAGATATTTCAAAGATAACACCAACTATTATAGACTCTGTCTATCCAGAAGTTGTTAAAAAACGAACGGCGTAAAAGTTTATTGCGAAAGAGTAGGTTAACTTTACCACAAAAAAAAGATATGACTATTCAGATCGGCCAGAAGGCTCCCGATTTCTCACTGCGCGACACGGACAAGAATGTGGTGACACTTGGCGAACAGCACGGCAAAAATGTGGTTCTGTTGTTCTTTCCACTGGCGTTTACCAGTGTATGTACTAAGGAACTGTGCATGACCCGCGATAACCTGACAATGTATAACGAACTGAATGCCACGATCTTTGGTATTTCTGTGGATTCGCTTTTTTCTCTGAAACGCTTTAAAGAAGATCAGCAACTGAATTTCTCGCTGTTGAGCGACTTCAATAAAACGACATCGGCAGCGTATGGTTGTCTTTACGAGCATTTCTTCAATGATATGGACGGAGTTTCCAAGCGTTCGGCATTTGTGATAGATACAGAAGGAATCGTTCGTTATGCAGAAGTACTTGAAAATGCGGGAGATATGCCAAATTTCGACGCAATAAATGAGTGTTTGAAGCAATTAAATAATTAAATTGCACCTATAAAATTTCTACTCAACTATTTTATGAAACGAATCTGCCTATTTATTGCACTATCCGTTCTCTCGGCAACGTCATTTGCCCAGATAGGTAATCCGGGTATGGAGGATTGGAGGAATACCTTTGCAGGGTTTCCATTCCCAACTATTCCCATATCAAATCCGAAATTATGGTCCAGTGCCGATTCACTGGCATTATCGGTTGGTCCGCTTATAGGTGGGTCAGGGTTCACACGCCAGGTCTTTAAGGAAACCGTAAAAGTCCATTCGGGTGCGGCATCGGCAAAAGTGATGTCGGCCTATCAGGATACACTGGGGTTGTTGCCCGGAATGCTGACAGACGCAAAAATAGGCGTAGATCTGGCCTCAACGAATGTCACCTTCACGGGCGGCACAGCAGTGACAGTGATGCCACAGACCGTAAGCGCATGGGTTGCCTACAGCCCCGGTATTGACTCAACGACAGACACCATTGGCTATGATGAAGGTGCCCTTGTTGTGCAAGCCTACGCTAACGTATGGTCGGTAGACTCTATGGTGGGCTCCGGTTTTGTTAATATTACTCCATCTGACACATTCTACCAGATCACGGCGACACTTGACTATACTACAAGTGACTTTCCGGTACATACATTGCGCATACTTTTCATCAGCAGTGGCGGAACCGGCGATGTACTGGACAGCAGCACTTTGTATGTTGATGATCTGTCTATGACCAGCACTCCCAACCCTCCCCCACCGGTGTCAGTAAATGCAGTTCGTGGAGGCGAGCAGGTTCAGGTGTTTCCTAACCCTGCAAAAGGATCGGTTTACGTGACTGTTCCTGAAAATGGTGAATACACGTATAAAGTGCTGAGCATCAGCGGACAAACGATCTCGCAAACCATGGTGAAGGGTACCGGAAAGGTAGATGTTTCGGGATTGGCCGCGGGCATATACCTCTATACGGTGACCGGACCGGACAAAAATGTGGTGAAATATGGTAAGCTTAACGTGACCCAGTAAAGACCAAAAAACAACGTTAAAATAACGAGCACCCGCATATAATATATGCGGGTGTTTTTTCAGGATAAATATTATTTTTGCCGACTGATATGCTTAATGGTAAAAAAATAGTGATCGTATTGCCCGCCTACAATGCGGCCCTCACCCTTGAACGCACCTACAAGGAGATCCCATTTGATATTGTGGATGACGTGGTACTGGTTGATGACAACAGTCGCGACGACACAGTTGGCGAAGGTCGCAGGCTGGGTATCAAGCACATCATCAAGCATGAAGTGAACAAAGGTTATGGCGGTAACCAGAAAAGCTGCTACAAGAAAGCCCTGGAACTGGGAGCTGATATTGTAATCATGCTGCACCCTGACTATCAGTACACTCCGAAACTCATCCACGCCATGTCTTCTATCATCGCTATGGACGTTTATCCGGTGGTGCTTGCATCAAGGATACTGGGTAAAGGTGCGTTGCGTGGCGGTATGCCGATGTACAAATACATTTTCAACCGTTGCCTGACCTTGTTTGAAAACATTATGCTTGGCCAGAAACTGAGCGAATACCATACCGGCTATCGCGCATTCAGTGCCGATGTCATCAGATCTATCAACTTTACGCACACCAGCGACGACTTTGTCTTTGACAATGAGATGATCTCTCAGATATTCATGAACGGATTTGAGATAGCTGAGGTGACGTGCCCTACCAAGTACTTTGAAGAAGCATCGAGCATCAACTTCTCGCGCAGTATGAAGTACGGACGCGGGGTATTGAGGGTATCGCTCACGCACCGCCTGCACAAATGGGGGCTGCTTAAGAGCAAACTCTACATTAAACCTTAAGGCGGGAACCGATCAATATGTACTTATGGTAACCATATCCGGCACTATCATGCTGGGTGTGAACATGGAATTTGCTTCACGCAACATTCCCTCTGCATCGCCACGGCTACGGAAATCTCCTATTTTGACCCTGAAACCGGGCGCAACATAGATAAGGTAGGTGCGCACGCCGGGAAAACGACGCATAAATTCTGTCTTTGCAGCAATAGCTTTCTCGCGGCTGGGGCCATTGTATATCTGTACCCTGAAGCCTTTTCCGGTGTACACCGTTTTTATATCGTGGTGCACAAGGCCTGATGTACCAACATAACTGTCCTTAATTACCGGTTTGGGTGCCACTTCTATGGGCTTGGGCGGTGTTGGCTCGGGCAGTGTGGGCCTCACATACACATGGGTCTTGCGGACCAATACGGCCAGTCTTGCATCGGCACGTATCACCACATCGCCCGGTTCATCATCCTGTGCAAGCAATGGGCCTCCGGACAACGAAAGCAGCAATAAACTGAAAACAAAATGGCGAAACGAGAAAGCGACCATGTAAGAATGGTGCAAAATTAGCCAATGCCCTCAACATACACTCACAAAGAGTTGTTATCGGAGGCGAGGCACTATGGATTGGCTAACCTGAACTCCTTCATGATCTGGAGACTTGCCGATGTACCCAGTCGTGTAGCTCCGGCATTGATCAGCTCTTTGGCAAAGGCGTAGGTTCTGATGCCGCCTGCAGCCTTGATACCGATCCGTGGGGGCAGATTGGCCCTCATAAGCTTGACAGCGTGCACTGTGGCGCCTGTGGTAGCAAATCCGGTAGACGTTTTCATGTAGTCTATGTTGTATTTGCTGTAGAGCTCGCAACAAGCCACTAATTCGGTGTCGGTGAGGAGGCCACTTTCTACAATAAGTTTGATCACCTTTCCGGCCTTAAAAACAGGATCGAGACAGGCTTCAATCTCTTTTCTCAAGTGCAGCCAATTTCCGGTTTTGAGGGCACGCAGATCTATGACCATATCCAGTTCATCGGCCCCCATGGCAATAGCTTCCCTTATCTGAGCGACTTTTTCTTCGATCTCCTCGTAGCCGTAGGGGAAGGCAATAACGGTTGCCACCTTCACACGCGAGTTATCGAGCAACTTACGGGCACCCGGTACAAAACGCTGAGGGACACATACCGCAGCGAACCCTGCCATTGAGGCCTCTACGCACAATTTATCTATGTCGGACGCTGTAGCACCAGGCTTCAGCATGGTGTGATCAATGTAAGACGCTAGATTAATGGCCATATTTACCGCAGTTAATTATGTACTTATACAAATGTACTTGTTAATACGATACTAATATACTGCTATAAATAGTTGTGGGTATTATTTTTATAAAAAATAATACCCACATATAATTAACGTTTAATTAAGAAAATAACTAATTGGACATACCACCATTCCTGATGATCTCGTCGGCAAACTCGCTGGTTTTCAGCAATGTAGCGTCGGTCATCAGGTTGTAGAAGTCTATGGTAACACGTTTCTGCATGATGGTAGCAGAAAGCGAATCTTCAATGAGTTTTGCAGCTTCTGTCCAGCCCATGTATTCCAGCATCATAACACCACTGAGCAACAGTGAAGATGGATTCATGGTATTAGTATTGGCGAAACGTGGCGCAGTGCCATGTGTTGCCTCAAACACGGCATGACCGGTTTTGTAGTTGATATTGGCACCGGGAGAGATACCTATACCACCAACCGCAGCGGCTGCTGCATCGGAAATGTAATCACCATTCAGGTTAAGTGTTGCCACTACCGAATAGTCTTGCGGAGCGAGGAGTATCTGCTGAAGGAAGTTGTCGGCGATGACATCTTTAACGATGAGTTTGCCTGCGGCCTGCTCATTCTTCATCTGCGCGTTGGCAGCATCTTCGCCTTGTGTTTTCTTAGCGTTCTCCCACTGGCCCCAGGTGTACACCTGATCTCCAAACTCGCGCTCGGCGAGTTCATATCCCCATACTTTGAAGCCACCTTCGGTGAACTTCATGATGTTGCCTTTGTGAACAATAGTAACAGATGGCATTTTATTGTCTAACGCATACTTGATAGCAGCACGCACCAAACGCTCTGAACCTTCTTTTGAAACCGGCTTGATACCCAGCGCAGAAGATTCGGGGAAGCGGATCTTTTTGCCCACGCCCATTTCCTCTTTCAGGAAGGTCATCAGTTTATTTACTTCAGGTGTACCGGCAGCAAACTCGATACCGGCATATATATCTTCAGTATTCTCGCGGAAGATGGTCATGTTCACCTTTTCGGGGTGGACAACCGGAGAGGGAACACCGGTGTACCACTTTACGGGACGAAGACAAACATAAAGGTCCAGTTCCTGACGCATAGCAACGTTGAGGGAACGTATGCCACCACCAACCGGCGTAGTGAGTGGCCCTTTGATAGAAATAAGGTATTCGCGGGCAGCGTCGAGCGTAGCTGCAGGCAACCACTCTCCTGTGGTATTAAACGCCTTTTCACCAGCGAGGATCTCCATCCATTCTATTTTGCGCTTGCCGCCGTAAGCATGCGCAACGGCCGCATCGAGCACTTTTTTGCTGGCACTCCACACATCGGGACCGATGCCGTCGCCTTCAATAAATGGAACAATCGGATTATCCGGAACATTCAGTTGCCCATTGGCACCCATGGTTATCTTCTGTGGTGTCATATTTTTGTTTTTGCGCCGCTAAGTTAACTGTTCCTGTTCATGCTCTCAAAAGAAAAAAGGCGGGATTTTGTCCCGCCCTAAAAAAAAAATTGTTTTTATCTATGAAATTAGCCGCAATACGTATCGAACGCCTGAATGAGGTTGGCTGCGATCATTTGTGCGGAACGACCCTCGATGTTGTGACGCTCGATCATGTGTACCAGCTTACCGTCCTTGAGCAAAGCGATGGCAGGTGAAGATGGCGGATAAGGAAGCAGGTAGTTGGCACGTGCATGCTTTACAGCCTCTGTGTCAACACCGGCAAAACTTGTAGTAAGACGATCGGGTACTTTAGCAGCGTTCTTAACTGCCATAAGGACACCAGGCCTTGCTGTACCTGCAGAGCAACCGCAAACGCTGTTGATCATCAGCAATGTGGTGCCTTCTTTACTCAGGCTATTATCTACATCGGCCGAAGATATCAATTCGGTAAAACCCTGACTCGTCAGCTCGGCTTTCATCGGAGCCACTAATTGTTCTGGATACATTGTATTTGAATTTTATGCCGCAAAAATACAACAACATCCTCACGCAAGGACAATGAAACGATAGTCAAAAATTATTCCTGACGAAAATCATCTGAGGCCCTGGCCAAAGAAAGTGCATACGTAGCCGGTGGTATCGCGCTCAACGCGGTATACGAGCCACAAGGAGTCATTCCTCATTTTGCCACCACCTACGTAGGTAAGGGTATTGTTACTACCCTGGAAAGAAAAAGTATCAGTACCCTGCATGGTGCAAAGTGCGCTATCAGCCATGTCGTTAAGGATGTTTTTCATCATCATACTGCGGGGATCGTTCTGCAAGGCCCTGAAGTAGATGGGATACACATCAATGCGGGTGGAATCGAGTGTTGTGTAGTTGCAGGTATCGTAGCCGTTGTAGGTTTTGATGAAGCGGTCGCGGCTGAGTTTCTCGCAACGGCTACCCTCAAAGCCTGTAGGACATACACATTCACCGCCAACGCAGGCACCAAGATTCAGGCAGATCACATTTTCGCAAGCGTCCTTTTTGCATGCAGTATATGAAATAGCCGAGAAGAGGGCAACAGTGAGCAACGCGGTAAGCAGTATGTTACGGATCTGCATTTTCTATTTGAAATTTATTTTTTCGAAATATAGTATTATTCACTCAAAGATAGCCCAGAAAATGATATTTCCCACACTTAGATATCATTTTATGAAACTACTGCACGTAGTGCGAAATGCCGGGAGACGCATGACAAGAAGCGCCGATGTGAGAAACGGGCAACATACTGTATCTTCGTGCTTTGCGTTATAGAAGAAACACGTTCATGCACCCGATCCGGATAGCGGTCTTTTTGCTGGTTTTAATGATCCCGATGAGTGGCCGGGCACAGCGTCCGTTGCTGAACATGCCTGATCATGACGATAAATTGTACTATTTCGGTATCACGTTTGGCGCCAACTACTCGGTTCACAGGATCAACTATACTTCTTCCTTCGCGCAAACTGATAGTTTTAAACGCATTCAGCCGCTTTGGTCGCCGGGTTTCAACCTTGGTCTGATGGGAAGTCTGCGCCTGAGCCGCTTTGTGGACTTCAGATTTGTACCATCGCTCGCCTTTTGCGAGAAACGACTGAATTTCCAATACGGGCCGCCGTCAGACAGTGTGTCTGAACGAGCCGTTGAGTCGATATACATGCACCTTCCCTTTCAGTTGAAGTTCAAGAGTGACCGAATCAAGAACTTCAGGTTCTACGCATTGCTGGGAGGAAAATTCGACTATGACCTTGCTGCCAACTCGCGCTCCAAAAGGCCTAACGAATTTCTGAAAATAGCACCGGTAGATTACGGACTTGAGTTTGGGGTGGGCTTTCAATTCTTCAACCCCAACTTCATTTTCTCGCCTGAGATCAAGATCAGTCAGGGCTTGGGCAACCAACTCTATAGGGATGCAGGCCTGCAACTGACCAACGCTATAGACAGGCTGAGTACCCGTATGATAGTTTTGTCCTTCCACCTGGAGGGGTAGTTTTCAGAAGGCAGGAGCAGACTTTAGAGAGCACGGGCAGACGGCAGGAGCAGGAGCAGAAGACAGGAATTCTTTCAACACTCTCAACAAAAAACCAACTGACATGAAGAAGATCATAATTCTAATGTTAACCTTTGTTTCAGTTCAGGTACATGGGCAGAAAAGCTTCTCAGGTGAATACTTTAACGCTGCGGGTGATGACGGTGTTTCAGATACATTATTTGAGAGTATCACGCTGAAAGATAACACATTCACTCTGAAAATAGTGACCCGCGAACTAATCCGCATGTCAGTGAAAACGGGAAAAACAGAAGGCATATTTCAAAATGGAACATGGGCAAGAGATAATACCAACGATCACATTGATATCAGCTATTACCGACGGAACCCAAGAACGAATGAAATAAAAAAAACTATAGAACAGTACACCCGAAAAGACGGCGAAATGATTGTACTGCATTTCAATTCAGGAATGTCAATCAGGGGAATATTCACATCGAAACACTATCCCGACATGCCGCCCATGCTTTGTCTGGATAAAGAGGGGGAAAACCTGGTATTTGCCAATTGGGGAAACAGAAGTACCGGAGGAAAGGTGTTGATCAAGGGGAAATAGATACGTACGGTTTAAAACTGCTTACCGCAGCACTTTGTTTCGGTACGTACCGGTAACACACAAATGCAGTATTTCTGCAAACCGCTTACCTTTACGCGCGCAAAATCAAACAACAACCACAATGAGAGAAGCATATATAGTTGACGGCATACGCACACCGATCGGTAACATTCGCGGCGCTTTATCGGGCGTGAGGGCAGATGACATGGCTGCACTGGTTCTGAAAGAACTGGCAGCCCGCAACCCTAATATACCCGCCGAGGCAATAGACGATGTGATACTCGGCTGCCACAATCAGGCGGGCGAGGACAACCGAAACGTGGCACGTATGGCGCTGCTTCTGGCTGGCCTTCCGTGGAGTGTACCGGGTGAAACAGTGAACAGATTGTGCGCATCGGGTATGTCGGCAGTGATAGCAGCTACACGCGCAATCAAGGCCGGGGATGGAGATGTATTTATGGCGGGTGGCATGGAACACATGACACGCAGTCCGTGGGTGATCTCGAAGACCTCTACCCAATTTGGCGGCGACGCGCAGATGTATGACAGCAGTTTCGGCTGGCGATTTGTGAACCCAAAGATGCATGCACTGTATGGTACAGACCCTATGGGTGTAACCGCCGAGAATCTGGCTGAGATGTATAACATCAGCAGGGAAGATCAGGACCTGTTTGCCTACCGCTCTCAGATGAAAGCGAGTGAGGCACAGAAAGCAGGCCGATTTACGGAAGAAATAGCACCGGTACACATTGCTCAGAAAAAGGGCGACCCTGTGGTTGTGGACAAAGATGAGTTCATAAAACCAAGTACAACACTTGAAAAGCTGGCGCAACTGAAACCGTCATTCTCAAAAACAGGAACTGTGACGGCGGGTAACGCATCGGGCCTGAACGATGGTGCGGCGGCTGTATACATGTTATCGGACGAGGGTTTGAAACGCCACAACGCTACCCCACTGGCGCGTATAGTCAGTTCGGCAGTGGTGGGTGTGGAACCACGCATCATGGGTATTGGTCCGGTGGGCGCTACCAATAAAGCGCTTGCAAAAGCAGGGCTGAAGCTGGATGATATGGACGTGATAGAACTGAACGAAGCATTTGCCGCACAAAGCCTTGCCTGCACCAGGCAGCTGGGACTGGCAGACGATGATGCGCGTGTGAACCCTAACGGCGGCGCGATAGCCCTGGGACACCCGCTGGGCATGTCGGGCACAAGGATCGTTCATACAGCGGCACTGCAACTGAAAAAGACCGGGAAAAGATATGCACTCGCTACTATGTGCATAGGTCTGGGTCAGGGCTATGCGGTGATCATAGAGCGCATGTAACCTTCCATCAACGGGAAGAAGTAGTGAAATAGGTAACCACCGGGAAGTGGTCGCTGTATCCGTTTATCCAACGGGGACCTTTGAACGACCGGTGCGGCTCACCTTCGTGCCCCTTGTAGGTATCTATGATGAACGATGGCTTGAAAATCTCTGCCTTGTTGTAGGTAAGTGTCTTGTCTGTAAGCAACGATGAGGAAATAATGATCTGGTCGAACAGATTCCATTGCTTTCGGTACACTTCGGTGCCGCTTCCTGACGCATGTATGGATGCGAACGGATTGTAGAGATAACTACCTGAGGACTTCTTATCAGCAACGGCACCGAGGATATTAGTGATACTGGGATCGGCGGGATTGTCGTTGAGGTCGCCCATGATGATGATGTGCGCGTTCTTGTTTTTCTTCATCACCTTCATAGCCGCATCGCGATTCACCTGAGCGGCAATGCTGCGTTTGTTGTTGCTTTCGTCAGTTCCGCCACGGCGGGATGGCCAGTGATTCACAAAAATATCAACAGTGTCTTTTACCAGGATACCGTGAACATGAAGCACATCGCGCGTCACGGCCTTGCCTGAGGTAGAGGATATGTCAACTTTGATCGGCTCACTTTTCAGCACCCTGAACGAGGCGGGATCATAAATGAGGGCTACATTGATGCCGCGAGGATCGGGGCCATTGTGAATAACGTAACGATAGCCCTTTGCCGCAATGGACTGCTGTGCGGTAAGATCTTTTAGCACTGTACTGTTCTCCACCTCGGCCAAACCTGCCACAGCCAGGCGCATGGCGGCCAGCACGGACGAAATATTCTTCAGCTTTTGCTGATAGATCCTGTCGGTGTACTTGTATTTTCCGTCGGGTGTAAACTCCTCGTCGTCTTTGGCCGGGTCGTCAATCGTATCGAATAAATTTTCGCAGTTGTAGAAGCCAACCGCCACGGTGCGCGCCGACTGGGAATAGGCAGCGGGATTAACAAAAAGAAAAAGTAAAGAAACAAACAAAATGTTAACGATTCTCATGGCAGCACAGTTTGCGGGAAATTTATAGAGATTTGCGATGTTCACAAAAATAAGACGAACCATGTTACTAAATCAGCTATTGATAGACGAATTGAAACAGGAAGCAGCCGCAACGAGAAAGATGCTGGAAAGAGTGCCTGTAGACAAAAATGAATGGACCCCTCATGCAAAATCTACACCATTGGGCAAACTGGCTATGCACGTAGCTGAGATCACAAGCTGGGTAACCATGATCATGATGACGGACGAGCTGGATTTTACAAAGTTCGACTATAAGCTGTTGCCACCAACAAGTGTTGAAGATCTGCTGAACAAACATGACGAACACGTAGCCCAGGCATTAGCTGTGCTGGAAGGGAATACCAACGACGACTTCGAAAAGAAATGGGTGATGCGCAGCGGCGAACACATCATCTACACATTGCCTAAACACGTTGCTC
>JAEUVY010000043.1 GCA_016786565.1 Flavipsychrobacter sp.
CCGGTTGGTAATGTGTAAGTAATTGTTGCTGTGCCGCT
Source organism: Flavipsychrobacter sp. (assembly GCA_016786565.1). Lineage (GTDB taxonomy): Bacteria > Bacteroidota > Bacteroidia > Chitinophagales > Chitinophagaceae > Nemorincola. The sequence continues at coordinate 39 of JAEUVY010000043.1, forward strand.
GGTACTACCTGTACCGGTGATAACACCTGTTGTGCTACCAATTGTTGCTGTTGCGGTTCCTGCAGAGATAGACCATGTACCTGTTGCCGGAGTGCAGCTTACAGTAGTGGTCTGTCCTATACATACAGAGAGTACGCCCGTGATGGCACCCGGAAGCGGGTTCACTGTGATCGGTGAGGACACCAGCGAACAGCCTGTTGATAATGTATAAGTTACCGTACACGTACCTGCGCTGATACCTGTGTAGGTGCCTGAGCCGGTAGCTATTGAGCCGATGCCCGTGCATGATGAACTCCAGGTACCGCCTGATGGTGCACCCGTCATGCTGATCGTGCTGCCCTCGCATACTTGTGCGCCTGCAGGTGTTATGCTCGTAGGCAGGCCGTTCACCAATACTACTGTTGTGCGGGAACATCCTGATACCGCGTAGGTGATCGTTGTTGTGCCTGCGCCGAGACCCGTAACAACACCACCTGTTGATATAGTACCTACTGCAGGGTTACTGCTGCTCCAGGTACCGCTGGCCGTAGCGCTGCTCAGTGTCGTTGTCTGACCCACACACAGGCTCGTTGTACCCGTGATCACTGACGGAAGAGGTGTAACCGTAAGTACTGTTGTGTTGCGGCAACCGCTTGTTAAGGTATAAGTGATCGTTGTAGTACCGCCTGGTGCAACACCTGTTGCAAGGCCTGTACCCACACCTATTGTCGCTACTGTGGTCGTGCCACTGGCCCACGTGCCACCTGTCGGTGAACCAGTGAATGTGGTGGTAGTGCCCGCGCAGATGTTAGTGCTGCCACCGGTGATGGTAGGCGTAGTGTTCACCGTAGCGATCGCTGTTACCGTACATCCTGTGCCTAATGAATAAGTTACTGTCGTTGTGCCTGCTGCCACACCGCCGAACACACCCGTGGTTGGGTCTATGGTTCCCACCAGTGGTATCGTGCTTGACCAGCTGCCGCCGACGCTTGAGTTCGTTAATGTGCTTGTCTGGCCTGCACACACATTCAGTGTGCCGCCTATTGCACCAGGCAGGGTATTTACAGTAACCACTATTGTAGACGCACAACCTGTGGCGCCTATGGTGTAGCTGATGGTTGCTGTGCCTACCGAAACACCGCCTATCATACCCGGGCTCAGGATAGAGGCTACCGTAGGAGCCGAGCTCGTCCACGTACCACCAGGGGTAGTGCAGGACAGGAAGGTTGATGCGCCCACGCAGATACCCAGAGGAGATCCTGTGATCGCAGCAGGTCCGGCATTAACGGTAACGGTCTTTGTGACAAAACAACCTGATGCCAGTGCGTATGTGATATCGGCTGTGCCAACGGCTACACCGAACACATCACCCATACCGGAAACAGTAGCAACTGTCGGGTCTGAACTGCTCCATGCTCCTGCTGCAGTGGCACTTGCAAGAGTGATGGTCTGACCCAGGCAAACAGCAGATGGACCTGTGATGGCAGCCGGTGCCAGGTTCACAGTTACGTCGGCAGTAGTGATACAGCCTGTTGGCGCAGTGTAAGTAATTGTAGAAGTACCACCTGTAAGCGCGGTCCAGGACCCTGTTGAAAGATCAATAGAAGCTACTGTACCTGAACCTGACGTCCAGGTGCCTGATGGGGTAGAGCTACTGAGCGTAGCAGATGCACCCTGACAAAGAGCAAGCGTACCTGTGATAGCACCCGGTGCACCGTTCACGGTGACAACCGCAGTAGCGATACAACCCGAAGGAAGCGTATAAGTAACGGTACAGGTACCGGCACCCACAGCGGTAACGAGACCGGTTGATATGCCAACGGTTGCAACTGTTGGGCAGGCCATACTCCAGGTACCACCAGCGGTACTATGTGTCAATGTGTTGGTTTGACCCACACATAAAGGAATGTTGCTGCCTATTGCGGATGGAGTGGCTGTTACTGTAATGACACGGTTCGTAGTACAACCTGCACTCAAAGAGTATGTTACAGTACAGGTACCGGAAGTGACGCCGGTAACAACACCTGTAGTAGGATTGACGGTAGCGATCGTTGGGCAGGCCATCGACCATGTTCCTCCAGCAGATGGGTTTGTTAATGTAATTGTGGAACCGGCACAAACAGTTGTCGGTCCAACTATCGGAGCCGCAGCTGTAACAACTGTAACTACAAAGGTCGCGGCACAACCACCAACCGTGTATCTAATAGTAACAGTCCCGGGGTTTACTCCTGTTACTACTCCCGTCAGTGGTGCTACTGTAGCAATAGTTACACCGGTACTACTCCAGATACCGCCAGGTGTGGTGCTTGATAGTGCTGTTGTTGCGCCGACACATACTGACCCCGATCCGCTAATTGCAGCAGGGAATGGATTGACTGTAATAGTCTTTGTTACAAAACAGCCACCGCCCATATCGTACGTCATAACGCATGTACCAACGGCTATGCCGGTGACAACGCCGGTAGATGAGCCAATACTTGCTATAGTGGGGCAAGCGCAAGACCATGATCCACCCGGAACGGAGTTGCCGAGCGTTATGGTAGTGCCGATACATACCGTTGATAAGCCAGTAATAGCTGCGGGCGTAGTTGTGACGGTAACTGTAGTAAGCGCAAGGCAACCCAAAACAGAATAGGATATAGTTGCGGTCCCGGGTGACATCCCCGTTACGATTCCGGACGATGTACCTACAGTAGCGATAGTTGGATTACTACTTGTCCAGACACCTCCTGTTGTAGCGTTAGCCAAAGTGGTAGTGAAACCGGTACACACAAAGTTGCTGCCGGTAATGGGTGTTGAGAGAGAGAATATTGTGACGTTGACCGGTATTCGGGTACTCGGACAACCTGCAACAACCTGCGACACATACCAGGTGGTGGTACCCACCGTAGCTGTTGATGGTGTTGGTGCGGTAGTGCTGCCCACGCCTCCTGTCGGTGTTGTCCACCAGTATATCGTTCCGATTCCCGAAGCAGTCAACGGCGGGGCTGTTGACCCCAAACAATAGGACAATGGAGTAGTAGTTGTTGGAGGAGGGGTCGCACCCGGAGGCATCACCGTAAGGAGGAATGTTTTACCTGAGCAACCCGAAATTGCAGTGGTTCCGGTAATTGTGTAGGTGATAGGAGCAGTGATCGAGCTTACAGAGATAGTATTTGTTAACCCTGTTGTTGCGGCAAGGTAGGTAGACGGTGCCCATGTCCAGGTACTACCAGTCCAGTCGGCCGTAGATCCGTTGATGATGCTACAAGCGAGTGAACTGCCGGTGAATGAGCAGGAAGTAACCGTGTCTGTTGTGTCTCGTGCGATGCCGTTCACCACCAATTGCGGATTGGCAACCGCACTGTCAATACCTGTCAAACCATTAAAGATGTACGTGTAGTTGATCTCAGTGCTGTCGCCTGCTGCAATGTTTCCCAGATTGAAAAGGAGTCCAATTGCCACGTCCGAAGTAATTGTTCCGCTGAATGTGTATCCACCTGCACCAGAAGACCAAAGGGTTGCGAGGTTGGTTGCGGTGGAGCTTGGCCAACCGGAGTGGATGAAGCATTTAGCGCGACAATCCTTTGTGGCAAGAGAAAGTGTTTGTGACGTGTAAAAGGTACCTGTGCCGGTAACCATCACACGGTGATAATAGTCGTTCTGGTAATTTATAGTGTTGACCGTTGTGAAGGGTCCACCAGCCATCACGTCGTTGTCAGGGTCGGTTTCGCGCACGTAGTAAACTCCGGTAAGCGTCGTTGCGCCGGTGTTCCTGAACTTAACGTTCATGTTTACCCACTTTGCATTAGTGTCAAGTGTTGTCGTTTGTACAATAGAAAGCGGACCGCCGGCACCTGCTGTACCCGACCAAACACCAATTGTTTTGCCGGACGGATTGATGTACGCGGTATTGGTTCCGGTAAGACCGGCGCCACCGGCAAACCCTGTTGCGCCTGATGCGAGGTAGTATTGTGCCTGTGCTTCGCTGTGGGCTCCGGCTATTTGGATGCCCCATCCTTCGTATGGGGTACCCGGCATTGAATAGTCACCGAAAAACGCGGGAGTACCCACAGTAAATCCGTCAAGCCCCGCGTCATAAACCATCATGAGGCGTTGGTTGGATGCACCCGTGAATGCACCCAGTCCCGGATCCCAGAAATTGAATGTAGGAGAGTTACAGTTGTACATACCTGCCGGAGGGAGGCGTGTTGATCCCAACGAACCATTTGGCGCAACCCCCACCTGCACCCATTTCCCTTTCAAAAAGATCTGATCACCAACCATCTGTGCGACAGCCGAATTGTGTTGTGTGAACATCACAAATGCGAGAAAGAAGATGAATTTAGTAGCTAATTTTTTCATTACTATTCCGTCGTTTGTACTTGTTATGTAAGCTAGCTTTAAAAATACCGATAAATCACTCCAAATCTATTATTTGCATCGAATTTTTTCTTCAGAGGATATTCACTTATTAACTGTTAGTTAATTGTTTGGCGAACTATTATCATGTGTACCATACTGTCAGACATATACTTGCCGCAATTTGGTTGGTACAAGTTTCCTCTTTTTATAAGGCGCATTTTATCGTCGGATTGTTAGCAGATATACATAGATTTATTCGACAAAAAAAAGCCCGATGTGTATCGGGCTTTCGTACATGAAAAATGGATATTACTTGATAAAAATAGTTACTATCCAGTAGCATATTCCTGCTAGGGCAGCGCTGACGGGGATAGTGAGAATCCAAGCCCATAGTAGGTTGATAGTGACACCCCAACGAACCGCTGAAAGGCGTTTTGTGGCACCAACGCCAATGATAGAACCTGTGATAGTGTGAGTGGTACTCACAGGGATCTTCAGGTTTTCGGTTAGAAACAGTGTTATGGCACCTGCAGTTTCTGCTGCAACTCCTTCAAAAGGCGTTACTTTGGTAATACGTGTACCCATGGTCTTTATGATCTTCCAACCACCGCTCATTGTTCCGAGTGCAATTGCCGAATAACATGCGAGTGGTACCCACGTCGGCATCTGGTCGTGAGAAGTAATATTTCCCTCACACATCAGTGCAGCTGTGATGATCCCCATTACCTTCTGGGCATCGTTGCCACCATGGCCAACACTGAAAATTGCGGAAGATACAAGTTGGAACCTTTTTAGATATAAAGTGGCTCTGGCTGTGTTTAATGAACCGAGGATCATTGTGAAAATTGCCATTACCGCCATTATCAAGCCAAGAAGGATCCATTTAAGATTTTTGCTCTCTAACAGGACATTTGCAATATAACTCTCATGGTAGTTTTTTAGTTTTGATGGGTCTGTTTCTACGTTGTGGTGAAGAAATAACATTACCAGGATCAGAATGGATATTGAAAGGAGCTTTGGTGCTAACCCTTTTTTGAATGAATATATAAACCAAAGAGATATGATAAATGCCATTATCATACCCACCAAAGGTGCCAGTACGATAAAACTTACTGTCTTTAAGATAGGTTCTGAGCTGATGGCTCCCAAACCGCCATGGGCAATCGCGGCTCCTGCAAAACCGCCGATAAGTGTGTGTGATGAGCTGGAGGGTATACCGAACCACCATGTCAGCAGGTTCCACGATATAGCAGCAACCAGGCCTGAAAATATTACAGGAAGTGTTATGTACTCTTCATGAACAGTTTTGGCCACGGTTTTGGCTACCCCGTGATCTTTGAAAATGAAGAATGCTACGAAGTTGAATAAAGCTGCCCACATTACCGCCTGGAAAGGTGTAAGTACCTTGGTCGAAACCACCGTTGCAATGGAGTTGGCGGCGTCGTGAAAACCGTTGATATAATCAAACAATAACGCCAGGAATAGAATAACGAGAAGTAAGGCCGACATGTCCTGGCAGGTATTAAGCGTATTTAATGATAATTGATTCTACTACGTTGGCGGCATCTTCGCATTTGTCCGTCACCACCTCGAGCATTTGGAAAATGTCTTTCTGTTTGATCAGTTCTACAGCGCTGATATTTGAAGAGAAAAGGCGCATCATAGTTGTGTCAAGAAGGTCGTCTGCGGCATTCTCGAGGCTGTTGACAGTAACACATGCCGCGGTGATAGCTCTCAGGTCTTTCATGTCGCGGAGTGCGTGGATAGCGGTATTTATCGCTTTTATCGCTTTACAAATGATCTCTGCATACGCTTCCAGTGTGTTGTGCTGGTCATCTATCTGATAGTTGACAACCCTTTTTGCTGCACCCCATATATAATCGGCGATGTCATCGAGTGAGGTGGCCAGGTAGTGAATGTCTTCGCGGTCAAGGGGAGTGATAAAATTACTTCCCAGCTCAATGAATATGCGATGTGTTGTTTCGTCATTTTTATGCTCCAGTTCTTCAAGGCTCTTTAGAAGAGCATCGCGCTTGACGAGGTCTTTTTCATTCAAGGCGTTTTTGAAAGTGTCGCCCATTTGAACGAGCGTGGTGGCTACTTCCTCAAACAGGCTGAAAAATACTTTGTCTTTAGGAAGGAAGATCTTGATTATGGAACTAAATGACATATGAGAAACGTTGATCCGATTATTAATGTTGCAAAGCTATATCCCTATTTCCCTATTTCCTTGTTGGTAACGTGGACTTAATATAAACTTAACATTGGAAAGTGGCGAAATTAAATTAAAAGGCGGCACTGTCCTAAAATCCTTTCCTTTTGCCTGCAATTTGTTGGTGTCATGTGCAAAAAAAAGAGGGACATATCATGCCCCTCTTTTACCTTGAATGTTATATGCTGCAATTTATGCGCTCTCAAGCACTTTTGGTGCTGCTGAACGGATCTCATCGTTTGCTTTGTCTGCGTATTTCGCAAAGTTGTTTACAAACAGTTTCGCAAGTTCATTTGCTTTCTTGTCGTATGCTTCCTTATCTGCCCATGTGTTACGTGGATTCAATATCTCTGTTGGTACATCAGGGACTGCAGAAGGCATCAGAACACCGAATACAGAATGTGCATCGAAGCTAACGTTGTCCAGCTGACCGTTCATTGCGGCAGTTATCATAGCACGTGTGTAGCGCAGTTTCATACGGCTACCTGTACCATAAGCCCCTCCGCTCCAGCCGGTGTTCACCAACCATACGTTCACATCTGTGTGCTGCTCAAGTTTAGCGCCGAGTAATTCGGCGTACTTAGCAGGGTGCAGTGGCAGGAATACACGACCGAAACAAGCCGAGAAGGTTGTTTGAGGTTCAGTAACACCAACTTCGGTACCGGCAACTTTTGCTGTGTATCCGCTGATGAAGTGGTACATTGCCTGCGCCTTTGTCAGCTTTGATATAGGAGGTAATATTCCGAACGCATCGCACGTAAGGAAGAAGATGTTTTTGGGCTGGCCACCGTATGAAGGATTCTTGGCGTTGTCAATGTGGTCGATAGGGTAGGCAGCACGTGTGTTTTCTGTGATGCTTGCATCGGCATAGTCAACGGTGTTGGTGCCTTCAAAGAATTTGATATTTTCCAGCAATGCGCCCGGCTTGATGGCACGGAAGATCTGTGGTTCTTTTTCTTCGCTGAGGTCGATACATTTTGCGTAACAACCACCCTCGAAGTTGAACACTGACTCTTCTGACCAACCATGCTCGTCATCTCCGATCAGTGCACGCTCAGGATCGGCGCTGAGTGTAGTCTTACCTGTGCCGCTAAGGCCGAAGAAAAGAGCAACATCGCCATTTTTACCTTCGTTAGCAGAGCAGTGCATGCTCAGTACTTTATGATTGTGTGGCAGCAGGAAATTGAGCACACCGAAGATGCCTTTTTTCATTTCGCCGGTGTAGCCTGAGCCACCGATAAGAATGATGCGGCGTGTGAAGTTTACAATCGTGAAGTTTCCCTGACGGGTACCGTCTGTAGCAGGGTCGGCCTGGAAGCCAGGTGCCTGAAGTATCAGCCAGTCGTGGTTCTGCGATGCTATCTCAGCTTCCGTAGGACGCAGGAACAGGTCGTTGCAGAAAAGGTTTGCCCATGGAGTTTCGTTGATCACACGGATGTTCAGGCGGTAAGTAGGGTCGGCGCATGCATATGCATCACGAACCCAAACTTCTTTACCTGACATGTACGCACAAACTTTATCGTAGAGTTTGTCAAATGCCTCTGGTGAGAACGGAATATTTACGTCACCCCAATCTACACTGTCCTGTGTGATGGCGTCCTTAACAGTAAATTTATCTTTCGGAGAGCGGCCGGTGAATTTACCCGTGCTTACGCATAAAGCGCCGGTATCATTCAATACTCCCTGACCAAGTTCGAGTGTTTTTTTTGTGAGTTCTTCCGGAGAGAGGTTCCAGTGTGCAATTCCAACATTTAATCCGAGGTCAGACAGATTTACTGACGGATTTTTTCTACCAAATTCCTGCATAGATTAAGTTTTTATTAAGAATTTTTCAGGCGACAAAAGTAATACATAAAGACGTAAATCAGTGTATTAAATTTTGCCGCGGAATCATAATTAGGCATTTAAATATTTAATTCGGCGTTTATGGGTTGGGCTGATTTTAGCGATGCCGGGGCTGTTGCACTAATAATATGGTTGATTTTCAATGCAGGTCGTGACTTTTCGTTGAAACAGTATCGAAAATCAGATGTGCATAATGTGGTATTTCTTATTATCAGCGTTGGGCACCGGCGTTAGTTTCGTCCTGTTTGTTTATCCCGGTAGGTGAGGGAAATACAGTTCAAAGGTGGCCCCTTCATCCGGTTCGCCTTCTCCTATTATATATCCTTCATGATTTGCCATGATTCGTTGGCATATTGCCAATCCGATTCCCTTTCCTTCGTATTGCGACTGGTCACCGTGAAGTCTTCTGAATATCCTGAATATATTGTCGATATGCTGGTTGTCGAATCCGATGCCATTATCAGTTATTGATATGCGTTTGAATTGCTGTGTGGCCTGTGCGGCATTAATGTCTTTCAGTTTGCTTCCTTTAGCGATATCATACCGGACGTAAATTTTCGGGGGGATACCATTTCGTGAAAACTTCAGGCTGTTGTCTATAAGAGCCTGGAACAGAATCCTCATTTGGTTTTCATACGCCTCGATCGTAGGTAGTTTTTGAGTGAAGATCAGCGCCTTTTTCCGATTGATCTCTCCTGAAAGGTCTTTCTGCACATCTGCCAGGATCTCATTCAGGTCGCACTTTGTCCTGCTCTCATTAGTTTGCGACAAATTTGTAAGGCTGACGAGGTTTGCGATCAGTACCTGCATTTTGGATGCCGAGCTGTTGATCCTTTCGAGCGTATTTACTGTTTTTTCATTTCCAGCCGATGCGCCCCTAACGGCAAGCATATTAGCAAAAACCTGAATTTTTCTGATCGGCTCCTGCAGGTCGTGCGAAATAGCATATGCAATGTCCTGAAGTTCATCATGCGAGCGTTTCAGATCCAGAAGTTTTCCCTGTAATTCTTCCTGAAATACCATTCCTGACCTCAATAATTTCATCAACAGAAGGAAAAGAATAAGTGTAATAAAGCAAAAGATGAACAGAAGAGAGATGAGTGTGTTTCCGGTGAGCTCCTCATATATCTGTTGTTTCTTGTATCTTTCTGCATATGATTTGTCCTCTATGTCGTGCATAGTGGAAATGATACTATTTGATGCTACCATGTACTTACGGCCGTCGTGGTAGTCTGATCCCAGATCAATTTTTGGTGCGTTTCTGGCAGAACGGATATTATTTGCAGAAAACTGTAACCGTGAGTTTATGTTTTTCCTGAGGAAAATGATGTTTTTCGTTTGCAACGGATCGTCAATAACCAATCTGCTAAGGATGTCCAAAGATCCGTTCAGGCTGTCAATCGTACTATTGTATGTACGCAGGTAGCTGGTGTCGCCGGTCAGAAGGAATCCTCTTTCCCATCGGTCGATATCTTTTAGATATACCTCTGTTTTATAGAGCATTTTGATAACCAGGTTGCTCTGTGTAACCTTGTCTGAATGATCTGTAAATGTTGAATAACGTTGTATTGAGAAAAAGGAAAGAAGCACCATTATGATGAATGATGCACTGAAAGCCACAAATATCAGAGGTAGTTTTCCTTTCATTTGTTATTCGCGAATCCAAAGCTATGATTTTGAGAGCGTATACCCACACATTTATTAACAGTTTCATCGGGTGTGGCAGTCCTATATTCATTAATTTGCGCCAAAGAATTGTATTGATGTATCGGTTTTTGGTGATTTGTGCTTTAACTGTTTTCCTGCCGGATATATCTTCCGCGCTTGACGCAACTGTCACGAGGGCTGTGACCTATGCTTCGGCCGATAATGGTGTCAGTTACCGCCCCTTTCTGGAGGTTAGCTGGCAAGTGAACCCCAGATCGGTACATTTTTCAAAAATGCAGGATGGCAAAATATCGGGTAGGATCAGAACTGATATTGTAGTGAGGGATGATAAGGGTATTATAAACGAAGATCATTTTATATCACAGACCAGCCCGCGCTCGACGCCTGAAGAGCTGGAAACACTTACTATAATTGATACGAGAAGACTGCGGATAGCTGAGGGTAGGTTACATCTTATGTTCCGTCTTTCGGATGTGAATGATAGTACTTCTCGTTTCGACTATGTTGATAGTTTTGAGGTGGTAATTCAACATGGATCGCCGTACTACAGTGATGTACAACTATTAGATACCTTCTTTGCGCTCGATTCAAAAACACCTTTTGAGAGAAACGGGCGACAGCACATTCCTTTGTGTGCCGACTTTCTGGGAGACAATAAGAGGAATCTCCATTACTATGCTGAACTGAATAACCTGCGCAGTGTTCCGGACGATCTTTACCCGTTGGTGCACCGGGTGCGACTGGCCAAAAAGAAAAATGAGGCTTTTCTTGCCGAACCTGCTTTATCCGACACCCTGTTATCTGCACGTGTTCCGCTTGTTCTGGGGACTTTTCCGGTGGGCAAGCTCACTTCGGGTAATTACTATGTAGTCATGTCGCTGGAGGACCGCACTGGTCGTACGCTGTGCTCTCAGGTTCGTTTTTTTCAACGTATGAACCTGCATCCGGATCTGTCAGAGACACCCAAAAAAGCTATCAAAGATGTACTGGCCGACACAGCAATGGAAAAGATCACGGTGCTGGATCTCGATAAAACCTTCCTGACGAAGTATAATCTGGCACAGATCAAGGCTATGCTGAAAATGCTGTTGCCATTAAGTGATCCGATGCAGACAAGTACGATCAACAACTTCCTGAAGAACCCTGACGAAATGTACATGAGGTATTACCTGCACAATTACTTTCAGTCAGTCAATCCCAAAGATCCAGGCAAGGCATGGAAGGAGTATTCTGAGAAAGTAATGGCTGTAAACAAAAAGTTCTCGGCGCAGGGCACGGTTGGATACGAGACTGAACGAGGTTTTATTTACCTCCGCTACGGTGCACCTACCGATATTGTGACAGTGACCAACGAGACCGGTGCGTTGCCGTATGAAATATGGCAGTACAATACGCTTACGCAGTTCTCTAACAAAAAGGAATTGGCAAATGCCCTGTTCCTGTTTTACAAACCCGGGCAAATGATAGGCGATTATCGCTTGTTGCATTCCACAGTGCCGGGCGAAATGGTGAACTCAGCATGGCGAATGTATCTGTATTCCAGGACCAGTGCATCTACATCTTCCGGTGGAAATATGAACTCTCGTGCGGAGCAGTATTTTAGCAACAGGTGATCCCCTCTTTGGGGGTAAAATTGCCTTAAACGATACCGAGGCGAACATTGATTCCTTAATAACCCGTAATTTGACTCCTCTTTTAAATGTAAAATCAGAATTATGAAGGTCGCATCAATTTGTACCACACTATTATTGACTGGCATGATGACACAAGCGCAACAGTCGGCTTTTACGGGGCAGTATCCCTCTACAAAGAAAGTCGCACATACAGATGAGTATTTCGGAACCAAGGTTCAGGATCCTTATCGATGGTTGGAAGACGACATGTCGGAAGAAACAAAACAATGGGTCATTGCCCAGAACAAGGTAACCAATGAGTATCTTTCTAAGATACCATTCCGTGATGCAATAAAAAAGCGACTCACGCAACTTTGGAACTACGAGAAATACAGTGCACCGTTTAAAGAAGGTGAATACACCTATTTCTATAAAAATGACGGTTTGCAGAACCAGAGCATTTTGTACAGGCAAAAGGGTAACGGAAAGCCGGAGGTATTTCTTGATCCCAACAAGTTTTCGGCAGATGGCACTTCGTCAATGCAGGGTATCAGCTTTACAAAGGACGGAAGCCTTGCTGCATTTCAGATTAGCGAAGGCGGTTCCGACTGGCGCAAGGTGGTAGTTATTGAAACCAAGACCGGTAAAAAGGTTGATGATACTTTGCTGGATGTAAAATTCAGTGGTACGTCCTGGTACAAAAATGAAGGTTTCTATTACAGTAGCTATGACAAGCCGAAGGGTAGTCAGTTGTCAGAAAAAACACAGATACACAAACTGTATTATCATAAACTGGGTACGCCACAGAGTCAGGATAAACTGATTTTTGGCGGAGATGCCACACCTCGCAGGTACATAGGTGGTGGCGTGACAGAGGATGAGCGTTTCCTGGTGATCTCGGCGGCCAATGCTACTTATGGCAACGAGTTGTACCTGCAGGATCTCTCAAAGCCCGCATCTCCGATCATACCAGTGGTTACCGGATTTGAATTCGAGCAGGATGTAGTATATAATGATGGATCTAAATTGTACATTCTTACCAATCAGGGGGCACCTAATAAGCGCCTCGTGACAGTTGACGCATCAAATCCGGCAAAGGAAAACTGGAAGACGATCATAGCTGAAGGAAAGTTTCCACTGAGCATCTCGAGTTGTGGCCGAAAATTGTTTGCGTCTTACATCGAGGACGCTGTGTCGAAAGTGTATCAGGTGGATCTGAACGGTAAACGTGAGAAAGAGATCAAATTGCCGGGGCTTGGAACAGCAGGTGGATTTGGGGGCAAAATGGATGAGACAGAGACCTATTATTCTTACACATCTTACGTCTATCCACCTACAATTTTCAAGTACAACATCAAGACAGGAAAGTCTGAAGTATATAAAGTGTCGGGTGTGAAGTTCGATCCATCGTTGTATGAAAGCAAGCAGGTATTCTATGATGCTGAAGATGGCGAACGCATCCCTATGATCATTACTTATAAAAAAGGAATGCAGCTAAACGGCAAGAATCCGGTATTGCTTTATGGATACGGTGGATTCAGTGTCAGCCTCACTCCGTCTTTTAGTGTCAGCAATCTTGTGTTCATGGAGAACGGAGGTGTTTATGCGGTTGCCAATTTGCGCGGCGGCGGTGAATATGGAGATAGGTGGCATGACGCGGGTACTAAAATGAATAAACAGAATGTCTTCAGCGATTTCATTCGTGCGGGAGAATTTTTGATCAGCGAGAAATATACATCAAAGGATTATCTGGCTATTGCCGGTGGGTCTAATGGTGGTTTGCTGGTCGGTGCTTGTCTGACTCAGCGCCCCGATCTGTTTAAAGTGTGTTTCCCGGCAGTGGGTGTACTGGATATGCTGCGTTACAACAAGTTTACCGCCGGTGCCGGTTGGTCATACGACTACGGTACTGCAGAGGATAGCAAGGAAATGTTTGAATATTTGTACAAATATTCTCCTGTACATAATGTTAAGAAGCAAGCATATCCTGCAACCATGGTCACTACCGGCGACCACGATGATAGGGTAGTGCCTGCACACTCATTCAAATTTGCGGCAGCTCTTCAGGAAGGACAGACTGCGAACACCCCAACGCTCATCCGTATTGAGACCAAGGCGGGGCACGGCGCAGGTAAACCAACTGATATGATCATTGCGGAACAAGCTGATAAATGGTCGTTCCTGTTATGGAACATGGGGCTTACTTACAAAGGATAATATACAGAACTTTTTTAAAAGGCAAAAGAGCCGCACAACGTTTTGTGCGGCTCTTTTGTTGAGGATATATTATCGCTGCAGTACCATGCGTACATGCTGCATACTGCCGTCCGTGCCCATAAACTGACACATGTACACGCCTGCCGCAAGATCGCTTGCCAACTGGATCGTGTTTGATCCCGCTGTCAACTCGTAGCTGCCTGCTGTCCTGCCGTCTATCGTCTGTACCAGCAGGCGACCATCCACTTCTGTGTTGATCGTCAGCGTACCTACCGTAGGGTTCGGATAGATGCTGAACATTGACGCGGTAGCATTGGTAATGCCCGGCTTGCTCTCGGACGCGTTCATCACGTAGATCTCCCATGATCCTACACAACCTGTTGATGATGCCGTGAAGCTGATCGTTACAGAGCCCGCACTCATCGCAGTGATGAAACCTGATGTCGATACTACGCCGGCAACAGCCGCTGCACTACTGCTCCACGTACCGCCGCTCACACTCGAAAGTGCTGTCAGCGTGTCGCCCACTGTCATGATAGATAGGGCACTTATAACTGGTGTAGTCTTCACTACTATCGCCTTCGTGCTATAGCAGCCGCTCGGCATCGTATATGTGATCACCGTGCTGCCTGCGCTTACGCCCGTAACGACTGTCGTTGGACCAACCGGGATTGCTACACCTG
>JAEUVY010000118.1 GCA_016786565.1 Flavipsychrobacter sp.
AAATATTACCAGAAGCATCTACCAAAACATCAACAGGTTGATTTACCGTGGCCGCCGACGCAGGTCCGCCATCCCCGGTAGATGTATTTGTTCCATTTCCGCATATAGTAGTGATCACCCCTGAAGGTGTTACCTTCCTTATGCGCTGATTGTTATAGTCGGCAATGTATAAATTACCTGCCGCATCGGTACCGATACCGTCATTGTACAACTGTGCGGCAGTGGCCGGGCCACCGTCTCCGCTATATCCGTTGGTTCCCGTACCGGCAAATGTCGTGATACCACCTGCGCACGGTATAGATACTGTAACAGTATATGTCGCTACGGCTGTGCTGCAGCTTGTCGAAACACTGTATGAAACTATCGTAATACCACCTGAAATTCCCGTGAAGACACCCGAGCCCGAAACGGTCCCTACAGCAGTATTAGAACTGCTCCAGGAACCACCGGTGCCCGTTGTAGCCAAAGCAGAAGTACCACCAATAGAAACCGTAGCCGCACCAGATATTACTCCGGCATTAGGAGTCGCGCCAACAGTAACAACAGTAGTACTGAAGCAACCCGAAACGGCATAGGTAATATTTACTGTACCCGCCGAAACGCCGGTGACAACACCTGTAGTGTTGACGGTAGCAATACCGGAGTTACCGCTAACCCATGAACCACCTGTTGGTGTGGACGACAACGGAGTTGTTGAACCCACACATACCGACATGGTGCCAGTAATAGCGGACGGTGCTGTCAACACAGTGACTGTCGTTGTGCGCACACAGCCTGAAACGATATAAGATATGGTTGCGGTACCCGCTGAAACACCGGTAACAATACCGGTAGAACCAACTGACGCCACACCTGTAGCACCGCTACTCCATGTACCGCCACCTGTAGTGGAAGACAGTGTAGTTGTTGCCCCGGCACAAACGGAAGTGGCACCGGAAATAGCGGCAGGAAGCGCATTAACCGTAACTGTGGTGGTGCGCACACAGCCGGAGACCGTATAACTGATGGTAGCTGTACCGGCGGACAAGCCGCTAACAATACCGGTGCTGCCTATAGTCGCGACACCTGTAGAACTACTGGACCACGTGCCACCGCCGGTAGCCGAAGACAATGAGGTTGTACTTCCCACACACACTGAAAGTGTACCGGAAATAGTGGCTGGAAGCGCACTTACTGTAACAATAGCTGTGCGCCTGCAGCCGGATACTGTATAGCTGATGGTTGCAGTGCCAGCAGCGACGCCGCTAACAACACCCGTGCTGCCTACTGTAGCAATACCGGTGGAACTGCTGGACCACGTACCACCGCCGGTAGCTGAAGACAATGATGTTGTGCTTCCCACGCACACTGAAAGTGTACCGGAAATAGTGGCTGGAAGTGAATTAACTGTAACTGTGGTAGTGCGCACGCAGCCGGAAACCGTATAGCTGATGGTAGCTGTACCTGCGGATATGCCGGTAACAATGCCGGTACTGCCTACTGTAGCGACACCCGTAGAACTAGTGGACCACGTGCCGCCACCAGTAGTTGACGACAACGATGTTGTGCTTCCCACACACACCGATAACGCACCCGAAATAGCAGCAGGAAGCGCACTTACCGTCACAACGGCCGTGCGCCTACAACCTGATACTGTATAACTGATGGTTGCAGTACCCGCGGCAACACCACTGACAATACCAGTACTACCTATTGTAGCAATACCGGTGGAACTGCTTGACCACGTGCCACCGCCGGTAGCCGATGATAATGAAGTTGTGGCACCAACACAAACCGAGAGCGTACCCGAAATTGTAGCAGGAAGCGCATTCACTGTGTAAATAGCTGTACCTGTGCAGCCTCCGCTCACAGCATAAGAAATTGTGACAGTTCCGGCAGCAACACCGGTGACAACGCCAGACGCTGAGCCAATGGTTGCAATACCGGTATTACTACTTGTCCAGGTTCCACCGGACACTGAAGCACTTAACGTGGTGCCCGAACCCGCACAGGCCGAAAGTGTACCTGTGATGGAAGGCGTAGTACAAGTTGTTGTGGGTTCTACCCTCGCCCACCAGGTATCCCAAACATTGATAGTTGATGCGCTCACCTCCTGAATGGTCCAGAAGTCGGTATTATTAACCGGATCGACCATGGTTGCGGAATAGTCGCCCCAACGATTCTTGCTGCCACCGTATGTTTTATAGTAAGAGTTCTGACCGTTGCGGTAGATTACCGGGGTACGAATAGAATCAGACGGATCTGAGTTCAGCCTTAGTGCATAACCGGCACTTGGATGCATGGCACTAGAAAACACAGAGAAGCCGATCAGGGCATCATTGTTACTATTAACCGCAATGGTTGGGTATGCAAAAAATTTACCGGCTGCCGAATCATCTACGCGACCGATCTGTATTGGATTGCCGGTAGTATCGGTCTGCCACCATTGTACTGCAGACCTTGTGGGGTTAGCAGACGCATTGTAGGGCAGGAAGATAGTGTGTGCAAACCATAGCTTGTTATTTTGGTAAATAAGCTGAGTTACACGGTTGTCACCGTTATTGATCTTATTGGAAACGCCCACCTGTGGCGCGTTATCGCCAAAAGAAGTGCCTGAGACCGGAAACGGTTGATACCACCAGGGGTAATCCGCCACAGGAAAACCAACGGAAGTCATGGTTTCGGAACCGACATTACCCGTTATTTTCCACATCCTCATAGCAGCAGAACCACCATTCCATGCTTCAACCATGAACATGCTGCCGAGTGTGTTGCTATAGGTGATAGCAGGACATATATTGCCTGAACCAGCCTGAGTAATAGCAGTGAACGGCGCACCTGCACCGGAAAGTACGTTTGCCTTATTGAAGACGAACGTTTTACATCCGTTGTAGCCGGTTCCTGAGTTCTGGAACAAAACACCGGACACTGTGATCCACTTATTATTGAATCCGATATTAGGGAAATCGAGCCAGTAGTCACCTGCAGCATATGCAGTGATCTTATATTGCCACCACTCTCCGGTAGGGTTACCTGTTTTGGACACTGCCAGCAACACAGAAGATGATGCCGACCGAGCCCCGCTTACGGCAACCATTATCCACCGATTTGAATAAGGATCGTAATGAATGCGGGGATCGAAAGACCCGCCACCCGGCAATACTGGCGACCAGAACGCATCGAGCGATACCTGAGAAATGCTGGTACCCGAACGTGTCTGGATGCGTACAGCCGAGTTGACTGCAGTGACACAGTAGGTTGAGTCTATGGCCCCGTGTGTGTCTGGCGGGATGGTTGTTCCGTTATCCAGTGTCGACTGAAATGTAGTATCGGGAGAGGGCGATACCGGCATGAACGGTGCCGGCGCAGAAGGCGGTATCACCGGGATAGATCCGGCAGGCCTGCTGCGAATAAGGGACGGATCGATGGGGTCCAGGTGAAGCGGAATGCTACCCTTCAGGGCTGTGTCTTTCCACTTTATTATCAGTGGCTCGGGATGAAGCCTCAGGTATTCGGCTTTGGCCATAAAATTGAGTTCACCACGCACTACTTCGTGGCCGGTCTCGGTTATTTGCGCACCTGCCTTGCCGGCACCGAATAACAGCCCGAGGAAAAGTACAATAGCTTTAGACCAATTTCGGGAATCGGTGATAGCGGGTCGAAAGGTCTGTTGCAAAACAACAGAGAGTTTAGAGAATAGACGATTTGTCATGCAGGTAAGTTTTGGATGATGGAGAAATCCCTTAGGAAATGTTAAGCAAGGTACGAATAAGACACACACATTCCAAATACATTTAAACCAATCCAAAATATTATACGACACTACCTCAAGGAAAGAGAGTCAAATAGCAATCCGGACACGGAACTGCTATAAAAAAATGCAAATACAATACAAATGAGCGTGAGATGCATATGGGAAAGTTGGAAGCAGGGGGTAGAATATCCATTTCTATCTCTGCAAGTTTGCCGGCATCTCTACTTTACCCCCCAGTTGATATTAGAGCGAGAAACAGAGCGGGGAAAGAGGAAAAAAGAGAGCGGAGACTCGGCCAGCGCTCTCTAACGCTCTACCGCTCTCCGCTCTCATTTTTGTGCCCAGGACTGGATTCGAACCAGCACACCCGTGAAGGCGCTGCGACCTGAACACAGTGCGTCTACCAATTTCGCCACCTGGGCAGTTGAGGTATTGCATTCAGGGAGCGCAAAGGTAAGTAAGAGTTTCTTAATTACAAAAACTTACTGTTGAATCTTTTTCTTCAACATATACTCATAGCCTGCAACGTTCATAAGCAGGAGCAACATTCCGTAAAAAGTATCCTCAAAAGGGATGGTACCCATGCGAATACCGAGGTTATGAGCATCGTTGTATGACACAACAGGCTCAGGCGTAAACGCGCCGGTAAGCACACCGTTTGAAAGGAAAAAAGGCAGCAAAATGAACAGGAACGTAATAAAAAATGCCCCCAGATACCTGACACGCGTAACAACCAGAAAAACAAGAAAAACCGCGAGCAACAAAAACGTAACCGAGGTGTATAACCTGGAAATATTCAGGATGCCCACCAGAAACAAACCTGCCTGAAGTACACTGGCAATGTACCTGCCCACAGTACCTGTGTTACCCACAGGCAGGTAGCGCACCACGCAATAGTAGGTAAACACACACGCATAGGGGATACACAAAAAGAACAGCAACTCCTCGATAGGCAACTTACCCACATAGAGACCAATCACATACTGCGGATTGAAATTCCAGATACCTATGTGCGTGAAATACTCATCCCACAACACGAAAAACAAACCTGTTGCAAGGCAAGGCAAAAAGAAATAACGCCAATGAGATACAAACCTGAACTTCGGATGGAAGGAGAAGCCCAACGGAAATGCCAGACAAAGCAGATCAACGACAAGATACAAATAACGATCAGGCATTGGCATGTTTGCTCTTTCTAGCTTCTATAAAATATTTGTACGGCACCCACAGCATACCAAAGCACTCGCCATGTTCTTTACTGAGATGTTTGTGGTGCATCTTGTGTGCCCTGCGTATGGCTCGGAAATAAACATTATCCGTCTTGCGCAACCACTTGAACCGCTGATGGATAAAAATGTCGTGCACAAGAAAGTACGCAAAACCGTAAACAGTGATACCAAGCCCTATAAACAGCAGGAACGTCAAAGAAGTGTACACCCCCAGGGCAAGGCATAGTATGCCCGGTGTAGCGAAAATTAGAAAGAAGTAATCATTCTTTTCAAAAAATGACGTTGGATCCTTGCGATGGTGATCTTCATGCAAAAACCACAGGAAGCCATGCATCAGGTATTTGTGCGCCAGCCATGCAACCGCCTCCATACCAAAGAACGAAACCAGAAAAACTAATAAATACATCTGCCACATACAATCAATTATTTAACGTCTCCGAACAGCTCTTTCAGTTTTGCCGCTCTGAAATTAAAAATGTCATTCAGCTTTTTCTTCACCACCAATCCGTGCATGATATCACCAAGAAACCCCATTGGCAATGCATACCGTACTATGTCTTTCATCAAAACACCACCCGGCACGGCCTCGAAAGTATGGGTGTGTTCCCACAGTGAATATGGACCTTTCTCCTGAAAGTCGATAAACATATGTGGGCTATCAACACCCGATATAACGGTGCGCCACTTCATAGGAATTCCGAACAAAGGTCGCACAATGTAGTCGATCTTCATCCCGGTATAGATCGGTGCACCGGTAAGATCGGTCAAAATCTTAAACTGCATTTCGGGTGGCGTAATTACCGAGAGATTCTTCGGAGAGGAAAAAAAGTCCCATGCCTGCTCTATTGACACCGGTATCGTTTGCACTCGCTCTAATGTATATACTTTCATAAATTCTGAAAAAAATCTTTGTGATCTTCCAAGCATATCCTGAACCACGGTGTGAATGCAGCCGGATCTTCTGCAACCCTGTCATACAGATCAGTTATTGAAACGTACTCCCAATCGGCCACTTCGGTGATATCGGGGACAGGTACTCCATTGAAACGGCCTACAAAAACATGATCGTATTCGTATTCGATGAGACCATTATCAAAATCTGCGCGATAAACGAACGTGAACGCAGGCGACACCTCCGTCGCCACCCCCATCTCCTCGCGCAACCTGCGCTTTGCTGCATCAGGAGGTGTTTCGCCCGGCCGTGGATGACTGCAGCAGGTGTTGGTCCAAAGCAACGGCGAGTGATATTTACTTGCAGCACGCTGATGTATCAACATCTCCCCTTCGTCATTGACCAGGAACACCGAAATAGCGCGATGCAAACTACCCGTTTCGTGAGCCTGCAGCTTCTCCATTACCCCGATCTCCTTGTCATTCAAGTCTACTAATACTACCTGCTCCATTTTATGATTTTACAGCATGCTGAAACTGTGACGGAAGTATGATGTCACCAACAGGCTTATTTTATGATGATTAGGTATACGCACCCGCTCCATCAGTATGCGCGTGGGTGGTATCTTACGTATCTTATTGAAGAGGCTTCTGTAATAAACATAGGCCACATACACACCAAAACGAGCCATGCGTGGCAACTGCCTGATGCCTTCATGTGCTACACGGAAATCTTCTTCGATGTCTTTTTCTATCGCTTCCTTATCAGAGTGCGAGAATGTCTTGAATGCGACGCCCGGAAAGTACAAACGTCCGAGATGTTCATAGTCGTCTTTGACATCCCTCAGGAAATTCACCTTCTGGAAAGCAGCGCCCAAACGGCGGGCAGGCCCTTCCAGCTTACGGTACAGCGCTTCATCACCATCCACAAACACACGAAGACACATCAGCCCCACCACCTCTGCCGAACCCACAATGTATTCATCGTATGAGTCGGACGAATGCGATGTTTGCCGCAGATCGGTCTCCATGCTTTTAAGAAAACATTTAATGAGATCGGCCTCAATGCCATAGCGATGCACAACAGCCTGAAAGCTGTTTAGTATGGGATTCATGCTGATGCGCTGATCAATTGCCTTCCAGGTCTGCTCCTGAAATTCATAGAACAAGTCTTCCTTTCGATAATCGTGAAATGTATCAACGATCTCATCTGCAAATCGCACATATCCGTAAATGGAATAAATAGCCTCATGCAACTTCTTGTCGAGACAGTAGATTCCCAATGAAAAGCTTGTGCTGTAAGCACGGGTAGTTAGTTTGCTGCACTGGGCCGAAACCTTGTCGAATGTCTGTTTCATAGAGTGTGTCTATTAAATATTTTTTATTAATTCCTCTGCTGCCAGTCGGCCTGAAATAAGGGCAGGTGGCACTCCGGGCCCGGGCACAGTAAGCTGGCCCGCATAAAACATGTTCTTAATTTTCTTGTTCCTTAATGTCGGCTTCAATACCGCGGTCTGGCGAAGTGTGTTTGCCAAACCATAGGCGTTACCCTTAAATGCGTTGTAGTCATTCACAAAATCGTTTACACAATAACTCTTCTTATATACCACATGATCGGCAATGGTGTCGTCACATAACATCTCCATCCGCTTCATCACTTTGTGGTAGTATTCTTCCCGCACCTCCGGAGTGTCTTTCAAGCCCGTTGCAACAGGAATAAGAATGAACAGGTTCTCCATTCCCTCTGGCGCCACATGCGGATCGGTCTTTGAAGGAGCGCACACATAAAACAGCGGATCTGATGGCCAGGATGGTTTTTCATAGATCTCCTTAGAATGCACATCGAGCGATGTATCGAAAAAGAGATTGTGATGAATCAACTTCTTAACCTTTTTATTTACTCCTATGTAAAATATGAGACAGGAAGGAGCGAACGTCTTATCATCCCAATAGTGAGCCGGATAGTTGCGGTATTGCTCGGGCAGCAACTTTTGCTCCATATGGTTATAGTCGCCACTGGCAATAAGTCCGTCGGTCAGTTCCTTACTCCCGTTTACATGCAGACCACTGATCTTGCCTCCGTCCACAATAACATGATCTACCGCCGCATTAGCTTTAAACTTCACACCCAGCGATGTTGCCAACTGCTGCATACCTTCAACGATCTTCACCATCCCGCCCATGGGATACCATGTACCCAAAGAAAGAGCTGCATAATTCATGAGCGAATAAAGCGCAGGAATGTTATCGGGCATAGCCCCAAGGAACAATACAGGAAACTCCATCAGCGCACGCAGACGCCGATCGGTGAAATGATCGGCTACATGGCTTTTTACCGACCGAAACACATCGAGGCGGAACACGCCCTTTATCACATCGGGCTTCGCAAATTCTAACCACGAATATGATGGAGTATTCACGAGGTGCTTCATCCCGACATCATATTTGTACTTCCCCTCGGCAAGAAACTTTCTAAGCTTCACCGCACTGCCTTTCTCAATCGACTCAAACACCTCCTCGATTCCCTCCATTGAGGCAGGCAAAGGCAGTATATCATCCTTTCCGAATATGATCTGGAAGCCCGGATCGAGCTGAACAAGGTTATAATAATCGGAAGCATTCTTACCAAACTGCGAGAAAAACGACTCAAAAATATCAGGCATCCAGTACCAGCTCGGCCCCATATCAAACATGAATCCCTGATCAGAAAACGACCTTGCTCGTCCACCAAACGCACTATTCTTTTCATAGACAGTCACGTCATGCCCGGCCTTTGCCGCAAAGCACGCTGCAGACAATCCGGAAAACCCACTACCTATCACTGATATCTTTGCCAAAGTTCTTCTTGTTTACCCCTGCTGGAGATTATTCTATATTATTTCAACCACTTATCGAGAGACGCTATCCCCTCCAGGAATGACAAATTCCCCATCTTTAGTTTCAGGCGGCTATGATCATAAACGGCAGCAAGCACCGTACCTGAAGCTGCAACCCGCGAGTAGCTACGCAGCAGGAACGATATTTCCTCGTCTGGACGTGGCGCTGTAAAGAACGTCACCAGGTGAGTGGGTTTGCCCGAAGCCCATACCTGGGCTACTCCTTCGGTGGGCACATTCTGACCAAGATACACCGTAGAGAAACCATTTGCCCTGATAATGTAATTAGTGAACATAAGCCCTACCTCGTGCCATTCGGCGGGAGGCAAAAACAACAAGAAACACCTTGACGTATTAGTAGCAGGCAATAAGCCATCGGTAGCGGCCATCAATTTCCTGCGGATAATGCACGAAGCAAAATGCTCTTGTGCAGGCACCGACTTATCGGTACTCCAAAACACACCGGTCTTCACCAGGAACGGATAAACCACATTGACCACTGTTTCGTAAAACCCCATGCGTAGCACGGCAGCAGAAAACACCTTTTCAAAAGCCGCCTCATCAAATACCAACATTGACGATATCATATCGTTGACGAACGCGGTGTTTGAACCGGAAGTATCTCCGTAATTCTCAGCCGCCTCGATGTACTCGTGCAACTGATCGTCAGAATATGCAGCGATCTTTGATATCTTATGTCCCGAGGCCACCAGGGTAGCCACATTAAGCAAACGCTTCACCTGATCGTCATCATAGTACCTTCGGTTAGTGTCAGTCCTGTTCGGACTTATCAAACCATATCGCTTTTCCCATATCCTGATGGTGTGCGCCTTGATACCGGTAAGCCTTTCAAGATCGTTGATCTGATACGCCTTCATACTTTGTTTACTTTTTACGATTCAAAATTAGACAATAAGTCGGTAATTCAAAACAAAACACCCCATTTTGAGGATATTTAACAAAATAAATTTAGTCAAAACAATCTACCAATACAACATCCGTCACCCCATCTCAGATAAATAACAGCACTTGCAACTGAATCCATGAAACCTACTTTTATGACAAGCGATACAAACAGCTGATCCGGGTTCAATATAGCCCCCTAAACAGGCTGTGACGGCATTCTTCGAAAGCAAACGCCTATGAATAATGGAAATTCCTGTACTGAGAAATTAAGATCGGGGGTTTGCATAAATACCCTGAGATGCACTCAAGAATTGACCTAAGTAAACAACCCCTTGACGCCCCCTTATAGATTGCCGGAAGACGCGTACTGACGGATCTTGGCGTACTTAGCAAAGGCACTATATGCTGACAACCGGCAAATAACAAACCCATAATATCCGTCCAGAAAGCCCAACTTGAAAAAATACTCACTGATAAAATGCCATACAGGCGAAAAAATCACCTTTAGAACGCTTGCTGTCCGCCCCCGCCTCTGCGCATCAACAGCGGCCAACTCAGTGTATTTCTCAATTTTTTTCATATGTTCACCGATACTGGAAAAACTATAATGCAGCAGATCTCCGCGTAGAACAGAAACACCAAAACTTTCTTTTGAAGGTTTCCAGAATTCATGAACCATTTTCTCCTCCCACGCCCCTGATTTTCGGTTATATAGCCTACCCTGCAGGTCGGGATACCAACCGCAGTGTTTTATCCACTTTCCGCAATAATTAGTAAGACGCGGGATACGGAACAGCACCGTTGATGTATCGTCATTTATGGCCTGAATACTGTGTTTCAGCTCGGCAGTAAGCTCTTCATCAGCATCCAGCGACAAGATCCAGTCGTTTTTGGCAAGCCCGGTTGCGAAGTTTTTCTGCTTTGCATACCCGTCAAATGCCCTGGTGACAAACCTGGCACCGAAAGACGCTGCAATTTCCTGTGTGCTATCCGTGGAGAAACTATCTACAACGATCACCTCATCGGCAATGCCCGCAACTGACGCCAGGCATCGGGCAAGGTTCTTCTCCTCATTGTACGTTATAACCACCACACTTATAGAAAGCATATAATATTTCTGTTTACCCGCCAGATAGCGGGCATAAAAATAGAGAATTGAAGACAGTAAAAAGGGCGGAACGAAGAATTTCGACTTTATCGAACTGATATTATTGTACTTTTGAGGTGACGGGATAGGGATATGGTGTGGAAAAATTAAAAAAAGATGTGATTTTGATTTTTTAATTCACATTGTTTACTTACCTTTGCAGTCCGAAAAAATTATAAAAAATGGAAGCAGTAGCCTTTGTACACGAGCAACTTACCGCGAAAAAGGAATTCCCTAAGTTCAAAGCCGGTGATAACATCACTGTCAACTATAAGATCATTGAAGGTAACAAGGAGCGTATCCAGTCGTTCAAAGGCGATGTATTGAAGCGCCAGGGCACAGGACATACCCAGACTTTTACAGTTCGTAAAATATCTGACGGTGTTGGTGTTGAGCGTCTTTTCCCTCTTTACTCTCCGAACATCGATTCTATCGTGCTGCACAAAGTAGGTCGCGTTCGTCGCGCCAAACTGTTCTACCTGCGCGAGCGTTCAGGAAAATCTGCACGTATCAAGGAGAAAAAACAGATCCACGCTTCTGCAAAAGCATAATTTCAACACTTCCACATATTGGAAACGCCATCCACTCAAATGGATGGCGTTTTTGTTGTGTCCCTACTCCACCCCACAGAACAAAATTGACACATAAAACCACACATTGAAACACCCCGCCGGCAAAAGGGGCAACAAAACATAAAAAGAACAGGCTGCGGAAAACCGCAGCCTGTTCTTTTTATTGGTATCTGTATGGTTTATTTCTGCAGATACAACTTTGCAGTTTTGCCCGTACCATCATCAAACCTGAAGTTGCAGAGATACATACCTGCAGGTAACTCAGATGGCAATGAAACCGATGTAGTCTTTTCAGTCAATTGATATTCACTAACAACTTTACCATCGTAAGTAAAGACAACAAGTGCACCATGTACATCAGACTCCACAGTGAACGATCCAGTGGTTGGGTTAGGATACAGACTGAATGTTGTAACCTCTTCCACACCTGAAACAGTTTCACCTGGTTTTGCCGCTACAACCGACACCACTTTCGAACGGGAACAACCGTTCATTCCGGTATAAGAGATCGTAGTACTACCTGCACTGTAACCTGTAACCACTCCTGTAGTCGAAACAGAACCTGCAATAGTCATCATTGTACCCGGAGCCGCTATTGAAGTATTTGCACTACTCCACACACCACCTGAAGTAGAGCATGAAAGCGTGATAGAACTGCCGGAAGACACTGAAGTAGGGCCTGATATTGTTGCAGGCAGTGTATTTACAGTAACAGCCTTAACCCTACGACAACCATTTGACATTGTATAGCTGATATTCAGACCACCTGCCGTAACTGCTGAAACTACTCCGGTTGTCGAACCAACAGTGGCTACAGTAGTAGGACTTGAAGCCCAAAGGCCACCAGTTGTTTCTGACGTGAAAGTCTGAACATCTCCAACACAAAGTGTTGACGGACCCACAATTGCAGCCGGAGTAGGTATTACTGAAACGGTGCGGGTTGTGTAACATCCTGTAGTTGGAACTCTGTAAGTTAATGTTACCGTACCCTCAGCGACACCTGTCGCAAATCCTGACGTAGTATTGATGGTAGCAACCGATGTATTGCTGCTTGACCATGTAGCACTACCTCCGATCGTACCGGTGTACAAACTTGAAGAACCCTGACAGATAGCAGAAGACCCTGAAATAGGTGCTGGCAGATTATATACACTTACAGGCATAGTATTAAACACTGTAGAACTCACACGGTAAGTGATCATAGACGTTCCGATGGCAACCGCTGTCACAACACCAGTTGACGCATCTATAGTAGCTGCCCCTGTATTGCTGCTGGACCATGTTCCGCCAGGTACAATGTGCGAAAGAACAGATGTGGTACCGGCACACAGTGCCGAAGAACCTGTAATAGCAGCAACTGTGAATGCTCTGAGTGCGATACATCCTCCAGGCAATTTGTACGTTATGCGGGCTGTACCACCGTTCATACCTGTAAGCACACCGGTTACCGAGTTAATAGAAGCTACGCTTGACAAACTGGTACTCCATGTGCCACTTGGGGTCGCGTTGGCAAGTGTAGTTGAGTAACCTTTACAAACTACGCTATCACCGGTAATAGCAGCAAGACCCGAATATACCGTAAGTCCGGCAACTGCAGAACAACCTGTCGAAGCAGTATATGAGATAGTGGTAGATCCCAGCCCCATGCTGGTTGCCACACCTGAAGTCTGATTAATAGTTGCCACGGCAGTATTAGAGCTACTCCATGTTCCTCCGGTTGTGGCAGACGAGAACGTAGATGTAATTCCCAGACAAATATTATTTGACGTTGCCGAAATAGCTTCCGGCAAAGGATTAACAGTAGTTGGAAGCGTTTTAAAACAACCGTTTGCAAGCGTGTATGTAATAATTGAATTACCTGCTGTCAAACCATTTACAACTCCGGTTGACGCGTCAATTGGAGCAACAGCAGGCTGAAAACTTGACCATGTACCACCCGTAACCGCATTGGTAAAGGTAGCAGAAGCGTCTTTACAAAAAGCTGAAGGTCCGGAAACCGAAGCAGGCGACTGATTAACAGTAACAACTGAAGTAACGTAGCAACCAGAAGCCGGAACATAATAACTGATGGTTGCGGTACCGGCCGTGAGTCCATTGACCATACCTGAAGTAAGATTAGCAGAAGCCACAGTTGTATCACTACTCAACCATTGTCCACTACCTCCTATCGTACTGTAAAGCACTGTATAAGACTCGGTGCAGATACTTCCAACTCCTGTTATTGGCTCAGGATTTGCATACACAAAGAATGTTATAGGAGCATAACAACCACCGGCAATTGTGTAACTGATGGTAGCCGACCCCGGAGCCACACCGGTAACAACACCGGTTGAAGCATCGACAGTAGCGATAGACGTATTGCTGCTTGACCAAACACCACCTGAAGTAGGATTTGACAGAGTAGAGGTAAAGCCGACACATGCTTTAGGTGTCCCCGCGATACCAGGCACAGTGCTGTTAACAGTTACAGTAAGAGCACTTGCGAAACAACCGGTGGCTGAAGTGTACGAAATGGTAGATGTACCCACGCTTACAGAGCTCAAAACACCTGTAGATGGATTCACAGCAACCTGCGCAGGATTGCTACTGGTCCATGTACCGGATGCATCAGCGATAGAGAGAGTTGAAGTTCCACCTAAACACAACGATGAACTTCCGGAAATTGAAGCCGGAGTTACACCCACTGTAACCTCAGCTACAGCAACAGCTGAACCGCATACGCCCGAAACAGTGTAAGAAATATTAACGCTACCTGTGGCTACTCCGGTAACAACACCCGAAGCGTCTACCGTTGCTATAGCAGGATTTGAAGATGTCCATGCGCCGCCGGCTTCCGTATTGGAAAGCGTTGTAGTTGATGTTGCGCATACAACCATCGCACCCGAAATGGTACCGGCTGAAGGCAAAGCATTAACCGTAACGTGTGCTACAGAAACTGATGTACCACATCCTGTTGTAACAGTGTAAGAAATGTGCGCATCTCCACCGGCAACACCCGTAACTACACCTGAAGAATTCACCGTTGCTGCGGCCATATTATCACTTGACCATGCACCACCTGCAACTGAAGAGGTAAGCGTAGTAGTTGCTGACTGACACACAGTAAGCGTACCTGAAATGGTTCCTGAAGATGGCGCGCTATTAACCGAAACAACCTGTGTAGCACTGGTTGTTCCACAGCCATTGGTCACTGAATAGCTGATAGTAGATGTACCCGCTGCAACACCGGTAACCATACCTGTTGCGTCAACTGTTGCAACAGCAGTGTTACCGGATGTCCACGCTCCGCCTGTAGCCCCATCTGATTCCAGATCCAGCGTACTACCCACACACACTGACGAACCTCCGGAAATAATTCCATGATCAGCCAGGGGATTAACCGTAACTTCCTGTGTAGAAAAACATCCTCCGTTTGAATAGGTGATATTTACAGTACCATCACTCACACCAGTCACAACACCTGTAGTAGCGTTAACAGTTGCGATAGAAGTATTATCTGAAGACCATGTACCACCGGTCACTGCGTTAGTCAGTGTAGTGGTAGCGGCCTGACATACAGTTGCAGTTCCGGCAATAGAACCAGGCTGCGTATAAACTGACAGAGCATGTGTTGCCGGAGTTCCGCAACCTGTATTGTAAGAGATCGTTGCTGCGCCTTGTGCGATACCTGTAACCAAACCTGCCGCATCAACAGTAGCAATAGTGGTGTCGCTTGAAAACCATGTACCAAAATTAACTGAATTCGAAAGTGACGTTGTTGTTCCGGCACAGAGACTGGCCGCACCGGTAATTGACGCAGGTGTATTTCCTACCGTCACCGTCAAAGTAGCGGAGCAAGGTGTACCTATGTTATAAGTAATTGTAGTAGTACCGTATGCAACTGCAGTAACAACACCGGTTCCGGCATCAACAGTTGCAATAGCCGGATCAGCACTTGACCATGCTCCGCCGGCAGTGGCACTTGCCAACGCGGATGTAGCGCCGGGGCCACACAGAAGAGATGCCCCCGTAATAGCCGCCGGAGTGGCATCAACAGTAAGCATCTTTGTCACATATGGAGTACAACCTGTATTGTATGTAACCCTGACCGTACCGGCAGCTATCCCTGTGAGCATACCTGATGTACTACCTATAGTTGCTACAGCTCCGTTGCTTGTTGTCCAAACCCCGTAAGGCATAGCATTAGTAAATGGAATTGTATAACCCTCGCAAGTAGTTGAATCTGCTGTGATTGCCGACGGAGCAGCGGTAACTGTCACAACTTTGTTGGCAGCTACAGTTCCGCACGCGTTAGTTCTCGTATAAGTAATTGTGGATGTACCCGGAGAAATACCGGTCACTACCCTGTTTGTTCCGATCGTTGCAACAGAAGTAGTTCCGCTCTCCCATACTCCGCCCGACGGACTGCAATAGAGTGTGGTTGCGCCACCGGCACAAATATTTGTTGTACCACCCGTGATCGCGTTCACCGTAGGTGTAGAACTTACTGTAACAACTTTCGAAACACTTAAACCACAGGCCATCCTGTAATAGATGCGCACCGATCCATTCGATACGCCTGTAGCATCGCCAGAGAAAGTATCTATAGTCAGCCTCGTGTTGCTGCTTCTCCACGTACCGCCGGCTACACTGTCACTAAAAGTTGCAGGTGTACCGATACAAACAACATTCGGCCCAACGATAGCCGATGGAACCGCAGTCACTGTAACAACTTTAGTCGCTACATAAGTACCACAGAGATTAGAACGAGTATAAGAGATCGTAGTAGTTCCGGGCGACAGCGCGGTAACTACGCGATTAGTACCAATTGTAGCGACTGTTGTATTACTGCTGGTCCAAACACCACCCGATGGCGAACAGCTGAGACGGGTGGTACGACCTACACACAGTGGTGTTGCACCGCCTGTAATGGCGTTCACCGTAGGAACAACACTTACAGTAACTAGCTTGGTAGCATAAGAACCACAACCCATGCGATAAGAGATTCGCACTGTTCCGGCAGAAACACCATTGGCAACACCCGAATTGGTATCGATAGTGAGGCGCGTATTACTGCGACTCCATGTGCCGCCGGGAACAGAGTTGACGTAAGTTTGCGGTGTACCCATACAAATAAAATCTGCACCGGTTATGGTGCCGGCGCTTTGCGATACGATAATTCGTGTTGCGGAACTGGTAATAGATCCGGCAGTATTACAGGTTCCTGTTCCATCCCACGATATCACACAGTAGTAGTAGGTTGTATCCGACACAGTGATCGGAGGCACGTATGATGCTGTACCACCCGTAGTACGTGGGCAAGCAATGGTAGATGTGCTCACCAATGTTCCGGTAGTAGTGTCCTTCACCGAATTGGCATACCACGATACTGTGAGCGTTGTACTAACCGGCGCACCCGTTCCGGTATTACATACATAGTACCTGAAATTTATTGCACTGGCTGTGCTACCAATACAATAAGCGCGGTTTGCCGAAATATCGCGCACCGCACTTGGCGTGTAAAGCCTTGCTGCAAACACCTTGCCTCCTACAGCACCGAGGAAGAACAGCAGAAATAACGAGAGTAATCTTGCGTGTTTCATATTATATAGTTTTTGATTTTTTTCTTTTTGATGGTTTTTTAACTGTACCGGTTAACTGACAAACAGGAATCTGTTTTCACTTATAATTTTCTCGGTGGCATAGCTCACCATCTCCAGTTGATTATCATCTTTCATTATATAGCCCGAAACGCCATAACGTATGGCCTCGATCACAACCTGAATATCCTGCTGAGCGGAGATCATGAGTAAATGAATATGTGGGTAAAGTATCTTCACTTCCTTCAGAACATCTAATCCGCTCATTGGTGGAGCATCGAAATCGAGGAGGATGATGTCGGGCATAATATGAATGTTCGCCAGGCATTGCTCGCCGCTTTCAAATAAATAGATCTTCTTGAACCCCAGGTTCATAAGGTGTCTTTTGTAGAGGAATCTGCACATAGGACTATCATCCACCACAAACACCTTTAGTTCATTTCTGTTTTTCATAATCTACGTTTTGACCAGTATATGCAACCGCTGTGCCAAAACACTACATAATTGTATTTCATTCCTTTACACATTTTATTTGTTTTACTTTTTTCCATTCTATGGACTTTATTCCAGAATAAACACCAACACAAATGGATTAACAAACCGATAGCAAGACAAAAACACGAGAAAAAACGCACGAAAACCGCCGGCAGTGATAAACGAAAAAAATGAGGGTTCCCACCCTGCACAATAGAAATAAAATGATGAAACAACAGACCGATACAAAAAAAAGAGAGCCACCCGCGAAACGGGTGGCTCTCCGGCCATTCAAAAGGATCGATTAATTCTGGTAATACAATTTAACAGTTTTAGAAGAATTATTCTCGAAAACGAATTGACAAATGTACATCCCTGTTGTAAGTCCGGCAGGAAGCGTCACAGAACTGCTATTTGCAGAGAACTGATAATCGCTGACCTTCTTACCATCGAACGTGTATACCGCAAATGAACCCGCATAAGACGACTCGATTGTGATAGTACCGCTTGTAGGATTAGGGTACAACCTAAATTCAGCTACATCGGTTGTTTCAGTTAGGTCAGCAGCCTTTGCCCCTACAATACTTACACTCTTTGAACGTGAACATCCGTTTGGAAGTGTATAATATACATCTGCCACACCTGTAGCAACAGCAGCAACGTTTGCAGAAGCACCAGATGAAGATGTGATTGCAGCTACTGCAGCATCAGAAACATTCCACGTACCACCGGAAGAAGCACACGAAAACGCTGATGAAGAACCTGGACTAAGAACAGATGGGCCAGTGATAACCGCTGGTGTCGCATATACCGTCATCACCTTGGTCTTGCGACAACCGTTTGACAGCGTGTAGCTGATAGTAACACCACCTGCACCTGTACCGGTAACAACACCCGAAGTAGAACCAACAGATGCTACCGTTGTAGGGTTCGAAGCCCAGGTACCGCCTGTAACTGTATTTGAGAGCGTAACCGTTGCACCAACACAAGTTGTAGATGGACCAGTTATAGCAGCGGGAGCTGCGTTTACAGTGATCTCACGGGTAGTAAAACAACCACTGGTTGGCAGCATGTAAGTAATAATAGCAGTACCAGCACTAACACCGGTTGCAAGACCAGACGTAGAACCAATAGTAGCAATAGAGACGTTACTGCTGGACCACGTAGCACTACCACCAACTGTACCCGTGTACATAGCGCATGCTTCAGCACAAATAGTTGACGAACCAGATATTGCCGCAGGAAGCGGATTAACCATGATAGTCTGCGTATTAACTGAACCACCAACAAGAGTATAGGAGATCACAACATTGCCTGGCGCTATACCTGTCATGACACCTGTAGTGGCATCTATAGTAGCCAAAGCCGTATTAGACGAACTCCAGGTTCCGGACAGGAGGTGGGTGAGCGTATTTGTCAACCCGACGCAAACCTTAGGTGTACCAGTAATTGCAGCCACAGTCATTGTCTTGTATGAAAGGCAACCACCTGTGAGCCTGTAAGATATCCTCGTGGTACCGCCGTTCATACCTGTAACAACACCAGTCACAGAATTCACAGATGCAATACTCGTGTTTCCGCTTAACCAACTACCACCAGAAGCTGTGTTAGTGTAGGTAGCCGATGCACCTTTCGCAATGATATCTGTACCTGTAACTGTTGGCACATCATTATAGATAGAAAAGGAAGTAGTAGCGATACAGCCGGTTGGTAAAGCATAAGTGATTGTGGTAGTGCCAAGATCCTGACTGGTTGCTACTCCTGTAGTAGAAACTATAGTGGCAACAGATGTATTACTGCTTGACCATGTTCCTCCCGTAGTAGCACTAGCAAAATTCATTGTCTTACCGAGACAAATATTGCTGGCCGCATACGTGATACTAGCAGGCAATGGATTCACCGTCAATACCTTGGTAACAAAACATCCTGTTGGCATCACATAACTTATAGTTGTAACACCGGCAGTAACTGCTGTAGCGCCGCCAGATATAGAATCTATAGTAGCAACGGTAGACGGATTAGTGCTCCATGTTCCACCAGTTGTAGAATTTGAATAAACAGATGTAAGACCAGCGCAAAGCGTATTAGCACCTGTAATAGCTGCGGGAGTCTCATTTACAGTAACAACTGTGGTAACCTGACAACCCGATGCTGGAATTCGATAAGTAATAACCGCAGTACCAACAGATACACCAGCAACCATACCTGATGTAATATCCGGACTGGCAACAGCAACATCACTGCTCGTCCACGTACCGGCACCACCAATTGTGCTATATAAAACAGTACCTGAGCCTGTACAAATTGTACCAACTCCTGTGATAGCGTCAGGCATCGGGTAAACTACAAACGCACGGGTAGCAAAACAACCACTTGCAGTAATGTAGGAAACTACAGCAGACCCGGCAGAAACAGCAGTAACCTCACCGGTAGATGAATTTACAGTTGCTATAGAGGCATCACTTGTTGACCACGTACCACCACCGGTAGCACATGTAAGCGTTGAAGAAGACCCTTCGCATGCAGCAGCAGTACCTGTGATATCAGCCACAGAAGTGTATATACCAACAACATTAGTAGCAACATAGCAACCTGATGCAGCAGTATAAGATATCGTAGCACTACCAATAGAAACTCCTGAAACAACGCCTGTAGTTGCATCTACAGATGCAATAGAACTGGCACTTGAAGACCACGATCCAGCAGCATCAGAAACTGTGTAAGTCGTAGAGCCTCCGTGACACAGAGTAGATGCACCTGTAATAGTAGCGCTCGCAGGGTTAACTGTTACGATCACTGATTCGTATGAAGAACCACAAGAATTTGACAAACCATAAGAAATGGTTGCAGTACCCGCGGCGACACCAGACACAACACCGTCTGTACCTACGGTGGCAACGGAAGTGTTTGCACTAGACCAACCGCCACCTGAAACCGGATTAGAAAGTGTAGTAGTAGCAGAAGCACACATTACAGCCGTTCCTGATATAGTAGCTACAGACGGAACATTTAATACTGTAATGGCATGCGTTGCATATGCTGAACCGCAACCTGTAGTGCTGGTATAGCTGATTGTAGCTGCACCCGCACCTACACCTGAAACAACACCTGATGCATTCACAGTAGCAACCGCATTGTCGCTGCTGGACCAAACACCACCTGAAACCGAACCTGAAAGAGAAACAGTAGATGACACACACACCTCTGAAGCTCCACTTAAAGAACCTGCATCAGGAAGACCATTTACGGTCACAACCTGGTATGTGTAAGCACTACCGCAAGAATTAGTATAAGTATATGTAATATCTGCATTACCGGCAGCAACACCCGATACCACACCTGACATATTCACGGTAGCCACAGACGCATTGCTCGAAGACCATGCTCCACCGGACACTGAACTACTGAGGGTAGAAGTTGATGACGCA
Organism: Flavipsychrobacter sp.; assembly: GCA_016786565.1. Classification (GTDB taxonomy): domain Bacteria; phylum Bacteroidota; class Bacteroidia; order Chitinophagales; family Chitinophagaceae; genus Nemorincola. Next base: position 20,836 of record JAEUVY010000118.1, read on the forward strand.
CACAGCACTGCAGTGCCAGATATCGCCCCGGCAGAAGGAAGTGGATTAACCGTAACGACCTGAGTTGCATTCGCTGAACCACAACCATTCGTAACTGTATACGAAATAGTAGCTGTACCTGCAGCAACGCCGGTAACATCACCACCGCTAACAGTCGCAACCGATGAAGCCGAGGACGACCATGCACCACCCGACACTGAAGAACTCAATGATGTAATTGAAGACTCGCATACTGTAGCTGTACCGGAAATTGAACCTGCAACAGGAAGTGGATTAACAGTAACCACTGCAACTGCAGCGCAGGATCCGGAAGTATAGGTAACGATTGCAGTACCTTCTGAAACACCGGTCACAACTCCGGAAGCACTGCCGATAGAAGCGACATCTGAATTACCACTTGTCCACGTTCCTCCGCTGGTTGCATTACCGAGCGTAGTAGTAGCAGATTCGCACACAGAAAGTGTACCGGTAATAGCTGAAGCAGAACCTGATGTAATTGTTGCAGAACCGGTCATAGATGCAGCGCAAGAAGCAGCTGCGGTTGACGCCGAAACAGAATAAGTTCCAACAGTTGTAAATGTACCAAAGCTGATAGCACTACCAGTACCTGCTACCGGGCTGCCGACAGACGTTGCACCAAGCTTCAACTGATAGTTAACACCTGTCTGAGAACCGCTCAATCCCACCTCAACACCGGCACCTGTAGCGCAATAAGCACCACCACCTGTTACGGAATACACAGTTGGAGTCGGGTCAACAGTAATTGTAAATGTACCAGGAGTACCTGCACAACCATTTTTAGTAGGCGTAACGGTAACCGTAGCAACCACCGGAGAAGCACCGGTATTAACTGCAGTGAATGAAGGAATCACCCCATAACTGGCCTGTACATACAGCCTTTTAACCGTACCTGAGCAAGGATCACCGAAAACAGCATTCGTTGCAGGTATTGTAGCAGAGTTATTACCCAAAAGATACGTACCAACTTTAGTTACACTATTAGTAGCATGACAGCCGCCAATAGCATAAGAACCGCACGAACCGGTTGGTGTACCATAGCTCGCAAAATCAATAGAGGTAAACACGGTACCGGCAGGTGCCGTAAGTGTAATAGAACCATTCTCATTGGCAGTACCACAAATAGTACCTGTACTGCCGGCAGAAAGACCAATAGAATTATCTACAATCCATGAATAAACAGTACCCGGCAAGCTACCGCTAAGAGTAATAGCCGACTGTGTCGCACCATTACAAACCACCTGATCAGTAGGCGTAGTTACGGTTGGCACAGGGCTGATAGATACTGTAACAGAACCCGACATAGTATTTGTACAACCGGTTGTAGTGTTTACAGCATCAGCTGTATAAGTACCCGCTACTGTTTGCGATCCGAAAGAAATGGCGCTACCGGTTCCCGCTACAGGACTTCCGACAGCTACCCCACCCCTTCTGAGCTGATAGTTTATTCCTGAAGTAGAATTAGAGAGCCCTACCACCGAGCCACTACCACCTGAACAATATGCACCACCGCCTGTCATTGTATAAGCAACTGGCGCGTTGATGTTATCGACAGATATTGTGAAACTTGCTGGTGTACCTACACATCCATTGGCTGTAGGGGTCACGTTAATAGTACCAACATTTGGTGTAGCACCCGAATTAACCGCTGTAAACGATGGTATAACTGTATAAGAATAGGTAGCCTGTACATAAAGACGCTTCAGAGTTCCTGAACATGGATCACCAAAAACTGCATTAGTAGCCGGAATAGTAGCAGTTGACTGACCTACGATGTAAGATAAAACCTTAGTGGTACTTGATGCCGCGTGACATGAACTTGTGGCATAGCTGCCGCATGAACCTGTAGGCGTACCGTAGCTCGCGAAAGTGACACCGGTAAATACGGCACCGGCAGGCGCTGTAAGCACAAGGTTTGTATTCTCTGTTGCAGTACCACACATCGAACCTGTGCTTGACCCTACAAGCCCGATAGTAGTATTGCTATTTGTCCATTCATAAGTAGTACCACTCAGACTGCTGCTGAAAGATAAGGAAGGCTGAGTAGCACCATTGCAAATTGTTTGATTGGCCGGCACCGTAACTACAGGAGCCGCAGTCACAGTAACTGCAGTAGTTGCAATACAACCTGCTGCCGTGGTGTAGGTCACTGAAGATGTACCACCCGAAACGCCCGAAACTACACCAGTACCAGATACAACTGTAGCCACAGACGTATTACCTGTTGACCATGTACCACCCGATACAGAGTTAGTCAGCGTTGTTGTAGCACCCTGACACAATGCAGTTGTTCCTGAAATTGAACCCGGAAGCGCATCTACCGTCACCACCTGAGTAGCGTAAACAGTACCGCAACCGTTAGTAACACCATATGAAATAGTCGCAGTTCCTACCGAAACCGGAGTAACAACACCCGAACTTACGGTAGCGACACCGGTATTTGAGCTGGTCCACACACCGCCCGAAGTAGCACTTGTGAGCGTTGTAGTTGCCCCCATACAAACAGACGCAGTCCCTGAAATAGCCGCTACCGTTGGCAGCGGATTAACAGTCATATCAAACGTTGCATAATTAGAACCACAGCTATTTGTAACGGTATAAGTAATTGCAACAACTCCTGACGCAACACCAGTCACATCTCCGCTTGCATTTACAGTAGCAACCGAAGAATTGCTGCTGGTCCAGGCACCACCGGAAACACCATTGGTAAGCGTAGTTGTAGCACCGGCACATATTGATCCTGTTCCGGAGATCGTTCCTGCCGAAGGAAGACCGGTTACCGTAACCGCAAATGTATCAACGTCTGTACCGCATCCATTAGTCACAGTATAGAGAATCGAAGAGGCACCTGCCGCCACACCCGACACAAGACCGGCTGTACCAACAGTGGCAACTGAGGTAGTTAAAGACGACCACGCACCTGCCTCAGACGCGCCTGAATTGGAAAGCGTAACATTTCCGCCTTCGCACAACGCTGAAGTACCGGAAATTGTGCCTGCAACAGCAGTCGGGCTCACCGTGAGCACTGCAGTAGCGGCAACTGTACCGCAACTGTTACTTACCGCATAACTTATGGTTGCGGTTCCTGCTGCTATGGCAGTCGCTTCACCCGCAGCATCAATAGTAGCCACACCGGTATTTGAAGAACTCCATGTGCCGCCTTCATCGCCATCAGTTGTGAAATTGACAATATCTTCATCACAAACGGTCAATTCACCTGCAATACTACCAGGTACCGCAAGTGGATTGACAGTTAACGATTTTGTTGCAAAACAAGCTCCGTTTGTATAGGTAATCGTAGCAAGACCTTCAGAAACACCTGTAACAACACCTGAACTATTTACTGTAGCCAGATCTGTATTTGCCGACGACCAGGTTCCACCTGCTACCGAATTGGTAACAGTAGCCGTAGCGTCTACACACACTGACGCGGCCCCACCTATTGCTGCTGGCTTCGTAAACACATTCACGGTTAATAAAGCCGGAGTTCCGCAACCGGTGGTATATGTGATTCGCGTAGTTCCCTGAGTCAACCCCGTGGCGATACCTGTAGCTGCACCTATTGTCGCAACTGAAGTAGCACTCGAACTCCAGGTTCCGTACGGAACAGAATTTGAAAGAAGCGTTGTGCCGCCACCGGTACAAATGGTAGGCGTACCGGAGATTGAAGCCGGCGTAGCACGAACTGTCACTGTTGTAACTGCCGTGCATGACCCTCCGGTCGAATAAGTTATTGTTGTTGTTCCGGTTGCAACGCCGGACACTACGCCTGTAGTGCTTCCCACCGTAGCTATGGAAGTATTGGCACTTTCCCACGTACCGCCTGAAACAGAATTATTCAGTGTTGTGGTTGAACCCACACACACTGTTGGAGTACCCGTACTTGCTGGCACACCTGCATTTACCGATAGTGTCTTCGTTGCCATTGCTCCGCAACCGGTACTATATGATATAAGGGTAGTACCTGCACTTAGCGCAGAAATAACACCTGTAGAGGCATTAATGGTTGCACGGGCAGTATTGCTGCTCGTCCAGTTACCATAAGGAACCGAATTGGTATATGTAAGCGTATAACCTGTGCATGCCGCAGACGCACCGGAGATAGCTGCCGGTGTGGCAGTAACAGTGACGTCTTTTGTCGCGTAAACAGTTCCGCAGGAATTGGTAACTGCATACGATATTGTGGCAATACCTGACGATATCCCTCTAACGATACCTGTAGTCCCAACAGTACCCACCGCAGTATTGGAAGATGACCATACTCCGCCGGTCGGACTGCTGGAGAGTGTAGTTGTAGCCCCTGTACATACTTTGGTCGTTCCACCGCTGATGGCGGACACAGTAGGTGTTGCACTTACCGTAACGACCTTAGTAGCTCTGGTACCGCACGCAACCCTGTAAGTAATGATAACTGTCCCTGCGCTTACGCCTGTAAGCACACCGGTAGTTGAACCAATTGTAGCGCGGGCAGTATTGCTGGATGACCATGTGCCACCGGTTGCCGAATTGGTATAAGTTGTTGTAGCTCCCACACATGCAGTACCGCTACCATCAATAGCACCCGGTGCTTCCGACACAGTTACCGGTGTCGTTGTTGCACTCGTTAACGTACCGCTGGTATTGCACGACCCTGCTCCGGTCCACGTAATAACGCAATAATAGTAGGAAACCCCTGCCGTTGCGGTTGAAGGCGTATATCTCACCGTTCCGGTAGATCTCGTGCGGCACGTACGAGTAGAGGTGCTCACCAATGTTCCCCCGGTGGTTGAATTCGTCGAATTCTGATACCAGTAAACCGTCATCGAAATACCGGAGCTACTACCTGAACCGGTGTTACAGGTGTTGTACCGGAAGGAGATACTCGTTGCGGTCGCACCGGTACAGTATGTTCTCGCTGCCGACATACTATTGGATGAGTTCGGCGAATAGACCTTAGCAGCAAACGAACTGCTCCAGGACGTGACCAGGAAAAAGAGTAAAAAGATTGGGGCAAATTTTGCGTGTTTCATATTTATCATTTTGGATTTTTGTTGCCTCTTTTGTGGCAGGATATTTGTTCTTCACTACTCTACACCACACACCATCATAAAAACCATGTCCTGCAACGCCATTATTACAACCAGCGTGCCAATCTGATAAATCACTGTTTTTCTATACTTTACGCATACTATTTTTTATTTTTTATTCCATAATCTGGACATCACGTCTACAATATGGGAGCCATTTTCTTTCGCAAATACTTGATATTGAACTATTAACACCAAAAACAAAACACATGAAACTCCTTACCTCCGGTAAAAACCATCATTCCACCCACCACAACCTCGCAATTCCTTACGCCGAAACGCACCATATAAGAGGAAGAGAAAACAGTAATACGATCGTTGGCACCATAAAAAAAGCCGCCCGGATCACCGGGCGGCTTAGCAACCATTCACAACTCAAAATCAATTCTGATAAAACAGTTTAACTGTTTTTGAAGTACCATCTTCAAACCTGAACTGGCAAATGTAAACACCGGCAGCAAGGCCCGAAGGAAGATTTACAGTAGTAGTATTTGCACCGATCTGGAATTCACTAACCTGCTTTCCGTCAAAAGTATATACTGAGAAGCTACCGGCAACCGATGACTCCACATTGATTACACCTGAAGTTGGGTTAGGATAAACATTGAATACATTCTCAAGAACCTCTTCAGCAACAGGGGCAGTTTTAGCACCTACTACGCTCACTTCTTTGCTGCGTCCGCAACCGTTTGCCAACCTGTACCATACCTGCGCTGTACCTGATCCGTTACCCCTTACGTTAGCGCTTCCCCCGGAAGCAGTCAATATTGATGCAACCGATTCATCGGAAACACTCCATGAACCACCTGCAGAACCACAAGAGAAAGCAGAAGAAGAACCCGGAGAAAGAACTGAAGGACCTGAAATTGCAGCCGGAGAAGCATTTACAGTTAATACCCTTGTCTTGCGACAGCCATTTGCAAGTGTGTAGCTTATTGTCACACCACCGGCAGCTGCTGCAGTAACAACACCTGTTGAAGAACCAACTGTAGCAACCGTGGTAGGACTAGAAGACCATACGCCACCCTCAACATCATTAGAAAGTGCAACAGTTGCCCCTACACAAGCTGTAGCAGAACCGGTAATTGCCGATGGGGCAGGATTAACGGTAACGGCACGCGTAGTGAAGCAACCACTTGCCGGAATTTTGTAGGTAAGGATAGCCGAACCCGCAGACACACCTGTTGCCATACCTGAAGTAGAACCGATCCTCACAACTGAAACATCACTGCTTGACCATGTAGCACTACCACCAACTGTACCTGTGTAGAGCGAACTTGCGTCGGCGCATATTGCCGATGCACCCGAGATAGGAGCAGGAAGTGCATATACCACAACAGTAATTGTGTTTACTACACCACTGCCCAGGTTATAAGATATAACTGCGTTACCAGGAGCAATCCCCGTAACAACACCCGTTGTAGCATCTACTGTTGCGATCGCTGTATTTGCACTACTCCATGTTCCTGACATCAGATGACCAAGGGTAGTAGTTGTACCCACACATGCCCTCGGAGTTCCGGTAATACCCGCAACAGTCATCACTTTGTACGAAAGACAACCACCCAGCAACTTATAAGAAATACGAGCAGATCCGGCAGCCATACCTGTAACAACACCGGTAACAGAGTTAACAGAGATGATCGCAGTATTTCCGCTGGACCAGGCACCACCTGTAGTAGCGTTGGTAAGCGTCATTGAAGTACCCTTGGCTACCATATCTCCACCACCAATTGCAGACACACCGCTGAAAATTGTAAACGCTGCTGTCTTTGCACAACCTGTAGGCAAAGTATAGATGATATCGGTAGTACCGAGATCCTGCGATGTCGCTACACCGGTTGAAGCAATAGTAGCAACCGTAGTATTTGAACTTGACCATGTACCACCTGCAGTTGCACTGGCAAATGTCATTGTTTTACCCAGACAAACATTGTTCGCAGCAAAAGTAATAGATGCAGGAAGCGGGTTAGCTGTGATAACTTTTGTTGTAAAACATCCTGTCGGCATAACATAACTGATAGTAGTAACACCTGCAGTCGCAGCAGTTGCAAGACCTGTGCTACCATCTATTGTTGCTACCGAAGATGGGTTAGAGCTCCATGTGCCACCTGTAGTTGCCGAGCTGTAAACTGAGGTACTACCTACGCAGATCGTGTTTGCACCGGAAATAGCGGCTGGTGTTTCATTCACTGTTACAACAGTTGTAACCTGACAACCTGATGCTGGTATCTTGTACGTGATAGTTGAAGTACCTGATGTCAAACCATTGATCATACCTGATGTAAGATCAGCTGTTGCAACGGCAACATCATTACTGCTCCATGTACCCGAACCACCGATCGTGCTATAAAGAACCGTGGAAGAACCTGTACATACAGTATTGATACCGGTAATAGCAGCAGGCATTGGCCATACTACGAACGTTGTAGTTGTGTAGCAACCACCCGCAACTGTATATGTAATAAATGCAGACCCCGCAGATACTGCTGTAACAACACCCGATGCATCAACAGATGCTATCGCAGCATTATTAGAAGACCATGTACCACCTGTAGTAGCGCAAGAAAGAGCCGAAGTAACACCTTCGCAGGCAAATACTGAACCGGTGATCTCACCAACAGAATTATACACATTCAGTGTTTGTGTTGCTACGTAACAACCCGTTGCAGCCGAATATGATATTGTCACCGAACCGATCGCAAGACCATTCACAACACCGGTTGCCGCATCAACAGACGCTACAGCCGGATTACTTGAAGTCCATGACCCGGAAGGGTCAGATATTGTATACGTTGCAGCGCCACCCAGACAAACACTGGCACTTCCTGTGATTGTTGCTGATGAAGGATTAACAGTAACAACTACAGAAGCGTAGTTCGAACCACAAGAGTTTGAAGCACCATAAGAGATTGTAGCAGTACCTGCTGAAACACCATTCACAACACCACCCGCATCTACTGTTGCTATAGCGGCATCACTGCTGCTCCAGGCACCACCACCTTCTGTCGTTGAAAGTGTAGTTGTAGTAGCTGCGCACAAAACAGTTGTACCCGAAATAGTCCCGGCTGATGGAACTGAATTTACCGTAACTACCTGAGTAGTGTAGGCAGTTCCGCAAGAATTTGTATGAGAATATGATATTGTAGCATTACCCGCTGCAACACCGTTCACAACACCGTTCGTACCTACTGTGGCTACAGAACTATTGCTGCTGCTCCACACACCGCCATCAACCGTGCTGGTAAGTGTAGTTGTTGCTGCCTCACAAACTATTGCTGTTCCGGAAATAGCACCCGCTGATGGAAGCGGATTAACGGTAACCATTTGTGTTGCATAGGCCGAACCACAATCATTAGATACAGTATAGGTTATCACTGCAGTTCCGGCAGCTACACCTGTCACGTTGCCTTCAGCATTCACTGTAGCTACAGCACTATTGCTGCTTGTCCATACCCCACCCGAAACTGAACCGGCAAGTGTCGTTGTCGCTGCCTCACATACAATAGCAGTACCTGAAATTGTACCGGCTGAAGGCAATGGATTAACAGTAACATCCATTGTATCGGCAACAGATCCACAACCGTTAGTAACGGTGTACATAATTGAAGAAGTACCCGGTGTAACACCCGATACAACACCTGTTGTACCTACAGTAGCTACAGACCCGTTTGAAGATGTCCAAACACCTGCTTCTGAAAAACCTGATGCGGTAATTGTAGTGGTAGCATCCTCACAAACTGTTGCAGTACCTGAAATAGTACCAACAGTCGGCTCCTCACTAACTGTGAGTACTGCAGTTGCACGAACTGTTCCGCAGCCATTAGAAACTGAATAAGTAATTGTCGCGGTACCGGCAGATTTTGCAAGACCGCTTCCGTCATCTTCTACAGTTGCTACCGATGAACTAGATGAAGTCCATGTTCCGTCAGCATCTCCATCAGACGAGAAAGCCAGATCATCACCATCACATACCGCAAAGTCGCCGGAAATTACACCGGCGTCAGCCAGCGGATTCACTGTCACGTGCCTTGTTGCGTAACAAACGCCGTTAGTATATGTCGCAGTCACAACACCCTCACTTATACCCGTCACTTCACCCGAAGCACTTATTGTAGCTTCTGTCTCATCCGATGATGACCATGCTCCGCCACTGATTGAATTTGAAAGAGTGGTAGTTGCGCCGACACATACCGAAGCCGTACCTGTAATAGCCGCAGGCTGCGTGTACACGGTCAGCAATTTTGTAGCCGCCGTTCCACATCCTGTTGTATACGTAATGCGGGTAGTTCCCTGAACCATGCCCGTCGCAAGACCGCTGTTTGTATTGATCGTAGCAACAGATGGTGTGCTGCTGCTCCATGTTCCGAATAATGTAGTGTTTGAAAACAGAGTCGTTCCGCCACCGGTACATACTGTTGACGAACCATCTATTGCAGCCGGGGTTGCCTTAACTGTAACCGTTGTCACTGCGTTGCATGAACCACCCGTAGAATATGTTATTGTAGTTGTCCCTTCTGATACACCGGCAACAACACCTGTCGTTTCACCAACATTAGCGATGTCAGTATTTGCTGCTGACCATGTACCACCTGAAACCGAATTACTCAATGTAGTTGTAGCCCCTTCACAAACACTTGAAGTTCCGGTATTTGCGGCAACACCTGCATTTACTGTCAGTACTTTTGTCGCCATAGCCCCGCAACCTGTGCTGTATGAGATCCGTGTTGTACCGGCAGAAATAGCTGTTATCATCCCGGTAGTTGCATTTATCGTTGCCTTTGATGTATTGCTGCTTGTCCAGTTTCCGTAAGGAACAGTGTTTGAGTAAAGTGTGGTATAACCTGTACATGCAGAAGAAACGCCGGAGATAGCAGCCGGAGTGGCTGTCACCGTTACATCCTTGGTCGCATATACGGTTCCGCATGCACTAGACACTTCGTATGAGATTGTAGTGATACCAGAAGAGATACCCCTTACCACGCCCGATGTACTTACAGTACCAACCGCTGTATTTGAAGAAGACCACACACCACCAGACGTACTATTCGACAATGTTGTTGTTGAACCTGCACACACTTTGCTGGTACCACCGCTTATAGACGCTACCGTTGGCGTTGCAGTTACCGTCACCAACTTTGTTACCCTCGATCCGCAAGTACCACGGTAAGTGATATACACCGTGCCTGCACTTACGCCTGTAAGTATACCGGTTGTTGCACCTATTGTTGCGCGAGATGAGCTGCTCGTCGACCACGTACCACCAGTAGCACTGTTGGTGTAGGTTGTTGCTGCAGCCACACATGGAGTGTTGCTGCCACCGATGGTACCGGGAGCTGCTGCCACAGTTACCTGAGTAGTTGAGCTCGTCAGGGTACCGCTTGTGTTACAAGTTCCTGATCCCGTCCATGTTATTACGCAATAGTAGTAAGAAACACCCACTGTGGAGGTAGAGGGACGGTAACTCAAAGAACCGCTCGAGCTTGTTGTGCTTGTACGGGTCGATGTGCTTACCAATGTACCGCCGGTAGTAGAATTCACAGAATTCCGATACCAGTTTACCGTCATTGAGACGCCATCCGAGCTACCCGAACCACTGTTGCAGGTGTAATACCTGAACCTGATGCTGTTAGCCGTTGTACCCTGGCAATAACTGGAAGCTGATGACATGCTGCGCTGTGAGCTTGGCACATAAGTTTTTGCAGCAAATGCACTTGACATTGCTGTGAAGAAAGTTAACAGAAGGGTGATCAGACTCAATTTAGCGTGTTTCATATTATTATTGTTGTATTTTCTTTTTTAAATCGTTTTTATGGTGTGGGAATTAATTCGCGATGTTCATTGCTGATTGCTGCAGCAGCCTGTTAGTTTCGTAACTCATCATCTCCAGTTGGTGTTCATCCTTCATCACATAACCCGAAACACCAAACCTGAGCGCATCAACCACCACTTTTATATCCTGCTGGGCTGAGATCATTATCACATGCAAACCCGGATTAAGAAATTTCGCTTGTTTGATAACATTGAAGCTATTCTCAGGTATCGCATCAAAATCCAGAAGTATGATATCGGGCCTCATATTGATAGCAGAAAGGCACTGACCCGCGTTTTCGAAAGTGTGGATGTTTGAAAAACCCAGATTCAAAAGGTGCTTTTTGTACATGTAGCGACACAACGAGCTGCTGTCTACTACAAACACCGTCAAATCTTCTCTGTATTTCATTTTTTGCATTTGACACTACAAAATCAATCAATGTGCCAAAATCACAAACAACTGATTTTAAACGTTTTACAGAATTTTATTAAATTATATATTATCCCATTTTGGGAAACATTTTTTCAAAAAGACACAAAAGGGAGGCCGATAAATGTAATCTATATGTTAATGAAAGCTACCCGATTGAATTTGTTGGCAATAATTCCGTATGTTTATTAAAATTTTTCCAACTACATAATGCAACAATTCAGGATATTCGTTGTGGAAGACGATCCATGGTATGGAAAAATACTTGAGTATCAGCTTTCACAGAACCCGGATCACATTGTGACGCTGTTCACCACCGGCAAAGAGTGCATAAAAAACCTGTCCCAAAAACCCGACCTCGTCAGCATAGATTATTCATTGCCCGACATAGATGGTGTGGGGCTATTGAAAGCTATTAAGGATTTTAACAGCAACTTGCCCGTTGTGGTCATAAGCGGACAGGAAGATGTCAATACTGCACTTACCCTATTAAAAAAAGGAGCTACTGAATACCTTACGAAAGACGACAGCACCATAGAACTGCTGCTGAACGCCGTAAAAAACGCAAAGGAACGCCAGTCTCTCCGACAAGAAGTGGAAACGCTAAAGGAAGAATTAGGCCAAAAATACGATTTCAGGAAAGCGATAATAGGAAACAGCGAACCAATGGTGCGTCTTTTCTCATTATTGGAAAAGGCAGCAAATACAAACATAAACGTCTATATAACTGGCGATACCGGCACCGGAAAAGAGGTAGTGGCAAAAGCAATTCACTACAATTCCGACCGAAAGAAAAAGCCGTTTGTTGCGGTTAATATGGCCGCCATCCCACGCGAACTCGTTGAAAGCGAACTGTTTGGATACGAAAAAGGTGCGTTCACCGGTGCCCAATCGCGGAAGATCGGTAAGTTTGAAGAAGCTAATAAGGGAACCATTTTTCTGGACGAGATTGCAGAACTTGACCTGAGCCTGCAAAGTAAACTGCTGCGCGTATTGCAGGAGCGTGAACTTACCAGGGTGGGCGGACAGGAAAAAGTGAATCTTGATGTCAGGCTGATAGTAGCAACACACAAAAACCTGCCCAACGAGATAAGGGCTGGTCGCTTCCGCGAAGACCTATTCTATCGTATCATGGGCCTCCCCATTACCCTGCCCCAACTCAGGGAACGAGGTAATGACATTCTGCTTCTTGCCCGCTATTTCCTCGACGAATTCTGCAAGAACAACAAAATGCAGCCTATCACTATCACTGCCCAAGCCAAGGAACTCTTGATGAAATATCCTTATCCGGGCAACGTCAGGGAGTTGAAGTCTATCATAGACCTTGCTGCGGTGATGTGTAGTAATAATACATTAGATGCGGGAGATATATTCTTCACCAATGTAGCACCGGCTGAAGAACAATTCTCTTCTGTTGAAAAAACCCTGAAAGAATATACAAGGGACATAATTCAACAATATCTTAAAAAATACAATAACAACGTAGTCACTGTCGCCAAGAAACTAGGAATTGGAAAGTCAACCATATATAAGATGGTTAACGAAAAAGAAATAACCTTACATTGACAATGGCGAAAAATTCCGTTAGCGGAGCACCGGGAATTGAGAACGCAGAACCAAACGGTACCGCTACCGTCTCTGAGGCTCCGCGCAAAAGCAAAAAAAATGAAGAAAGATCTTCATTAGAGATCACTACGCCGGCACTACCGGGTTTTGATTCATTTGTCGACAGTCTCGCCCAGCTCTATCGTCATTCCCAGGATGGGATTTTGATAGAAAACGAGGACCGGAAGATACTTTTCGTCAACAGTGCCTTCTGCTCAATTTTCAATATCGACACCCCTCCCGCCGACCTTATAGGTACCGACTCGGTGACTCTGTTGCGAAAAAATATGTCCATGCTGCGTGATGTCAACAGTTATGTGGCGCTCACAAAACGAATCATTAAAGAAAAGGAACACTCAATAGCCAACGAAATTGAATTGGGAAGTGGCAGGGTATTTTCTTTCGACTACGCCCCGCTGATATATAATAATATATACACCGGCAATTTCTGGAAATACCTTGACGTCACAGAAAAAGCGACAGCGGGTCGCGAGCTGAAACGCCAAAAACAATTCTACGAGAAAATATTAAATAATATACCGGGCGATATTGCAGTATTCGATCCGGCTCACCGCTATCTCTTCCTCAACCCCGAAGCGGTAAGAAACCCCGAAATGAGGGAATGGCTGATAGGCAAGAACGATGAAGACTATTGCCGGTACACCAATAAACCATACAACATTGCTGAAACCCGCCATGTGATGTTCGCAAGGGCATTTTCGTCAAGGCAACCGGTAGAATGGGAAGAACGTCTTACGGTTAAAGACGGATCGGGCGAATACCACCTGAGAAAAATGTTCCCTGTGCTGGACGCCGAGGGCGAAGTGGAAATGGTGGTTGGCTACAGCACCAATGTCACACGCAACAAAGCCATAATAGACCAGGCCCAGAAAAGCCAGAAAAGAT
>JAEUVY010000018.1 GCA_016786565.1 Flavipsychrobacter sp.
AGCATTGACATGAAACTTCGGATCAAATGACCCGAGCAACACGATCATCAGCCCCACCACCACTACCAATACCGCAATCACCACCGGAAATCTCTTACTCATTTTTTAGGCTTATTTAACTCCCTCATCAATTGCCATAAAGAAAGGGACAATGAAATTAAGGGGAATAAAATTAATAACAAAGGCATTCTCAAATTGAGCATAGCATCAAGTTTCAGCCCGGCCCACACGGCTATCAGCAACATTACCATCCATTGTGTGGCCAAACCCGCGTACTTCATATAAAATATTTACAACTATCTTGAGCGCCCTTGAAAATGTCCTTACAGACCCGAAAATAGCAGTTTACCACAATCTGCACACGAACAATTTGTTAATTTTTAATTACATAAAAATCTATCATTCCGCCCGCGGCGATCGCCTCCCTTTTGGTATTTTGTCTATTTTTGAAAATCGACCGCATATGTGGCACAAATAGGCATGCCTATATAATATGTCCACCTTTTTTGCGTTATCGATTCATAAGAGGTGAAAACCCGAAACAGATTGAATATTCGCATAATATTTATATTTATATTATCAATTATTCTTTTTACTAGTTACGGCAACGTATACGCTCAATCAGTAAAAAAGAACAGCGCAGACAGCGCAAAGGCTGCACGTGCCCATATAGATAGCATTAATAACGCCAGGAAAAAAGCCACAGAGGACAAGATAAAAAGCCGCAAGGCCGCTCTCGACAGCATAAAAGCTGCTCGCGAACACGCGATGGATAGTGCCACGGCTGCCCGCGAGCACAAGGCGGACAGCATAAAGGCCAGCCGCGAAAAAAAGACCGATAGCATAGCCAAAGCACGCAAAAGGGTAACCGATAGTGTAGCCAGGATAAAAAAATATAAGGAAAGCAAAAAATACCGCGACAGCGTCACAAGGGCCAAAAATGCCAAAACCAAAGCAGTGACCGACAAACGTCAGGCCCGCATCGACTCTATTCAGGAAATGCGCAAACATGTGTCTGATAGCGTGACAAAGGTGCGCACAGCCCGAACGGACAGCATAAGAAAACGCCAGAAAAACAGAACAGACAGCCTTGAAAAAGTAAAGAAATATAAAGCCAGTAAACGATATACCGACAGTGTGACCCTTGTGCGCCGCCATCGGTCAGACAGTATCAAAGCCTTACAAAAGAACTTCAGAGACAGTGTCGCCGCTGTGCGGAAGAAGTCGCTGGACAGCACAAAAAAAGTTCGCACCCGCATCCTTGACAGCACCAAAACTGCCCGGCTGAAGATAATGGACAGCATCAAGGCTGTGCGCAAAGCAAAGACCGACAGCCTTGCAAAAAAGAAGGAAAACAAGGAAAAACTGGCAAAAGCAAACGAGAAAAAGAAACTCGATGCCCTGAAACTGAAAATAGACCTTAAACAGAAAAAAGAACGGGAGGCATGGTCAAATAAGACCATGTTGAAAAAGAACTGGGGACCCAAGCGGCGTCTTACACAGAACTCCTTCACCCATTACAACTATTACTTTAATGCCAACCGAAAGATGGAGGAGGCCGAGCTGAACATGCGACGGGTGAGCAAGGACAATCTCGACTCGCTTATCGGGCTGTTCCCCTACGACCCCAATAAGGACTCGTCTCTTTTTGCCTCAGACATGGATAGTATTATCCGGAAAGTGTCCGTTGGTATACAGATCCACGACCCACGCATCAAATGGGCCAACGACATGTACCTGCTGCTGGGTCAGGCGTACTACTACAAAGGGAATTATGAAAACGCGGCCACCTCTTTTCGGTACATCATAGCCAGCGATCAGAAATCAAAAAACAAAAAAGGAAATGGAAAAAGCAGCTACTCTTCCTACAAGTCGAAAACATCTTCATCTATTGTAGAAAAGAAAAAAAGATCGAAACTCGCATTTTTACAACACAAATCAGTCCACAACGATGCCATTCTATGGTTGGCGCGTACATATAATACAGCCGGTCAGATAGAGAACGGCGAGTCAGTCCTTTCTTTGTTGGAATATGAAGAAGACCTTCCGGAAAACCTTGTTGGCAGGTTACATATTGAAAAAGCATTTGCCTACCTCAAACTAAGAAATTACACCGAAGCCTCTAAGAGATTGTCTCTTGCGATAGATGATGACTACCTGCCCAACTGGCTGAAACTTCGTGTCGCCATCCTCAATGGTCAGATCCTCATGAACACAGGTGAATACCTGGCCGCTTCTGAAAGTTTCGAAAAGGCAATTGACCTGTACCCAAAAATAGACATGGACTTTTATGCCAGAAAGCAGATAGCAGCCTGCAAACTACTGGCCGGGCAAAGTATGGCCGAAGCCGTACCACCTCTGAAAAAACTGCTCAAGGATGCCAAATACTCAAGCCAGTTCGATCAGGTGTATTACGTATTGGGATCACTTTCTGCAAAGTCAGGAAATAAAGAAGAGGCGATAGATTATTTTACGAAGAGCACAAAAGCACCTAAAGCAAGCAAAAAACAAAAGGCGCTTTCCTTTGCCGCTTTGGGAGATGTATACTACTCATCGGGTAAATATGCCAATGCAAAATCTTCTTACGATAGTGCGTCGAAGTACTCATCGGGCAGCAAAGACAAAGCAATTGCCGCTGCAGTTCAGCGCAGCTCGGGGCTCAAAGAAGTATCAGGACCGTTGGCCACCATTCGCGAACAGGATAGTCTGTTGCAGCTCGCTTCGCTAAGCAAAAAAGACCAGCAGGCCGCAGCTCGCAAATACCTGCGCGACATGGAAAAACGCAGGCAGGATAGCATTTTTAATGCCGAGAACGCTTCTACTGTAAGTGCCGGCGAAACAGAATCTGACAAACCATCCGAAGGGCCGGCATGGTACTTCAGCAACCCTACCCTGCTGTCTCAAGGCAGTGCCGACTTTAAAAGGAAATGGGGCAACCGCCCACTTACCGATAACTGGCGCCGCGCATCGGGCCAGCCACTTGCCGGCGGTGCTAAGTCTGAAAATGGTGCTGAAGACGATGGCGAGGAAGATGGCGTTGAGAAAGGCGACAATGGCTTACCCACCGAAGAGAGCCTGCTGGCGCGCATACCCAACACCCCTGAGAAGAAAGAACTGGCTCAGAAAATACAACAAAAGGCATACATCATGCTGGCAAAGGCATATACCGACCAGCTTGAAGACTACAACGAAGCGATCAACACGCTGGACACCCTCAACAAACGCTTCCCTGCACACACCCAAAAAGAAGAGGAACTGTACCTGCGCTATCGCATTGCATTGAAACAGAACAAACTGGACAAGGCAAAACAGTACAGCGACGAACTGCTTAAAAAATATCCGAAGTCGCAATACGTAAATGCGCTGAAACCTAAAGTAAGTGAGAGCAAAGCAACAGACGAAAATACTACCGAGGTCGCTAAGTACTTCGATCAGACCTACGATCTGCTCATGAAACATCAATACACCGAAGTATTGATGCGCACCGAGGCCGCGAAAACTAAATTCTCTAATCCGGTCTATGCAAAGCGTTTCCAGCTTACAGAGGCTATGGCTTATGCCGGTTCGGGCAATTTCGATGTGGCTGACTCTCTTACCGCTGGCTTCATTAAAAATAACCCTTCAGACTCTCTCACCGACTGGGCCAAAATTGTGAAGGCATATATTAAAGATATGAAGACGGGCGGCAAGCCATCCTGGTACAAAGAAGGAGCTGCC
Organism: Flavipsychrobacter sp.; assembly: GCA_016786565.1. Lineage (GTDB taxonomy): Bacteria > Bacteroidota > Bacteroidia > Chitinophagales > Chitinophagaceae > Nemorincola. The sequence continues at coordinate 3,718 of JAEUVY010000018.1, forward strand.
CCGCCACCATCGGCCACAGCAGCAAAGAAGGAAACAGCGGCACCTGCTGCGCCCGCTACTCCCGATGTTGAACCACCACCTGCCATACCCGAAGCACCCAAAGTATATACCTATCAGTCCGACAGTGAACACTACTTCATTGCCGTACTGGGTGGTCTCGATTCCCGCACCCTTGGTTTCAAACGTGCTATCCGTTCATTCGATTCACTAAAGTTTGCCGATGCCAGTCTCGATGTGCTGATAGATATGTACAGCATGTCTCAGGTGGTGGTGCAGGTGAGGAAATTCTCAAATGCCGCCAACGCTAAAACCTACCTGAACGAGTTCATAAACTCTGGGCCGCTCAGCAGGTATCAACCGGGCGAGATAAGCACGTACATCATTTCTGCCAACAACTACAAAAAAATGTTCGCAGACAAGTCGGTCGACGCTTACAAAGCCTTCTATTCGGGCTATTACAACAAGTAAGGCTTGCCGGCTTTCTGCAAAAATCTGCTGTTATGCGTACAATTATTACTAATATCAGGCAACTGCTGCAAACCTATGACAACAATGCCCCTGCAAGGGTCTCGGGCGCAGCCATGGACAATGTTCCGCACATTGAAAATGCCTGGTTGATCATAGAGAACGGTATAATCCACAGCTACGGCAGCATGAATGCTTTGCCTTCCGCTGCCAATGCCGATGAACACATCAACGCCACCGGATCTCTGGTACTGCCTGCCTGGTGCGACAGCCATACCCACCTCGTTTTTGCCGCACCCCGCGATGGCGAATTCGTGGACCGTATAAAAGGCGTGAGTTACGAAGAGATCGCGCGACGTGGCGGGGGCATCCTCAACTCGGCCCGCAAGCTCAACGAAATGGACGAGAACCTGCTGTATGAGCAAAGCCTGGAACGCCTGATGAATGTGATGGCCCAGGGAACCGGAGCCATAGAGATCAAAAGCGGCTACGGCCTCTGCCTCGAAGGCGAGTTGAAAATGCTTCGGGTCATCCGTCGGCTTAAGGAAAGTGTTCCCATTCCGGTGAAGGCATCCTTCTTGGCCGCCCATGCCTACCCGCTCGAATACAAACATAACAAGTCAGCGTACGTAGACCTCATTATAAATACTATGCTTCCCCGCGTGGCCGAAGAAGGACTGGCCGACTACATGGACGCGTTCTGTGAAGAAGGCTTTTTTGGCGTTGAGGAAACAGAACGACTGCTGGAAGCCGGCTGGAAATATGGACTGAAACCAAAGATCCACGCCAATCAGCTACACTATTCCGGTGGTGTACAAGTAGGCGTGAAACACAACGCGCTCAGCGTAGACCACCTTGAATGTGTGGGCGATGCCGAGATCGCCGCACTGACCGGCAGCAATACCATGCCGGTACTGCTCCCCGCGGCCGCTTTCTTCCTGGGCATCCAGTACCAACCGGCCCGCAAGATCATTGATGCCGGCCTGCCCGTCTGTCTCGCCACCGACTACAATCCCGGGTCTTGCCCGTCGGGCAATGTGCCCCTGCTCACCTCCATTGCCTGCACCCAACTCCGCATGACGCCCAACGAGGCACTGAACGCGGTGACCATAAACGGTGCTGCCGCAATGGAGCTGGAACACACCATGGGCACAATAACCCCCGGCAAGAAAGCCAACCTCATCATCACCAAACCCATGACCGGCTTCTCTCAGGTACCGTACGATTTCGGCAACAACCCGGTGAAAAGACTCATTGCATAAACTTTTACACACATTTAAAAGTAGACACAATTGACCGGACGACCATTAATTGTCCACTACCTATCGCCAAACATAATGGAAGAGTAAACAACTTATTAACTATCTTAGCCCTTTAGCTACAACAGGAACATATGGGTATATTTACCAAAAAGCCGATAGGACAACTCATTAATGACTCATCGGACGGCGAAAAGAACCTCAAGAGAACCCTCACTGCCGGCAACCTCGTTGCCCTGGGTATTGGTGCCATCATAGGTGCCGGTTTGTTTGTACGTACGGCGGCTGCCGCTGCCAACAACGCAGGTCCCTCAGTTACCATTGGCTTCGTAGTCGCAGCCATAGGTTGCGCGCTCGCGGGCCTCTGTTATGCCGAATTCGCTTCCATGATACCTATTGCAGGTAGTGCATATACCTACTCCTACGCAACCATGGGCGAACTCGTTGCCTGGATCATCGGTTGGGACCTCGTGCTCGAATACGCTGTGGGTGCCGCCACTGTAGGCATTGCCTGGAGCGAGTACCTCAACAAACTATTAGAGATCTTCGGTATGCATATACCCTATCGATGGTCGCACTCCCCCTTTGAGGTCTGCGATGGCACAGGTTCCTTCGTAGCGGAGGCCGGTGCCCACGGCATCATGAATATCCCGGCCCTCTTCATAATCCTTATGCTTACCATGCTGCTGATCCGCGGTACTAAAGAATCTGCTTTTGTGAACGGCATCATCGTTATCTCAAAGGTGGCCATAGTAGTGATGTTCATTGTACTGGGCTGGAGCTACATGAACCCTGCCAACCACGCCGAGTACATTCCTGCTCCAAGCAAATATGTTGACAGTCAGGGTGTTTCGCACAACTATGGTGGCATATGGGGCATCCTTGGTGCTGCCGGTGTGGTGTTCTTTGCCTTCATTGGTTTCGACGCGGTATCAACTGCCGCACAGGAAGCCAAGAATCCCAAGAAAGACATGCCTATCGGTATCCTCGGGTCACTGGTGGTATGTACCATTCTCTACATCCTTTTCGCGCACGTGCTCACCGGTGTAGCACCGGTCAACGATTTCCGTACTCAGGGCAAAGAAGCGTCAGTTGCATACGCGATCAAATCGTACATGAGCGGTTATGGCTGGCTGGCAAACCTGGTTACCGTAGCTATCCTTTTCGGCTTCTCATCGGTGATCCTCGTGATGCTGATGGGCCAATCCCGTGTATTCTACTCAATGAGCCGCGACGGACTGGTACCAAAAATATTCTCCGATCTCCATCCTAAATACCACACTCCACACAAATCAAACTGGATCTTCTTTGTGCTGGTGGGTGGCTTCGCGGCATTTGTACCCGGCGACATTGTTGGCGACATGACCAGTATCGGTACCCTGTTCGCGTTCATTCTGGTGTGTGCCGGCGTGTGGATCCTGCGCAGAACCGACCCCGATATTCAACGCCAGTTCAAGGTGCCTATGGTTCCGGTCGTTTCCACATTGGGCATTGTTGTGTGCGGCGCCATGATAGCGGGCCTCGGCTGGACCAACTGGGCACGCCTTCTGGGATGGCTGGCATTGGGTCTCATTATTTACTTTGCATACAGCAAAAAGAACAGTAAACTGAAATAGTTTTCCTATCTTTACTATAAATAATACGTTTACAACATGTGAATGATGTAAGCGTAAACTGACCACCCTAAAATTTTATACTTTGCTGACAGGATTAAGGATATTACTTGCTGAAGACAACTCACTCAACCAGAAAATAGCCAACTTCATGTTGGGCAAAAATGGTGTTGAGGTGGTAACAGTAGGTAATGGAATTGAGGCAATAAACGAACTGGAGCGAAACGAATATGACCTTGTACTGATGGATGTACAGATGCCCGAAATGGACGGCCTCGAAGCTACAGAACACATCAGAAAGGTAATGAAAAGTAACATCCCTATCGTGGCCCTTTCTGCCAGCAATTTTGAAGATGAACTGAAAAAGTGCATCGACTATGGCATGAACGCCTACATTGTTAAACCAATAGACATCGTAAAACTCTCAGACATCATAGACACACTTTCAAAAGAAAACAAGATCATTTCAAGAAGCACTTTATAATGAATACACCCCTCTTAGACCTGAGTTACCTTTTTGAAATTTCTTTCGGTGATCCCAAGTACGTGTTCGATGTTCTCTCCATCTTCATAGAGACATTCCCGCCCGGCCTTGCCAACCTGGAGAAACTCATCCGTGAGACCGATGACTATGACGCCATTCACAAGCAGGCGCATACGCTCAAATCCAGCGCCAGCATCGTGCGTATACGCGAGATGTATGACGACCTCTCCCGTATAGACATGCTCGCCCGATCAGAGACCGGCAAGCCCGAAATAATTGCGAGGATGGACAATGTGCTGTTCAACTTCCGCAAAGCGCTGCCGCTCATTCAGGCAGAACGCGGAAGGAACAAACCGGCCAACTAACTGTAACGTTTACTATTTATCTCGCTCCAGCAGCATGGCAGCCAACTGCCTCAACGGCTCTTTTCGCGCCGTTGGTATAGCCACATCTTCAAGACCTGCAAATGCCAGATCGCTGTAGTGCGCTACCGCCGCACGACAAGCCTTGTCGGCACCCGTGGCGCTGAACAATTCCAGCATGCGCTGCACCTTATCGGGCGCGTCACCTGCCAGCAACTCATTTATTGCCGCACGTTGGTCGGCATTCGCCTGAGCCAGAGCGGTTATCAGAAGAAAGGTCTTTTTATTGGCAAGGATATCTCCCCCGTTCTGCTTACCCAGCTTGTCGCTGTCGCCAAACGCGTCCAGGTAATCGTCCTGTAGCTGGAAGGCGATGCCCATGTTCTTGCCGAACTCATATAGCTTATTAGCGTTATCGCCCATTGCCCCGCCGGTCAGCGCACCCATCTTCAGACTGCATGCCAGCAACACCGATGTCTTCAGTGTTATCATGTGTATGTACTCTTCAATGGTCACATTGTCGCGGCTCTCAAAGTCCATATCCAGTTGCTGGCCCTCGCACACCTCTATGGCCGTGCGGTTAAAGACCTGCATCATGGGTTGCAGGGCACGTGTAGCCTTTGCCAATGCATCATAGGCGAAAATGCACATCACATCGCCGCTCAGTATGCCCGCCGTCAAGCCGTATTTCTGGTGCACGGTGGCCTGGCCGCGCCGCAGCGGCGCCTTGTCCATAATGTCGTCATGTATCAGCGTAAAATTGTGGAACAGCTCCACCGCCTCCGCGGCATGCCATGCATCCTCATTAATATCGCCAAACAGCTCTGCCGCCATCAGGCATACTACAGGCCTCACTCTTTTGCCGCCTATGGCCAGCAGATACCGGCACGGATCGTATAAATTGGCCGGTGCTGCCGGAAACGGCAATGTGGCCGAGAATCTTTCTTCAAAAGCTGTTACAAGCGCGGCAAATGACTGCATTACTTCTTCTTACGTTTTGTTTGTTTGTTTTTGTTCTTGTCTTTACTCTTATTCCTTTTGTCGTCCTTTCTGCGGCCGGGTGCGGGCGGCATGTGTCGTTTTCTGCCCGTCATCACCGGTGCCTCAGCCAGCGAGTAGTCTATCTGTCGTTTTATGAGGTTGGCTGCGGCTACCCGCACCTTTACCTTGTCGCCCATGGCAAAACGAAGACCCGTACTGCGCCCCACCAGGGCGTATTCATGCTCCACAAATTCGAAGTAATCGAAGTCCGTAAGATCATGCACCGATACCAATCCCTCGCACTTGTGCTCTACCGTCTCGGCCCAGAACCCGAAGGTAGCTACTCCGCTGATAATTGCGTCAAAAACATCGCCCACATAGTCCTGCATGTATTCCACCTGCTTGTACTTGTTGGCGGCGCGCTCGGTCTCCATGGCCCTGCGCTCCTGATCGGAGCAATGCCTGCACTGGGCTTCCAGTTGTTTGATCGGTTCTATGTCATTGTCCAGGCACTGCTGCAGTATCCTGTGCACCAGCACGTCGGGGTAGCGGCGTATGGGCGACGTAAAGTGGCAGTAGTGCGCAAAACCCAGTCCGTAGTGGCCTATATTCTCGGTAGTGTATACCGCCTTGGCCATGGTGCGTATGCCCAACTGTTCCAGCACATGTTGCTCAGGCTTGCCCTGCACGGTCTCCAGCATCTTGTTGAACGAGCGCGCTATAGCCTCGCCCGATGACAGATCGAATGCAACCCCATAGTTCGATGCGAATGAAGTGAACAGGCGCAGCTTATCTTCATCAGGCACATCGTGCACACGGTATGGAAACGGCACCGCCTTGTCTTTGTAGCGTATGCCGCCCACATATTCGGCCACCGTTCTGTTGGCCAGCAGCATAAACTCTTCAATGAGCTGATGCGCCTCCTTGCTTTCTTTTATTACAATGCCTATCGGCTTGCCGGTCTCATCCAGCTTGAAGCGCACCTCCTGCGACGAGAAGTTGATAGCTCCTTTTTTAAAACGCTCAGCCCTTATACTCTGGGCCATGGTGTTCAGTATCAGCAGCTCCTTGGCTTGGTCGCCGTCGGCACCTTCTATTATCTCCTGCACCTCTTCATACGCAAACCTCCTGTCCGACAGTATCACCGTGCGTGCTATGCGGTGTTCCTTTACCTTGCCCTGCTTGTTCAGCACAAATATCACCGAGAAGGTGTACTTCTCTTCGTTGGGCCGCAGCGAGCACAACTCGTTCGACAGACGCTCGGGCAGCATCGGCAGCACCCTGTCGGGCAGGTACACACTGGTGGCCCTGCGGTAAGCCTCCTTATCCAGCGCGCTGCCGGGCTCTATATAATGGCTCACATCGGCAATGTGCACACCCACCTCATAGTACCCTCCCTTCAGCGCCCTGAACGACAATGCGTCGTCAAAGTCCTTGGCATCTACGGGGTCTATTGTCATGGTCAGCACATCGCGCATATCCAGCCGCTTCTTAATCTCGTCCTTCGCCACTCCCTCGGGATAGCGTGCGGCGTCTTCCAGCACATCATCCGGAAAGCGCAGCGGAAACCCGTTCTCCATCAGCAGTCCCTGCATGGCCTGTTCGTTCACCGACTCATTCGTCAGCACACTTATCACCTCCCCCACCGGGTTCTTGGTCTTGCCGGTCCACTCCACCACACGCGCCACAGCTGCATCACCATCGTGCGCGCCGTTCAGCAGGTGCAGGGGTATGTATATATCCACGGGCATCTTCTCGCTGTCGGGCACCAGGAACGCGAAGTGCGGATGCACCTCTATGCGCCCGCTGAACTCGGTCTGCTTCCTGCGCACCACCTCCACAACGTAGCCCTCTTTACGTTTACTTGTGTCGCGGCCACTGCGCACCTCTACTTTCACCTCATCACCATCCAGCGCGTTCATCATATTGTCGCGCTTCACCATTATATCCTGTTCCAGCCCCTCCACTATCACAAAACCCATTCCGCTGCGGGTCACCGAAAGTCTGCCCCTGAACACGTTCTTACCTGCGTCGTTCGTCTTACTTTTCTTTGTATTCTTTGGCATAATTATATGTTATTCCTCTAAAGGTACGACGATTTGATCATGCATACCTGCTGTGGCGTGTTACCATTTCTTTTCTATGCTCTCCAGGATGGATGCATAATTCACGTAGCGCTCCTCCGATATGCGCCCGTCGGCCACGGCCTGCTTCACGGCACAGCCCGGCTCGTTTATGTGCTGACAATTATTGAAACGGCAGTGCTGCAACTCCTCCCGCATCTCGGGAAAGTAGTGCGACAACAACTCCCGCTCTATGTCTATCAGCCCGAACTCCTTTACACCCGGTGTGTCTATGATGCGGCCACCATAGGCGCCGTCCTCACCCGGCAGATCGAACATCTCGGCAAATGTGGTAGTGTGCTGCCCCTTGCCGCTCCAGCCCGATACCGCATTGGTGCGTATCTCCAGCCCCGGTATCAACTGATTGATGAGTGTACTCTTGCCCACACCCGAGTGCCCGCTGAACAGGGTCACCTTTCCCTTCAGCAGCGCCTTCAGTTCGTTCAGGCTTTCGGCATGGGTGGCTACAACGGGTAGCACTTTGTAGCCGGCACTGTCGTATATATCAGCCCACTCTTCCAGAATGGCCATGTGCTTGGGCTTCAGGATATCCACCTTATTCACTGCAAGAATGGCAGGAATGTGGTAGGCTTCCGCCGTGACCAGGAAACGATCTATAAAACCTGTAGAAGTGCGCGGATCGGTGATGGAGGCCACCAGCAGCGCCATGTCTATGTTGGCGGCAATGATGTGTTTCTGAGACGGATTGTGCGGCGACACACGCACCATGTAGTTGTTGCGGGCGGCCACTCCGCTGATGATGCCCGTTTTCACGGCCTCATCTTCGGCCTCAAAAACAACGGTATCGCCCACCGCCACCGGATTGGTAGAGGATATCTCCTCATCTATTTTCAGCTTGCCCTTTATCCGGGCATTCCATTGTGTGCCATCTGCTGTGCGCACAACATACCAGCTGCCGGTCGATTTATATACAATACCCTCCATATTCGTTCTCACACCAAAAGTAAAGGGAAATTCACACACTTAGAAAACACATACAACATATACCTATTACCCCTTTAACCTATTACCCTTTTAACCTATTACCCTTTTAACTTCCCCATTAGCATCCTGCATTGAACAACAAAGGAATACCTACCACTATTTTTACCATCAGCACCGCCAGACTCACCTTTCGCGTGATCTGCGTCTTTATCTGTTCCTTTTCTTCCTTTTCGTTCATGTTTTTGCATACAAAGATAGGTGTGCATAAATTGTCATAGTGAGCCCCGTCGAACTACCCGTTGAACCACCCGACCTACACAAGCTGCAGTCCGACACCTCGAATGAGCGCTTTTCCTAAAAAAAGTGAACTTGGAAAATGAGGGAAAGCTCCCCTCCTGCCAAGCCTGCCTGACCGGTAGGCAGGGATGGGGATGCCGGAGAAAGCGAAGCCTTTCGCACGGCTGGGGTGGTGACACTCGCAATTTGGCTTAAGCTCTGACTACGCATCGCAGTCGTCAATCCCAATCCTGTCCTAAGCTACGAAATCACCATCACCGAAAAAAAGGCGAGCACAAATTGCTCACCTTTTGTCACAAATATTGATACGTGAATTTTTGCTAAAAGTTACACCATAGCTTCGTTTTTACAGATTGCTAGATATTCCTGAACCTCTTGCTCCAACTGCTCTCTTCTACTTTGCAATGAAGACAACAGCAAAGGAACGTAATGCTTTAAAAAACGATCCGCAAAAAAGGTAACAAAGCCTTCATTCGGATCAATGAACACAAAGCTATTCTCCCTCTTCTTGTAGAAAGTGAGGAAGTTTAGCGGCACAAGCTGCTCTTCGAGCGAGCCCTCATTTTGCAGTTCAAAAACCCGAAATAGAATTTTGACCTTTTCAAAATTATGGACAGTAGCTTGCATGATGTATGTCTTACTATACACCGTAATCCTGAAATCCATTCCGGTGGATCTTGGCTCATAATTCCCATCTCTGATAAAATAGGAGATAACGCTAAGTGGGTTGTCCCGCCCTGAAGTGCTGTCAGATTTTTCGCACTCCGCTTTGATGCCATTAAACACTTCTTGGATTTCATCATTGAATCCTGTCATGATGTGAGTTTCACCTGTTTTGTCAGGTGTTGATATCAAAATTAGGCACATCCGTAATACAAAAAACACCCACGCACTCCTCTGTTCAAACTGTGTGCACATCTACTTATCCACAAATTTTCATTCGGCGCTCGTGCCAATCCGCAGAAATCCCATATTTTTCGCATGTTTCAGGCGGAATAGGTAAGAAAAAATAGCACCACATTTACAGCGCAGCATGGCGTTTACACCTTCAAAAAGAGGGCTTTTACACACATATTGTGTATAGCTTTTTCGCGTGGCGGAGAGATAAAATAAAACACAAGCATAGAGTATCCGTTCCCCGCTTGGCATAGTCTCCTGACTATGCCATACCGGCACCCGATCTCCAGATCGGCGAATCGACTACGAAGCATGCCTTTAAATTGCTGTGCTCGCTACAACTATTTTCTATCATACTACACAAACGCACAATTAAATAAAAGACGTCATTGCGAGAAGCCCGGCGGGACAGTGCGCTGGCCGGCGACGAAGCAATCTCGCGACCACAAGTACTGGAATCACCGAATACCCTCATACAAAAGGATCATTGCGAGATTGCTTCGTCACAACCCACCCGCGGGCCTCGCTTTGTTTCTCGCAATGACGGCTTACTTTGATAATTTTTACTCAAAAACAACTTTCTATCACACTACAGAAAACGCACTATCATAAAACTTTCTTTTGCCTGTTTTCAGGCACGGGTGTAACTTGAATAGAAGTTAAAGAAAACGAGGCAAAGCGGCATGTATTACATTTATTACATCAGGGAAAGTGAGAAGCAAATGGGAAGCAAGTGAGAAGAAGTGCGCAGGTTTTGAGAAGCAGTGGGAAGCTGTGCGAAGCAAAACTTCCCACCTCACCATTGATAATCAATGAAAAAGTGAGAAACTGCGCACAAACAAAAAAAACGCTAACCCGCCGTAACCCCAACTCCCGACTCCTAACCTGCAGGCAGGTTCCCAATTCTTTCAGCCGCCGAAGCTTTTTCAGCGAAGGAGGCCCAACTCCCCATAAATTAATACTTTTACCAAAAGAACAGAACAACCGTTAACATGCGCATATTTATATCAGGAGCATCCGGCCTCGTAGGCGGCAATTGCTTGAAACATTTTAAAGAAATGGGCTGCGAAGTAGTTGGCTCTTATTTTTCTTATAAGACCGATGATACCGTTTTCTATGATACTCTGAATCCGGCTCACCCCGAGAACTTTGATGTGGCCGCGTTCCGTCCCGATGTAATAGTACATTGCGGTGCCCTCACCCATGTAGATTATTGCGAGACACATATAGAAGAGAGCTACGAAAAAACAGTACAGAGCACCATCAATCTGGTGGCGGTGGCCAAGGCCTGCAACGCCCGCATGGTTTATATATCAACCGATTATGTGTTTGACGGAGTGGATGGCCCCTACCGAGAAGACGCGCCGGTGCACCCCATCAGCGTATATGCGGAACACAAACTGGAAGCCGAACAACTGGTGCTGCGCGAAATGAAGGACGCGTTGGTGCTGCGCGTCACCAACGTGTATGGCGACGAGGTGCGCGGAAAAAACTTTGTGGCCCGTATTGTGGAGCAATGCGTAGCCAAACAGAAACTGACATTGAAACTGCCCTACGATCAGTACGCGTCGCCGGCCAATGCATGGGATATAGCCCGTGCCATGTACCTGCTGCTGCGCGATAGCAAGTCGGGCATCTACCACATAGGCAGCACCGACTATCTGAACCGTGTGGAGCTGGCCCTGAGGGTACTCAGCTACTTCCCCGATGCCGAATACGACCTCATCCCCATCAGCACGGCCGATATGAAGCAGCCTGCACCAAGGCCACTGCTGGGCGGTTTTGTAAAAATGAAATTCAGTAACGAATACCCCGAATTCCTCTTTGGCAACATAGACAGCTATCTGAGAAGCAAATTCGGCAAATAATACATAAACCCTTAGCACACCGCACCTTATGTCAGACCGTCGCGATTTCGTCAAAAAGTCCCTGCTATCCTCAGCCGCATTGCTGACGGCACGGTCTGCCTTTGCCCATAGTGCCGAGGTAAGCGATAAACACTATGCCACCACCACCGGTGCCCCCATTGTCATCTCCACCTGGGACTTTGGCAAGGAAGCTAACGACGAGGCATGGAAAATGCTGCGCAAGAACGCCCGCGCCGTAGATGCGGTAGAATCGGGCGTGCGGGTGCCGGAGGCCGATGCCTCTAACCAGACAGTGGGCCGCGGTGGCCGCCCCGACCGCGACGGACGGGTGACACTTGATGCCAGCATTATGGACGATAAAGGCAATTGCGGATCGGTGGCATGTCTGGAGCATGTGGTACATGCCATATCGGTGGCGCGCATGGTCATGGAGCGCACCCCGCACGTGATGCTGGCCGGCGAAGGGGCATTGCGTTTCGCGCTGGACAATGGTTTTAAGAAAGAGAACCTGCTCACCGAACAGAGCGAGCAGGAATGGAAAGAATGGCTGAAAGAGAACAAATACACACCTCAGGCCAATATAGAGAATAAGATGCCCGCGGGTCCCGGCAATCATGATACCATAGGTATGCTGGCCATGGACACTTTTGGCAATATGGGTGGTGCCTGCACCACCAGTGGCATGGCCTATAAGATGCGCGGCCGCGTGGGCGATTCGCCCATCATAGGCGCCGGCCTGTTTGTAGATAACGAAGTGGGCGCGGCCACCAGCTCGGGCCTGGGCGAGGAGGTGATACGCACCGTCGGATCTCACCTGGTGGTAGAGAGCATGAGGCTGGGTCTGTCGCCCGAGGCTGCCTGCCGCCGTGCCATAGAACGCATAGCAGCCCACCACCCCGACAAGCCAAAGGAGATCCAGGTTGGCTTCATAGCACTGAACAAACACGGCGAGTTCGGCGCCTTCGCCCTGCAGGAGGGCTTCACCTATGCCGTGCGCAGCAACAAGGAAGAGAAGATATACAGTGCCCCCTTCCTGTGGAAGTAGGTACCAAACAAAAGCCCGGCGCTGTTGTGCAACAACCTCGCCGGACCTTGTTTCTTTTTTTGTTTTCAATGGCTAAGGGACCGCTAACGCACTATCCGCGGCACCTTCTTTAGAATGTGTACCGTATAGTAGGTACCGGGAAGAAACTTTGCTGATATACCGTTACCACCTTCTTGTTGGGCGCGTCATAGTACTTCAGGAATATATTCTGGTGATTGGTGATGTTCTGGAAGTCGATGGCCATTTCAAGGGTACTTTTCCTGTATTCTTTGCGGTAAGACACCCTGAGGTCCGACCGGAAATAACCCGGCAGCTTTTCAGTGAAGGCCTCGTTGTCTTTGAGCACGGTGCGCATTTCTGCTACCGAGCGCGTCATGTCCAGCGGTGTGGACCAGCGGCCACCCACACTCGACACCTTGGCGTTCACGGCCAGCACACTGCCCTTGTGCCCCACCCTGAACTCCTTGCCGGCCAGCACATTGAGCACATGCCCGGTATTGAAAGCGGTATTTCTTTCTATACCATCGCTGCCCGTATAGCGGGAATTGAACAATGAGCCGGTCATCAGAAAATAGTACCCTTTGTTGAAAAAACGCTCCAGGGTCAGCTCGGTGCCGTAGTTGTAGCCCTTGCCTTTGTTCAGCAGGCTGTCCACATCATCGGGTCCAAAGAAGGAACCTGAGTTGACAGCCGAGAACGATGTGGCCCTTGTCTCCACAGGCACATTGCCCAGCAACTGGTAGTAGGCCTCTGCCTTCAGGCGCATATGCTCGGTGATGTTCCAGTCGTAGGTGACCACCGAGTGGTGACTGCGGGTGAAACCAAGGTCTTTGTTAGTGAGCGCGGGACCATTGGCTGTGGGTGTGTTCACGTAGTAGGTATAGATGCTCTGCGCCTGGTGGTGCAGGCCATAGCCCACACTCAGCGCCTGGCGCTTGCTGAGGGCATACCTGAGGCTGGCACGTGGTTCGGCAACATACTGCTGATTGAGGGTGAGGTACTGACCATGCACACCCGCCACGCCCGAGAGTTTGTCGTTGAAGCGGTGTTTCCACTGCGCATAGGCTTGCAGCAGGCCATAGTTGCCTTTCTTGTCTATGTACACCACCTCGGTGCCATCGGGCATGTACTCTTTGTTCATGAAGTTGAAGCCCGTCTGGTCAAAGGTGATGCCGGCCTGCATATTGTTGCGGGCGTTCATCTTGTGGGTCAGCGACCACACACCCGAGATCTTGTCTGAAGCCAGTCGGCCGCGACTTTCGGGTATAGGCTGGTAGGTAGTGCGGCTCAGCGAGTCTTCCTGATACTTCTGGAACGATCCGCCATAGGCCGCCGTGAACTTGGTTGAAGTCTTTTCGGACAACTGATGCTCGTAACTAACGCCTGTGACCGATGTGCCGTACCATGCGTACTCATTGGCAAACGGGTCGCCGCCATACAGCTCGGTAGTGGTAGTATCAACGTCCTTGCCCAGGAACTCGATATTGCTTTTGCCGCTTATACCGAACAGGCTCACTTTAGAGCGTTTGCCCACCTGTGACGTGAGTTTGAAGTTGAGGTCCTGGTAGTAAGGCACGGCCGCCCCGGTGCCAAAGCTGATACCCATCTTCTGGAACACGCCCAGTGTAGAGTAGCGGTAGTTGATAAGGTAGGACGTGCGTTTGTTGCGGCCCAGTGGCCCTTCGGCACCCAGCTCAAAGCCGTTGAAGCCCACCTGCGCCATGAACTCGTTCTTGTTGCGGTTACCGTCGCGCAGCTTTATGTCGAACACACCGGCGGTAGCGTTGCCATACTGGGCAGGGAACGCGCTGGTCATGAAGTCGGACTTGTCAATGTTGTTGTTGTTGACCATACTGATGGGGCCACCGGTGCTGATGGGCGATCCATAGTGGTTGGGGTTGGGAATGTTGATGCCTTCCAGTTGCCACAGCATACCCTGCGGAGAGTTGCCACGCACCACTATGTCGTTGCGGCTGTCATTGCCAGATACCACTCCGGCAAAGTTGGCCGCCATACGAGACGGATCTCCCAACGAGCCGGCATACTTGCGGGTCTCCTCCACGTTGAAGGAGCGGGCACTCACCTGCGCCATGTCGTTGTTGGTGCGGGTCTTGTCGCGGGCGCGGCTGTAGCTTACAGTCACCGCGTCCAGTTTGTGAATGGCCTCCTGCATGGCTATGTTGAGGTTCACCTCCTTGCCTGCGGTCACTATCACGTCGTTCACAATGCGGTCTTCGTAGCCTGTGTAGGAGACCCTGAAGGAGTGGCGGCCTATGGGCACACCGGTCACAGCAAAGGTGCCGTCGGCTTCTGATATGGCGCCGAGCGAACGGGCAGTATCTATGAGTGCTATGACCGCGCCGGTGAGGGGTGCTTTTGATGCTTCGTCTATCACGCGGCCACGCACATTCTGTACTGCCTGGGCGTGTGCCTGCGACATACCGGTGATAAGGAGCAGCAGGGCGATAATGAGGTTCGTTATCTTGTTCATGTCTGGTTTGATTTTAGAAAAAGGCTCCCCATGCACTGCCACCCGGGTGGATGACAGTGCTGAAAAAGGAAGCCTTAAAGTAGGTGGTTAAAGAAGTGAGATTACTGATGTGTCACTTTGCCCGAGCCGGAGATGGTGGTAGTGACAGCAGGATTGCCCCTGTAGTAGACGTTGCCGGAGCCGCTGATGTTGATGTCGAGCCTGTTGCCGACATATACTGATACGTTGCCCGATCCGCTGGTGCGCACAGTTGCGTTCTGGGCGAAGAGGTTCAACAGGTCTATGTCGCCGCTGCCGCTGATGCGCACGTCTTCGTTTACTACGTCGCCGCTGTTCACGGTTATGCGGCCCGATCCCGCGATGTTGGTAGAGAGGTCTGTACCCTTCAGAGAGGTCATGGTGATGTTGCCCGATCCGTTCACCTTCAGTGCCATGTTTGTAGTGGTAACAGGCGAGTTAGTGAACAGGTGGCCTGAACCATTGACACCAAGGCCATTGATGCGTGGCATAGACACCCGCACCACTATCCTGTCGTGGCGGCCTATGTGGGCATACTTGCGGAACTGGAAACGCAACTCTCCGTTCTCGATAGGTGTTTCTATGTTGTCTATGATATTAGACTGACCGTAGATCTCCACCTTGTAGGTACTGTCCTGGGTCACATATATTTCTCCGTCAACACCGGCATTGATAGCTGTAAAGTTGGATAGGCTGTAGGTTTTGGTGATAGATGGTCCCTGCCCTATTTCTTTGCGGCAAGACTGGAATGCTACTAATGCGATTGCTGATAATGCTACTAAACTCTTTTTCATTGGTTTGTGTTTTATATGATTATTGGTTTGATTTATATTCTATTGCTTGGATATAGTAATGACAACCGAAGATGCCTTTACCCCTATCCGTTTTTAAAATTTCTTTCCGTCAATGATGTCCCTGACAATCTTGCGGCTGTTAAAATGGTACTGGATACCCGCATCGAGGCCTATAGAGAAGTCATGATGGAAGTTGTAGGAATCGTATTTATAGATACTGTATCCAACCCTGCCCACGCCCTGTATGTCTGACGAACCCGTATAGTTGAATGACGGACCTGCGAAGACCTCTATATTACCCGCACGGAAGGATGGCATGAAGCGGACAGACGAGCGAAAGTCGGTATTGTACCAGCGGTCGGTGAGGGAAGATGCGGTCATCTCGCCATTGAACCTGAACGAACGGGTCACAGGGAAATGGGCACCTATACCTGCCTCCAGACCGGTGGCGCGGTAGCCGTTCATCACATTGACACCCACACCAAGGATGCCGTAGAGTTTTTTGCCACCCGAGCGCAGGGACACCATGGTAGTGCCTATCTCGTTTATGGTGACACCCACAGCCTGCTCTCCATTACCTATGATGTTGATGAGGCCTATGGGGCGATCGCTGCTGTCGGCGATGTTTATAAAGCCGGCGATCTGGGTACCTTTCACCCTCCTGGCCACATTGATAAAACCGGCGATCTGTGCGCCATTCACGGTATCGGCCACGTTCACGAATCCGGCGATCTGAGTGTTGGTATTGCGGGCCACATTCACAAATCCGGCCACCTGCACTGTGGCGGTGTCGGCTGAGTTGAGGAAGCCTGCCACCTGCGCGCCGTCAACGGCATGCATGGCCACGTTGGCAAAACCACCCAACTGCGCACCGTTGGCGCTGCCGGTGATATTCACAAAACCGGCCGATTGCACGCCCTTCACATTGCCGGCAGTCACATTTATAAACCCGGCACCCTGAAACCCTGAAACGGAACCACCTACTACTGTGGCTACCCCACCCGCCAGAAAACCGCGTGCGCTGTCCTTCACTACGCTGGCAATGCCTGATGCGCAGAATGCCTCTTCGGCCCGCGAAACGCCTGCCAGACAGTGAGCCGAAAATACGTTTGAGTATTCGGCTGCATGTATGCCGTTGGTACTGAGGGGATAGGTAAAACCGAGATGCGCGTTGCTGCGAAGGCCTGTCTGACCGTGTGCTGTTGCTGCCATAAGCGCCAATCCTGCGCCCGAGACTATTGTTCTGATTGTCATAATTCGTGTATTTGAGAAGATGACAACTCAGCAATAACTTACCCCCATGCAGGGGCAAATTATTTTCCGGTCCAACCCAGCATATAAGACGGGTCGAGCTGGTAATAGGCGTACTTGCTCTTGTATTCTATGCGACCGTTATTCACCCAATAGATGGAAGGAACAGCGGGGCCGGCAAGTTTTGTAAAGGCGTCAATATCAGACATGAGGAAGTAAGGAACGGTCTCGGCATGGGTCTCTTTAAAGAAATCAGCCTTCAGGTCAGGATGGCCGGAGAGCACCATAAATACCGGCAGTTCGGGGTGCTTGCGGTGAATGATCTGAAGGAGATAAGCCGCCTTCTTGCAATGGGGGCAGGTAAGGCTCATGAAAGCAATGATGTGTTTACCCTTCCTCAGATCGACAGATGGCATTGGCTCGGCTTTGTAAAGCAGGTCCAGGTCTATGGCCGCTTCATACTTACTGGGGCCGGTGCCCAGATTCACCGGGTTCATGACAAAGGGAGTGGAGAATGCCACAAGGCACAAAGCCATTACCGCATACTCCTGAAACTTGTATGGCTTGACGTTATAAATGAACATGAGCACCACCGTAGCGGCGATCATAGCAATGTTCTTCCATATTGCCTGCATGGGAGTCATGGCCAGCTTATCACCAAAGCAACCGCAATCGCCCGTGTTACCCTGCTTCATGATAACCAGCAACAGGTACACGATGAACACCAGCAAAACCGCAATGATAGCCTTGTAGGTAAACAGCTTCAGGTAGATATGCGCCAGTAAAAACAGACCGAGCATTAACTCGAAACCTATCATCAGACGGGCTATCACCCCGGCCAACACCACACTGTTGATGCCCAGATCGAGGAAGGTCCACTGGAAGTTATCGAAGGCATTGTCGCTATATATCTTGCTCCAGGCCGAAAAAAAGAATGTGCCGGCAAGGGCAAGTAATAATGTAACCCCTATAGACCTTTTTACGTAAAAGGCAGCATTGCGTTCTGATCGTATCTCTGTGTTCATCCCTATCGGAAAAATGATGGCAATAATAGATGACTTTGTCCTAAGAATATCCCAAACCTGATAATCACTTGGCAAATACGGTACCAGCCGATAGCCATGCAGCGTTGAACGCGTCCATATCCAGCGGCAACGAAACGGAATGCTCACGGCACCAGTCCAGAATATTCTCTGTGGCCATATTGCCTACCAGTTCATCCTCGGCCATGGGGCAGCCGCCAATACCCTTCAGCGCACTGTCGAAGCTGCGACAACCGGCGGCATAGGCAGCATCCATCTTTTCGCGCCAGTTATCGGGCGCCGAATGAAAGTGCGCGCCTATACGCATTTCGGGGAAGCGTGGAATAAGGTTTGAGAAGATGTAAGTGATATTCGCGGGGTCAGCCACGCCTATGGTGTCAGACATTGCAACGGTCTTTATGCCCATTGCAGCCAGTTTGCCTACCTGTTCTATTGCTATCTCAGCGTTGTACGGGTCTCCGTAAGGATTGCCGAAACCCATAGAGATATATACCACCAACTCTTTTCCGTTCTTCACGCACAGGTCCTGGATCTCTGCCACCTGCTCCATAGACTGTGCAACAGTCTTGTTAGTATTGCGCATCTGAAAGGTTTCTGAAATGGAAAGCGGGAATCCGAGGAAGCTGATCTGAGGATACTTCACCGCGTCTTCAGCACCACGGGTATTGGCGATGATTGCCAGCAATTTAGTTTGGGTGGTTGAAAGATCGAGCTTGCCAAGCACCTCGGCCGTGTCGGCAAGTTGGGGTATGGCTTTAGCCGAAACAAAGGAGCCGAAATCGAGGATATCGAACCCTACTTTCAGCAATAAATTGAGGTATTGCGCCTTTTCGTCGGCAGGTATGTGGCGTGCCCAACCCTGCATTGCATCGCGGGGACATTCAGTGAGTATGAGTGCGTCTTTAACGGAAGAATTGTTCTGCATAGTCCAAACCCTTCCGCGTAAAAGATAAGGCGCGGCCGGGGTGGCGCAAAGATACGGGATATTAACAACCACTATCCGAGCAGAACCGACAGGTTGTTGCTGGTGAGTGGTTTATTGAGGAATTGCTTTACCGACCGGTAATTATGCACTTTGTTCAGATCGGCCTCATTGATAGAGGAAGAAATAATATATACCGTGTAGTTCCTGGTTATCTCCTGAGGGAGCTGCTCGAAAGCCTCTACAAACTCGAACCCATTCATGATGGGCATTTGTATGTCTACGAGCAGAATAGTGTGCGACTGTTCGTCTACCGGATTGGCAGCGATGTGGTCCAGCGCGTCGCGCGCCTGCAGGAACGAGCGGATAGATTCGCACTTGCCGGTGTTTCTGATGATCTTCTCGGCAATGAAGCAATCGAGTTTGCTATCATCGATCACCATGAAGTTGAGTTTCTTATTTGGTACCATGTAAGTTGCCCGGTATAGTGACTTTAAATATTGTTCCCTCGTTCAATTTTGACTCCACTTCTATTTTACCGCCCAGTTTATTCAATGCATCTTTAACATTATACAATCCCAGTCCCGAACCGGTGTCCTCCGAAGTGGCACGGTAGAACATTGTAAAGATATTATTAACGTAGTCTTCATGTATGCCGATACCATTATCATTTACGAGAATCTCAGCTAAATTATCTTTCACTGATATTTTTACATCCACCATCTTATTGCTCTCCGCCTTCTTCTGAAAATTGAAAGCATTGGAAAGCAGATTATTCAGGATCATCTTTATCGATATCTCATCTGAATAAAACAGACCATTCTGCTCAACATCCCATGAAAAATTAATATCATCATTCACAGCCACTATCCTGAAGATGGCACCTATATCCCCCATCAACTGTTTGAAATCTATGGCTGTAAATTGCAGTACACCTCGTTTCAGTTTATAATACTCATGCGTATTCTTAATATACTCATCTATCTTGCGCACTGCCTCGGCCATCATCCCCAGTAGCTCCCGCAACTCGTTGATGTTGTCCATTTCTTTGGCCAACTCCAACGCGCCGATCACACTCACCAGTGGTCCACGCACATCGTGCGTGATGCTGTATGCGAATTTGCCCAGCTCATCATATGCCGATTGAAGTTCCTTGTTCTTTTCGACCAACATGGAATTGGTAAGGTAGAACTTATTGGCTTCTTCAATTGCCGACCGAACATCATGATCGGTCCATGGCTTTTTGATGTAGCGGAAAATGTGGCCGCGATTCACCGAATCGATAACTGATTCAATGTCGGTGTATCCGGTGATGAGCATACGAACCGGATCGGGATACAATTTCCTCATCTCTTCAAAAAACTGCACACCGGTCTTGTCAGGCATCCTCTGATCGCACAATACAACACTTATGTCGCTGTGATCCCGAAGAAACTCGTATGCCAGTGTGGTATTAGAGGCGATATACACCGTATAATCGAATCGAAAAGTTGCCTTGAACCCATTCAGGTTGTTTTGCTCATCATCGATGTACAGTATCTTTATTTTTTCGCCTGTCTTCACTTACGCGTTTTTTTGAAGTAGTGGTAATTTAATAATAAACTCTGTTCCTTTCCCCAACTCGGTATTCACTGTTACTTGCCCGTTGTGCTTGTTGATGGTATTGTATGCTATGGACATTCCCAACCCGGTGCCTTCACCAACATCTTTTGTGGTAAAAAACGGTTCAAACAACTTCTTCTTCGTGTTTTCATCCATCCCTGTTCCGTTATCCACCATCGAAATATACACAAAATGTTCGTCGGATGTAGTAGTGACCGTAAATTTTCCGCCCTCTTTGGAATTAAATTTCTTCTTTATAGCGTACGCGGCATTGGAAATGATGTTCAGAAATACCTGATTCAGCTTGCCCGGATAACATTCGACCAGTGGCAAATTTCCGAAGTTCTTTTCAACAATTATCTCGTGCCCCAATAAATTATTGCAAATTACCAGCGTTGAATCAATTCCTTCGTTGATGTTTGCCTTTTTGAGGTCATCCTCATCCAATCTGGAGAATACCCTCAATCCTTTCACTATTTCCTGTGTTCTGTTTGCGCCTTCGCCTATGCCATTGAGCAACATCCCGATCTCTTCTTTCAGGTATTCGAAGTCTATCTCTTCCTTGTATTCGGTTATCTTTTTCTTTTTGGCTTCAGCATTGTCATCAGCAAGGCCTATCTGCTCTATCTCGTTCATTGCCTCCAGCAAAATAGCAACATCCCGATTCAGCGGACGAATGTTGGATGTGACAAAATTGATGGGGTTATTGATCTCGTGCGCAATACCGGCTGTAAGCTGACCAAGAGACGCCATTTTCTCAGACTCTACAAGCTGGGTCTCGGCTTCTTTCAGATCGGTGAGCGCTTTGTGCAACTCCTGATTTGAGAGGTTGAGTTCCTGGGTGCGCTCATTCACCTTACGCTCCAAGACCACATTTTGTTCTCTCACAAGCTTTTCATTTTCCACCAAAAGGGCCAGTTCGTTGGCGCGCGCCTGGTCTTTCTCCTTCCTGTAAGTATTGATCTTGTCAGCAAGTGCGAATGACAGTAATGCAACCTCGAAAGCGGAACCTATAAGAATGGCGTTGCTGGTAAATCCGTTATAGGGCAATACCCCGGAATCTTTCAGGATGTATATGATCACCCCTGTGAGGAAGAATGACCATGCAATAGTGAGATACAATGCCGGCTTATATCCTTTCCTGTAAATACTGATACCAGCGAACATAATTGTGAATGACACCAGACTGGCCGTGCCCTGAATGAGCTGCTGTGCAGCGACAAACTGCCCCGAAAGATTGATAGCTATACCGACAAAATACAAAACAAGGATACCCTGAAAAACCCGGTATAATTTGGGCCTGTTTTCCCTGATGCCCAAAAAGCGAAACAGGAAAAATATTGCGGTAATGCCCGATAGCGCCAAAGCAATATTGGTCATCTGAATAGTGAGCCAGGTGTTCTCGCGCCAAAGGAATTTCGAGGCATACCCCTTGAGACAGGCCTGAACCAAGCCTACTGTAACGATGTACAATACATAGTAGAGGTAACTGCTATCGCGAACCGTAATGAAAATAAAGATGTTGTAAAAGAACATCACGCAAATAATGCCGATGTATATTCCAAAGAACAACTGATCCTTATTTACCGATTCCCAAACAGAATATTCGCGTGCCACTGACACCGGCACCTCCATCACGTTATTGCTGGATACCCTTAACCATACAGTCAATGCTGAGTCGTACGGGATAATGAGCCTAAAAACGGGGAACTGTGTATTGTACTCCTTCAGGGAAAACGGAACGGCCTCGCCTGCTTTTCTGCGCGTAAACCCTTTTGCTCCGGCAACGGGCACGTACAGATCAACATCCTTCAAAATCCCGCTATGTATCTTCAGAAACAGGTCGTCCCAGTGTCGGTCGTTTTTTGCCTCTATTCTGAACCAATAAACCGAACCTGTAAGACCATAATTGGGAACAATATTCTTTTCGGCGTTGAATGACATGTTTACCACGCTATCAATCGTCAACGTTCCGGCTTTATCTTCCAGGACCGACACTGAGGTAACAAGGCCACGATCAACGAAGCCTGATTGTGCGGTAGCCGTCCGGACACCAAACATCACAATCACTGACAAACAACAGAATAATCTCGATAATGCCGTCATTCAACTCCTCATTTAATAGAAAGCCTGTAATCAATCGTCACGTCTCCCTTTGGTCCGGTTACGACCGCCACATGGTCGGGATTTTTCATGATCTCAAAAATATGCGCCCTGTCCACTTCAGTGGAGTTACTCATGACCCCGAGATCGTTTATGACCATTGCAGTTGCCACGAGGTCGAGTTTGGGATAGTTAAAAAACCCATTATTTCCCAGATAGGTCTCAATACTAAACCCCGCGTTCAGGCACATATTCACTGTAACCGGTGCGGCGAGTGCAAATAATGAGTCAACCTTCAGGTGATAAGCAAGCGCTATTGCCGACCTGAGAATAAAGAAACTATAACCGTATCCCGCAATTTCCTTTGCATTCCACAAACCGCATGCTTCCGCAATGCGTTTGCCCCGGTGCATGTTGATCACTTCGTGTATTTTCTCATCAACCTGCCCCACAGCCTTTACTATTGGAAGCGGCAGTTCCTCGTCTGCTATCTGTACCCGCACGCCGCCCAATGCTCGCCCATCGTCCGACGCTTCGGCCAGAATGACATAGGTATTTTTGTGCTGTGTCCATTGTGCCGTAGCCGACGTGATCATGCCTATGCCGTACATCTCAAGAACCATCCTGTGCCCGACGATGAATTTCTGGCATGACTCTTCATCATCTATGGCACGAAACGCTCTGAAAATTACAGACATTAGATTTTATTGTCAATTTGAATAATAAACGTCGTCAACATCTAATCTGATCGATTTCACAGCGGGTTCTTCGGACCTGAAGATCCTGAACATGAACAGGGGCTCTTCTGCCGTTAAAGATAAGTTAAACAATTCAATAAAAGAATGGTGCATCTCAGCGAATTTTGCGACTATCTGATCGCTCATACCGCCACCGTTTCCATGTACCATTCGTGCGAAGTGGAATATGGGCGCCATAACGGGCTGCACTGCCAAACCATGTTTTTCTGTTACCAGCCAGGCTCGTTGCATAGCGCGACCGGCATTGATGCAACTTTCGGGAGAGAAATCGCGCCCTGAGATAAGGCATACGGCCGAGGCTGTTGCCATGAGGTCTTTGGTCATATTTTCAAGAACGGCACCGGCTTCCCAGTCGCTCAGCAACTGCATGGCCCTGCCATCTCTTATGACCCTGAAACCGACTTGGTCTTTAGGTTTGAGATCAAGTGTCTTTATATCGAGGCCGTCTTTGATCTTTGCCGGGTCGTTGCCCCAGCGCATTTCTTTTCTGAAAAGGTCCATGTGCCCTTCAGGAATAAACATCCTCAACTTATCAGATCTGCCTGCTATCTCTGCTATTCGGGAGATGTCATCCTTTTCCGTCAGGAATTTCACGGAGGACACACCGGCCTTCATTGCCTCTGTCCTCACTTCATCCAATATTGCAGTATCTATCGCTGTACCATCGCCCGGCTTTCGGTTGGTATGCCTGCTTTTCAAATATGCGAACAGCGGATCGGCCACCCTTCCGGCATCAGCCTTGACCGCAACTGCGGCCACCGGATTGAGGTTTCCTGAGGCTTTCAGAGGGAAAAGCACCACATCAAGGGCCATACCGGCAGCGGATGCCGCTATATCCACATTTTCGATAGCACTACCCATTGAAAGGTGCGTGATCATATTATCGTAATTGGCGAAGGCAAACGAACGAGCAGGATCATCGAACAGGAGCAGGCGCTTGCCATCGTTATACCACTTCCACGGCTGGTTGTTGCCGGCAGATGGTGCCAAAACCGCCGCATCCATGAGCTTTCTTGTAATAGCCGCATCGATGGCGGTGCTAACGGGAACTGTTGCAGGCAGTTTTGCTGACAAAGCCTTGATATCGGTCAACGTAATTGGATCGGGTTCCGCGGGAAACTCAATTTCCTTCGTATTACCATCGGTGATCAGCTCGTCGATATCAATAAAGTACCTTCCGGAAACGCTCAACTGACGAAGTAAAACCTTCCTGCATATATCAGCCATTATACCGCCCCCCATAGTAACTGCACTTGCCAACTGTGGCCAGGTATTGATGGTCTGACCGATCTCGACCGCTGACGCTTTGAGCCGTGGCGACATCGTATCTATACCAACTATAGGCAATATATATGGCAGCTTTTCTTCCATCGTTTTCAGGTCCCGCATCTGTCCCAGATCCAGATGATCGACATAACCATGCAGTATCGGGCGATCGGGCTCAAGATCAAAACGCTCAATGTCCACCGTACACCTATCGCTTGCCTCCATTAGTACCGGAATTCCGAATTTTCTGGCCGCTACCCTGCTTTTTATCTTTACATCTACACTGTCGCACTCGTCAATCAAAACGTCCAGTTTCCCGCCTTTGGTGAGGAAGTCGTCTATATTATTATCATTTATCCCTTCATGATAGCAGGTTACTTTAAGAAAAGGATCGATCTCCGCTATCTCTCTGGCCACCAATACTGTTTTTAGCAGCCCCATATTAAATACGCCACTGCGCAAACGGTTGAGGTTGGTTATTTCCAATGTATCATAGTCGGCAATACGCAACTCGCCAAATGTCCTTTCCATGGCCATGGTGAGGGATACCGACTGCCCTACTGAAAGCCCTATTACCCCCACCCTTCTGGTTGCCAGCAGCGCCTCCTCCTGATCGGTTATCTTGTACTTATTGCGATTGGTTCGCACATATATGAACTCCTGTTCATCAAGTAAATGTACCAGCTTCTCACTCCACGGATAGTACACCCATACACCATAATCAGCGGAACTGCGCCCGGCGAGACGTTCCTCGATCTTTTCGTCTATTTCCCCGTCCGTCATTGTCTTTGACGGATGGTCTGTCTTTACTACCTCCCGCAATTGCGACAAGATAGTATCATAGACCTGAATATACGGTTTGCTCTCCAGGAGCCTATGTAGGGCCATTGCCTGTTCGGGGTCGGTTGTCCTGAAAAACGTGGGCGTAAATGTGCCGTTTGCGGTCTCCGTCGCTGCTATTCTCTCGGAAATGATTTTTGCTGTCACTGTTTACATTTTAGTGGTTAATTAGAAACAATCTTATTATCTTTACTGGACTTCAAAAAAAGGGGATAAATAGCTTCGTAAATATACAAAGTATGGGTAACAACAAAATAACAATTTTGTATGTTGATGATGAGATGAATAACCTGATCTCCTTTAAAGCCGTATTCAGGATAAAGTATAACGTACTTACTGCAATTAGTGGGGAAGAAGCAATAAAATTATTAAAAAACAATACAGTAGATATTATAATAACCGACCAGAGAATGCCCAATATGACGGGTGTTGAATTTCTGGAATCTATCCTTGATGAGTATCCTGATCCAATAAGGATCCTGCTAACCGGTTATGCTGACATGAATGCGGTTATAGACGCCGTAAACAAAGGAAAGATCTTCCATTACCTCACAAAACCATGGAACGAAGAGGAGCTGGACATGACCATTACCCGGGCATATGATGTGTACCGATCGAGAATGGAAGAAAAGGAAATGACACAAAAACTCAGTCTTTCCAACGAACAGCTCGAGTTCCTGCTGAGGCAAAAATTACTCTCCTGACGAGTCTGACATCTGATCGTCTTTAGACACCTTACCCATCCCCACGTAGTGCGCACGCCAGTAATCTTCCTTCAAACTGCTGATGACGACCCCTTGGGATGTAGATGAATGCACAAAATAATCGTTGCCCAGATAGACCCCAACATGGGTAATTCGCTTGCCACGTTGCTTAAAGAAGACCAGATCACCCTCTTCCGCATTGTCTCTTTTTTTCTGGCGGCTACTGTTTTTATACTGTTCCTGTGCTGTTCTGGTCAGGTCAATTCCATATACATCGCTGTATAATTTGCGGGCGAAACCTGAGCAATCTATACCCTCTTCGGTTTCGCCACCAAGCCGGTAGTTGGTGCCATACCACTTATCAATGAACCTGTATAGATCGGGCGATTGGATGTCCTTTTTCTCTAAACCGATCATATCAGCATATTTGGCGCCTACCAACTTATCGGATGTGAGATCAAAGCTCTTATCGGGAGTGACAGGTTCTTTTTTAGCAGCAACAAC
The DNA here is from genome assembly GCA_016786565.1 of Flavipsychrobacter sp. Lineage (GTDB taxonomy): Bacteria > Bacteroidota > Bacteroidia > Chitinophagales > Chitinophagaceae > Nemorincola. Next base: position 30,353 of record JAEUVY010000018.1, read on the forward strand.
AACCTCATATTGAGTGGGAACGAACCTGAAAATGCCAGGACGGTATAAATGAACGAACTTCTTATTTGTAGGCTGATCGGGCGATACCGGGCGTTCTTCAATTTCCTCAACTACTACCGGGCGGGGAGTGTACGCGGGGTACTTGCCGGGCTCTATCGCATTAGCGGTATAGCCCGACCTGGTATGTGCATTGAGATATAATCCTTTTATGAACCTCGGAGATCTTGCCCCGCGCCCCGACCTGGCGGACCGCTGTGCACGGGCATCAGCCGAAAGAAGAACCATCAAAATAACACCAACGACATATTTCCCTGTTTGCCTCACCATCGACGTCGGTAATTGAGGCCGCAAATTTACGATTTAACCGCAAGGGGGACAAATGAAAACAATGTGACTACAAGAGCCAACCCAAACACATACAAATAAACCCTACTTCACCCCACCCATTGCGAGTACTTTTTTATACTCGGCATCGGTCACTGCGCTAACCGACAAACGGCTAAGGCGCACCAATTGCATGTCGGCCAGTGCAGGTTCGGCCTTGATGGCAGCCAATGTCACGGGAACGGGCATAGATCTTACCGGTTTGAGGTCCACTACCACCCAGGCAGTTTCGTCGGTGGTGGGGTCCTGATACGCTTCCTTTACCACCTCGGCAATACCCACAATGGCCAACCCCTCGTTGCTGTGATAGAACAGGACCTGATCGCCTTTTTTCATGGCGCGGAGGTTGTTTCGGGCTCCGTAATTGCGAACCCCGTCCCAAAACGTCTTTTTATCCTTCAAAAACTGCTCCCAGCTATACTTGAAAGGTTCTGATTTTACCAGCCAATAGTTCATTGTAAATAGATATTAAAACAACTGTTTCAACACATTATGAATTACCTGAGGTTTTCCGAGGGTATAGAAATGCAGCACCTGCACCTTGTTTTTCAGCAGATCTTTGCACTGGTGCAGCAACCATTCGGTGCCCACCTGCTCGCATGCGACATCGGTTTTGGCCTTCATCATTTCGTTATATAATTCTACCGGCACCTCTACATTGAACACGCGCGGTATGGTAGTAAGCTGCTTTTTGTTGGTAAGTGGCTTCAGACCGGCAATGATGGGCACGTCTATTCCGTTTTCCCTGCAGCGATTGATGTAGTCGTAATAGTGCTGATTCTTGAAAAACAACTGGGTTACAATATAGTTGGCACCCAACTCTATTTTACGCTTCATATAGTACAGTTCGGTATCCATATTCGGCGATTCGAAGTGCTTTTCAGGATAGCCGGCAATACCAATGCAGAAATCGGTCTTGGCGCCTTCAATTATATCATCCTCCATGTATTTGCCAGAGTTGAGCGAAGCGATCTGCCTCACCAGGTCTTCGGCATAACGGTGACCATTGGGGTGCGGAGTAAAGAATTTCTCATTAGCAGCAGCATCGCCCCTCAGCGCCAGCACGTTCTTGACACCAAGAAAATCGAGGTCAATAAGGGCGTTCTCGGTCTCCTCTTTGCTGAAACCACCACAGATAAGGTGAGGAATAGCCTCTACCTTATACTTATTCATGAGCGCGGCGCAAATACCAACCGTTCCCGGACGTTTGCGGATCTCTACCCTTTCAAAGTTTCCATCCTGGCGTTTTTTGAACACCTGCTCGGCCCTGTGGTAGGTAACATTGATGAATGCCGGATTGAACTCCATCAACGGATCGAGGTGTGTATAAATAGATTGGATGCTTTTCCCCTTTGTGGGTGGCAGGATCTCAAAAGAAATAATTGTCTCTTTGGCGGACGCTAAATGCTCTGTTACTTTCATACGTTTCTAAGGAGTGACAAAAATATAATTATTAAACGAAACCGTGGGCACAAAAAGAGGGCGCCGTTTTTGCACGGCGCCCTCTTGTTTTTCAATTATTACGGTTATGGCTTGAACACCAGTCGCACCAACTGCGTACTGCCGTCATCGCCCTTGAATCGCATCATATAGACTCCGGCAGCCATATCGGAAGGCAGAACGATATTCGCGTGATTTGCACTGATATCGTATTTACCTACTTCTTTGCCATCGATAGTATAGATAGTGGCTACACCATGTATACCTGACTCAACAGAAAGTGAACCTTGAGTTGGGTTAGGGAATACTGAGAAACTGAATGCACCGTTTGACACCACAGGTGTACCTGGCTTAGACACGCCGCTAAATACAGTTACATTATGTACCTCATAGTCAACGCCACAGTCTCCGTAGTAGAATAACGTTATGATCGCATTTCCTGCAGACACACCGGTTACTACTCCTGAAGAAGAAACCGAAGCAACTTCGTAATTAGAAGAAGTCCATGAACCTCCCGTTACTCCCGCAGTCAAAACAATGGTATCACCAACTATTACACTCTCCGGTCCTGATATCTCACCACCAACCGCAGCGCAAGCGCCGAATGAAGGCATACCGCACACCCAGTTTGATGTACAGCCTTCAAGAGCGAAATTGTTGAGGGATGCATGGTTTTCAGATACAGCTGCAAACGCGGTTGAATTGCCCGGATTGCTACCCTGAACGATACCCTGATCGAACTTGTGATAAACCATCAGACCGGTTTCAGTACCAGACAGCGGAGTATGCATGTTTGCAACGATCTCCTCAGCAGTACGAGCCACATTCCACAGACGAACCTCATCGATACGGCCTTTGAAATAGTTATCGGCAACGAACTGTGATTTACCTATCCAGTTATTGATAGTTGCACCCAACATAGATGGGTTGTACCCAAATGAAGGCGAAGTTGCTACTACCTCTCCGTTCACATAGATCTTGGCAGTATCTCCATTGATGGTCACTGCTATGTGTGTCCATGCATATGTTGGGATGGTTGCAGATGGCGCATCAAGAACGTGCTCGCCAGCGCCTATGTTCATCGCAAACCTGAGGTACCCAGAACAGAATGCTGATGACGACAGGAATATAGTTTGTGAAGGACCGTTGCCGAAATCGAAGATTCGCTCCCAGCACTGGTGTTCTTTAACATATATCCATGACTCATAAGTAAACTGAGTTGCAGAAGACACATCCTGAGCAAAAGAGATGTAGTCGTTAGAACCATCGAACTCGAGACCCGCAGGTGAACCAATAGACACAACGTGCGTTGTATAACCAGGGCAAGAACCTGACATATAGTAAGTGATCACTGAAGTTCCGACACCTGCGCCTGTAACCAGGCCGGTAGTATCAATCGTGGCAACCGAAGTGTTAGAACTGCTCCAGATACCACCTGATACCGTGCTGCTGAGTCCGAATACATCGCCAACGAGTGCTGAGTGGAGACCGGAAATAGTTCCGGCAGTCGCAGGGCCGTTTACTGTTACAGTTTTTACTACGAAGCAACCCGAAGTACGTGCATATGTGATAGAAGCAACACCCGCATTAACACCACTTACAAGACCTGTAGATGTTACAGATGCAACACTTGGGTTAGAGCTGCTCCATGTACCACCGGCAAGGCTGTTGGTCATAGAGATGTTGCTACCAACACATACCGAAGAAGCACCGCTGATGGCAGGAAGTGTCGGATAGTAGGTCACAGTTACCGGTGTTGGCGTACTGTTACAACCGTTCACTGTAGCTATCACTGAATAAGTACGTGTCAGCGGAGTAGTACCGGTTGTTGTGAAGTAGGAGTAAACCGAGTCATTGTCAGTACCTGTTGTGTATGCACTTGACATAGCTGCATCATTGAACAGACCTGTTACAGGAGTCCATGTTGTGGTTCCCGGCATGGTGTAGTTTATTATAATTCCCCATGAAGTGAACGCACCATAATCAGCACCGGCAAGGTCTGCACCACTCAGCGTCCATGACCCGTTTGGCGTGCTGTAGAGCGAAGTCAGATTCGATACATTTGACGTAAAGCCTGAAGGCCCGACACCAACTACACCATCTGGAATGAATGTACCTGTGAACGGCGCCCCACCTGCAGATATAGGTGTTGTTGCATCTGAACTGAACACCGTATTTACAAAGTCGTTACCACTACCACCTCGGAAGTATGAAAGATTAATTGTATTTCCGTTTGGTGCAGAAAGATTTACTACCATATCTCCATCATACGTGTGTGTCATATTGAAGGACACAGAAACACCGGTCACTACCGCGCCTGCCGGAACACCTGAAACAGACAAACTTGTGCTGTTTCCGGCTGAACTAGCATCAGGGAACGGAACGTAGATCGAACCTGAAGACGCTGTAGCAGTGCCACCGGATGCTGACCCGGCAGAAAGTAGTGCGTTACTGCCTGAGCAGATAACAGCCGACGAAGGTGTAACAGCAGGAGCTGCAGGCAGGCTATAAACCGTAAACGTACGAGTAGTTGCGCATCCGGTTGTTGTAACACGGTAAGTAATAGTAGTGGTTCCAAGGCTGAGACCACCAGCAACACCAGACGTAGAACCAACTGTTCCTACTGAAGGGTTGCTGCTGCTCCATGTACCACCTGTTCCACTTGTAAGCGTTGTTGTTGTACCCAGACAAAGAGAAGAAGCACCAGCAATTGCAGCAGGTAGCGCCTTAACAGTGAATGCTGTAGTCCTGTAACATCCGGAATTAACAAGATATGTAATATTTACAGCACCTGCACTTACACCTGTAACAACACCGGACCCTGCATCTACAGTTGCCCTTGCAGTATTACTGCTTGTCCATGTTCCACCGCCTACTTCGTGTGCAAGCGTTGTGGTTTCGCCCACACATACATTGGTTGTACCCGTAATAGACACAGGAACGGGGTTAACCGAAACGGTAGTGATACTGAGACAACCTGTACCGATGCGGTACGAAATATTGGCGGTTCCTGTTGCAACACCGGTTACAACACCGGTAGATGAATTAACATTAGCTTTTGAGGTTGCGCTACTGCTCCAGGTTCCACCTGACATACTATTGGTGAGCGCCAATGTCTGACCTACACACACAATGTCACCACCCGTATTCGCAGGAAGCGAACCGTTGACGGTTATATTGAAAGTGCGGCTGCAACCGAAGGCATTGGTATAACTGATGGTAGTTGACCCAACGGCAACGCCATAAACTGAACCCGTTGTTGAAGATGCAGAACCCACAACAGCAATTGATGTGTTAGCACTGCTCCATGTCTGACCCGCGGTAGCAGAAGTAAGTGTACCGCTATTACCAACACATATGAATGAAGGACCTGAAATTGTTGCAGGCAACACGTTCACCGTGTAGCTCAGCGTGCGGCGACAGCCGGTGGTTGGCAATGTATAACTGATCGTAGAGTTACCTGCACTCAATGCATTCACCACGCCGGTGAAGGTATCAATTACAGCAGCAGAAGTGTTACTGCTGGTCCAGCGACCGCCGGTTGTAGTACTGCTAAGCGTATCTATGCTACCAACACAGGTAGTGGCGCCACCCATTATTACATCCGGCGCAGGATTAACAGTTATAGTCCGCGATACGAAGCAACCGGTTGAAGCAGTATAAGTGATATTGGTAGAACCACCGCCTGTACCGGTAACAACACCGGTTGTAGGCGCAACTGTGGCAACAGCCGAATCGCCTATAGACCATGTGCCGCTACCACCTGTTACACTTGTAAGTGTAGTAACACCAAACTGGCACAATACGGCTGTACCAGTGATAGCCGGCGGCAGATTATTTACATTAACAGTAATTGTTTTATAACAACCTGAACTTAGCGTGTAAGTGATAACCACTGTTCCGTTAGTGATACCTGTTACCACACCCGAACTGGCATCAACTGTGGCACGGGCGGTATTGCCGCTGCTCCATGATCCGCCTGACACAGGGTGACTCAATGTTGTTGTGTATCCCACACATGCACTTGTTGAACCGGTGATAGCTGGCAATGAAGCATTGACAGTTACCTGTTTTACCGTATAGCAAGTAGGAGATGTCCGGTATGAGATCCTTGCGGTACCCGCTGCAACAGCATTCGCGATACCAGTACCGGAACCAATAGATGCAATAGTCGCCGCACTTGATGACCAGGTACCACCTGTTGATGTGGTGGTCATAGCTGTGGAGCTACCCACACAAAGCGCAGTATCGCCGATAATTGCAGATGGCGCGGCACTCACATTAACCGTAGCCATACGTGAACATCCGAGCGCAGTGTAACTAACTACCGCAGTACCAACGCTAACACCGGTCACAATAGTAGAGTTGGCTGTTGCTGCTGTGCCTGTAACCGCCACACCAGCGTCCGAACTGCTCCAGGTACCACCTGTAGTAGATGAACTTAAAGTAGTCACGCTTCCAACACACACGTTAGTGGTTCCGGTTATAACTGCAGGGGTTGTTCCGACAGTAAATACCGTTGTACGACGACAGCCTGTTGACAAAGTATAAGAAATAGTTGTGGTACCCGCTGAAACGCCTGTAACCACACCCGACATCGAACCAATAGTAGCCCTTGTAGGCAGACTGCTTGTCCAAGAGCCGCCTGAAGGATAACCGACAAGGGTAACACCGCTGGCAACACATGTAGCGGTAGAACCGGTAACAGAATCCGGACGAGGGTTCACGGTTACCGTGCGGGTTCCGTAACAACCCGAAGTAAGGTAACTGATTAAAGTTGTACCTGCATCAACACCGGTCACAACACCTGATGTGGCATTGATAGTCGCCTTGGTCAGATCACTGCTACTCCAAACGCCACCTGCAGGACTGCTGGTAAGGTTGGTTGTGCTGGCAGCACAAACTGTTGCAGTACCATTGATTACCGGAAGACTGCGAACGGTGAAAGTGGCGGTTTTGAAACAGCCGCCTGAAACTGAATACGTGATTGTAATTGTTCCACCGGTAATGCCGGTAACAACACCTGTGAAGGTATCAACGGTAGCCACAGCAGTATTACTGCTCGACCATGTTCCGCCAGACACCGGGTGGCCCAATGTACGGGTACTACCCACACAGACGTTGAGTGAGCCTGTAATGGATGCAAGTGCGCTGCTCACAGTTACACCTGTAACGGCCTGGCAACCCACGCCCGGCAACTTATAAGTGATATTGGCAGTACCTGTTGCAACCGGAGTCACGATACCGGTAGTTGCACCCACGGTTGCTTTTGCTGTGTTACTGCTGCTCCATGTTCCTCCTGCGGTCGCATTAGAGAGCAACGATGTGCTTCCCATACAAATAGTGGTAGCACCTGTGTTAGCACCCGGCACATTGTTTACCGTAACAACTCCGGATGCCGCACATCCGCTGCCATTTACATAGCTAACTGTTGATGTACCCGCAGAAATCGCAGTGAACGCCCCGGTTGAAGCCGAAATGGTACCCACTGATGGATCGGACGAACTCCATGTGCCGCCACCCGGAGACGACGTGAGCGCTGTTGTCCCTCCTACACATGCTGTAAGAGTTCCGGTGATGGTAGCCGGTGCAGAATTGATAGTAACCGACTTGATAGAACGGCAACCCGATGGAAGAATGTAGGTAATATTTGTTGCACCTGCACTCACCGCAGTCAAAATACCGGTCGAAGAATTTATCGTGGCTGCGCTCGTATTACTACTGCTCCACGTTCCGCCCGATGGCGAACAAGAGAATGACGAATCTATCACACCAGGGCAAATGAATGAATTACCCGAAATAGCACTCGGTGCTTCATTTACAGAAATAACCTTGGTTGTGAAACATGAACCAGTGCTTGTATATGTAATAGTAGCTGTGCCTATTGTGTTCCCCGACACAACACCTGTGTTTGTGTCAACAGAGGCGACGGACGGATCGCTGCTTGTCCACGTACCGCTTCCTCCCACAACACCTGTGTAAGTTGTAAATGAGCCTACACATACTGTATTGCTACCAGTGATAGGCGACGGAGCAACGACTACATTCATCGTAATTGTCCTGAAACATCCGCTGCTAACAGTGTAAGTAACAACACATCCGCCAAGAGTAATACCAGTAACAACGCCTGTTCCTGCATCAACCGTTGCTTTTGTAGTGTCTTCACTTGACCATACCCCCCCAGACACAGGATGACCGAGGTCTGAAGTATTTCCCTGACAAACAGTAGAACTTCCGGTAATAGGTGCAGGCACCGTATTAACCGTGAGGTGTGTTGTCGCATAACAATGAGAAGACATTACATAATATATGTTTGCTGTACCCGGAGCAATCGCATAAACATGACCGGTTGCAGAACCAACGATCGCAACATGCAGATTGTTGCTCGACCAATATCCACCGGAAGTTGGATTTGTGAGATCAGACCATCCTCCATCGCATATCAGATCATCTCCGACGTTCGGAGTAACAGCAGCATTTACCGTCACTTGTTCCGCCCTGACACAACCACTTACACCGTGTGTATAACTTATTAGTACAACACCGGTACCCACCCCCGTAACTACACCACCTGCAGAAACGGTCGCAATAGATGCATTGGCACTGGACCATGTACCACCCGTTGTTGTTGTCTCCAGCTCAGACGAGTTACCTACACAAAGTGTATGATCTCCTGTGAAGGGTGGCGAGGTATTACCAACCGAAACTGTAATAGTACTGTAACAACCGGCTGCTGTAGTATAAGAAATGATAGCTGTACCACCGATAACTGCCGTAACGAGACCCGTTGAAGCATCAACTGTTGCAACCGATGAGTTAGAAGTGCTCCAGGTTCCGCCGGAAGGCGTAGCTGAGAAAGTCATAGTATCGTAGGCGCACATAGCTGTTGCGCCAGTGATAGCCGAAGGCGTTTCGTTTACCGTCTGAACGCGGTGCACAAAACATCCGTAATATGCAAAAGTGATCGTTGTAGTTCCCGGAGCAACACCAGTAACGGCACCCGAACCGGAATTGATAGTTGCAATTGTAGTGTCGCTACTTGTCCACGATGCACTTGAAGCGATCATGCTGGACAGAGATCCCGTCTGCCCTACACATATCGGATTGGGGCCTGATATTGCCGGTGGCATCAGGTTAGACTGTACCAAATAGGTTGTAAAGCAACCCGGAACCAAAGTATAAGTAATATGAGTATTACCAACAGACACAGCTGTAACCACCCCAGTTGAAGTCACAGTAGCTATGGTTGGATCAGCACTGCTCCAAGTACCCCCGCCCATAGGATGGGTAAACTGGCGAGATCCGCCACCGATACATAGATAAATGTAGCCACTGATCGCCGGTACCGTTGTGTTTACTGTTACAGTCGCGACCTTGGTACAGCCTGATGAAACAGTATAAGTGATGTTTGCAGTTCCACCGGCAACGCCCGTCACAACACCTGTAGTAGAGTGAACGGTAGCAATTGATGTGTTGCTGCTTGACCATGTTCCGCCCCCAACTGCATGACTGAGTGGAGAAGATGTACCAACGCAAAGATTCAACTGCCCGATAACGGTATCCATTGCAGGGTTAACCGTAACCTGTGTCACCGCTATACATCCGTGAGCGATAACCGAATATGTGATATTTGCCGTACCAACAGTGATGCCGGAAACAACCCCTGTGCTCGTATTCACTGTGGCATTGGAATTGCTGCTGCTCCAGGTTCCTCCCGGCTCAGCATTACTCAAGGTCACCGTTTCGCCTATGCACACAAGCGGATCGCCCGTGTTCGGACCGGTGCTTACTGTCACAACGGTAGTTGCAGCGCAACCATTAGAATGCGTGTAGCTGATAGTTGCTGTTCCTGTATTTACACCATAAACAACACCGGTACTTGCATTCACAGTTGCAACTGCGGTATTGGCGCTTGACCACGTGTGACCACTTGGAGTTGAAGAAAGTGTACGTGTCTGGTTGTAACAAATTATCTGATTTCCTGTAATAGCTGTTGGCATCACTCCTACTGTTACTGTAGCAGACCTGAAACAGCCACCCTGTGTATAAGTAATATTGGCAGTACCTAATATATGGCCTGACACAACCCCCAAAGATGAGACAGACGCAGTTGCAGGCGTACTGCTGGTCCACACACCACCTGAGGGACTTGACGAAAGTGTGGAAGTGCTACCCTGACAAACCAGCAGAGATCCGCTGAAGACTGCCGGACGTGGATTTACCGTGAATTCACGGGTCACCTGACATCCGGTTGCTGTGATCCTGTAGGTAACAAGTGTGGTTCCTGCAGACAGACCGGTTATAGCACCGGTTGAAGAGTTAATGGTGCCAACAGATGTATTACTGCTGCTCCATGTGCCACCTCCTGTAGAGTTAGTTAAAGTTGTAGAAGAAGCCTCACATACTGATGCAGCACCACCGATGGTATTCGGAAGCGGATTCACAGTAACAACTGTGGTCTTAAAACATCCTGAAGTTATTAAGTAGGTCACAACCGAAGTGCCGGCAGTAACACCGGTGATCACACCAGTAGATCCTACCACGGAAACGTTACCATTGCTGCTCGACCATGTTCCGCCTGAAACTGCGTTTGACAGTGTAGTCGTTAATCCCACACACACTGATGCTGTTCCGGTGTTATTGGCCAGTGCGGCATTTATAGTCACTTGCGTAATGCTGCGACATGACGCAGGAGAAGTAGTAGTATATGTAATATTTGCATTTCCCACAGATACTGGTGTCACTACACCGGTTCCGCTATTCACATTTGCAATTCCGGTAGCACCAGATGTCCATGCCCCACCACTTGTAGCATTGGCAAGAGTTGTCGTTTGCCCCATACACACTAGTGCAGCACCTGTATTGGGTGTCATTGCACCGGTTACGGTTACCGTCACCACCCTTGAGCAGCCTGAAGCGTTGGTATAACTAATAGCGGCTGTTCCGGCAGAGACACCGGTAACAGTACCATTGTTGACATCTGCAGTCACAACTGTGGCAACAGAAGGATTTGAACTTGACCAGGTCTGACCAGCTGTTGCCGAATTTAAAGTTGTTGTGCTTCCCTGACAAACAGTGGTAGTACCTGTAACGTTGGCCGGAGTGTTCACCACACTTACCGCAGTAAGAATGCGACATCCGTTTGTGGCAGTGTAACTAACATTCGTTGTACCTCCCGTTGCACCGGTAAAGACACCCGAAGAACTACCTATCGTACCCACTGCGATATTGCTGCTGGCCCATGTACCGCCAGAAGGTGCACCGATGTATGTCTGAGAGGCTCCCGCACATGTTGTTGTCGGTATCACCGTCACCGTTGGGATAGCATTGATTGTCTGAACCGATTCAACATAACAATCTAACGTACCATTACGGTAAGAGACGATTGTTGTGCCGGCCGTCAGACCTGCAAGGTTGCCACCGGTGTTGATAGTACCCACCGCCATATTACTGCTTGACCAGTTGTTTCCGCTGGTCGGAACTGCAGTATAAGTGGTAAAACTTCCCACACAGGTTGGAGCGGTACCCACAGAAACACCCATATTTAACGCCGTGCCAACCACCGTAACAGTTGTGGTGAATACGGTGCTGGGAGGAATATTATAACTGATAGCCGCAGTACCCGCAGCTACGCCGGTCACCACACCAGTCGTCGGGTCAATCGTTGCCTTCGAAACATCACCACTGCTCCAGGTTCCCCCGGTAGTGTTGATCGTCAGCGTGGTTCGGGAACCTCCCAAACAGACTCTGAGGTGTCCGCTGATCGTTTGGGCCGTTGCTGAACCAGCGGAGCCAAGTAGCATGAGCGCGGCAAATAAGTACTGCAGTTTTCTCATTTCTTTGATTTTACTTTAGTGATATTGAAACAATTGTATACAAATTAATATTATCCGCAATGTGCGGATTTTGATAGGTTTGATAGAATATTGGTAGTAAGTAGGAGAGTTGTGAGCTACCTGCAAAAAGAGATTTTCACATTCTTTTTGCAAATAGAAATGGACTTCAAAACTAATGCGTTAACTCAATCAATCATAGGAAAAAATCACTAAACGAATGTTAATGAATAAAGACATTCCTATAAAACGTACTATATTTTTAGATTTTTATTATAGTTAATTATCACAACTTATTCATTTTCTTTAACTTAAAATAATTTTATGAAAATTTATACTATAAAAATACTTAAACAAATATGATCCAATTTACCATTAGACCATATGACAACAAAACGACTATTCAACAACTTTTTTTCTTATTCTATACAACCCAATCAAATGTTAAAATTTCGCACTTATTTTATCGCAATTTATGTTAAATTATTTTCCATATCAAAAACTAAAACTAAACGAGGCTAATAATTTTCCTCTTTTTATTGATAATCAATACTATACAAAACAACAAAAAACAATGTATTAGGCATAGTGGCAAAATCAAAAAAAGTAAGATTATTCACTATATAACCATTACATACAGCCATAATAGCAACGCTATTATCAACTATCATGTTAACAATCGGGGGAAAGTCGCCAGGCGAAACACCGGAAGTACAGACGCGATCAACAAACAAATGCCATAGGCAAGACTAAAAAGGATAAGGGCAAATACAGCAGTGCCATATTTGCCCTTTTCAAGTAGTTCCATCTGGATTCGAACCAGAACAAACAGAACCAAAATCTGTTGTGCTACCGTTACACCATGGAACTAAATGGTATCCGGTTGGGGTTGCAAATGTAGAATTGCTTTCTAAAAAAAACAAGATTTTTTTAGGAGCGAACGAATATTTTTTTGAATGTTGATCGACTTATGCTCTGTGTTGGTTCTGAGGGCTATTCTACCTCCGCCAGTGACTTCTTCAGGAAGTCTATTACCTTCACTTCTGTTGCATCCATCCCCCTTAATTCAGCCAGGTAAACAGACACCCAGTCGGTAAGGTGAATGAGGAAGAATATCTTCTCCCAGTAAGTCTTTCCTTCAGAGAAAATGTCGATCTGAGTAGGACCATACTTTTTGAATATCTTCTTGCCTATCTCAATACGGGCCTGCACTCGCTTGTAGTCGTCCTCATTGCGCAAAACGATCACAGCCTTGTCTGACGCGTCATCGCGCCAACCCACCAGTTCGTTGTGGTTCATTTCGGGCACTGCCCCACTCCACGACAGCACCTTGCTGTTCTCGTTCAGCTGCTGGCGGAAGCGGATAGCAACCCCTTCGATCATTGATGATGAATAAACTATAGGGAGTTTGCCATGTACTTTCTTGGCAATGACCATTGCTTTCTTCTGAATATCAGCACCGGCGGCTTTCAATTGCTTGATTGATCCCTTTATCTCGCGTTCATAACTATTACCTATAAGGTTGAAATGATTGAGTACACGCAGTATCTGGACAAGCGAATAGCCCAAGCACGCCCTCGGAGGCATGCCGGCCGGCACCAGGATACAGTCGAGCTTCTTCGCACCCGCAAATTCAGCTATCTTTCCACCCGATGTGATACACAGAATAGTGGCCCGGCGTCTTTTGGCCTCCTGTAGCGCCATAACGGTTTCTTCGGTATTGCCCGAATAAGAGCAAACCAGCACCAGCGTCTTTTTGCCCACAAAAGCCGGCAAAAAGTAATCTTTATTCACCACGAATGGTATCTTCAGCTTGTCAAATACATAGTTCTGCACAATAGAGGCGCCTATACCGCTGCCACCAAGACCCGTAACTACCACATTATCAAAGTTCGCCACGGGGGTAATGAACTTGTGATTCTTCCCTATTATGAGTGCTTCCTGTAATTGAAGCGGAAAATCCATTACTAACTGTTTCATCATAATCGTTGCTTTTTCTTCTTCCGGTCTTCAAAAAAACGATCGGAAAATGGCCAAAAATAAGCCGGTTTTATACGGTTAATTGGTATATTTAAATTTCAATGGCCAAACATAGTGAAATTGGGATAAAAGGCGAACAAATCGCTGCAGACTTTTTGCAAAATAAAGGTTATAAAATCATCCATTGTAATTGGCGCTCAGGAAAAAAGGAGGTGGATATCGTAGCAGCCACCGCCAACCTTGTTGTGTTTGTGGAAGTGAAAACCAGGTCTTCAGCAACGCTGCTGTTTCCCGAAGAAACAGTAAACCGAAAAAAACAGACCAACCTCAGGGAGGCAGCCGAAGCGTTTTTAGCACAAAACGAGGATTACAAAAATGTGAGATTTGATATTGTGTCAGTGCTGATGAACGGCGAACACGTAAAAGAAATTATCCACTTCGAAGAGGCATTCTGAACCGAAGGAGCTAGATATCCCGGGAACCGACAAGCACCTAAAGTAAAAATTTAAACAGAAGCGATAGTACTAAGAAAATCAATACTCTTATTTTTATCGGAGTCAATTTCCTTCACTAATTCATATAAACTATTGAATTTCATTTCATTGCGAATTTTATTCTCAATATAAACTTCAATAGTTTCATCATAAATATCTGCCTCAAAATCGAAGATATTCACTTCTATTTTCAGCTCCTCAGTATCCGAGACTGTCGGGTTTTTACCCACGCTCATCATCCCGCCAAACAACTGCCCGTTCCACCTTACACGCACGGTGTAAACCCCATTCCCCGGAACTACCTGATCTGCATCGGCCATAACAAGATTGGCCGTTGGGTATCCTAATTGCCTGCCAAGCTGCCTGCCATGCACCACCCTACCTGCAAACGAGTAAGGCCGCCCCAACATCGAGGTAGCCTCCAATGCATTGCCCGACATAACCGCATTCCTGATCTTGGTAGAACTGACCGCCGCCTGGTCTATCAGCTGCGCCGGGATCTCGAGGACTTTATACCCGAATTGTGGCGCTAACTCCTGCAACAACGCAATATTCCCGGTGCGGTCGTGACCGAACCTATGATCATAACCAATAATGATAGTATGAGGAGAAAAATGACGGACCAGAAAATCTTCTATGTACCCGCGGGCCGACAACGAAGCAAATTCATGAGTAAATGGAACAACCACAACATGCTGAATACCAATAGACTGTACCAATTCCAACTTCTGAGCCAGCGGTGTGATGATACCCAGCGACTCATTGGGAAACAACAACTTGCGCGGATGAGGATCGAAGGTGATCAGGACGCTTTCACCACCTGCAGCAGCGGCCCTTTCAGCAACATTCTGCAAAATGGCACGATGCCCTTTGTGCACACCATCGAACGTGCCTATTGTAACTACTGCGCTATTAAATGAAGGCAATGCTCCCGTACCGTGATAAACAGCCATAACTCCTGAGCAAATGTACACCTTAACGGGACATTCTGGTAGCCGGTTTCAGCCAATAGCCGTATAAACCATTGTAATTTAATTGATGTTTTCTCTGTAATTTTATCAAAAACCAAACCCACCTTACAATGAGGGCATCCATTTTCCTTGCGCTGCTGCTGCTTTTCAACATTGCCTTTTGCCAAAAAACCGAGCGATTCTCACGGGCAAAGATCCTGTTTGACAAAGAACACACCATTGCCGGACTGGCACAACTGGGCCTGGCCATGGACCATGGAGAACACAAAAAGAACACTTTCTTCATATCAGACTTTTCCGAGTCTGAACTGGCTGCCGCACGCAATGCAGGGTTCAAAGTTGAGATCGTTATCGACGATGTGCAAAAGCACTATAGGGAACAGAATAAAAAAAAAGCCGCCGAAAAAAGCACAGCGGTAAGTTGCGGAAATGATATTAATATAATTACTCCAACTCATTTTCATTTAGGTAGTTATGCAGGTTACTTCACCTATTCTGAAGCACTGGACATACTCGATTCCATGCGCCTGCTCTACCCTTCCCTCATCAGCGCCAAACAACCTATCGGCTCCTACCTTTCCATCGAAGGTCGCCCCATTTATTGGGTACGTATTTCCAATAACCCCGATACGGCACAACCTCTGAAACCGCAGATGCTCACAACATCCATACACCATGCGCGCGAGCCAGGCAGCCTTTCATCCAACATATATTACCTGTGGTACCTGCTGGAAAACTATGCCACCAACCCGCAGATCAAAAAGATCATAGACAACACGGAACTCTACTTCGTGCCGGTGGTGAACCCCGATGGCTACCTGCGGAACATTACCACCGACCCCGCCGGAGGCGGACTGTGGAGAAAAAACCTCAGAAATAACCTCGACGGCACCTATGGGGTGGACTTGAACCGCAATTATGGCCTCACTTTTGCCTACGACAACATCGGCTCCAGCCCGGTGACCAGCTCTCAGACCTACAGGGGGCCTTCTGCATTCTCGGAACCCGAGACACAGGCTATCCGCTATCTGGCTCAGAATCACAACTTTACGTTCAACCTCAATTTCCATACTTACAATAATGCGCTTATCTACCCATGGGGACATATTCCGTCATCACTTACGCCTGACTCATCAAAATTCATTGCGTTTGGATCTTATATGACCGAATACAACCACTACCGCTACGGCACCTGCGACCAAACACTCAGTTATGTGTCCAACGGAGGCTCTGACGACTGGATGTATGGCGAAACAACAACCAAGAACAAGGTTTTCGCCTTCACCCCCGAGGTTGGCGATGACGAATACGGGTTCTACGGCCCGGCAACCAACATTGAGCACGACTGCAAGAACAACCTGGCTATGAACGTAAAAACCGCTGCCTTGCTGCTGCCGTATGCCGAAGTAACCGGACAGGACGACAAGATCCTGGTGGCTCCTTCAGGCTATCTACACTACAACATTCGCCGGTTGGGCATACCTGATGGTGCTACGTTTACCGTGACCATTACACCGCTGGACACTTGGCTGTCTGTACCATCTACACCCAAAATTTACACAGGACTCACCCTGCTACAGGAAGTTTCAGATTCGTTCAGCTACACCCTTTCAGCTTCAACGCCCAACGGTCAGCAGATAGGATATGTGCTCAAAACCAACAACGGGCTCTACGACATATACGATACAATTCGCTTCTACTATGGTATGAAGTACAATATCACAACTCCATCTACATCAACACTTTCCGAATATTTGACTTCCGACTGGAGCGTATGCACCGGCCAGTACCATTCAGCACCTTCTTCTCTGAAAAGCAGCGCCACATGTGGCAACTACACCGATGGCACAACGGCCGTACTGCAGCTTACCACGCCTGTTGATCTGACCTATTCCACCGAAGCATGGTTGCGCTTCTGGGGCCGTTGGGGCATCGAATCAAAGTATGATTATTTCTCTGTGCAGGCTACCATAGACGGCACCTTCGATTGGCAACCTCTTTGCGGTTCGCGTACACGCCGGGGCACCATGTACCAACTATATGACAAGCCGGTATATGATGCGCAACAGCCCGAGTGGGTCAAGGAGCACCTCAGCCTCAACGACTACCTTGGGCAGAAACTATTATTGAAATTCGAATTGGTAAGCGATGCCGCCAACAACTACGATGGCGTATCGCTGGACGACATCGAGGTAAGATCGATACAGGACACACCAAGTTATGTGGACCGCATCACATCAGGTTCGGCCCGTGTGTTCGTCTACCCCAACCCGGCCGGCAACACACTTACTGTTAGCCTGCCCGCCACAATGAAGAACGCTATGGCCACGGCAAACATAACCGACTGCTTGGGAAGGGAGCTACTCACCTTCAACCTGACCAGCGATACCCCCAACCGACTGGACATTTCAAAACTACCGGAAGGAATATATATGTTGAAAATCACAACAAATACCGGCTCCGCGCCGGATGTGCAGAAGTTCGTTATACGCCGGTAACATCACTGACCTGGAACAGTGCCAACGGATGATTTTATGTGTATATTTACTTTAGCTACATAATGTCGTCTGTCATGAAAATATTCTCTGCCGCCCAGATCAAAGCCTGCGATGCATACACTATCAAAGCCTCCGGCATACGTTCCATTGACCTGATGGAACGCGCTTCACAGACGTGTGTGAACTGGCTCACCGAGAACCTCCCTAAGGAGTCGCTGTTTGTAGTATTGTGCGGAGGCGGCAACAACGGAGGTGATGGATTGGCTATTGCCCGCCTGCTGCACCGGCGCGGACTGGGAGTGAAAGCTTTCCTGCTGGAACTGGGATCGGACCGCACACCCGACTGTGAAAGCAACCTGCAGGCACTGCAACAATTGAATAAAGACCTGGTAGGCTTTGTTGCCACCAACACCTTCATAACCGACATTCCGTCCAACATAGTAATTGTCGATGCCATATTAGGCACCGGAACCAACCGTCCGCTCTCCGGCTGGCTCGCATCCTTCATTAAACAGGTCAACAGCCTGCCCAACCGGAAAATAGCCATCGACATGCCAACGGGCCTCTCTGCCGACAATGCTCCGTCGCCCGGCGAAGTGGTATTTGAGGCCGACGACACATTAAGTTTTCAGTTCAGGAAACGGGTATTCATGCATCCCGAGTCCGAACCGTTCACCGGCAATGTCCATGTCCTTGACATCGGTTTGGACGCTACGTTCATTGCCGCCACACACACACAATACACTACCACCGGTCACGATGAGGCAACCAAGCTATTCAGGCCGCGCGCCGACTTTGCAAACAAAGGTACTATGGGTCACGCCTGTCTGGTAGGTGGTAGTTATGGCAAAATGGGAGCAATGGTTCTTGCCGCATCT
The DNA here is from genome assembly GCA_016786565.1 of Flavipsychrobacter sp. Taxonomy (GTDB): domain Bacteria; phylum Bacteroidota; class Bacteroidia; order Chitinophagales; family Chitinophagaceae; genus Nemorincola. The sequence continues at coordinate 48,831 of JAEUVY010000018.1, forward strand.
GCCGCCTTGCGCACTGGTGCCGGGTTAGTTACCACCTGCGTACCATCGTGTGGTTACAACATCATGCAAACCTCCGTGCCTGAAGCCATGTGCAATACCAGCGGCACGGATACCATTGTGGGCATACACCCACCTGCAAATGCAGCGGCTGTGGGTATAGGCCCCGGCATGAGCACCGATGCCGATGCTGCCAATGCACTCAGCACCTTTCTCGAGACATGGTCGCGGCCGGTTGTTTTAGATGCCGACGCGCTGAATATAATAGCCGCCCACCCCGACCTGCTCTCCCGCATTCCGGCCGGATCCGTCATTACCCCCCACCCAAAAGAGTTTGCACGCATCTTCGGCGACAACACCAACAGCATGGTGCAGGTAGACAATGCCCGCATCCAGGCCATGAGGTATAACATAAACATCGTACTCAAAGGACACTTTACTGCTGTCATCGATGCCGATGGCAACTGTCGTTACAATACCTCGGGCAATTCGGGCATGGCAACAGGCGGCTGCGGCGATGTGCTCACAGGTATCATTACCGCCCTCATAGCCAACGGCTATGCACCCGATAACGCAGCCGTTCTTGGCGTGTACCTGCACGGCCTTGCAGCCGATCTCGCCGCAGCCGACCTCTCCAAAGAAGCGCTTATCGCTTCAGACATAGTGAACTATCTGGGAAGGGCTTTTTTGTCTTTCCGTTAGATCAGACCATCACCGCCTTACGATGAAAACACTTAAAAAAACAGGTGTTTTTACTCTGTTTATTTGGCAAACGCCAATATAGATTTGCATGAAAGGTTTTTTAAATAACTCTCAATCTCAGGTATCATGAATCATTTTTCCCGCGCTCTATTGGTACTCCTGTTTTATGGATCAGCCGGCAATGCCATTGCGCAGAACGACTCGGTAATGCGGGCGCACTTCATCAATGTAGGCCAGGGTGCTGCGGCGCTGCTTGAATTTCCGTGCGGTGTTATCATGATAGACGCCGGTGCGCAGGACGATGAATATCAGGCAAAACTGATGGACTACCTCTCCCGCTTTTTCAAACGAAGAAAAGACCTGAACAACACGATAGACCTGGTGATGGTAACGCACCCGCATGTGGACCACAACGAGGCCCTGATGCAGTTGGCGCAAACCTACCGCGTGGACAGGTACATAGATAACGGCATGCGCACAGGTTCGGGTAAGACAAATCAGAAGTGGCTGCAGGATAATGCCGCAGGTGCAGACATACTATACGAGAATATTACGTTTGAAAAAGTGACAAAGAACGGTAGCAAAAGAGGCCTCACCGATTCCATCATAGACCCCATAAACTGCCCTACCGGCAACCCGGCCATCGTCATGTATTCCGGTCAGTTTGTGAACCAACCGGCCGACTGGAGCAAGACGGCTTTCGGCAACGCCAACAATCATAGCCTTGTTGTAAAAGTCACTTTCGGCAGGTCGTCACTGCTTTTCACAGGCGACCTTGAGACCGAGGGTATTGAAACACTGCTGGAATACTATTCTGGCACAAAAGCACTGGACGCCGATGTATTGTTGGTAGGCCACCACGGCGCAAAGAACGCAACAACTGAAGAGTATCTGCAAACAGTGACCCCGAATATTGCCGTCATTTCATGCGGCCCATGGAACTACGGACAGAACACAAGCTCGGGCTTCAATACCTACTCATACGGCCATCCGCGCATATCAACTCTAAACATGCTCGACTATTACATTCCGGGCCGCCGGTCTGAGGCTATCACCGTACAAGCTGCCGAGGGTGCCCGTGATTTCAGACCGTACACCGTTGATAAGAAGATATATGCCACTCCCTGGGACGACCATATCGTCGTTCGGGCCGACCTCAAGGGCAAGTACATCGTTACTACTACCGACTGATCTATTCTATCTCACCATTTATAACAACATAAACAAACACTACCATGACCAGCGCAATTTATTACCTGTTTCTGGCGGCATTCGCCGTCATTGTCGTACTGCTTGCAAAAAAGACCAACATGCTCCGCGACACCAATTCTGCCGACAATAACGTAACAGACGACCCGGATCAGAATGACCCGCCGGATGCTTCACCAGCAGCAACACCTCCGGCCAAAACCAAGACACAAGACCCTGCCCCGTTCAGCCTTGCGCGTGCTCAGTTCGCATTCTGGACCATTATCATATTCAGCTCTTTCCTCTACATACTGTTCAAGCACGATTATCAGATCCCGGCCATAAATACAGTGAACCTGATACTGCTCGGAATTGTCGTGTCAACCAGCGCATCTGCGAAACTCATAGACGAAAGCCAGAAGAAGAACGGCAATCTCAATTCCGACTTTCCTTCAGAGGGGTTTATCCTGGATATACTTTCCGACAAAAAAGGGGTGTCAATCCACCGCCTGCAAAATGTATTGTGGACATTGGCGGTTGGACTTATTTACATCCATTATGTAGCCAATGAGAGCGCGCTGCCCGATGAGACAGTAATATCAGATAATCTTTTGTTGTTGATGGGTATCAGCACTGGTGCCTACCTGGGGGTAAAGACCACAGAAAACAACAAATAGAAAAAAGAACGGTGCTACTGCACAACCCACGCCCGCATACCATTGCATTCGCGGAACTCAGGTGCCAGCCACAGATAAAAGGTTGGCACCTTTTCTGTAACCCAGCCCTGTACTTTGTTCTGCTTTTTCTGTTCCAATGCCACCTGCTGTATCTTGCCGTAATCCTCTTTCAGATTTGCCTTGTGCGGCGATGTACGGCTGCGCAGAAATACGATCCTGCATGACTTTTCGCGTTGGTCGTTCACAAAAACGTGCGGAGCAGAGAAACCACCCGGCTTCAAAGTATCGAGCAACAACACCATTACAGGGTCCAGCTTCGTGATGTCGAGGTCCGAACCACCGGTCTGGGGGTCATTGACCATGCCACCTGTGCGCTTCGCGGCCTCATCGGTCGAGAATTTGCCCACCGCTTCCTGAAAAGACATTTTACCGCTGGTCACCAACTTGTGCACACTGTCCAGTTTTGCCAGTGCCTTGTTCACGTCAGATGTAGTGATGGTAGGTTTTATGAGAATGTGACGCAGATCGCACTCATCGCCACGGCGACTGATCATCTGAATGATATGGTAACCGAATTTAGTCTTCACGATCGGCGATATCTCGCCGTTCTGCAGCTTGAATGCCGCACTCAAAAACTCAGGCACCCAGGGGCCGTTGCGAGTAACCCCGTCATAACGACCACCGTTATCGCGGCTGCCCGGGTCCTCACTGTAAGATCCGGCAGCGGCCTCAAAACTCATGCGACCTTCAATGATCTTCTTGCGTATATCTTCAATATTGTCGTGGGCGTAGTCCTCCATTTCCTGACTCACCTTCGGATCGATCACTATTTGTCCCACCTCTACTGTTGCAGGGAAGAACGGCAGGCTGTCCACCGGTATCTTTTTATAAAAGGCTTCCACCTCGGCCGGGGTGATCTTCACATTCTCAAATATCTTCTCGGTGATCTTCTGAGCCAGCATCTGCTCACGTATCACATCTCTGTATTCTTCCTTCAGTTGAAACACGGTTTTACCCGATATCTGCTCCAGCTTTTCCTTCGAGCCGTACATCTGGGTGAAATAGCGCAAACGGTTATCCAGTTGACCCTCCACATCATCATCGCTCACGGTCACACTATCCCTGTCGGCCTGCTCCATCATCATCTTCTGCGATACCATCTGCTGCAACACAAAGCAACGGGCGTTTGCCGTGTCAAAGCCCGGCTCCTGCATAGCAGCCTGTGCTATCTGCGACTCCAGTTCCGACTGCAGAATGATACGGTTTCGTCCTATTATGGCAATTACTTTATCAAGGCTCTTTTGCGCCATACACACAGGCGCAACGGCGATCATGGCCACAGCCGCAAGAAACCTTCCCTTATTTGAAAAACTCATGGAAACTAAAATGAATAGATGCTGACTGGCAAATTTAACCTTTTTGTGCCCCTCTTACCAACACAGGGTATATTTTAACTTTTATATAGTCTTTACCACTTTTTGAAGATCACGTACACAGCAAGCACTATGAGCCCGAACCCTACCAGATGATTCCACTCAAACTTTTGCTTGAAAACAATGGCCGAGAAAGCCATAAACACTACCAGAGTTATCGCCTCCTGAATAGTTTTCAGCTCTACCAGGCTGAAAGGTCCTCCCTGCCCCTTGAACCCGATGCGGTTGGCCGGAACCTGAAACACGTATTCAAAAAACGCCATCCCCCAGCTCAGCAGGATAACGGTGAACAGCCCGGGGTTCCGCAGCCATTCTATCTCCTTGAATTTCAAGTGACCATACCATGCAAAAGTCATGAATGTATTGGATATCAACAGCAAAAATATCGTTGTCAGTGCCTTCATATAATGCAAAGGTACCTGCTCCCGTTTTCTATCAAAATATATAAGGCACCCTAAGAAACATTTATTGAGCTCAGTTTTGGGCTACTTATGACCTCAATCGTTTACCTTTGCACGATTTTTAGCAATAATATTAATGTCTGAAATTAGACCATATTTACGGCTTAGCGGACTGGAGCCACTCGTAGTGCGGCCCGAGACGAACTTCGTCAACGTAGGCGAACGTACTAACGTTACCGGTTCCAAAAAGTTTGCGCGGCTTATACGTGAAAACCAATACGAAGAAGCCCTTTCCGTGGCTCGCCAGCAGGTGGAAAACGGTGCGCAGATCCTCGACATAAACATGGACGACGCCCTGTTGGACGGAGTGCAGGCAATGACCACTTTCGTGAACTTGCTGCAGGCCGAACCCGACATCGCGCGTATTCCTATCATGCTCGACTCCTCAAAGTTTGCCATTATCGAGGCAGGACTTAAGTGCATTCAGGGCAAATGTATCGTCAACTCCATCTCTATGAAAGAAGGAGAAGGCAAGTTTATAGAGCAGGCCATCACCTGCCTCAGCTACGGCGCATCGGTCATCGTAATGGCATTCGATGAGCAGGGCCAGGCCGACACCCTGCAACGCAGGGTGGATATATGCGAGCGCGCCTACAACATTCTCACTAAAAAAGTAGGTTTTCATCCGCAGGACATCATATTCGACCCCAACATATTCGCTATTGCCACAGGCATAGAAGAACACAATAACTATGGTGTTGACTTCATTGAGGCAACACGCATCATAAAACAAAAAATGCCGCTCACCCGCGTCAGCGGTGGTGTCAGCAACATTTCATTCTCCTTCCGCGGCAACGATGTGGTACGCGAGGCTATGCACAGCGTATTCCTGTACCACGCCATCAAAGCGGGCATGGATATGGGCATTGTAAATGCCGGTGCGCTGGTAGTGTATGACGAAATAGAACCAAAACTGCGCGAACTGTGCGAGGATGTGGTCCTGAACCGCAACCCCGATGCCACCGAAAAACTGGTGACTTTTGCCGAAACGGTAAAAGCGAAAGGAAAAGAAGAGAAAAAAGACGATGCCTGGAGGGCCGCTGCTGTAGAAGACCGACTGAAACACGCACTGGTGAACGGTATTACCGACTTCATAGACGCCGATACTGAAGAAGCACGACAGAAATATCCTAAACCGCTCGATGTCATAGAAGGTCCGCTGATGGACGGAATGAACGTGGTGGGCGACCTCTTCGGCAGCGGAAAGATGTTCCTGCCGCAGGTAGTAAAAAGCGCCCGTGTCATGAAAAAGAGCGTAGCCTATCTTTTCCCGTTCATTGAAGCAGAAAAAGAAGAACGACGCAAAGCACACCTGGCTGCCGGAACAACCAATGAAGAAGCTGCAGGCGCTGCCAAGATCCTCATGGCTACCGTGAAGGGCGATGTACACGACATTGGCAAGAACATTGTGGGTGTAGTGCTTGGCTGCAACGGGTATGAGGTCATAGATCTGGGTGTGATGGTGCCTGCCGACAAGATCCTCGACACGGCCCAGAGAGAGAATGTGGACATCATTGGCCTTAGCGGGCTCATTACGCCATCGCTCGACGAGATGGTTCACGTGGCAAAAGAAATGAAACGCAGGGGCATGAAACAGCCACTGCTCATAGGCGGCGCCACTACCAGCCGCATGCACACTGCGGTAAAAATAGCTCCGCAATATGATAATGGTGTGGTGTATGTGCTGGACGCCAGCCGTAGCGTAACCGTTGCCGGCAACCTGCTGAACAAAGACCAGAAGCAGACCTTCCTCAGTGGCATCAATACCGAATACAACAAGCTGCGCGACGACTTTGAGAATAAAAAGACAGTGAAGCAGTATATTTCATTTGCCGAGGCGCAGGCAAACCCTGTTGCTATAAAATGGGACGGCTACACACCACCCCGCCCCAATGAGATGGGCGTAAAGGTGTTTGCCGATTACGACCTGTCCGAGATACGCAACTATATCGACTGGGGTCCTTTTTTCATTTCTTGGGAAATGAAAGGCAAATTCCCGGAAATATTGAATGATGCTACCATAGGCGCGGAAGCCACAAAGTTGTACAACGACGCGAACGCGATGCTCGACAAGATCATTGCTGAAAAATGGCTCACTGCCAAAGGAGTAGTAGGCTTCTGGGAAGCAGACAAGATCGCACCCGACACCATTGTGGTGAAAAATGAACAGGGTGGCGAACTGACCACGCTTGAAATGTTGCGTCAGCAGATCAAAAAAGCCGATGGACAACCAAGTTTCTCTCTGGCCGACTTCGTAAGACCATACGACCCGCATTCAGGCATAAAAGACTACATGGGCGCGTTTGCAGTGAGCATTCACGGCATAGAGCCGCACATTCAGCGTTTTATGACCGACCACGACGACTACAGCAAGATCATGCTGCAGGCCATAGCCGACAGGTTGGCCGAAGCATTCGCTGAAGTGCTGCACAAAAGAACCCGCACCTCCTTCTGGGGCTACATCCCCGACGAAAGCATTGCCATAGAAGAACTGGTAAAAGAGAAGTACCAGGGCATCCGCCCCGCCCCGGGCTACCCGGCCTGCCCCGACCACACTGAAAAGATCAAACTGTTCAACCTGCTGAACGCCAATGAGAATGCCGGTATCACCCTTACCGAATCGTTGGCAATGTACCCCGCATCCTCGGTTTGCGGCTGGTATTTCAGCCACCCGGAAAGCACATATTTTGGAATAAATAAGATAAATGACGACCAATTGCATGACTATGCACACCGCAAAGGCATGAGTGTGGACGAGATCAGCAAGTGGTTATCTCCTATATTGGAGTGACAAGTGGTCCGGAAACGGGCAAAAATTAATTAGTAAAGTGAACGGATCATCCGATAATACAAGCAGTGCCGATACAGCGATAGTTAAGTCTCCTGTTGTGACCGGCTTTGCAAATTTCATTTCAGTCATCTGCCACCCGGTATTCATGCCGCTGGCTATGTCCGTAGCGCTGTGGAAACTGGCACCTGCCGGGTTCACCGGCATGAGCGGTAAACAATTGATGTTGCTTTTTGTCAGCATAGGGGTGTCTACCGCTTTTTTCCCAATGTTCGCAATCCTGCTCATGAAACCGTTGGGCTTCATCAGCAGCTACAAAATGCCATCGGCCCGCGAGCGCACCATCCCACTAATGGCCACCATGATCTTCTATTTCTGGATCAGCCACGTCCTCAACAACATGGCCGGTGCCGTGCCGCAGATCCTCAAGATCCTGATGCTGGGCAACTTCTGGGGCATCATCCTTATATTTATCGCCAACATATTTACTCGCGTCAGCATGCATACAGCTGCCGCCGGCGGAATAATAGGCATTATCATTGTCCTTATGATCAGTAGCTCGGTCAACATGATCTTGCCCCTGTTCGGTGCCATACTGCTGGCCGGTATTATCGGGTCGGCACGGCTGTATCTCGGAGCCCACCAGCGCGGCGATGTATGGCTCGGCTATGTAATAGGCATTATTGTTCAGTTAGGTGCATATATTTACATAAACATCTGATAACTAAACTCTATTCCCAAATAGTTATTCACCCCCACTATTGTTTTAATTTTCTCATTGTTACTTAAATTTGTGCATGCTTACAGGTAAAGAACTTATTCTGGCAACAAAACCGTTTGCGAAAGAGATCCGCTGGAAAAGTTGGTATTACACCATTACTTCATTCCTTCTTCTCATTGGCACCACTGCCGGTGCAGGCTATTTCGACAACATCTGGCTTCGTCTACTCTGCAGTATCGGAGCGGCCTTGCTGCTGGCAAGGGTATTCATCATCTTTCACGATTACCAGCACCACACAATTCTGCGTGGATCGGCGATCGCTGATTTCATGTTCACTGTGTTCGGGGTGTACATGATCACACCACCCAACATCTGGAAACGGTCGCACGACCACCACCACGCGCACAACGCCAAGTTGTTCAGCGCCAGCATCGGGTCCTATCCGATCATGACCCGACAGAAATTTATGGAAGCATCCCGCGCCGAAAGGTTCGGATACCTGGCCGTGAGGCATCCCATCAATATGTTCTTCGCCTACTTCACCACATTCTCTTACGGTATGTGTGTACAGTCGTTCCTCAGTAGCCCACGCCGCCACTGGGATTCGCTGGCTACCCTCCTGCTGCATTACACTATAGCGGTTTTCCTCATCATCAAGTTCGGCTGGCTTACGTGGTTCCTCACATTCTTCCTGCCATTCTTCATCTCGCACATGCTGGGAGCTTATCTGTTCTATGCGCAACACAATTTCCCCGGAGCCATCTTCAGGAAAAATGCAGAATGGACCTACACACACGCGGCGCTTGAATCATCAAGCTTCATGGATCTTAATCCGTTCATGCAGTGGGTTACCGCAAACATAGGTTTCCACCACATCCATCACCTCAACGCCAAGATCCCGTTCTACCGCCTGCCTGAAGCTATGGCCGCTATACCTGAATTACAAACGGCTAAAGTGACCACGCTGAAGCCTTCAGACATCGCTGCTTGTCTGCGCCTCAAGGTTTGGGACGCCGACCAGAACAAGATGATCGGTTGGGACGAAATGAAAACCGCATAATAAAATCAATAATAGCCCTGACCGCTATCACCCGGCGTTGCGGAACTAATATGTACATTTGCTATAAATAATTCATATACTATTTGCGAAAACTGGCGTTACATATCATCATTGTCTTCACAGCACTGAATATTGTGACGCTCAACAATTTCTCGCGTCTCCCTGTCATCTTCATTCACTTTGCCGAACACCTGGAAAAGAACAAAGCAATCACTTTGTTCAGCTTCCTCAGCATGCACTACAATGGTTCAGACGCCGTAGACTCCGACAACGAGAAAGACAAGCAGCTTCCATTCAAGAGCCCGACTTCCGGACAGATCACCAACTTTATGCACCCTGGTCATGTCGCTATAGAACTGCCGGGGCAGCACATTTCTATACCTGCACTGCGGGCTGTATTTGTGCCTTCGTTCGTTCCAAAAGAAGTTCACGCCTCTCTTTTCCGACCTCCCATTGCATAGTACTCTTTTCCGATAGATACCGGGCCCTGCACACGTTCGCGTTTGCAGCAACGGAGTAATTTTCAATTTCAAACTATCAATGTACCATGCTGGATAAGATCATTCAATTCTCCATTAAGAATAAACTGATCGTGTTCCTCTTTGTTGCCGGCCTCATAGGCTGGGGAGCATTGGAGGTAACGCGACTACCCATAGATGCCGTACCCGATATCACCGACAATCAGGTACAGATCATCACCGTATCCCCGTCATTGGGCGCACCGGATATAGAACGCCTCATTACCTTTCCGGTTGAACAGGCCTGTAGTTCCATCCCCGGCCTGAAACAGATGCGCAGCTTCTCACGGTTCGGACTGTCGCTGGTTACTGTCGTATTCCACGACGATGTGGATATCTACCGCGCCCGCCAGATGGTGAGCGAACAACTTCCGAAGGTGCGTCAGGACCTTCCCAACGGCGTAGGTAACCCCGAACTGGCACCCGTGACCACCGGCCTGGGCGAGATATACCAATACGTACTGCGCCCTGCAAAAGGCTACGAGAAGAAGTACGATGCCATGGCCCTGCGCACCCTGCAGGACTGGGTAGTGCGCAGGCAGCTGCTGGGCACACCGGGCGTTGCTGAGGTATCAAGCTTTGGCGGCAAGCTGAAACAGTACGAGATCGCCGTTGATCAGGACAGGCTCAATTCTCACAAGCTTACCATCAGCGATATCTTCTCTGCACTCGAAAAGAACAACCAGAACACCGGCGGTGCCTACATAGAAAAAGGCCCCACCGTTCTCTACATCCGCAGCGAGGGTCTCACCAAGTCTCTGGAAGACATAGGCCAGATCGTAGTAAAATCGCTGCCCGATGGTACCCCTGTCCTCATTCGCGATGTAGCTACCGTGCAATTTGGCAATGCCATCAGGTACGGCGCCATGACCTACAACGATCAGGGCGAGGTGGCCGGTGCCGTGGTGATGATGCTGAAGGGCGAAAATTCATCAGCCGTCATCAAAAAGGTAAAGGCACGCATCGTGGAGATACAGAAAATGCTGCCTCCCGGAGTGGTTCTGGAACCCTTCCTCGACCGTACCAAGATGGTGAATAATGCCATCAGCACTGTAGAGACCAACCTGCTGGAAGGAGCACTCATCGTAATATTCGTACTCGTATTCTTCCTTGGCAATCTGCGTGCCGGTCTCATAGTATCGTCTGTCATTCCGCTTTCCATGCTGTTTGCCATCATCCTCATGAACATGTTCGGGGTGGGTGGCAACCTCATGTCGCTCGGCGCTATCGACTTCGGCCTCATTGTAGACGGATCGGTTATTGTGGTCGAGGCCATTTTGCACCGGTTTGCGCATGGGCGGCATTTCCGCAACATATCCTCCATAGACCAGAAACAAATGGACGAAGAGGTGGGCCATTCCACCGGCGGCATGATAACCTCTGCTGTTTTCAGCCAGATCATCATCCTCATCGTGTACCTGCCCATCCTTTCGCTACAGGGCATTGAGGGCAAGATGTTCCGCCCTATGGCATACACCATTGCGTTTGCCATATTGGGCGCCTTCCTGCTGTCAATAACGTATGTACCCATGATGTCGGCTTTGGTGCTCAGCAAAAAGCTGAACCACAAAGACACAATCACCGACAAGCTCATTACGTGGCTCGATCGTAAGTATCTGCCCATGCTGCGCAAAGTCCTCACCATACCCAAACTGGCCATCACAGCGGCACTGGCGCTGTTCGCTGCGTCTATCGTGTTGCTCATGGGCCTGGGTGGAGAGTTCATCCCTCAGCTTGAGGAAGGCGATTTTGCAGTAGAGACCCGCTTGCTCACCGGCAGCAATCTATCCAACACCATTAAGTCAACTCAACAAGCCTCAGGCATACTGCTGAAGAAGTTCCCCGAGGTCACCAAGGTGGTTACCAAAATAGGTAGCTCAGAGATACCCACCGACCCTATGCCGCTGGAAGCAGCCGACATGATCCTGGTGCTCAAGGACAAAAAAGAATGGACCTCCGCCAAAACATTTGCCGAGCTGAGCGAAAAAATGACCAAAGAACTGGAAGCCGTTCCCGGCATATCAGTTGGCTTTCAGTTTCCGGTACAGATGCGCTTCAACGAGTTGATGACAGGGGCCCGTCAGGATGTGGTCTGCAAGATATTCGGCGAGAACCTCGATACACTGGCGCACTATGCCCACCACCTTGCCAACATTGCCCGCTCTATAGACGGTGCTACAAACGTTTATGAAGAAAAGGTGACCGGCATGCCGCAGGTCATCATTAACTACAACCGCGGGGCCATGGCAAAATACGGCCTCAACGTGCAGGACGTGAACGACGTTGTGAACGCAGGCTTCGCGGGCCAGGTGGCCGGACAGGTCTACGAAGGCGAAAAACGCTTCGATATGGTAGTGAGGCTGGCCGGTGACGCCCGCAAAAAGGTGGCGGACATCCGCAACCTGCGTATCAGCACCCCATCGGGCCTGCAGATACCATTGCAGCAGGTGGCCGACATCACCGAGGTGGCCGGTGTGAACCAGGTGCAGCGCGAGCAGACACGCCGCCGAATCATTGTAGGCTTCAACATCAGCGGTCGCGATGTGCAGACCATCGTACACGAGCTGCAGCAGAAAGTGGGCAAAGAACTCAACCTTCCCCGCGAATACTCCATTACCTACGGTGGCACATTCGAGAACATGACCGCGGCTGCCGAGAGGCTGACCATTGTAGTGCCAATTGCGCTGCTGCTCATCTTCCTGCTGCTCTATTTCGCATTCGGATCTGTGAAGCAGGGACTGCTCATCTATAGCGCCATTCCCCTCTCGGCCACGGGCGGCATCTTCGCGCTATGGGCCCGTGGCATGCCGTTCAGCATTTCGGCAGGTGTGGGCTTCATTGCGCTCTTCGGTGTGGCCGTGCTCAACGGCATCTTGCTGGTTTCCGAATTCAACCGCCTGAAGAAAGAAGGCTGGACCGATGTGAACCGCATCATTATTCACGCCACCAAATCAAAACTGCGCGCCGTGCTCATGACAGCGCTCGTGCCGTCGCTGGGCTTTATCCCTATGGCCATAAGCACTGGTGCCGGTGGCGAGGTGCAGAAACCACTGGCCACCGTGGTCATTGGCGGACTGATCATCTCTACTTTCCTCACCCTCTTCCTGCTGCCCGTTCTGTACAGGCTCACGGAAAAAGAAAGCAAAAAGAAAAAGCACATGAATAAGTCTATCGCTGCCGTTGTGCTGTTGTGCATGATGGCACTCACTACACAGGCGCAGCAGCCGGTTCGCCTGGCCGATGCGCTGGATAGTGCAGCCCGCAACAACTACTCGTTGCAGGCTGCCGCTTCAGAGGTGGCTTATTTCAAGACCCTGCGCAAGACCGGCTGGGACCTCGATAAGACCACCCTGCTGGGCGAGTACGGCAGCTACAACAGTCTGGCAAAAGACAACCGTTTTGCCATCTCTCAGTCGGTGCAGTTCCCCACTGTCTACAGCCGCCAGAAACAGGTACTGAACCTCTCTGCTTCCATAAGCGAGACCGGCCTTGCACAGAAGAAGATAGAGGTGCGCACCCGCATCAAACAGGTATTCTCCCGACTGCTGGTACTCCAGCAAAAGAGAAAACTGCTGCTGGAAACTGACAGTATCTACAGCCAGGTGCTGGACAAATACAAGCAGCGGTTCCGTCTGGGCGATGTGGATGCTATCGAAATGTCATCGGCCGAGAACCAGCGCTGGCAGATAGCTACACAGCTACAGTCGCTGGAGACCGACTATGAAGTGCTGCTCACCCACCTGCGTGTACTCATGAATGCCCGCACGGCTGTGGCCCCGGTATCAGACTCTGTTGCCTACCATCCGCTCAGGTTGCCGGCATCCGCCACTGACGCCGAGAATCCCTACATAAGGGCGTTTCAGCAGCGGCTGGCATTGTCTGAGAAGGAGCGCAAACTCGAAAGCGCGCGCCTGCTGCCATCGCTGAGTGCAGGCTACAACAACACCTCCATTAAGGGATGGCAGCGTTCCAGTATGGATCCCGAGCAGTATTTCGACTACAACAAGCGGTTCACCTCCGTCAACATGGGTGTGGGTATACCCATCTTCTACGGCGCACAAAAGGCCCGCATCAATGCCGCTGCACGTGCCATAGATCAGCGCCAACTGGAACTCACCGCGGCTACACAAGAGCTATCTGCAGCGCTGCAGAACGCGGTAAAGACCTATACGCAACGCAAGGCTGCCGTGGGCACATATCGCACCACCCTGCTACCCAATGCTGCCACCGTCATCACGTCGGCCAACAGCAAGCTGGCACTGGGCGAGATCAGCTACCTCAACTGGGCCATACTCATCAACCAGGCCGTAACGGTGCGCAACGAGTACTTTGACATGATCGAACAAATGAATGAAGCGGCTATTGAAATAGAACGCCTTTCTGCCATCAACTAAAAAAACAACAATGAACAGATACATCATAATCATATTATCTATCGCAGCGGGCCTCGTCTCGTCCTGCGGTACCAAAGAAGAACGAAAGAAGGAAACACCCACCGCAGCTACTGCAGCAGCTGACGCAGGCGACATGGTGACACTAACGCCCGAACAGGCCACCAACGCGGGCATAGCCCTGGGGCAGGCCGAAAAGCGCAGCATCCACACCAACCTCAAGGTGAACGGCACTATTGACGTTGTACCCGAGAATGTGGTATCTATAAGTATACCACTGGGTGGTTATGTGCGCCGCACCACACTGATGCCCGGCGAACGGGTAGCAAAAGGTGCCGTGCTCGCTACCATCGAAGATCAGCAGTACATCCAGTTGCAGCAAGACTACCTCACGGCGCAGAGTCGTCTCACCTATCTTGAGGCCGAATACAAGCGCCAGCAGCAACTGAACAGCACCCGTGCCACCAGCGACAAAGTGTACCAGCAGGCTTTGGCCGACTATGAAGCACAGCGGATACTATTGGCTGCACTGGCCGAAAAGCTCAGGCTCATCGGCATAGACCCTTCACGCCTTACCGAGAAGTCGCTCACGCGCACCATCAACCTATATGCCCCAATCAGTGGCTACATCACCAAGGTGAACGTGAACCCCGGCAAGTATGCCAGCCCTACCGATGTGTTGTTCGAACTGGTAAACACCTCTACGCTGCACCTGTCGCTTACCGTCTTCGAGAACAACGCAGGCAGCATCAAGGAAGGGCAGATCGTAACCTGCTACTCCAACATCAACCCTGCCAAAAAGTACAAAGCCAAGGTGCACCTCATAACGCCGAGCATAGACAAAGACCGCGCCACCGGTGTGCATTGCGACTTTATCGATGCCGATAAGGACCTCATACCCGGCCTGTATATGAACGCCGAAATAGAGATGGAGAATGCCGAGCGCAACTGCCTGCCGGAGGGTGCTGTAGTGACCTGGGAAAACGAGACCTACATCTTCGTAGAGACCGGCAAGGACAGCTACAAAATGGCCAAGGTGCAGGTAGGCACAGCCGATGAAGGTTTTGTTCCGGTAATATCTGCTCTGCCTGCCGGGCAGATCGTTACCACCAATGCCTACGCACTCCTGTCAAAACTGAAGAACAGCACCGAAGAATAACGCCTGTTTACAAGGCCAGATAACCCACTACTGCCGCATCGCCAAAGGCGTCTTTTATGCGGTGGTAGTGGGTGTCTGTTAGTAGCACCTGCCCCACCCCATCGCTGCAAATAATGCGCAGCAGCGCTTCCATGCGCTGCTGGTCCAGCTTCTCAAACACATCATCCAGCAGCAATATGGGCATATGCCCCAGTGCCCTGGTGAGCCATGCATACTGGGCCAGCTTCAGTGCAAACAGAAAACTCTTCTTCTGCCCCTGCGAGCCGAACTGCTTTAACGCCATACCGTTCAGCAGAAACTCCCAGTCGTCCTTGTGTATGCCGCGCAGCGTGCGCTGGTAGCGCAGATCATACTGCAGGTTCTGATCCAGCCACGTCTTCAGCGGCTTCTCGCCCAGGTCGCTCTGGTAGCGCACATCCAGCGGCTCGTTGCCACCGGACAGGCTATGGTAATACTCGCTGAGCAGCGGCAGGAACTCGGCCAGAAAAGCCTTCCTTCGTTCATATATATAGGTGCCGTCGGCATCCATACAGGCATTGTAATATTCCAGCTCAGTGCTGTCGGCCGATGGTTTGAAGGCCTGCTGTTTCAGCCACGCGTTCCTCTGCTGCAATATGCGTTGGTAGCGCATCAGCCGCTCCAGGTACCCCCTGTCGGCCTGGCCCAGAATACCGTCCACCCATTTGCGCCGCAACTCGCTGTGTTCGTTTATCAGTTCGGTATCGTCGGGCGCTATCATCACCGCCGAGAACGCCCCTATGTGATCCGTCACCTTTTCATACTCCACCTCATTGCGGCTTATCTCCTTCTTGCCCTGCAGCCATTTGCAGCTTATGGTCTCCTGTTCGCCATCGCATTCAAATACCCCCGTCACCCTGAAACCATCCTTGCCGTTCTGCACCGCATTTTGCTGATACGAGCTGAAATAACTTTTGGTGTAACACAGGTAGTAGATAGCATCCAGCAGATTGGTCTTGCCGCTGCCGTTGGCACCGGTGATACAGGTGATCCGGTTCGGGAACGCGAACGTAGCCGATGAATAATTCCTGAACTGTATGATCGATATCTTACTTACCCTCTTCAACCGACCTCAAAAATAACCTTTGTCCACCATCCGCTGTCGCCGATTTATTCACAGCTACGTGCACTACCGTCTGTTTTTGCTTGCTGCTGCGCATTTTTTTCTTTTTGCGCACCCAATACTCGTCCTCGTTTGCAACAGCCCGTCCCGATTATTTCGGGAAGGATGCCGCGGAGTGGCGTTTGCAACGCCCCGTCTGCCGCCAGGCAGGTGTGTAACGTCAGTAAAAACCTACCGGTCTGCAAGTCTTTTCGACTTGCAAACAAAACAAATACAAATATCTACCAAGAGAGCTAAATTGGCGCAAGTCTTTTCGACTTGTGTCTAAACCTCTGCAAGTCTTTTCGACTTGCAAACAAAACAAATACTAAATTTACTTAGTGAGCACCCGATACAAATTCACCGAGAAATACGCTGCCTATTTTATCACCTTCGCAGTAGTTGAATGGATAGATGTATTCACCAGAAACGAATACCGGAAGATTTTCACAGATAGTATTTTGTATTGTATCGCAAACAAAGGGTTGAACGTGCATGGTTGGGTACTGATGACAAATCATGTACACATGATAATTTCTATAGAAAAGAGCACGGAGCATACACTATCAGATGTGGTCAGAGACATGAAAAAATATACTGCCATGCAATTGCTGAAAAGCATTAGTGAAAACGAAAGGGAAAGCAGACGGAATTGGATGATCAAAATATTTAGTTTCTCCGGCAGGCACAACAGCAATAACACCAATTACCAATTTTGGCAACAAGACAACCACCCGATTTTATTAGACAGCACTGAGAAACTCGGTCGTGCAATGGAATATATACACCAGAACCCGGTTAAAGGCGGTTTCGTTGATCTGCCCGAAGAGTATCTGTGGAGTAGTGCCAGAGATTATTCAGGTAAGCCAGGTATCATTCCACTGGTTTATTTGTAAAGTTTACGCAAGTGGAAAACACTTGCAGAGGTTTAGACACAAGTCGAAAAGACTTGCGCCAAACTGGGTGTAACGACTGCTTTATTCACCAAAGGTGTTTGAATGTCCGTTCTAAAATCTCATCCACATCATAGTCGATTTTAATAAATCGAGAATTTATAGTATCACCTAACACCTCTGAAATAACTACTGCATTAGTCGCTAATGATGCACTTTTACTGTTTGACTTTATGTACAAAAAATCACGTCGGTCCATTTGCATCATGTCAATGACAAAACCTCGGTTGCAATTGAGGCGAACTACACAAAAATCCTGATTTTTCATTCCAGATATGATGAACATATCCCAACATGCAACTTCTCCCGAAGTAGTTCGAAATAAAATAAAAAAACTGTCACTCAGGTTAGAGTCACATGAAGAAAGGTATCTCACCATTTTCTCAAAATTGAGTGGCTCTAAATCATTGAAAAAAGTACGAAAACCGAATTTTTCAAATTCCGCAAGATCGTCAGAAGAGAGTGTCGATTTCACAGAAGCTTTCCACTTATCAAGAAAATTTCTTTTATCAATACTTTGGCCAACCACAGTGATACTTACTGCCAATAGCAAAAACACCAATAAATATCGAACAAACAAATGCATGGTAATATAAAGTAGGTATACGAAATTTTATCTCACCAGATATTCCCGAAAACTTTTTCAAAATCCGAACGACTTTCCTCATCGAAATGTTTAAAAGCGGTACTTACTGTATTATTTCCAAATCTGGTTATATATACACGGTCAGTATTGGTGCCAATGTTGGCAGTTGCAGAATCTAAATTTGCTAATTTATCAACGCTAAAATCTCTTTCACTGAGTCTAATCGGTCCTGTCTGAAATTCAGTTGAAGTAAAGGTCAAAATACACTTGGCTTTTTTGTGGCTAATTGGCAAAAATGTAACAGTGCAACTTGGAATCTCATGCTGATTTACATGAAACAGAATAAAAGAAGTGTCAGACCAACTACTGTCGCATATATGCATGTAATTTTTCATTTCATCAAACTTCCTCCCACTTACCCAATTGAGAAATACTGTGTCACGCGCAACTAGTATGGAATTGGTTCTTGTCGCAAATGATTTCATTGCATTTAAAACGGAACTTTCCCATTTCGAATATTCAAATGAAGGTTGTGCTTCCTGTGAAAGCACCGGCAAACGAAAAAGTAAAATGATAACACAGATTAGATTCTTCATAAAAAGCTGATAATGAAAAAGCCCTCTTGGCGCAGGTCTTTTTGACCTGTGTCTAAACCCACCGCATCCTCGTTTGCAACGAGGATGCGGTGGTGTGGCGTTTGTAACGCCCCGACTTGCAAACAAATAACGCATCTATTCTTCTTCTTTCTCGTCGTTATCAGGTTTTATCTTTTTTCTACCCTTCCATTTGGGGTTGATGTATTTCCAGTCGCCGCCCAGTATCTGTTCGTCAGGTTTCAGTTCGGCTATCGGTTTTTTATGTATTTTGAGGTAGGCAATTTCTTTTTTGTTCATGGCCTGTGGTTTTGGTGAGAAATAAAGTTAAGAAAATCTCCACCTGGCTGTACAATATTCATGATCCCTTTTTTCTGTGACACTGCAAAAAACGCACTATCACAGATATTTCTTTTGCTCAGTCGGCAGCATGGTAGTAACTTGATTGATTATCGACAAATAGTCGCTTCCGATCAATCAAATCACAAACAAAACAAATACATCCACATTGCTCAATGAGAAGCGCGGTGCGCAGAAGTGGGAAGTTTTTGGGAAGTAGTGCGCAGGTTTTGGGAAGCAAGTGCGCAGTTTTTCTGCCGGCCGTTGGTCAGGTCCACAGTGTTTCATGCACAGAAAAATTTGATTATCAACCAATTAAAACAAAACACCACCAAAAACAGCCCTGCTGCTAAGAGCGACAAAAAAAATCGAACAAAATGTGCGCAGTTGCCGGTAATTGATCAGTTCGGCACGGTTACTCCCGGCGGTGGTATATTGAAAACCTACCAATTTAGCCTCGTCGCTCACACCTTGCAGAGGCGTGGTGCAAATGATGCGTTATTATTTACACACAATGTGTTTAAAGACACCGCAGGAACAAAAATTTTTATAAATTCGCACAAATTTGAAAAATAGTGCAGACTACTTTCGATAAGGATACCTATTTATATTGGTATGAGACCATGCTGCTGTTGCGCCGCTTTGAAGAAAAGGCAGGCCAGCTCTACGGAATGCAGAAGATCAGGGGATTTTGCCATTTGTACATCGGACAAGAGGCCGTGGCAGCCGGTATGATGACCGCTACCCGCCCCGATGATAACCTCATCACTGCCTACCGCGACCACGGTCTGGCAATAGCCAAGGGAATGACATCAAAAGAGTGTATGGCCGAATTGTATGGTAAAGCCACAGGCTGCACCAAGGGCAAGGGCGGCAGTATGCACTTCTTCTCTAAAGAAAAACGCTTTTTCGGCGGACACGGTATTGTGGGTGGCCAGATAGGTCTGGGTGCCGGTATCGCGTTTGCGGAACAATATCATGGCACCGACAGGGCCACCATCTGTATGTTCGGCGATGGCGCTGCCCGTCAGGGTCTGCTGCACGAAACATTCAACATGGCGGTGCTGTGGCAGTTGCCGGTAGTATTCATTTGCGAGAACAACTACTACGCGATGGGTACATCAGTGGAACGTACTTCTAAGCAGACCGACATATACCCACTGGCTGATGCCTACGGTATGCCGGGCGATAGCGTAGACGGTATGAGCTGCGAAGAAGTACACAAAGCTATGGAGCGTGCCGTGCGCCGTGCCCGCGAAGGTGGAGGACCTACCTTCCTGGAAGTTCGCACTTATCGTTTCCGCGGTCACTCTATGAGCGACCCTGCCAAATACCGCAGCAAAGAGGAAGTAGAAGAATATAAAGAGAAAGACCCTATCAATCAGGTTCTGAAAGTGATCATGGACAATGGCTATGCTACCGCAGAGCAGATAGAACAGATCAACGAGAAAGTGAAGATGGAGGTAGACGAAGCGGTACAATTTGCAGAGGAAAGCCCATGGCCTGATGACAGCGAACTGTACAAAGACATCTATGCCGATGCCGATTATCCGTTCATAACCGACTAATCTCATTTTCAATCATTATTCACCCAAACATTTAAGTATTTTTATTTCATACTATCATGGCAAATTCAGCAAGAAATACCCCGGGAGCAGAACCACAGGAAACCATCGTGTACGACGAATCGAACGCGTTGGAGAATGTACAGGGCTTCTATGAAAAGAATAAAAAGACCCTCAGCACAGTTACTACAGTGATACTGGTGGTTGTTGTTGGTTACTTTGGCTACATGAAAATGTACAAAGCCCCTAACGACGAAAAAGCAGCTGCAGCACTCTACTGGCCTCAACTTTACTTCTCTGCCGACTCTCTGAATCAGGCACTGAACGGAGACGGTAAAAACCTCGGTTTCAGCAAACTGGCTACCAAGTACAGTGGCACACCAGCAGGCAACATTGCCCGCTACTACGAAGGTGCTTGCTACCTGAAAATGGGCGACTTCCAGAAAGCTATCAAAGCGTTTGAAGGATTCAACGGCAAGGGCACAGCACTTGAGAATCAGGCTGCTGGCCTCACCGGTATGGCTTATATGGAAAGCGGTAACACTGCAAAAGCCATAGAGAGCTTCAAAAAAGCTACTTCTGATAAAGAAGACGTTCTGGTAACGCCTATGTACCTGTACCAGCTTGGTCTCGCATACCAGACCGCCGGTCAGAACAACGAAGCCAAAGATGCCTTCAAGCGCCTGCGCGACGAATATCCACGCAGCCTTCAAGCAAAAGACGTTGATAAAGAACTGGCTCGCCTCGGCGAACTGAACTAATTACGTTCTGAATACTACTTGTAAAAGCGCCGCAATGCGGCGCTTTTTTATTGCTCATCGGGACACTTTTCCGACCGGTCGATGCATTTGCCACGTCTTACCGGTGCAGAGAGCACACACGCCCTATACGACATGACCGGCAAACAGATTTGCAGCGGATATACAAACGGCACAACGACAGTTGACACCCGATCTTTGCCGGATGGAAATTACATATTGCATATCAGCAACAGCAGCCTGAACAAAAGACGACTACTGGTGAAGCAGAGCAGATAACGGGCGTATGAACAACCTACTTGCGGCTTGTCAAAAGCTTCTGTGTGCTGGTTTGATTGGGCGTGCTCAATGTAATCATATAGACCGCCCCCTTCTCCAGATCGTTGAGATGCAATTGTCTTTTGTGCATGCCTGCACTCAGGTGCGGTAATGACTCTTGTATCATCACGCGCCCGTATACATCGGTCACAGACAGTGTCACATCGGTCATTGCATTCAACTCAAACATAACAAGCATATTACCGTCATGCGGATTAGGATAGACCTGCAACCCGAGACCATTCGTACTTTGTATGTTGGGCCTGTCTGTACCTACGCCGCTGCCACGCACCAGATACACTTTGTAAATGGTAGACGAAGCGCTGCTTTCGGTACCGGTATTAATTGTAAAGATGTTAGGAGCAGTACTGTTGATACCCCCAACTATGTATCCGGCAAGGGTAGTATCAGCAGTTATCGCATCGAGATCCACCACATGATTCGGAAACATCGGAACACCGTTTGCCGGTATCAACTCTGCGCTGGCGCCTAACAGAGCCGGCATGTCAACGGGCAACTTATATTCGGTCATGGTGCCTGAAGCGTTGCGCACCACCCTTGATATCGTCTTAACAAAGGGCACGTTGTCGTCTCGCACCAGCACGCCGGCATTGTCGTAGTACTGAGCGATACCACCAAAAAACAACGAGTGCATCTCATTTGCCGATGTACTGTATGCCGGCAGATTTGCGCCGTGATAATGACTGTAATACTGGGAAAAACCCGATGGCACGTTGTAACCGGCACTGTCGATATTTACGCAACTTAGAAATGGCAGATCTGCAGCAGGCTGAAAAACGCCGGAAAACATTGTCAACCCTTCCTTCCCGTCGGGTAATATCTGCGGCACAAGGTTATAGTCTCTTCTGTGAAGATTCGTAGCATCGGTGGTCGCCGGCAAGTGTGTCACGGTCATGGTCACGCCATCATCTGCAATGGTCATTTTTCTGATCTGATTGGTATATTCCTGAACATAAGACCCACCACCCATAGGGTTGTACCGACCGGTGAATTTATTGCCGCCTACCAGGTAGAACATATCATAGATCATATCGAGATGGCCGCCGGTAACAGCGTATTCAGGACCGGTCTGCTGACGAAAATAGCTTGTAATGGGCGCACCGGAGATTATTGCATTCATGAGCCCCGGCACATTTATAGCAGTGATATTCTGATAGGTGATGTGGTCGGCTGCAGTAGCGCTGTAACCGTACCCGCCAATACAATAGAGAATAGAGTCGCGCTGATGAAACTGCATATTTGTCGATGATAACTGCTCCTGTAAAGGCACAGACAAAGAGGAAAGCGGGGCACTCCAAACATTACCTGTTACGGGATCTACCACATAGATCTGCTTATTATTGCCGGCATCGGCAAATGAAACTGTAGGCTGCCTACGGTGCAATCCATCGGTGCGTCCGCCAAGCAATAGCCAGCGACCATTGTGTGTGCCATATACGAATGACTGAAGCCGGGGCATACCTGTTACTGTCAAAGGTTCAATATACACTCCCGGCCACTGCGCGTGCGCCGTTACTGACATCACACCTGCCAAAATAATACCGATTAAAAAACGTCCGGATAGTCTCATTATAAATTGCTTTTTATCAAAATTACCGCACCGGACAGACGTGCTTGGTAACATTTGTTCCCATTTTGCTTGTGTTGATCAATACATCTATATACCTTTAATAAAAAATATACCATGCTTTCATTATACCTTATACTGCTTCTGGCATTTACACCCGGCGAGAAGGAACCTCCTGTTAAGTTCCTTTGCGATTACCAACTGGACGAACGCCCCTTTACAGAAACCGACCACCACATGCAGGGTATATGGAAACTGAAAGAAGACACCAATGCGAACAACTACTTTGTAGTGGAGCGCGACGGCAGCTACCGCCTCAACATCACCTACATGAACAGGGGCGGCGACAACCGCGGACTGGAACATACCACCGCGTTCTTCTCTGAGATAGACGGGGTCAAGTTTCTGAATGCGCCCTACAGCAGCTTCATAGGCGAGCCATCATTCCGTGGCACTGTACTGCTGCGTGTAGATGAAGTGGACGCGCCTCGCTGCTGGAACGTGACCTTTACTCTGGTCACTGACCCGAACCTGTATAAAATGAAGAGCAGTGCGGAACTGCGCACCTACATTCGCCAGCACTTGAAAGACCCGGCCATCTATGGCAAACAGCTGCACTTCCGCAAGAAGTTCGAATTCAATAGCTTCAGGTAGGGTCTCATCACGATTTGTAGCGTATTGCACTATCATGCTAAAGAACGACTTCCACCGGATTGCCGGATGAAGGCGGCCACGACCTTAAGATACACCCTACTCCACCCGTTCTATCACAAACCGTTTGCCATTCAGCTGAAATGTGTGGCCTGCCCTTTGTCCTGCCATTGCACTGCCCACGGGCGATGCCGGAGATATGGCATAGTAGGTTTTACCGTCCAGCTTCAGCGGTCCGGCACCAATGGCGATATAAAATGTTCCGTTGTTGGTGGTAACAACAGCACCTGGCGCCACAATGTGCTTGGCCTCATTTGCAGAGATGTGAGCCATTGCCGTCTTTTGTTTTTGCAACTCAGCGAGGCGTGCCAGGTTCAGGTCTATTTCCTGCTGCATAATCTCTCGTCCGGTCTCATATTTGTCGCCGGCGCTGCTCTTGGTGTCATTGGCCGCCGCATCGCGTGCATCGGCAATTGCCTGCGCTATCCGCTGCTCGCGCTGAGCAATGTGGGCAATGCAGAGGTTGTGCAATTGTTCTTTTAGTGTCGCCATTCTATCAATATTGCAGGCTATCGGCACGTAATATAGCGCCCAGCACCAAACCTGCCAAGAAAGATAAGAATGAGCGCTAATGGTGAATAAAACAAGCGCCGCATTCCATGAGATCGACCGCCCCTTTGGTTGACAATTTACAAATGTACCTTTATCACTCTGCCGGAATACCGAACTAAAAAGAGCCCATACCCAACCTTTTTCAAAAATATCACGCCTACTTAGTGTCACCCAAAGTATACCCATATGAAATATTACGTACCGTTCTTCATCTTGCTGCTTGCGGCGTTCAATGCATCGGCAGTATTACCTCCTATTTCCGGTCCTACATCAGTGTGCGGTGGCAGCACCATTACGCTCACTAATGCAACGACCGGCGGCACGTGGTCTTCGGGCACTACTTCGGTGGCCACTATCGGTGCCTCAACGGGCATTGTAGTGGGTGGCAGCATTACCGCTACCGGCACTACTACCATCACCTATACGGTGGGTGCGGAATCAGTTTACTACACCATTACGGTCAACCCTACTCCATTCATTATGGGAGCATCGGTGTTTTGCCCTGGTTATCCGGCAGACACGTTCACCGCGTCGTTACCCGGTGGCATGTGGACTTGCGACAGTGTTGCAGCTGACTCCATTGGCCCTACGGGACTGCTGTACCACACAATGCCGGGCCCGGGTCCAATGCTTATGACCGACACGGTGCGATACATAATGCCGAGCGGCTGCATGGCCAAACGGCATGTCCATGTTAATCCCTATATGGGGCTTAGTGTACCTATATCGGTATGCGCAGGCTTACCAACAATGTTGACATCGGGTTTCCCGGGCTACTGGACATCCGGCACACCGACTGTAGCCACCATTTTACTACCTGACACCCTTTTGGGGCTGGCGGAAGGAAGTGCTGCAATTGCCTTCATGGCGGCAAAAACACCTGCCCCCGGCTATTGCCCGATATCGGGTTTCGGACCGTCGATCTGGACAGGCATCAGCACCTCTTCACTCACCGAACCACCTGCCACGGCCTGCTTGGGACCGACCATTAATACCAACGTATGCAGCCCGGCTCCGACCTATAGTATCACCACCAACTTTGGAGATGGATTTACCGATGTTTCTGCAGTGCCCCTTGGTGGCAGCCATTCTGTTGCTCATGCCTATAGCGCACCCGGCACCTACACCATAAAACAGAAACTCTATAACGGCACCACCCTGCTCGACTCGTCGCTGCACTCCTACACCTACGCGCACTGCAACACCCTGCCGGTGAAAATATACAACGACAACAACGGCAACTGCACCTATGACGGCTATGATATTTACTCTTATTTTCCCTGCCGTATCCGTGTAGATTCTGCCGGCATCCCGGTAGATACCTTGCCGGCAGTGAGCGGACTCTACTACAAGGCTTATGGCCCGGCAGGCACTGTATATGCGTTCAGCATCATTAGTATGAGTAGCAATATGACGGTATCCTGCCCCTCATCCGGCATTATTTACGACACCATTTCTCCGTCTGTTGTCATCTACCCTGAGAAGTCATTCGGACTGCAATGTGTTACAGGGTCGGGACACGACCTTAAAGTATGGGGCAGCACCCTTTGGCGCCCCAATGATGGTTTTGCTCAGATCCATGTTCAAAACAGCACCTGTACCGCTGTCACGCCCGTGGTCTCTATGTCGTTCAGCAGCAAATACAGTCTCTCCTCCGCCAGCCCTACTCCCGCATCGGTAACCGGCAACACAATTACCTGGAATCTGGCAAGCACTACGGCTTTCAACGCAGCACCACCTCCTATCTTCGCATCCTTCGTTACTTCGGGGCCTACCCGCGTGCCGGGCGACTCGGTGCGGTCCGCTTTCATGGTCACCCCCATTATCGGAGACATCTACACGCCCAACAACAACTTCAATGATACGAACATCATTCGCGGCCCGTATGACCCGAATGACATAACGGTTTCACCATCGGGTTTTGTTCCCTCAGGCACAGTGCTCGACTATACAGTTCGTTTCGAAAATATGGGGAATGACACTGCCCACAACGTATATGTTCTTGATACAGTGTCGGCCAACCTGGATATGAATTCGCTGGAGATACTTGCCTCTTCGGCACGCATGGACATAGCGTTCATTAATGCAGGCGGACTGAATATCATCAAGTTCGACTTCCCCAACATCAAACTGCTGGACAGTTCATTTCACAACGAATGTCAAGGTAGCTTCCGTTTCCGCATGAAGACAAAAGACGGCCTTGCCGATGGCACCCTTATCCCGCACAGGGTGGGTATCTACTTCGATGGAAACGACGTGGTGATGACGAACAACGCGCAGGACACCATTGGCATTCCGGCACCACCACCACCCGTATCGGTTGGCGATGCGGCGATGGGTGTAAAAATATATCCGAATCCTGCACGTGAACAGCTCGCTATCACCACTACGGCAGCCAACAACTACAGCTCGTTTACCATCACCAATGCGGTAGGACAAGTATATGTACGTCAGCAGATCTCGGATACTCATACCATTGTAGATATCAAAACCCTGCCTGCGGGCATCTATTACGTGACCCTCAAGGGCGGGAACGGTAACCAGGTGCAGCGGTTTGTGAAATTGTAACAATCGAGTTTATGTAACGCAACAAGGTCCGCCTCGTGGGGCGGACCTTGTTCGTTTTTTGAGTTCTTGCTACGAACCCTGTCAGATCGACAGCACCGAAAACGGAATATTACTTCGGCTGATCTTCGTTGAAACTGATCATCCAATTGATACCGAATTTATCGGTCCACATGCCGAAATAATCGCCCCAGAATGTTTTGTTCAGTGGCATGATGACCTGACCTCCGGCCGAAAGGCCATTAAAAAGACTATCTGCTTCATCCTTACTATCTGCATTAATAGAGATAGAGAAGTTGTTGCCCTGCTTAAATCCGGCCGACCACTCTCCACCGGTATCGCTACCCATAATGGAAGTGCCGTTGCCTATTGGCAAAGAGATATGCATGATGAGGTTGCCTGCCTCGGGTGGCATGGAGGGGCCGCCATCGGTCTGTGGCATGTCTTTGAACCGACCTACATAGGGGAACTCGCCACCAAATACAGATCTGTAAAAATTGAAAGCTTCTTCGCAATTACCGTTGAAATTCAGATAGACGTTTACGGAAGGCATATAGAAAATATTTTAAGTGAAAGATTGAATGGATGATTTTTACGGTATTCTTTTTTTAAGTAACTCTTCTATCGATTATATGGATAAACACTTCTTCTACCAATATTCTCAGAAATATGCAATAAGCCACGCTCAAGAGATTCAAAACATGGCAATCCCGTTCCACGCAACAGATCAATATCGATCGCTTGTGTAAGAGATAACTGATCTGTTGTAGGTTTATAACTACTATTACCGATAAACGCATTTGAGACCGCCCCCTTTGCATCACGAATAGTTTCCGGATTAGCAGGCTTTTCAATGTTCTCTCGGAATTTTATTTCGCCCCTAATACTATGAGGTATCGCTCGACCGCGGAAATGGTCGAAATATGCAACAAAAATTGTTTCAAACTCACGATACATTATGTTATAAGATATAGGAAAGTCAAAGTTAAGAGTATCTATAAATCTACTCTTTTCAGGTGCCAAGCGAGCCGGACAACTATCTTCGTCGTCTCGCATAATTATAAGACCTTGAGCGTTACCCTTGGCTCTTATATGTTCAATGCCTTTATTGAGCCCAACATCTGTATGCAGATTTTTCCAACGGATCGTTTTCGCAACCGGTTGATGAGGCAAACCGAGATTAGCCCACATTTTATTGATCAGCTTACTTGCTGCTAATTCTTCACCGTGCCCTTCTCCTAAAATGTAAATCATGATCTCACTCAAAAAAGCTAAGTTGCCCAACACCTTCAATACCTTCTGTTCGATGGAGTTCACCTAATGTTAAAAGTCCACTTTTCACTGAACCGATTTGCTCCTCTTTCATTTTTGATACGATAGATGTTGAATTTCTTTTCGAAACAACGCGTATAACGTCTGAGTTGTTGAAACAGTCGAGTACCTCTGGGCTATGTGTTGTGATTAAAATCTGACTATGACGCGATGCTTGAATTATGTAATCATAAATTAACCCAACAGCACCTGGGTGAATGGTTAATTCTGGTTCTTCTATACCTATTAGCGGGAGAATCGGCGTCTGCAGCAGCGCTGTAATAATTCCTGCGACCCTTAATGTCCCGTCTGATTCCTGTGTCGACTCAAAGAACTTCGCCTTCTTGCTTTCTCCAGACACTCCGTGCCGAAATCGCGTCAATAGGTACCCACTAATTTGTTTTATTTCTACATCGTCTATCTCCCCGGTCAACTTGCTCAATCCTCTAATCAAATCATCTTTCCAAGTCGTTGTATCTTGATCTTTTAATATCGACACCCAATTTATTCCATGCTCCTCCATTGGCCTCGAAGGATCATATTTTTGAGGAGCGCGAAGTGTGTCAGGATAAATATTATAGATCGAAATGTTTCTTAGTGCATTTTCTAATGGTTTAAATCTCTCGTCACCGGAAATTAGCGGCAATGCTAAAGTTAAAGGTGACAAATTTGGCTGCAGATTATCTGGACGGATAGCCCAGTTTTGGTCTACGATAGTATACTGATATGAATGTCCATTACTGTAGGTGATATTTGCTGATTCGTGTTTTACTGTGTATTCGTGCTTGCTGTGACTCCCTATGTCAAACTGATAATACCCAGTAAATGTGGGTTCAACCAAATCTAACCGAATGGAAATATTATTTGGTTTACCAGAACTCCATTTTCTTACAGCTTTTATTCCGTGTCGTTTCGTAATTGCCCCTTCCAGTCCAATTCTCATTGCATCGGAGATGAACTTAAATACATCAATAATATTTGACTTTCCAGACCCGTTCTGCCCGACAAAAACTGTAATATTATCAAGGTCGATTTCTGTATTTGTTCCCAGACTCTTATAATGGGACACCGTCAACTTCTTTATCATATAAAACTACCTTACCTGAACAAAAATACACTACCTAAATCCAATTTGCCATGTAATATGATTAGATATCTTATCATTTTCAGAATTGCTTGATAAAATCACCCAAAATCAGGTAGATTGAAGATATCCATTGTCTATATTGCAAACATGACAACCCAAGAATCTGCTGAATTAATCCATATGTTGTTGGAGAAAAATGAAATTGAACAAGCGGAAACGCTAAAACGACAAATTTTCCCAAAAACTCTATACAAATACAAAAAACTTGATTCTAATGCAATCAACGGGATAATACACAACTCCTTGTGGCTTTCAACTCCAGAAAACCTCAACGATCCTTATGATTGTCTAATTAGTTTGAATTTCGAACAATATATCGAAGAGTATTTTTCAGTTCACAAATTTGAAGATGATTTTTACAGATTTTATAATGTCCGATTGACAGATCAGGAAGTGATAGAAATTCGCAACAGTCAAAACAAACTGGAGGCGTATCAAGAGTTATGTGCTAAAAAAAGTATTGATAAATACATTCAGAAACCAGCTGATATAATTCGAAAAGAAATCGTCGAGACTCTTCAAAAAAATCGACCTAGCGTATACTTGGGCTGCTTAAGCGAAATTTGTGATTCAATTTTGATGTGGTCGCACTATGCAGACAATGGGAAAGGAATTTGCATTGAGTATTCCAATATCCCCCAAAAAAGCACCTTCCCTGTGGCCTATTCCAATCGCCTTCCAACATTTTCGCTGTCAAAAAAGAACATACCTACAAGTTTTCTCATTAAAGCAAAGGATTGGAGTTACGAATCCGAGTGGCGTATTGTTAGGATCGACCCAAACAATTCTGAAAAATTTAACCAAAATCATAAAATTGTCGCTCCTTCTAGAATTTTCCTAGGGCCAAGATTTAATCAGAATGACAAAAACGTGATAGAAAATCTTCGACTTATAGCCGACTTCAGCAAAATCGAATTAGTGCAGTTAAAACTCCACTACGAAGAATTTCGACTCGTTTGATATGAGACCTACAAATTATTTACAAATTTTACAATTCGCCATTAGTCGTTGACAACAACACGCTCGCTTTCGTCAGTTTACCCATTATATTACGTACCTTTGCAGGCTTTTTAGTCTTACATGAAGAACATTCGCAATTTTTGCATCATAGCTCATATCGACCACGGTAAAAGTACCCTGGCCGACCGTTTATTGGAATTCACCAAAACCATCAGCCATCGCGATATGCAGGCTCAGGTGCTGGATGATATGGACCTGGAACGTGAAAAAGGTATCACCATCAAGAGCCACGCCATCCAGATGGACTATGAATGGAAAGGTCAGAAATACACACTCAACCTCATTGACACTCCCGGTCACGTGGATTTCAGCTATGAGGTGAGCCGTGCACTGGCCGCGTGCGAAGGCGCTCTGTTGCTGGTTGACGCCAGTCAGGGCATTCAGGCGCAGACCATCAGCAACCTCTACCTGGCACTTGACAACGATCTGGAGATCATTCCTGTCATCAATAAGATAGATATGGATGGCGCCATGATACCTGAAGTGACCGACCAGATAGTGGACCTTATTGGTTGCAAACCTGAGGACATAGTGCTGGCCAGCGGCAAAAGCGGCATAGGCATTGAAGAGATACTCACGGCTGTGATAGAGCGCATCCCCGCCCCCAACGGCGATCCGGAGGCTCCGCTGCAGGCGGTTATCTTCGATTCGGTGTTCAACTCGTTCCGCGGCATTATCGCTTATTTCCGCGTGTTTAACGGCACCATAAAAAAGAACGAAAAGATCCGATTCGTACATACCGATGCGGAATACAATGCGGATGAAGTAGGCATTATGAAGCTGACGCTCACCGCAAAGAACGAGGTGCGCGCCGGCGATGTGGGCTACATCATCACCGGTATCAAAAATGCAAAAGAGGTGAAAGTGGGTGATACCATCACATCGGTAGCAAACCCGACCCAGGAAAGCGTAAAAGGTTTCCAGGAGGTGAAGCCGATGGTATTTGCCGGTATCTATCCGGTGAGCACCGATGATTTTGAGGACCTGCGCGACTGTATGGAAAAACTACAGTTGAACGACGCCTCGCTAACGTTTGAACCGGAAACATCTCAGGCGCTTGGCTTCGGTTTCCGTTGCGGCTTCTTGGGCATGCTGCACATGGAGATCATTCAGGAGCGTCTGGAAAGGGAATTTAATCAGACGGTGATAACCACGGTGCCGAACGTGAGTTTCCGTGCCTATACCACCAGAGATAAGAACAAGCAGCTCATCGTGAACAACCCGAGCGAGATGCCACCGCCCAACCACATTGACCGTATTGAAGAGCCGTTCATCCGCGCGCAGATCATCACCCTACCCGACTACATCGGCAATATCATGAGTCTGTGCCTGGGTAAGCGCGGGCTGCTCATTAACCAGCACTACCTGACGCCAACCCGTGTGGAGCTGATATTTGAGCTGCCACTGGCCGAGATCGTGTTCGACTTCTACGACAAGCTGAAATCCTGCACCCGTGGTTATGCTTCATTCGACTACAACCCGCTGGACTATCGCGAGAGCGACATTGCCAAAATGGACATACTGCTGAACGGGGAACAAGTGGATGCGTTGAGCGCCCTTATTCACCGCAGCCGCGCCGAAGACTTTGGCCGCAAATTGTGTGTGAAGCTGAAAGAACTGCTGCCCCGCCAGCAATTCGTCATTGCCATTCAGGCTGCCATCGGGGCTAAGATCGTTGCCCGCGAGACCATCAGTGCCATGCGTAAAGACGTTACCGCCAAGTGTTATGGTGGTGACATCAGCCGTAAGCGTAAACTGTTGGAGAAGCAGAAAGAGGGTAAAAAACGTATGCGCCAGATAGGTAGTGTGGATGTTCCGCAGGAAGCGTTCCTCGCAGTATTGAAACTGGATTAACGGGCACCAAGTTCAATTAGATGAACAAATAAATTAGCTTTACAACAAAATTTGCTATGAAATTCGACTCTGTAAAATTCAATAATAAATTTGAGGAATGGGAACACGAAAGAATTGAGTTTTTCAATCTTACACTTTTGGTTGGTGTTTCAGGGGTTGGTAAAACTCAAATATTAAGGTCAATATCCCTTCTAAAATCCATTGTTGAA
This sequence comes from Flavipsychrobacter sp., assembly GCA_016786565.1. Classification (GTDB taxonomy): domain Bacteria; phylum Bacteroidota; class Bacteroidia; order Chitinophagales; family Chitinophagaceae; genus Nemorincola. The sequence goes on from JAEUVY010000018.1 coordinate 81,115, forward strand.
GGAAAATCCGTTAATGGTGGCGAATGGGAAGCTGAATTCACCACTTCCGACGGGAACAAATATACTTGGGAGGGAGCGTACGAATTAATAAGTTCAAAAGGAACATTGGCTTTAGACTTTCTTAATTTGGTTGATAATGATGAAAAGGCAGTAAAACCAAGAATTTTGTTTGAAAAATTGTACCAAAATGGGAAACTCATAATTGATAGAAACGAAAATGAAATAAAATTAAATAACATACTTACGCCGAAACTATCACCACACCAAAGTGTTTTATACATATTGAAAGAAGAGGGCGATGTAAAGTCAGCGTCAGATGGATTTAAAATGGTAGTTCTACGCGATTATACCGAAAGAGAGCACATTACATTTGGAAGATACAATATCGAAAAACTTAAAACAAAGTATAAAACGCTCGATGAAATAAAAGAAAGTGAAGTTCACACAGTATATAAACTCGCCTTAGTATATGAAAATGTAAGAAGTGTTTTCGATCAAATAGTAGAGAAGTTTGCAGAGGTATTCCCTCAAATTGAGGAAGTAAAAGTTGATCCATATAAAGATGATGAGCTCCCCATTCTTTTTGAAGCACCGATAATACAAATCAAAGAACGTGGAGTCAACAAATGGATACCTCACAACAGAATTTCTTCTGGAATGCTCAGAACGCTTCTCCACATTAGCGAGATGATGTTATGGAAATCAGGAACAGTAATGTTGATTGACGAATTTGAGAATAGTTTGGGAGTGAATTGTATCGATACACTAACCGAGGACCTTGTATTTGACAATCCGACAATTCAATTCATTGCAACTAGCCATCATCCATATATAATTAATAAGATTCCCTATGAATATTGGAAGATAGTAACGAGACATGGTGGGACTATTAAGACTTTCGATGCCAACCAATTCAACCTTGGCGAAACAAAACACGAGCGATTTATGACCCTTGTAAATTTACCTGAATACAGAAACGGAATACAGTAAACCATGAACCTATATATTCTCGTAGAGGGAGAAAAGACAGAAATGGCATTCTACCCGAAATGGATTGAGGAATTACTTCCGAACATAACTAGAGCCAACCACCTAAACGAAGTAACAGAAAATAAATATTATTTAATTTCAGGATATGGAATTCCATCAATAAATAAGCACACAATAAATGCAATCCAAGAAATTAACAACAATCCCATATTTGACTACTTGATAGTCATAGTCGATGGAGAAGAAATTGGGACAGAACGGCGAAGACAAAAACTTAGCGCTTACGTCGCAGAATCAGGGGCTTTTTTAAGCAACAAATGCCAACTTAAGATTATCGTGCAAAATGTTTGTATAGAATCGTGGTTTTTAGGCAATAGAAAGATATTCAAAAGGACCCCGGAAACGCAAACTTTAAAGGAATACATTCAGCATTACAATGTATTCGAAGAAGACCCTGAATTAATGGAAAAAATAAATGAGAATTTTCCAAACAAAGCAAATTTTCACATTGCATATTTGAAAGCTATTTTCAAAGAGCACAAAATGACATATTCGAAAGCAAATCCCAAACCCGTCATCGACTCCACCTATATACAACAAATGCAGAAAAGGATTTCTGAGACCCATCACCTGAACTCCTACAAAGATCTTTTCGTTCTATTTGAACAAATACGGACTACAATGCTGCAACAAGAAAACAATCTATGACTCGAAACGTCCTCTGCACCTTATTTGCGATAGCATTTCTTACTTTTCTTCCCGGTTCAGTTGAATCTCATCAACAGAATTTTGATTATTTCGATCTACATTCTACTAAGTACGACGCATGCAACACTGCCGCCAAAGCCCGGTTTATGACAACCGAAGAGCGGCAGATGATACAGATAGTGAACATAGCCAGGCAGCACCCTGCCCTGTTCTGTGAGAAGGTGGTGAAACCATGGTGTGCAGCCAACAATGTAGACCTCTCTTCAGAGAAATACTATGGTTCGCTCATAAAGCAAATGAGCACCATGCAGCCGTTGGGATTATTGCAACCCGATTCTCTCTGTTTTGTAAGTGCCGCCTGTCATGCAGAAACTGCAGGAAAGGCAGGATATACCGGTCACGACCGCCTGAGCGACAGGTGCAGGAAGGTAAAGAAGTACAATGGCGAATGCTGCAGCTATGGCATGACCAGCCCGGTAGATGTGGTGATGCAACTGCTTGTGGATGAGGACGTGGAGTCGCTGGGGCATCGGATGATACTGCTGGGCGGCTATACCAAAATAGGCGCGGCCACCCGTCCGCACACCACCTACCTCACCAATTCAGTACTCGATCTGTCTTTCTGAAAGCGCATTTCAGGATGATCAATATCATGCCTGCGCATGCGCAGTTTCATACAATTTAACACTTGGTTTTCCGGGTTTGTTGGTAGCTTTATAGAAAGAAAAAGCGCATGGAAACCAAAGCAGCTATGACCGGAGGATCGTTCCTGATACAGCCATCAGGATGGGAAGATGTGTACACCCCGGAAGACTTCAACGAAGAGCAGCGGATGATCATACAGATGTGTGATGAATTCCTGGACAAGGAAGTATTGCCGCACATTGTGGACATAGACCTGCAGAAAGACAACATAATGCCCGGCCTGCTGGATAAAGCCGGCGCGCTGGGGCTGCTGGGTGCCGCCTTCCCTGAAGAATATGGAGGTCTGGGCAAGGACTTCGTTACGGCTACGCTTGTGAACGAATGTCTGGGCGGCGGTCACTCCTTTGCTGTGGCCATGGCTGCACACAATGGCATTGGTTCTCTGCCCATCCTGTACTTCGGCACGGCCGAGCAAAAGGCGAAGTACATACCCAAACTGGCCACCGGTGAGATGAAGGGGGCCTATGCGCTTACTGAGCCCTATTCGGGTTCGGATGCTTTGGCCGCACGCACTACTGCTACCCCATCGGCCGACGGACAGACGTATACCCTGAACGGACAGAAGATTTGGATCACGAACAGCGGTTTTGCTGACGTTTTCACCGTCTTCGCCAAGGTGGACGGAGACAAGTTCAGTGCATTCATAGTAGAACGCAATACTCCGGGGCTGTCATTTGGCGAGGAAGAACACAAGATGGGAATCAAGGGCAGCAGCACTAGGCAGGTGTTCTTTGAGAACTGCGTGGTTCCTGCCGGTAACCTTTTGGGCGAAATAGGCAAGGGGCATATCATTGCCTTCAACATACTGAACATTGGCAGGCTGAAACTGTGTGCTGCCGCTATGGGCGGTGCCAAACGGGCATTGGCAATTACAGTGTCTTATGCAAAGACCCGCGAACAGTTCCGCACACCTATTGCCAACTTCGGAGCCATACAGCACAAACTGGCAGAAATGGCCATCCGCATATTCGCGTCAGACACAGCGCTCTACCGCACTGCGGCATGGATAGACCACAAAGAACAGGAACTGCACGCGGCAGGCAGGGAAGATGCACTGCTGGGTGCCGCCGAAGAGTATGCCATAGAATGTGCCATGCTGAAGGTGCTGGGCAGCGAGGCACTGGACTATGTGGTGGACGAGGGGGTGCAGATACATGGCGGCAACGGTTATTCTGATGAATACAACATATCAAGGGCCTACCGCGACAGCCGTATCAACCGCATCTTTGAGGGAACCAACGAGATCAACCGACTGCTGATACTGGACATGTACCTGAAACGTGCCATGAAGGGACGCATAGACCTGATGAAGCCTGCCATGGCCGTGCAACAGGAACTAATGAGCATTCCCGACTTCGGGGAGGACGATGCCCCGTTTGCTGCAGAGCTGAAGGCTATAGCCAATTTCAAAAAAGCGATACTGATGTGTGCCGGTGCTGCAGCCCAGCAACTGATGATGCAACTGGAGCATGAACAGGAATTACTGATGTATCTGGCCGATATGGCCATTGATACATTCCAGGCAGAATGTGTTGTGCTCAGGGCCTTGAAAATGACACAGACGGGTCATGCCGATGCTGCTATTGCAACCGATATGGCACGCACCTTCCTCTACGATGCTGCCGACCGCATCAATCACGCAGGCAAGGCCGCGGTGAACGCCTTTGCCGAAGGCGACACCCAACGCATGATGCTGCTGGGCGTGAAAAGATTCACCAAAGTGGGCAACTTCAATACCAAGGAGGCCCGCCGCCGCATTGCAAAAAGGGTCACAGAGGCAGGTAAGTACTTTTTGTAGGTGATGGCTCCGTTTTTCAACCACTCGGAAGAAATGACTGAGACAGAATCGCTTTCTGCTGAAATTTATGCCGAAAGCAGGCCATTTTATTAGAAAAAACCAAAAAAATACCGATATTAGCTGCGATTTATAACAACTGAACATCAAGCTCGCCAACTTATGAAGATCAGAATATTGAGGGTACTTATTTTACTCTTTTTGATGACCAACCTCAGCAGTTGTTTCATGGGTACCTGGCAACGCTACCACCACAAGAGCCATTACGTGAACAAAAAACACTACCGCTCTTACCACAAACACCACAACCGCGACTGGTAACGGTTCATCAGCCTATTTTTTCACATCTTTTGCAGTATTTGTCCATGTTGTGCGCTGTAGTTTCGCATTACAGGTGACAGGTGCTACCTTTGCACACTCGTATGATACAGGTACAGATCATCAACAAATCGCCGCATGCATTGCCTGTCTACCAAACATCCGGTAGCAGCGGTATGGACCTGCGTGCATGGCTGCAGGAGGCTATTACTTTACAACCGATGGAACGTCGCGTCATCCCTACCGGATTGTACATGGCATTGCCGGTTGGCTACGAAGCGCAGATACGTCCCCGCAGTGGTCTCGCCATCAAGCGTGGCCTCACGGTCATAAATTCACCAGGCACTATAGACAGTGACTACCGAGGTGAGATCATGGTGGGCATCATCAACCTGTCGGGCGAGGCACAGACCATTGAAGACGGAGAACGCATTGCCCAAATGATAGTTGCGGCATACGAAGTAGTGGAGTGGGCGCCTACCGAAAGCCTTGACGAGACCGCCCGCGGAGCTGGAGGCTTCGGACATTCGGGCACCAAATGAGACCTATTATATTGATCAACTGAACTTTCACACCGATACACTTAAAAAACGAAACTAATGAACATCATTATACCAATGGCAGGAATGGGAAAACGCATGAGGCCTCACACCCTCACCACTGCAAAACCCCTGCTGCCTGTTGCCGGAAAACCAATTGTACAACGCCTTGTTGAAGACATTGTGGCTACCAGCAACGAAAAAGTAGAAGAGATAGCATTTGTCATCAGTCCCGCCTTCGGCAAAGAGGTTGAAGACCACCTGTGCTCAGTGGCGGAAACGCTGGGCGCCAGGGGCAAAATTTGTTACCAGGAAACGCCACTGGGTACCGCGCATGCCATTTTGTGCGCTGCTGATACCCTGTCGGGCAATGTGTTTATCGCCTTTGCCGATACATTGTTCAAGGCTACATTCAGCATAGACACCCACAAAGATGCCATTGTATGGACGCAGAAGGTGGAAGACCCCACTGCTTTTGGTGTGGTAAAAATGAATGATGCGGGAGAGATAGAAGCCTTTGTGGAAAAACCGAAGGAATTCGTATCCGACCTCGCCATCATAGGTGTGTATTACTTCCGCGACGGCGACCGCCTGAAAAAAGAACTGCAGCGCCTCATAGACAACGACATAAAGCTGAAAGGCGAATACCAGCTCACCGACGCTATGGAGCATATGCTGCGTAATGACGTGAAATTCTACACCGGACAGGTTGAAGAATGGCTGGATTGCGGCAACAAAGACGCTACTGTATATACCAACGGTCGCATCCTCGACATCAAGCAGAACAAGGAACAACTCATTGACCCGTCTGCCGTGGTTACAAACTCGGTGATCATCCCGCCTTGCTATATAGGCAAGGGTGTTATGGTGGCCGACTCTGTGATAGGCCCGTTCGTGTCGCTTGAAAAAGGCGTTTCTGTGGAGGATTCACGCATCAGCAACAGCATCATCCAGTCGGACAGTGTTGTTAAAAATGCTTGTATCGACAACTCTATGTTTGGTAAAAGTGTAACTTACATAGAGAAAGCTGATGAATTGAGCATCGGCGATTTCTCTACGCATATATGAGACTACGCACCTACTTCATTGCCCTGATAAGCGGACTTGCGACGGCCAATGCGCCATTGCATGCCCAAAGCATCAAGATAACACCCGGAGTGTCGCCCGCACAGGGTGCCCCCCAGGCCGATAGTGCGCAGAAAGAAGAGGACATTGCCGAAACGATAGAGGGACGCAAGGCGCAAACTGACGAACTATTTTTCGAAGCGCTGAAAGCCAAGTTGCATGCCGACGAGAAGCAACAGGAAACTTTGCTGAAGCAATACATTGCGAAACGCCCCGAAGTTGCCGCCGCCCATTTTGAGCTGGCAAAGATCTATACTGACCAGAAGAAGAGCGAACTGGCACTTGCCAGCATCAAAAAAGCAATGTCGCTGGATGCCACCAACAAATGGTATAAAGAGGCTTATGCGCAGGTATTGGTGGGTCTTGGCAAGTACGTAGATGCCGCCAATGTTTATGCGGAACTGACCGAATTGGAAAAGCGCGACGAGGAATATCCTGTTCGTGCGGCCGAGTATTTTGAAAGAGCCGGCAAAAACCAGGATGCGATCAAATACCTTGACATCGCACTGGTGCGCAATATTGACGACGAAGACCTGCTGGCTCATAAGATGCAGCTATACCTGAACATGAACGATGTTCCGAAAGCGGCGGCAGTGGTGCAGCAAATGATAGACAACAATCCGCGCAACGGCAAGTACTACAAGCTGATGGGCGAGCTGTATGACAACAACAATCAGCCGGAAAAGGCAGCAGCCGTTTTTGAAGGCGCCCTGAAGAAACTGCCTAATGACCCGGCAATACAATTGGGTCTTGCCGGTCACTATCTGCGCAAGGGCGATACAGCACGCTACAAGTCTTATGTAAAACAGGCCATAACCAACACCGGCATGGAAACCGAACTGCAGCTGGAACTGCTGAAGGCATACATACAGACCATGCCCGATGAGACAACCGCACTTGCGGAAGCATTGCCATTAATAGCCAAACTGGCTGAACAAGGCCCTGCCGACGCGCAGATACTGGAATACTATGGCGAGGCACTGGAAGGCAGCAACCTTACCGATAGCGCCATAGTTATGTACAAGCGTTCTCTGGCATTGAAGCCTTCCAACTTCTCGGTTTGGGCGAGGCTACTGGGCAACTATCAGGAGAAAAAATATGCCGATTCGCTGATCAAGACCAGCGAGCGGGCTATCAAACTGTTCCCCAGCCAGTCGATTGCGCATTTCTACAACGGCATAGGATATCTGAACAAGGGCAACTTCACTTCTGCCATCAAGGCCATCAATCGCGCCATAGACCTGCAGCCCGAAACCGACAAAGAGGTGCTGGCGCAGATGTACAGCACGCTTGCAGATGTGTATTACAACAACAAACAGTTCCCTCAGTCGGACGAGACATTTGACAAGGCTCTGGGCCTCGACCCCAATAACGCTACCGTGCTGAACAACTACGCCTACTACCTTTCTGAACGTAATGTGCGGTTGGATGAAGCGGAGAAGATGTCAAAAAAGTCCTTGGACCTGCGCCCTGACGAAGTGAACTTCCTGGACACCTATGCGTGGATCTGGTACAAGAAGGGCGACTACGCAAAGGCGAAAACATACATCATGAAGGCCATGACGGTTGTGAAAGACGGAAGTGCTACACTGTGGGACCACCTCGGCGATATTCTGTACAAACAGAACGACAAACAAGGCGCGATAGACGCGTGGAAAAAAGCAAAAGAAAAAGGCAGTGACGATAAAAACCTGGACAAAAAGATCAGCGAAGGAAAGCTCTATGAATAATCTTACCCGATACGGCGTGTTGCTGACGATGCCATTTTTATTGTCGTCATGCTCTTCAAAACTGTTCAGCAAAAAGAAAAAAAGTAAGCAGGATAGTGCTGTTGTTGTCGCTACTGATACTGCTACAAAAGCCCCTGCACCTGTGGTTACCGGCGCTCCTGTTGCTACTCCTGCTCCCACCCCACTTACCGACCTGTTGATGCCCCTGTGGAACAAACGTATCCCCTACAAGACATTCACAGGCAAAGCAAAAGTGACCTTCGAAGGCCCCGACGGCTCTGCCGACTTTTCAGCCAATTTCCGCATTGCCAAAGACAGCATTGTATGGGTGCACATAACTGCACTGGGTGGCCTGTATCCTGTGGCCCGTATGGTAGTGACCCGAGACAGTTTCTTCATGGTAAACTACAAAGACAAAGAGAAAACGCTGATATCGCTGAATGATGTGGCCCGCATACTACCTGTGCCCGTTAAGTTCTCGCAGCTGCAGAATCTCTTCGTAGGCGACCCGCTTGCCGACGGCCGCCTCACCACCGCCGAGGCTAAAGACTCATCGTGGCAATTGCATACGGAAGACGAAACTTATTTGCAAGACCTCAGCTACCTGAAGTCAGACAGTACCATCGCTATCACCAATCTGCGCACACGTGCAGCCAATGGCCCCACTGCGCTTATTGACTACCGCAACTACGAAATGATCTCTGAGCGTAAGGTTTCTACCGGCCGCACAGTACATCTGCAGAATGGAGTGAAAACGTACACCATAGACATGGAGTTGCAGAATACCGAGTTCGATAAAACACTGGAATTCCCGCTGACCATCCCTGCCAACTATACCCTTAAGAACTGATGAAACCCGGCCAACCTGTTTTTGCCGCGGTTTGACTAACTTAGTTGTACAATGCCAAATCTCTACATTGTTTCGGGGTGCAACGGTGCCGGCAAAACAACAGCCAGCTTTACGATTTTGCCGGTGATACTCAATTGCCGCGAGTTTGTAAATGCCGACAACATTGCCGCCGGACTCTCCCCTTTCAACACGGAAAGTGTAGCCATTGAAGCCGCACGCATCATGCTGCATCGCATAGATGAACTGCTGGAAGAAGGCGTAGATTTTGCAATAGAGACCACTTTGGCTACGCGGAGCTATGTGTCGCTGGTGCACAGGGCCAGGAAGGCGGGATACAACATTACGCTTATCTACATCTGGCTGAAGAGTCCGGAACTGGCGCTACAGAGGGTTGCGGAACGAGTGAGGAACGGTGGGCACAATATCCCTGAGGAAGTGGTTCGCAGACGCTATCGCAATGGAATAAAGAACCTATTCAATCTATTCATGCCCATTTGCGATGTTTGGATCGTAGCCGACAACTCCCAAAATGATCTTAAACTGATCGCTAAAAAGAGCGCCGGTTTTGATATTACCGTAGAAAATAACGACATTTGGACTATCATTAATACGCTTATATGAATACAAATCAGGAAAACGCTGAATTGTTGGATAAAATAGCCGAAGGCCTTAAACTAGCTATCCGTAAGCTTTATGAGAAAAAAGCAGCCAATAACGAACTGGCTGTTATTGCCGATGACGATGGCCAGATAAAATGGCTCCCGGCCCGCGAACTGCTGGAAAGGCAGAAAAACAAGAAATAGACTACCCTACTTTTCTCTTTTACTTTATTTCCCTTACTGCTTTGGCACCCGCCAAATCGTTGCGTTCATTACCTTTGCGCCATGAATCGCGAACAACTTGTAGCAACCATATTCGACAAAAAGTCTGTGCTGTGTGTAGGTCTCGACACCGACCTATCTAAGATCCCTCAACACCTGTTGCAGGAAGAAGATCCGGCATTCGCATTCAACAAGGCCATCATCGACGCCACCAAGGACTATACCGTTGCTTACAAGATCAATACAGCATTCTATGAAGCCCAGGGCATTAAAGGTTGGCAGACCATGGAGCGCACGCTCAACTATATCCCCAAGGGCATTTTCACTATTGCCGATGCCAAACGCGGTGATATTGGTAATACTTCAGAACAGTATGCCCGCACGTTTTTCCATACCTATCCTTACGACAGCGTTACAGTTGCCCCATACATGGGTGCCGACAGTGTGAAGCCATTCCTTCAGTTTGAAGGCAAATGGAGCATTGTACTGGGACTTACCTCCAATGCTGGCAGCGCCGACTTTCAGCTGCAACAGTGCGGCGACGAACAATTGTACCGCAAAGTGCTGAAAACAGTGGCCTCATGGGGCACTCCCGAAAACATCATGTTTGTGATAGGTGCCACCCGCAAAGAACAACTGCAAGAGGTACGCGCATTACTGCCCGACCATTTCTTCCTCGTTCCGGGTGTGGGCGCACAGGGTGGCGATGTACATACCGTATGCAGCAATGCCTTCAACAAAGACGCGGGCCTGCTCATCAACGTATCGCGTGGCATTATTTATGCAGGTAGCGGCACCGACTTTGCAGAAAAAGCAAATGCCGAGGCTCGCAAGTACCAGCAGGAAATGGCAGTATTCTTTAAGTAGATCAGCTACCGATAGCTTCCAGCGTTCGTTCTATCTGACTGAAGTGGCGCACCTCATGTGCCACCAGAAAACGTATGGCATCGCCCAGCTTTATGGTAATGAACTTTGAAATGGTAATAGGTATGCGCACTGATGCCATATCTACCCGCTTCATCTGTTCCAGCAACTCCCGCAGTTTACGCTGATCGGCCAGAAACTCATTCAGCACCTTTGCGGCGTCAAGTGTCTCTGATGGAATATGCCCCTTCATTGCACTCATCTTGTTGGTGACCGCACCTGTGGTCTTCACCTGCGAATACATTGAATTCACGAAGTACTCTCCCAGCCATCCGGGCTTGAAGGGGATAGCTCCATTGGCCCGGGCAGCCTTGTTCATCGACTGCGATGCATACGGGATATAATAACGGTCGTAGGTGTTGAGGTGCTCCACTATCTGCGCTACGCTCCACTTGCCGGGTGCGGGTTGTTTGTTCAGTTGCGCATTGCTCAGGGTGCTCAGCTCGGTTATCCGCTGTACAATAGAGCTCACTTCAGCACTGAGGCTGTCAATAAGTTGCAGAGAATCGAATGTGCGTGCCATAGCCTGGTTTTGGGGCAAAACTAAGCAGGTGCGCCTACCGAAATCTTGGTGTACACCAAGATTTATCAGAGCCTGACCTTACCCAGCAACTTGCTGAAATTGGTAGGGTCCACACCTATGTAGGACGCCAGGTACTTATGCGGCACCAGATTCAGCACATGCGGACTGCGGCGCAGCAATGTGGTGAATTTCTCCTCGGCTGAGTAAGACAATATCTCGATATGCCGCTGCAGCGTATCGGCCAGTACCCGCGTTAGCGCCAGTCTGACCCATGTTTCTATACTTCGGTGCTCGCGCATCAGCACGGCCATATCGTTATAATGGATACGCAGGCACCGGCTCGCTGTAAGTGCCTCCAGATCGAAAGCCGAGGGTTGCTGCAAAAAGAAACTATCTATAACCCCTGAAAAAGACCCTGCATAAGAAAACACCAGCGTCACCTCCTTATCATCATGCGTTACACAGGCGCGCTGCACACCATCCAGCACCAGATAAAGGTATTTCTCCGTATCGCCCTGACGGGTGATGATCTCCTTGCGCTTTATTTTCACTTCTGTCCATGGTGCGGCAAACGCCTCAAAGGCAACGTCATTTACCTCACCAAACGAGTGTACCAGCTTCCGCAGTATAGGTATGTGATCGGACATAAGTTGCTATAATAGCAAATATAACAACCATCACTTGTTAATTCATCAAAAACGGGCACACGGCACATACCTCCGCACGGCTCTGGCCGACGGATTGATATAGGTTAGCGCCACCTCAAACCCGCCCGTTCCGTTAGACGCGGTATTGAAAGAGGAGACAGTGTAATCGTAACCCACTCCCACACGAACCCCTCGTGTTCTTATACCCGCATTTATCGTCATCATATCTCCCCGGCTATACCAGAGTCCGCAGAAAAGGGCAGTTTGCACCCCCAAAGTATACAAGAACTCATTACCTGCTATATAGCTGACGTAAGGTTTATTGCGCCCAAATGACTCCCGCCTCGCATAAATAAACGCGGGTCTGAGCTGCAAATGTTCTCCGGCTGCTATATGGCAGCCGGCAGTTACCATTAACTTCCGGTTAAGTCCAACCAACGATTTTTGGCTTTCAAGGAGCGCGTCTTGCGATCGGTTCAGATCTGTGACACTTAATCCCACCTGGTAGCCAAAATGCTTATTTACAGATCTTGAATAGGAGACACCGGCATTTACGGAATAAATACTCACTGAATTGCCCGCCCCGAGTACATAGGTCGGTGTCGTTGACGCACCCGTAAAATACATACGCGACACATCGACGCCATTCTGTGCATAGCCACCCTGAATACCTATGGCAAGATCACTGCCCTTTCCCTTCTTTCGGGCACTATCAGAGCCGAACCTCCTATGGTAGGACGCGGACACCTGCCCGTTTAAGACGCTCCAACTATCGTCACCCGGCTTAGTCTCAGAAAATGCGCCCCCTGCACCAAAGTAGTTGCCCTTTTTATCGGTGTACACAGGTGCATCCGCCGATCCATGTATGCTTGAGATCGGCACATTAGCCGCGGCCCAAAAGTTTCTGTAAATGAGATTGGCACGTATGTTCCCGTCAAACATTCCCGTGAATGCGGGATTGAGCAGCAACGGCGTTGCAGTGAACTGTTTGAATGGAATTTCCTGACCCCGTGCAGCAACCGAGCCACAAACTGCAGTAAGGCACAAAAGGCGGCGTGTGTACAAATTCATAGCATTATACCGTTGCTGGGTGAAGGCAACAACAGTATAACGCTTCTTTATAATAATTATTACTTACCGATCTTACCTGCCAAACTTACTTTTCAGCGCGCTCAGTGCATCGTTCATGCTCACAGGCGCGTCTTTTTGTGCCGGCTTTGTATTGTCGCGCCTGCCTGCTGCGGGCTTCCCTTGCCGCTGCGCCGGCGGATCCTGTGTCTGCTTTATGGATAGGGCAATACGCTTACGCGCCACCTCTACTTCCAGCACCTTCACCATCACCTCCTGATTCAGCTTCAATGCCTCACCCGGGTCGGTAATGTACTTGTGCGCTATCTCAGACACGTGTACCAATCCGTCCTGCTTCACGCCTATGTCCACAAACGCGCCGAAACGGGTAAGGTTGGTAACAATGCCCGGCACTATCATGCCTACATGCACATCTTCAATGCTATAGATATTCGCAAACTCAAACTGACGCACCTCACTGCGCGGATCAAGACCCGGCTTCTTCAGCTCGTTCAGTATATCCTGCAGGGTATGCATACCTGTGGCGTCCGATATGTACTTCCGCACATCTATCTGATTGATAAGCGATTCGTTGCCTACCAGTTCTTTTACTTTCACACCCAGCTCGGCTGCCATCTTACTCACAATACTGTAAGCCTCAGGATGCACCGCGCTGGCGTCCAGTGGGTCTTCCCCATCCTTTATGCGCAGGAAGCCTGCACACTGCTCGTATGCCTTGGCACCAAGGCGCGGCACTTTCAGCAACTGATTGCGCGAAGTGAACCTACCGATCTCGCCACGGTAGGCAACTATGTTACCGGCAATGGTAGGGCCAATGCCGCTCACGTAGGCAAGCAGGTGCTTGCTGGCGGTATTCAGGTTCACACCTACTGCATTCACACAGCTCACTACTGTCTGGTCCAGCCTTTCTTTCAGGCGCACCTGATTCACATCGTGCTGGTACTGCCCCACCCCAATGCTCTTAGGGTCTATCTTCACCAGCTCTGCCAACGGATCCATGAGCCTGCGACCTATACTGGCAGCACCACGCACAGTGATGTCCTGATCGGGAAACTCTTCTCGCGCTATTTCCGATGCCGAGTAGATCGATGCTCCGTCTTCGTTTACCAGAAATACAGGCAGACCCAGATTCAATTTCTTGATGAACTGCTCTGTCTCTCGTCCTGCCGTGCCATCGCCAATGGCTATAGCTTGTGTCTCATACTTCTGCACCAGCCCGCGCACCCTGTGTTCTGCATCGGCCAGCCTGCCCGGCTCGTGTATATAGAAGAGGTCGGTCTTCAGCAGCGTTCCTTTTTCATCCAGACACACTACTTTGCAACCTGTGCGATATCCGGGATCTATAGCCAGCAATTTCTTGCTTCCCAGCGGAGAGCTCAACAACAACTGGCGCAGGTTCTCGGCAAATACATTGATAGCCTCCTCATCAGCCTTCACTTTCAGCGCCATGCGGAACTCGCTTTCCAGGCTCACCTGCAGCAGGCGCCTGTACGAATCGCGTATCGCCTTCTTCACTTGTTCGCCTGCCTCGTTGCCGCTTTTCAGAAATACTTCTTCTATCAGCATCAGCGCCTCTTCCTCGCTCGGCGCAATGGTCAGGCGCAACACACCCTCCATAAACCCGCGCATGATGGCCAGCATACGATGCGATGGTATCTTGGACACAGGCTCAGAAAAATCAAAATAGTCTTTGTACTTAACACCCTCTGTTTCTTTGTCGGCCAGCACCTTGCTTTGCACCGCTGCTTTCTCTTCAAAGAGCCGCCTCATACCCGCACGCACCTGCGCGTTCTCGTTCACCATTTCTGCAATGATGTCGCGGGCGCCCTGCAGGGCTTCCTCCGGCGTCTTCACCTGCTCGTTAAGGAACGCAGCCGCTTCGGTAAGCGGATGGATATTGCCCTGCGCCAACAGCAAAGTTGCCAGTGGCTCCAATCCGTTCTCTCGGGCCGTCTGTGCCTTTGTTTTGCGCTTGGGTTTGTAGGGTAGGTACAGGTCTTCCAATTCAGCCACCGTGGTCGCCGCATTGATCTTCGCCTGCAACTCTTCCGTCATTTTACCCTGCTCGGTAATGGTCTTTTCTATGAATGCCTTACGCTCTGCAAACTCCTGCTGGCGGGCAGCCTCATCCTGAATATTCTGGATCTGCACCTCATCCAGCGCTCCTGTTTTGTCCTTCCTGTATCGGGCAATGAATGGAATGGTTGCGCCTTCGGCAAGCAGTTCCAGCACCGCTGTCACATCATTCATTCTTAGGTTAAGCCTTGCGGCCACGCTCTGTGCATAACTGGTCATCACTTCTCTGTTTTGGCCTGCGAATGTAATAGGATACCCCGAATTGCAGAAAGATAACTTTTTGTCAATTATAACATGTTTCCAACCGTCCCCGATCCGCCTTTTGCCCATCCGTTACGCTCCTATTGTTATCTTTACGCCCGATGAAAAGGTTCCTGATCTCTCTGCTGTCTGCTGTTGCAATTTCCACGTCTGCTCTGGCCGCCGGTGCCGATACGCTGCTCTTAACGCCGTTCGAGCGATCGAACGGCAAACAAACAGCTACCTACGCCGAAATGACCGAGTTCTACAAACGACTGGGTGGCATGTTCGGCACCATAAGCATTGGAGAAATGGGCCCCGCCGACAATGGCTATCCGCTGCGGTATGTTGCTTTTACCAACGACGGTAAGTTTGAGAAGGACGATATCAGGAACAGCGGCAAGCTGGTCATAATGATCAACAACGGCATACATGCCGGCGAACCCGATGGCATTGACGCGTCTATGATGTTGCTGCGCGATGCCGCCATCGGAAAGATAAAAGTTCCCGACAATGTAGTGTTGGTAGTTGTCCCTATTTTCAACATTGGCGGTATGCTGAACCGCAACAGCACCAGTCGCGCCAACCAGAATGGCCCCGAGAGTTATGGCTTCCGTGGGAACGCACGTAACCTGGACCTCAACCGCGACTTCATTAAATGCGATGCCGCTGAAACATTGGGATTGTGCGACCTCTTTACGCGCATGAACCCCGACATTCTTCTGGACAATCACGTGAGTGATGGTGCCGATTACCAACACACCATGACCCTGCTGGCCACACAACACGATAAACTGGGTGGTGAGACCGGCAACTACATGTACAAAACCTTCACGCCTGCCATATACGGCGAAATGAAAAAGATGGGTTACGACCTGGTACCCTATGTCAACGATTTCAACAACTCTGCCGAAAAAGGATGGCATGAATTCCACGAGTCACCACGTTTTCTGAGTGGCTATGCAGCACTGTTCCAGACCATCGCCTATGTGCCCGAGGCACACATGCTCAAACCGTTTAATGAACGCGTAAAGGCCACCTACGACCTGATGAAGTGCATCATAAAACTGGGTAGCGATAATATTGCAACCATCAAAAAGGTGCGCGCTACAGACCGCAAAAACCTGATGACGCAAAAAGAGTTTCCGCTGGAATGGAAAGTGGACACCACACAGACAGATACTGTCACCTTTCATGGCTACGAATCGGGCTACAAACCAAGTGAGGTAAGTGGCATGCCCCGCCTGTATTACGACCGCAACAAACCCTTTGTACGTCGCATTCCCTTCTACAACCACTATGTGCCCACACAGTCGGTTACCGCACCCAGGGCATACATCATCCCCAAGGCATGGACACCGGTCATTATCTGCCTGCGCGCCAATGGGGTGAAGATGCAACGCGTGAACTATGACAGCACCATGGAGGTCACTGCTTACCACATAGACAATTACGAGACCGTAAAACGCCCCTACGAGCGCCACTACCTGCACTACAATGTGAAGGCAACGCCATACAAGACCAAGATCCCGGTGACACAGGGCGACTATATTGTTTGGCTGGCGCAACCCGCAAAACGCTACATTATTGAAACTTTGGAGCCTACCGCACCCGATGCATTCTTTGCATGGAACTATTTTGATGGCATACTGCAGCAAAAGGAATATTACAGTGCCTATGTGTTTGAAGACCTTGCGGCAGACATGCTGAAGAAAGACCCTGCACTGAAAGCCAAACTGGAGGAGAAAAGAAAGGCTGACCCTGAATTTGCTAAAGACGGCGGTGCCCAGCTCGACTTCGTGTACCGAAACTCGCCCTACTTTGAGCAGGAATACCTGAGGTATCCGGTATACAGACTGGAATAAATGGAATGGCGATTATGCCCCCATTGCACAAAAATCAAAAGAAACGTAAGAAGAATTACGGAGCCAGGCGACACCTGTACCACGAAGCTCCGTCCCTTTTGAACAGAATGCGGTCGTGCATACGACTACTGCGTCCCTGCCAGAATTCTATCCTTTCAGGTATCACAATATACCCGCCCCAGTGCTCAGGACGCGGAATAGAAATGCCGGAAAACTCTGCCTCATATTTGGCGTAGTTTAGTTCCAGAATATTGCGGTGAGGTATCTCCTTGCTTTGCGGCGACGCCCATGCACCCAACCTGCTGCCCTCGGGGCGCGAGTGAAAGTAGATATCACTCTCTTCAGCAGGTACCTTTTCTATGCGACCGTCTATACGCACCTGTCGCTCCAGTTCTTTCCAGAAAAAGAGAAGGGAAACGTTGGGGTTCTCGGCTATATGCCGCCCCTTGGCACTGTCATAGTTGGTAAAAAAAACAAAGCCTCGGTCGTCGAGGCCTTTCAAAAGAACAATACGCGCATGCGGCCTGTTCTGCGCATCGGCAGTGGCAAGCGTCATTGCGTTGATCTCTGTGATCTTTGCTGACTCAACTTCCTTGAACCATTTACTGAAAAACGCTATCGGATCGGTGCCTGCAGTTTCCTCGTCGAGGGCTGCAAGCATGTAATCCATGCGGATATCGGCAATATTCAATGGCTTATCAGACACTGTCGCAATTATTTTTCTGAATCGTCAGAGTTGCCGGTGTACTTGAAACTTACGTACAGGAACTCGATAGCAAGCAGGAAGAAAAAGACATAGGTGAGTGTCGGACCTACGCTGAGGTTAACTGTATCGTAGAAAGCGCCAAGGAACATTTGAGTCATTTTGGTTGATTTTGCGGTGCAATTTACATTTTAATAGCAGAAATAAAAAGGGATAACACCTTAGTTTTCCGCAGTTTTTTCAACAGGTGCCGGTGCCGGCGTGAACAATGGATTATTTTTGCTCGTAGGAATGATCACTCCGGCAGTCAGGATCAACTCATAAGTACCAAAAGCTTGCCTTGCCCTGCCTTCGTACACCTTCAGATTGCTGTAGCGGGCATAATCTACTTTCTGCGAAAACTCGATAAAAGCATACTTCATCGCGGTCACCCTCAAAGCAGTTTCCACACCGGTGTTCCACCCACCTATCTGGAATCCCAGATCATTAGCTTTACCGAAAAGACTGTTCTGTACATGCGGTATCAGCGGACCAATACCTGCTTTACCGGTAAGATCAACCTGCAAATTGCGATCGGCGGTGCGGTAGAGGCCCACCCGTTTTACCAGGTTGAACAACAGGAAATTGGCACCGTTATTCAGGAAATAATAAGACCCCTGCGACTGTGCAAATAGCACATGTTTATCAACCGGCGCATTGCCCATGGTACCCTTTACATGGATATTTTGGTTATCGGTCACAATGTATTTGGTATGGTCAAAGTTGATCTCGAATGCCAGATCCTGCTTCTCGTTGAAATAATAACCCAGACGGTAGTTGTATTGCGGTATGGTCAGTGCCATATTGAAGATACCTTCGTCCCACCCGCGATGATCCTGCGCCTGCACCTTCACCATCTGATAGTCGTTGCCCAGCGATGGCTGTTTCACCTTTATTGTAGAGCGGGTGTACCACTCCGTATTATAGCCCCAACTGGCATAAATGGCCCCTACCCTCTTCTTTTTCTCCTTTGTCTGCCCTTCAGCAGCCCCTGCCATCAACATAAATGCCGCCGTTACCGGCGCTATCATGTATAAAACTTTTTTCATCTACTTTCGTTGTTTGCCGCGCAAAGATAGGCCTTCCCCGTCTACGCCGCACTGATGCCCGTCAGCACAAAAATGCCCCAATCAAACATTTCGATTAATTTAGCATCATGACCCCGGGAAAAAAGAAGAAAAACACGCGTTGGACGCTGATCATGCTGCTCATAATAGCAGGCATCTCCATTTTCGGCTTCTATGTGCTTTTCGGTCCCAATACCGGCGCCTTTACGCAAGACGAATATCTCTATATACGCACCGGCACCACCTACGATCAGGTTATCGAAACCCTCGAAGAGAGCCACATTGTCTCTGACATGAATGGCTTCAAACTGGTGGCAAAGGCCATGAAACTGCAGGACAATATCCACCCCGGCCGATACCGGATCAAGAAACGCATGAGCAACTTCAACATCGTGCGCATGCTCCGCTCCGGCAGTCAGGACCCGGTAAAGCTGGTCATCAACAAACTCCGCACCAAACAAGACTTCGCGCGCCTTGTTGCTACCAATGTAGAAGCAGACTCCTTCGAGGTGATGCGCCTGCTGGCAGACTCAGTTTACCTCTCCGAATTCGGAGTCACCCCGCAAACGTCTATGGCACTAATCCTGCCAGACACCTATGAATTCTACTGGAACTCTGATGCCGACAAGGTCCTCAAAAAGATCAGCAAGAACTACACCCGCTTCTGGAACAAGACCCGCACCCAAAAGGCAACCGCACGGGGCCTCACTCCGGTACAGATATCTGTTATAGCCTCAATTGTGGAGGAAGAAACCAATATGAGCAGCGACAAACCCAAGATAGCCAGTGTTTACCTCAACCGCATTCGCGTAGGTATGCCGCTGCAGGCCGACCCTACCGTGAAATTTGCCATCGGCGACTTCGCCATCAAGCGTGTCACTTCTGCCATGCTGCAGTATAACTCGCCCTACAACACCTACATGTATCCGGGTCTGCCTCCGGGCCCTATCTGCACCCCATCGCCATCTACCATAAATGCTGTGTTGGATGCGCCGCGCACTACCTATATGTACTTCTGCGCCAAACCCGACTTCAGCGGCTATTCAGCATTTGCCAGCGACTATAAGGAGCAGATCAACAATGCCAATGCCTATCGCAGGGCGTTGGACGCAAGGAACATACACTAAGCGAGTCTATTTCTTTTCGCTGTTCAGCTGGTTCTCTTTCATGATCATGTCCTTCACGATCAGGTCGAGGCGCGCTGCTGTTTCGCCTATTCCGTCCAGCACGGTCTTATTGTCAGGATCGGTGAAATCCTCAGCATTGAACACTTCAACAAGCCCCAGAATGGTAGCCACGTGTCCGCTCACATCGTGCGAATGACGGTGGGCTATATCACCCATCACCAGCTTCTGCCGCTCTATGCGGGCCAGGTGTTTGGCCTTCTCAGCAGCCAGTTCGCGCGCATAACGCTTCTGTGCCTGAAACTTGCGCACCACCACGGCTATTACCACCAGCAACAGAACGATAGCAATGATGAGGATGATCCGTTCATTTCTCTTTTGCGCTACTTCCAGTTTCTCTATCTGTATCTGTTTGTCTTTCAGCAGCACCTCACGCTCTGTTTCCAGTGCCGCCATCTTCAGGCGGTTCTCCTGCGAGTAAACCGAATCGCGGTACAGGACATGCTCCTTGTAACTCTCCAGTGCGCCGGCATAGTTGCCCATAAGCTTGTAGGCATCATGCAGCCCCAGGTTGTATTCTATAAGGTTATCCAGTTGCCCTATCTTCTTACTCAGCTCTATCGACTGTTTCAGATAGCTGACCGCCTTTGCCAGAAACTCGCTCCGGCTGCCGGGCGGCAATACATGGCCTGGGATCCTTGTCGAGTCCATCTCGGCGGCAATAGCAATGTACACACCTCCGATATTCCCCAGATTGATCGCCACCCCTCCATTGTCGCCCAACTTCGAGAACATGTCCAGCGCCTTCATATCATATTCCAGCGCCTTCACATAATCTCCGTATTCCTTATACACATTACCCTGATTACCATAGTTGCGGGCAATGCCGTCATTGTCTTTCAACTGCTCAAATATTTGCAGCGATTTATCATCATACTCTAGCGCCTTCTGGTAGTCTTTCTTCAGCAGATATATGATACCGATATTGCCATAATCGCCCGCGATGTTGCCTGAGTCTTTCGCCTTCAGGTCCATATCCAGCGCCTTCAGGTTGTATTCCAGCGATTTATCAAGATCGCCCATCTCCTGGTATAACACGGCAAGATGACTGATCACGTTTCCGTACAGATTGCTGGTGGGAAAGTCTACCAGAATGGCGAGTGCCTTATTGAAGTATTCAAGCGCCTTGGTATAGTCTGACTTGTATTGATAATTAACCCCTATCGAATTGTACGCAGCTGCTATCCCTCTGCGCTGGTTCAGTGTGGTGGCCAGTTCCAGTTGCTGTTTACCATACTTTATGCCCGCGTCCGGATCGATGGTGCGGTAGCCGGTAGAGATAAGACTCAGTAACTTGATCTTGTTGGTGTCTTCTTTAGCCTCGGGCAACCTGGCCTCTAGAGAGTCCAGAAACGCACGCCCTTCCAGCTGAGCAGAACACTGCAGGGAAAGGACCAGGCACAAAAAGAACAGCATACGGATCATCGTGACAACAGTAGCATTACAGCCGTAAAGATATAACTTCGTCCTCCGGATATTATCGAAAACAGCATTCGAAAACATTGCATTAACCAAATACTAAAACCAACTACGGGATTTCTCCCCTCCTTTACCCCCGTATTTTACCCGCAGTCGCTATATTTGGCAACAATAATGACAAGCACAGACACCAAAGTACTGATAGTAGGCGCCGGACCGGCCGGGGCAGGCACTTCATTCTACCTCAGCAAGTTTGGTATCCCACACATCGTCATCGACAAGGCCTCATTTCCGCGAGACAAGGTGTGCGGCGATGCGTGCAGCGGCAAAACAGCATTGGTGATCAACCGGGCCAACCCCGAATGGCTGACAGAGATTCTGGGGCAACCTAACGACTTTCTACCCTCCTGGGGCATCAAGTTCGTTGCGCCAAATGGCAAGGACCTCGATATCCCGTTCAACCCCAACCGAACACCCGAAAGCAAGGCACCGGGCTTCACCGTTCCCCGTCTGGACCTCGACGACTTCCTGTTCCGCAAGATGGCCTCGCCTTACTGCACCATCATGGAGCAGACCACCATTGACGAGATAGACCAACACAATGATGGCATCACGGTGATCGTTGACACCAAGGGCAACAAGACCCGCATCAATGCCGTAGTGATAGTGGGGGCCGATGGCGACAAGGGCATCACCCGGAAACACTTCATGCCGGCCGGCGAAGAATCGCCCCGCTCTTATGCCGTGGGACTCAGGGCCTATTACGAAGGCATCAGCGGCATGCACCCCGACAACTTCATAGAACTGCACTTCCTGCCAGAGATGCTGCCGGGCTACCTCTGGATCTTCCCGCTGCCACATGGACGGGCCAATGTGGGTGTGGGCATCCTGTCGGAAGTGATACGCGACAAGAAGATCAACCTGCGCGAACAGATGCTGGCTGCCATCCGCAACAACCCACAGATAGCGCCCCGTTTTGCCAACGCTACCCTTGTCGATAAGATACAGGGCTGGGGCCTGCCACTGGCCACCGAACGTAGGCCGGTATCGGGCGACAGGTTTGTGCTGGTAGGCGATGCAGCCTGCCTTGTAGATCCTTTCAGCGGCGAAGGGATAGGGAACGCGCTGTATAGCGGCATGCTGGCTGCAATGGCCATCAACGAAGCCCTGCCCGCTGCCGACTTCTCTGCCGGCTTCCTGAAGACGCACTATGACGATGTGCTGTACAAACGCCTGGGCGATGAATTCCGCATCAGCACTACCCTGCAGCGCCTGTGCAAGTATCCGTGGCTCTTCAACTTTGTGGTAAACAAGGCCTACAAGAGCAAGTCGCTCCGAGACACTATCAGCTGCATGTTCACCGATATGGACCTGCGCGAGCAGCTGAGCAAACCGTCCTTCTACTTCAAGATACTCTTCAATAAATAGCAACAGGCCCGCGATCGACGGGCCTGTTTGCTTTATGTTGCTACGCAACAAAATGCATTAGTCGCCATCGCCGTGCGAATGGGTCTCTTCGTGCCATGGAAACGATTCGGCATTCTTGCCTATCTCCCAGAAGAAACGCCCGCGCTTGTTATCGTAGTTGCCCGTCTCGTTCATGGTCTCGGCATCATACAAACGGCCGTTGACCATGGTGTACCTGATGCTCTCTGTGTTCCTGATGTCCTCCAACGGGTTCTTGTCCATCACCAGCAGGTCGGCCAGCTTGCCGGGCTGCAGCGAACCTATCCAGTTGTCGAAGCCGAGGCTGCGTGCCGGGTTGACGGTAGCGGTGCGCAATGCCTCCATCGGGGTCATGCCGCCCTGCGCCATCATCCATATCTCCCAGTGCGCGCCTATACCCTGTATCTGACCATGCGCGCCCATATTAATGGCCACACCCGCGTCAGACAGTTTCTTCAAACTGCGCGACACCAGCATGTGCCCGTTCTCATACTCCTCCTCAGGCGCCATTACTCTGTGCCTTGCACGCGTGTCTATCACCGAGCGCGGAGTAAATCGTAGCAACCTTTCCTTCTCCCACACATTGGTATGCTGGTACCAGTAGTACTCGCCACACAACGAACCATAGTTTACAATGAGCGTTGGTGTGTTGGCGGTATTCGAGTTCTTCCAGAACTGTATCACGTCATTATACAATGGTGCCACCGGTATGTTGTGCTCAATGGTAGTGTGTCCGTCCATCACCATACTCATATTGTGGTAAAAGAACGAACCACCCTCAGGCACCACCTCTACTTTCAGCTCACGTGCGGCCTCTATCACCATCTGCCTTTGTTCACGGCGTGGCTGGTTGTAGCTTTTCACGCTGAAGGCGCCATAGGCCATGGTGCGGCGCAGTGCGCTCTTGGCATCTTCCAGCGAATTGATAACCGCTTTGAAGTCGCCGTCGGCACCATACAATATGGTACCGGTAGAGAATACCCTTGGCCCTACCATAGTGCCGCTCTTCACCAACTCCGACTGCGCAAACACCATTTCGCTATTGGCCGATGGGTCGTGCATGGTGGTTACACCATATGCCAGATTGGTATAATATGGCCAGTGTTTGTCGGTGGTGAGGCCATACCTGAAATGCCCCGCATGTGCATGCGCGTCAATAAAGCCAGGCATAATGGTCTTGCCCGCGCAATTGATGCGTTTGGCACCGGCCGGTATGGCTACATCCTTGCCCACTGCCTTTATCACGTTCCCGTCCACCAACACCGTAGCGCCTTCCAGCACCTCATCGCCGTTCATGGTTATGACACGGGCATCGGTAAATGCCACAACACCTGTCGGCTTGTCGGTCTTTGCCGTGAGCCCCACAGGGATGCCCGCTTCCGGCAGCTTGAATGTTGAATCGGGCTTGCCGGCTATGAATTCAAAACGGTCGGCGAGGTCTATGGTATAGTATTGATCGCCCAGCGTGTAGTGCAGCTTCTTGTTGTCGCTGCTCCAATGCAGATTGATACCCGCGTCCTTCGATACACGTTTCAGCGGAATGTCAGAACCATCATCGCCCACCATCACCGGCTTGCCCGTCTTTGGGAATGCCGCCACATACACATTGTGCAGGTGCACAAACGCCACCCAATTGCCATCAGGCGACACCGTGAACTGACCGGCATACTTGCCCTTCACCAGCATACGCTCGTCGCTGCCATCGGTTTTGCAGCTGCTGTAAGACTCTTCATACTGCCCTACCTTGCCGCTGCCACCCTGGAAGTAGATGCGGCTGCCATCGGCACTGAACACCGCGCCACCACCGGTATTGGTCACAAACTCTTCCTTGCCACCGCCGGCAGGCATTATGTAGATACCCGGCTTTACGGTGTAGGAATTGCCCATCTGGCCGTTGCTACCCTCCCTGCTGAACACGACCCACTTGCCATCCCTCGAAAAAGATGGCGTTCTGAAAATGCCCTTCGTATTGGTGAGCACCTGCGGCTTGGACTTGCCGTCCAGCGACATGCGGCATATACTGCCGGTCAGTGTGTCGTTCCAGGTCACATATACTATGGACTTGCCATCAGGCGCAAACGCGGGTTCCGACTCCTGCACAGCAGCAGTCGTCAGGCGCTCGGGCTTGCCATCCGGCAGTGCCTTTTTATACAGATGCCCCAGCGCGTTGAACACCATCAATTTGCCATCGGGCGATGTTTTGGCGTGGCGGATCACCTTCACCGTAAACTCATCAGCGTTCAGGTTCTGCGGGAAACGCACCACATCTGTCATGTGTTGTTTCACATTGCAGGTAAATGGTATGTCGGTTGCCTTATTGGGGGTGTTCACATCTATCTTCACGATCTTGCCACCCGTCCATATCACCACCGCCTTGTCATCCGGCGTCCATGCATAACCTGTGTATATACCGAACACCGTCCATGCTTCCATCTGGTCCTTGGTCAGCGCGTCATACACCGGCCACTCTTCTCCGTTCTCCAGATTGCGCAGGTATAGCACCGTTTTGGTACGCACCCTTTTCACAAATGCCATTAGCTTGCCGCTGTGCGATATCTGCGGCCGCACCGCACCACCCGGTCCGCCGGTCACCGTTTCTATCTCACCCGTCTCGCGGTCGTAGCGTTTTATTACAAAGATCTCGTTGTTGGGGTCTTTGTTATACTGGAAGTATCCGCCCGGATACATGTCCTCGCTGTAATAGATATACCTGCCATCGGGCGACACACAAGGCTCGTTGAGGTCCTGCTGGTCGTTCTTGCGCGATGTGAGCTGCACACCGCCACCGCCCGACGTGTGGTACATCCACAATTCGCCCGCACCCAGCGATCTGCCCGATGTGAAGTGCTTGCGCGCCACTATGTAGTTGTTG
>JAEUVY010000037.1 GCA_016786565.1 Flavipsychrobacter sp.
GGTATAAATGTACCCGAGGTAGCGTACGCCTTGGTCGGGTTCATTGTAGTTGATGATGTAGCATCTCCGAAGTTCCAGCTATATGATGACAGTGATACGTTAGACACCGTGAAGCTTACAGGAAGACCCGCAATTGTAGGAGAAGGAGTAAATGACGCAATTGTATTGGTAGGAAGCGGGTTAACCGTAACTACCTTGGTTGCAGTATTAACGCAGCCGTTTCCGTCAGTACCTGTGACAGTATATGTTGTAAGAGTTGTTGGGTTTGCTGTTACCGAAGTGCCGGTTGTAGCTGACAACCCGGTACCCGGAGCCCATGTATAGGTGCTTGCTCCGGTAGCCGAAATCGTTGTGCTGCTGCCGATACAGATAGCAACGCCTGAGCCTGCACTAACTGATGGCAACGCGTTAACAGAAACTACTTTGGTTGCTGTATTGGTACACCCGAGGGCATCTGTACCTGTGACAGTGTATGTTGTAAGAGATGTTGGACCCGCAGTAACTGATGATCCTACAGTAGCCGAAAGACCTGTACCAGGAGCCCACGTATAAGTGCTTGCACCTGTAGCCGAAAGCGTAGTGCTGCTACCTGTACAGATAGCAACACCTGAACCTGCGCCCACCGTTGGCAGCGCGTTTACTGTAACGATCGTTGTGTTGGTCGCATTACAAGTGATATAGGAAATAACAGCTGTACCACCGGCAACACCAGTCACTACACCCGTTGTTGAACCCACAGTTGCAACAGCACCGTTGCTGCTGGACCATGTACCGCCGTTAACTGAGTTGCTGAGTGTAGTAGTATTACCCACACATACAGTAGCAGTACCGGTATTGGCTGCAGAAACCGCAATACTGTTGCACGTGCCAATCGCTCCGGTCACAAAATTTGATGAGCCACCGGTAAGTGCCATACCATATATGTTTCCGCAATTGCCGTTTCCACTGTAGTCGACCACCTTAGTAAGTGACGTATTTGTACCGCCTGCAGTGCCGTCATTAAAACGGTAATACAATTTCAATGCTGAAGATGCTGCAATATCACAGTCTTTGTTGGTAGAAATTTCAGTACCTGTACGGATCGTATTCCACACGCGCACTTCATCAATACTTCCTGTAAAGCTCTGGTACCCGCCTATTGCATCGGTGCCGCCGGCTACTGCCAGCGCTATTGTTTGATTTACAACAGCCATCGTAAAGTTCCTGACAAATACACCGTCAAGGTATATAGAAGAACCATTGGTAACACCACTTTGGAAGGTCATAGCCACGTGGTGCCAGTTTCCGTCATTGGGGTAAATACCTGTTGGCATGTTAGAGCCTGTATTCCAGTCATAAGCAACCAGTTCGTTGTCGTACAAGAAAAGACCATATGCATGCTGCTTTGCCACGATACCCCTCCACCCTGAACCGGCATTAGAAGTTTTGAACCAAGCCTCCACTGTACCGGAAGTCAATTGAGTAGAAGAGTTATTAGGAGCAATAACAATGTCGTTACTACCGTCAAAGTTCAAAGCTTCTTTTGCTGTAACTACAGGCGTCAAAATCACATATCCATTGCCTGCATTATAACCCTGTGTGTGTGTTACACCTGTGCAAAGAGTTGCGTGTGTGAATGAGCTGCCGCCACCAGCTCCGCTGAATGACCCGCCACCACCGCCATAATAGCCACCGCCGCCGCCGCCGCCTAAAGCGGTAGTGCCACCAATCCCGCCGTTTCCTAATGAACCAGCAGCACCGCCAGGGTAACCCGGGTACGTTCCACCGGCACCGCCGGCAGACTGTGTTCCTCCTTTACCGCATATGCCGTTAGTGTTGCTACCGGCATTATAGCCATTGCCTCCTGTCAATCCACCACCTGGGCCGCCAGCCTCACCTCCTGTGTTAAGTCCGGCACCACCACCACCACCAGCCACTACAACACGATTAGCTAAAGCAGTCCCGCCAATTCGAATATCGGAAGCACCACCTCCACCACCAGCCGTGTAAGAGGAGGAGTACGTTGTTCCCACTCCACCTCCATTATATCCACCCGCTGAGTTTGCTATCACCGTTTGCGTTTGGCCTTGTCCACCCACATAAATATTTAATACCTGACCTGAGGTAACCGCCAGGGAGCAAACGACCCTACCACCGTTCCCGCCAATTTGAGTAGTACCCGACCCAAATTTGTTTCCACCCTTTGCACCTGCCATATCAATAACCAACGTACCTGTGCTGGTTGCTGTGTAGGTCTGTGAAGAGCCGGTGTAGTTAAAGGTTGTAGACTGTGCATCTGCTGCAGTGTTCACTGCCAGTGCCGCACATAATAGCGTAGCCGCTTTTCGCAGCAGGCCACCCGATGGCGGAGCCGATAACAACCGCGTGATGGCATTTCTGCCCATCTGAAGTAGTGTAGTGTTTTTGTTCATACAAGGGGATTTTGTGTTAGCTTCTTTTAATACAAGAAAAACTAATCCGAACTATTGCGGACATAGCTTTCCCTAATAACCCCTAAAAATAGTAGCACACATCAAAAACATTGAGGAAATGTTGTGAACGGTAGGATTTTTGTTGTGAACGGTAGGATTTTTGATGTGAACGGTTTTTAACGCTGCTCAAAAATCAGCGAAAAAGTGAAACAAACGGCAGCTATCCGATGCGCAAACGGCGCAACAACTCATCGCGCAGGGGGCGGGAAACAGGGATCTCAACACCTCCCGCAGTGAGTGTTTGTGTGTTGATGCGCTCTATCCATTTGAGGTTGACCACATAACTGCGATGTACCCTCACAAACAAAGCCGGGTCGAAGTTTTCGAGGTATTCCTGCATGGTACTACGCACCAGATACTTCTTCTGCTGCGTATGTATGGTTACATAAACATGTTCGCTGCTGAGATACACGATATCATCGAAGCGCACCTTGTTAAAATAGTCGCCATCGCGAACGAAAAGGGCATCCGTTACCAATTTAGATGCCGGAATTTCCCGCTGAAGTCTGCGTTCATTATTGAAATTGTAGAGTGCGATCTCAATGGCAGTATAGATGTCGGCTTTCTGAAACGGTTTGACCAGATAGGCGGACGGACGAAATTCGCGTGCAGAAGCAACCGTTTCGGGGTCGCTATTGGCCGTGAGGAAAATAAACGGTTTGTTCAGCTTCTCGGTTATGTATTTCGCAACCTTCAATCCATCGGGGCGGCCTGAGAGGTTAATATCAACCAGGACCATGTCAGGTTCAAAACTCTGCAACATAGCCACAGCGGTCTCATAATTGGATGCGGGTTCGGGACATTTATAGCCCATTTCCTCCAACAGCGCAGCCAAATCATCCGCAATTATCGCCTCATCCTCTACAATACCGATCTTTATCATGCATTCGTCCACAAAGAGTCATGTAAATGTCTTAAATTGATATTAGAAATGCAATAGGCTCACAAATAATATTATTCAAAAGAGACCAAATTAATTTATTATAATATAAAAAAAAGGGGGGGGGGTTAGCTATTCTTAAATTCAATCACGCACACCAGACCACTATTATTATGATAGGAGACCCGCGCATTTATCTGGGTGCAAAGTCGTGAAATGAGCTTGAGCCCGAGGGTGACCGGTGGCGCGGTCAACAGGGCATCGGGCAACCCGGGGCCATTGTCGGCATATTCAAGTATCGTTCGCCCGGCAGACACGGTAATAGAAAGTGATATCTGTGGGGCCGGATTACCTGCTACCGCATATTTGTATGAATTAGTAAAAAGCTCGTTAAGAATCAACGCCAGCGGAACCGCACGGTCAATATCAAAAAAGCAAATAGGTATCTTGTTGAGAAGTGTTACCCGAGGTGAGTTGTCGTTAAAAACACCCTGCAGATGATGATACAGATCGTCGACAAATTTGGAGAATTCTACCTTGTCGAGGTCCTCGTTCTGGTAAAGTTTCTGGTGAATGAGCGCGATACTGGCAACGCGGTTCTGCCCTTCAATAAGCGCATCGCGTGCACCCTGGTCGTCTACCGAACGTGCCTGTAACCGGAGCAGACTACTGATAACCTGCAAATTGTTTTTTACCCTATGATGTATCTCTTTGAGCAATAGATCCTTCTGATTCAGCGAACGTTGCAGATCGTTCGTTTTTTCCTTCACCACCTTATCAAGACGCAAGTTCTCCTTTGCGAGCTGATCGACACGCCAGCGATACATGACAACAATTATAGCAATGACCGCCAATGTGACCAACACACCAAACCACGGCTGCAGGTACAATGGTTTTTGAACAACGATCTTAATGCTGAGTTCGTTGCGGCTCCAGTTGCCATTGGCTTCCTGAGCTTTGATGTGTAATGTACTCTTGCCATAGGGTAGCCGGCTAAGACGGATGGTCCTGTCGAGCTGAACGTTCCAACCGGTATCGGCTTCATCAATTTTCCAATAATACAATGTCCCCTTCTGATGGAAATTCAGCAACGCGAACTCAAGTGTAAAGAACCTATCCTCGGGGCGAAGGACGATACTGTTGTTGAGCAATAGGTCGGCAGTCTTATCAATAAGTGTATTCTTTTCACCATCAAACTGCATGAATGAAGTGATCGCGAGGGGAGAACTCTCCTCACTGTTATCAACGGTGACGGGAAAATCATCGGGGTTGAAAGCTGTAACGCCAGCCAAAGAGCCAAAGTAAATATTTCCTGAAGAGTCGCTTGTGTGAGAAATACGATTGAACTCGTTGTCGGTAATTCCGTCTTCCACCAGGAAAGACAATACACTGCTGTTGCTCTTTTTGAACTGCATGATACCGTAGTCGCTGCTCAACCACAGTCGGTCGCGCGCATCCTCGTATATCGCATAAATATTGTTGTTGCTCAATCCGTCAGATCGTGTGTAAAGTCGGGTAGTTCCCTTGCTGTTGTCCCATCTTATCAATCCGGAAGTAGTGGCCACCCAATAAATACCGTCTTTATCGTGATGCACATGCTGTACCTCTATTGCCGGCAAATGATTTCGCCCGGTATCAAGGGGCGAGTATCTGGCAACGACACCAGAATGTTTATTGTACCGGTAAAGTCCCTTATTGGTGCAGAATAACAGTTCGCCATTTTTGTCGGGTACGATATCCAGCACATATGCTTTTGCGAGATCAGGAAAGTTTCCATACTGCGTAAAGGGGGTAACCTTGCCCGCAGATACATCAAGCCACTTAAGGCCTTCCTCCAATCCTATCAGCACCCTACCGTTTTCAACTTCATACAACGCCCAACAATTGGTATGGTCGCCAATTGGTATCTCATGGGCCTTTGTTTTTCCGGTCGACGGGTTAGTTTCATAAATAGAGCTACGCCTGCCGCAAAGCAGATTTCCACTATTCAGTTGTATCAGATCGGTGTAGGCATCAAAATACTTATACCTGTACAACCGTCGTACATCGCGGGGATTACCCGATATTTTACAAGCGTAAATACCGGAATCCTCGGCAGAGGTATATAGAGTGTCTCCTATAACCCGCAAACCTCTGAAGGCATACTTTCTCGATGAATCGTAACTTTTATCGAAATAATGTCTGAATTTATTTCGGGTGATATTAACCTGATAAAATCCGAAACTGGCGGTGTACCATATCTGGCCGTTTTTGGAATAGACAACACCGGGTGGGGGTCTGTGATTCTCTACACCCTCTCGCCTGAGGTCTCTGATCAGCCCACTTTTCAAACTCCAGATCTTTCCCTGCCTCCAGATGACATCATCTATACCCGTATAAAAAAAGACATCGAATATACCCGGTACCCGTGGCGGCAATTGACTTGTAATGTCGTGTACTTGAAGAAACGTGTCAACGTAATAAACGCAAGCCTTTGACGAATCACCGAAGTAATTGCCCCACCCCGGCTTATATCCGTACACCATGCGCTCCGGTAGCTCCTGTGGCAACACGGTTCTCCTCAATATTTTACCCGTATAATCACGTTCGATAATCTCTGAGGTATTTCTGAAAGACCACACTGTATTTCTCTCGGTAATATTCAGGAATTTCTCATCGGCCGGCAATGTCAGTATGGGATTAAGTGCATACTCATCCCCCCTGATGGTATAGAACACATTCCTCCAATAACCCATCACAAAACTGCTATCAGGCAATGCGCCATCTTTGACCTTTGCGGGGAATTTAGCTTCAGAATAAACCCGGATCTTATTTGTGATCTTATTGATCCTGGCCAGAAATGCTGTTGTACGTCCCTTCACCCATATATTACCTGACGTATCTTCGATCATGTCTCCGATATCGTTGAACTGAAGGCTATCCTTTTCGCGTGTGAACCACCTGAAATTGTACCCATCAAAACGATTGAGCCCGCTGAATGTTCCTACCCAAATGAATCCCCGGGAATCAGGCAAAATGCGTGTTGTGAAGCGATGGCTCAATCCATCTTCAACGCCCCAATGATCTACTGATACCACGTAGCGCTGCCCCCATGCCTGATGAGTAAAAATAAGGAGTAATAGAATGAGCAACTGTCGCATGCGTTGTAAATGTAAACATGAAAAAACAAACGATGGTCCTATCCGGAAAATTTTGCTTTAAAAAGAAATAGCCCCGGTACCGGGGCTATTTCTTCAATCAGATGTAACTAACTGTATTATCGCTGCAGTACCATGCGTACCTGCTGGATGCTGCCATCTGTGCCTTTGAACTGGCACATGTACACGCCTGCTGCAAGGTCGCTTGACAACTGGATCGTGTTTGATCCCGCTGTCAGGTCGTAGCTGCCCACTGTCCTGCCGTCTATCGTCAGCACCATCAAACGACCATCCACTTCTGTGTTGATCGTCAGCGTACCTACCGTAGGGTTCGGATAGATGCTGAACATTGACGCGGTAGCATTGGTAATGCCCGGCTTGCTCTCGGACGCATTCATCACGTAAATGCCCCATGATCCTACACAGCCTGTTGATGATGCCGTGAAGCTGATCGTT
>JAEUVY010000041.1 GCA_016786565.1 Flavipsychrobacter sp.
AACGATCAGCTTCACGGCATCATCAACAGGCTGTGTAGGATCATGGGGCATTTACGTGATGAATGCGTCCGAGAGCAAGCCGGGCATTACCAATGCTACCGCGTCAATGTTCAGCATCTATCCGAACCCTACGGTAGGTACACTGACGATCAACACTGAAGTGGATGGTCGTTTGATGGTTATGACCATCGATGGCAGGACAGTGGGCGGCTACGAGTTGACAGCGGGATCAAACACGATCCAGTTGTCAAGCGACCTTGCAGCGGGTGTGTACATGTGTCAGTTCATGGGCACGGATGGCAGCATGCAGCAGGTACGCATGGTACTGCAGCGATAATACAGTTGAGGAAGTGATAATATCAATGGGCGCGGTATCGACACCGCGCCCATTGTTTTTTATTGAAAGTTTAGTACACTGAAAGAGAAGATGTAATTGTGTGGGACGGCATGTGTAAAAATGTCGGTCATATTTATCGCGGTTCGTACTGTTTTTTCTACCATTCAGAACATATAACGGCATATTCAGAACATTTCCTCAATAATTTATCTTTTAACAAATAATTTCGATAATGAATAGGTGTCTTCTAAATTTTAACAGATTTAGAATGTCAGCGAAAAATAAATTAATTGAAAGATAAATTCTGATATATGATCAATGTCTTTACACTGCTTCGGATGGCCACAAATACACTTGGCAGATTAGCTCTCAGCTCATCATCTGAAAACACGGGTACAAAGGTTGTTGCATTTGTGTGTGCAGCATTGGCAGTTAACACTGCTGCAATTGCGCAATCCACTACGTTCAACTACACTGGTGCAGTACAGACGTATACAGCGACGAGTACTGGTACATTGCTCATAGATATGGCTGGTGCGAAAGGGGGCAACTATGCTTCAGTCAGCACCTCAGATGGTGGCCATAGCGCGTCTACATATCCACAGGCCGGTGGAAAGGGTGGGCGTGTTGTATGCACACTCGCTGTGACGGCCGGTCAGGTATTAAACATATATGTTGGAGGCGTTGGCCAAACTCAAACCGCATGGGCTAATGCTGCCGGTGGCTTTAATGGTGGCGGTGTCGGCACTACATCCAGTGGCATGTCAGTAATGGCAGGTGGTGGAGGTGGTGCTACCGACATCCGGATAGGTGGCACAGCATTAAGCGACCGTGTTCTTGTGGCAGGTGGCGGTGGCGGAGCTGGATATGCCGGTACCTCAGCTAATGCTCATAATGGTGGTCATGGTGGTGGCCTTACCGGGGCAAATGGTTTCTATTACGGAAGCAATGGTACTTCTCAAAGTGGATTTGGAGGGACGCCTACTGCAGGAGGGGCTGGTGCAGTTTATGTTGCAACCGCAGGGTCTGGTTCGTTAGGTAATGGTGGTAATGGTGGCGATCCGGCGTTGGGCGGCGGCGGCGGCGGCGGTTACTACGGTGGTGGTGGTGGTGACTACAGTGGCGGTGGTGGTGGAAGTTCATTCACGCACGCCTCTCTGGCCACGGGTGTCGCACATACACAAGGATATAATAATGGAGATGGATATGCAATAATTACTCCCGGCCCGAGGGAAGCAATGAATTTCGACGGTGTGGATGATCATCTGAGCGCATCAAACACTGCAAACACACAGCTTACATCAGGTACGGTTGAGGCTTGGATAAGAACCTCTAATGCCGGCGGCTCCTGGAGAGGTATTGTTACCAAGCAGCTTGCTTATGGTTTGTTTTTAAGAGATAACCAACTGGCTGCGTTTGACTGGGGTGGTGGCATGGATCAGGTTACAGGCGTCTTTCCAAATGACGGGAACTGGCATCATGTTGCCTTGACTTTCAATAGTGGAGTTGCAAACGGTTCCAAGATATATTACGACGGCGCATTGGTGCTGACTTTTACTATGAGTGTCAGCAGTCAGAGCATTGGATTGGCTGTAGCAAATGGTTCTGACGGAAGTTTGGGTTTTCAGAGTTTCGCGGGAGATATCGATGAAGTGCGTGTTTGGAATACGATCAGAACAGCTTCAGAGATCGCTGCCGGCATGAATTGCGATGTGCCTCAATCCTCAGCATTGGTCGTTAATTACCGTTTTAACGAAGGCGTAGCCGGGGGAACGAACACCGCTATGTCCAAAGTGGCCGACTACAGCGGGAAGGGCAATTGTGCAAACATATATGAGATGGGACTTACCGGTGGCGCGTCAAATTTTATAACGGGAGCGATCTCAACCTGCAACAGCATAAATGTATCGGCTGCAATTACAGGCACCACATCAATATGTGTTGGTGCAACGTCCGCACTGTCAAATTCAGTGGCAGGTGGTACATGGAGCAGCAGCAACCCAACGGTGGCAAGTATTGGTTCAACAGGGGTAGTAACGGGGAATGTTTCCGGAACGACAACTATATCCTATACTACGTGCTTTTCAACGGCAACAACCGTAGTCTCCGTAAATGCACTTCCGTCAATTTCTGCGGGTTCCGGTGTGGCTATTTGCACAGGTAATGCAACAACTCTTTCCGCATCAGGGGCTTCTGCATATGTTTGGGCTCCGGGTACCGGATTGTCAGCAACAACCGGTACATCGGTTTCAGCTTCTCCAACTATTACAACTACTTACACAGTTACCGGTACCTCAGGCTCATGCTCGGCAAGTGCAACAAAGACGGTAACGGTGAACGCCTATCCTACTGTAGGAGGTATAGCCGGCACAACTACCATCGCTACTGGTGGTAGCGCAACACTTAGTAATTCAACGAGTGGTGGTATCTGGACTTCCGCGAACACTTCAATTGCAACAGTTGGATCATCGTCCGGGGTTGTGACAGGTGTTTCCATCGGAAACACAAACATATCATACACGGTAACAACAAACGGATGTGCAACTACTGCTACAGTCAATGTGTCGGTGTTTGCCTCAGAGAATGGTGTTGCCCTCAACGGAACAGGTTCCTACATTCAGACCTCAAACATTCTTGCTTCGGGCGAATCTTATACAAAGGAAGCATGGATCTATGTGACCGATCCATCGCTTGCTAACAATATTATCAGTGCCGGTCCGCATCCGTTCTGGGTTCCCTATGGCCATCTGCGTGCACTTCAGGGTTCAACTGATGTTTCGGACCCTGCGGCATTCCCGCTCAACACCTGGACACACGTTGCGGTTTCCTATGATGCCGCTACTACAACAATGAAGTTGTACAAGAACGGTGTATTGGTAGCATCTAATACCTCAGCGGCTACTTATTCGGCCGGTGCTATCTCTATTGGTGCCTATCTCGGAGGAAACTTCCTGGGTGGAAAAATGGATGAGGTGCGTATATGGAATGTGGCACGTACGCAAACACAGATCCAGGATAATATGAGCTGCGATGTGCCGCAGAACGCTAATCTGAAAGCATACTATCGCTTCAATCAGGGTGTAGCCAACGGCACTAACACGGGTATCACATCCGCGATCGACTATAGTGGTAACGGTAACTGTGGTACACTGGTAGGTTTCGCTCTTACCGGAACAACGGCCAACTTTACTTCAGGGGTTATGGGTACCTGCACTACCGTCAATCCGGTAAGTGCTATTACCGGCTCCACTACGGTTTGTCAGGGTGCCACTACTACATTTGCCAGCACAACAGCTTCGGGTACATGGACCAGCAGCAGCGCCTCTGTCGCAACAGTGGGCAGTAGCACAGGTGTAGTTACCGGTGTTGCCGCAGGAACAGCCACGATCAGTTATAGTGTTTGCGGTATTACAGTTACAAAGGTGATTTCGGTTACGGCCACTCCGACTGTAAGCGCAAGCTCCGGTGTTGCAATTTGCACCGGTAACTCTACAACACTCACCGCTTCCGGAGCAACAAGTTACTCATGGGCTCCCGGTGCATCTCTTTCTTCAACAACTAGTAGTTCAGTAACAGCATCACCAACAGTTACAACCACATATACAGTAACAGGTACACAGTCGGGATGCTCAAATTCTGCTACAGTTACTGTCACAGTAAATGCTTACCCGAGCGTAAGTGCCGGTGCAGATACTGCTATATGCATAGGATCCGGTGGTGTTCTTACGGCCAGCGGCGCAACAACTTATACATGGACTCCTTCAACCGGACTTTCGGCTACTACGGGTGTCAGTGTGGTAGCCAGCCCAACGGTTGCTACCACGTACACAATAACAGGAAGTATGACCGGCTGTAGTGCCACCGCCACCAAGACGGTGTCTGTAAATGCTTTACCTGTTATCGCAATTTCGTCTTTCAGTCCCAATCCAACGCTTCCGGGCCTTCCGGTAAACTTCACCGTTTCTGATGGTTCTTTGTCGGCATATTCATGGAGCTTCGGAGATGCATCGTCTTCAACGGTAATGAACGCTTCAAAAGCGTATGGATCAGCAGGTACTTTTATACCCACACTTACAGCTACCAACAGCAACGGTTGTTCGGCTTCAGACACAGCTGTTGTGACCGTTCTCTCTTCGCCGGGTAGCCTCACAGGATATGTACCACCTTTGTGTACAGCCGATGTGCCCGATACATTGCGCAGCATCATAAGTGGTGGTACATGGAGCAGCAGTGCTCCGGCAGCTGCCGCTATTGGTTCTGCAACAGGTATTCTTTCTGCTGTTGCGCCCGGAGTTGTTACAATTACTTACCATATCGGCGCCGGATACACTCAGACACTGACTGTGTTGGTAGGAAACTCACCTAATCCGATCTTCGGACCGTCGTCTACTTGTATGGGAACCTTCACGGGGCTCAACGTATTGCCATACGGAAGTTCGGGAATGTGGACAAGTAGTAATACATCGGTAGCAACCATCGGGACAGGTAACGGATTGTGTACGTCTGTAAGCACAGGTACCACCACCATTACCTGGACAGTTCCTTCCGGATGTTATGTTACAAGGGTACAGACAGTAGTTCCTTCACCTGCGGCTGTATCTGGTCCTTCATTCCTTTGTTTATCAGATACAGCTACCTTCTCCTGTGTTACTGCCGGTGGTAAGTGGTCTGTCAGCAATTCAGGGCTCGCTGCTATCGATACAAATACCGGTCATCTTACCGCAGTGGCAACAGGTAATCCTGTGGTCAGTTACACGATAGCATACGGTTGCACCAGTACCGGAACATTAAATATCGGAGCGCTGCCAATGACTATTACCGGTGGCTTTACATTGTGTCCGGGCGGCACTTCCACACTTGCCAGTGCTACTGCGGGTGGCACCTGGAGTAGCGGCAACGTCTCCGTAGCCACGGTTGGTGGTACCACGGGAGTGGTCACGGCAGTGGCTCCCGGTACCGCGTCGATAACGTACACAATAGGGTCTGGTTGTCGTAGGATTGCTACGGTTACTGTGAATGCTGCGCTCGGTGCAAACACCGGAAATTCGGAAGTATGTGTCGGCGGTTTCACAACATTGTCTAACGCTGCGACTGGGGGCTGGTGGACCAGCGGGTCAACATCGGTTGCCACAGTCGGTTCAGTAGGTACGATAGCCGGTCGCGTTACAGGGGTCAGTGCGGGCAATGCAAATATTACTTACCAGCTATCAACTCCGGGTTGCAGGAGCATAACAACGGTTACAGTAAACGCCGCTCCGTCTGCGATCTCAGGTCCAACCGGTATTTGTGCAGGTACAAACGCAACGCTAACCCATGCCGTAACAGGCGGTACCTGGCTCAGCAGTAACAATGCCATTGCCTCAATCGACAGCGCGACCGGTACTGTAACGGGAGTGGCCGCCGGTACCGTGACCATCACCTATTTCACAGCAGCATCCTGCTATGTAACAAGGGCCTTCACCGTTAAGCCGCTGCCGTCAGCCATTTCAGGTTCTCCTGTTGTTTGTATCGGCGTGTCTTCTACTTTATCGTCAAGCCCCACGGGTGGAACGTGGTCATGTTCTGACCTTTCACTCGCAACTATTCATACAGTTTCTGGTGCCGTAACCGGTGTTGCCTCGGGCACTCCGATGATCACATATACCGGCACCAACGGTTGTATCCGCACAATTCAGGCTACTGTCAATTCGTTACCTGCAACCATCACCGGCACACTGTCGGTATGCACAGGGGGAACAACTACACTCAGTAATGCCACTTCCGGCGGCACCTGGAGTTCTCTTTCAACCAAAGTTGCAGTTGATTCCGCAACCGGTGTAATTACAGGCGTTACAGCCGGCACTGCTGTTGTATCGTACACCGCGCCAACTGGTTGTCGCAGAACAGCAACAGTCACTGTCAACACACCTCCTTCCGCAATTTCAGGTACCCTCACCCTGTGTGCAGGTGGTGCCACAACCCTCACTTGCACTACTGGCGGCGGCACATGGACCAGCGGCGACGCATCCGTAGCCTACATAGGAACTACTACAGCCACTACGGCAACTGTTGTTTCTGCGGCAGCAGGCACAGCAAATATCAGTTACTCAGTTGGCGGCTGTGTCATCACAACCGCAGTATCCGTCAGCAGTGCAGTGTACAGTATTTCCGGTGTTTCATCAATGTGTCTTGGTGGTTCAGCCACATTTACAACTGCGGGATCCGGCGGAACATGGAGCAGTAGTACGCCTTCAGTGGCCACCGTAGGTACTACCGGTCTGGTTACCGCCATATCGGCAGGTACAGCAGTTATTACTTACAGCACCGGTGCAACATGTTTTGCAACATTCACTACATCGGTTAGCGGCACTGCTGCTTCTATAACAGGTGGCACCTACATTTGTGTGGGTCAGTCATCTTTGCTCAGTCATCCGGTTTCAGGCGGTACCTGGAGCAGTAGCAACAGCTCCGTGGCATCAGTTGACACAACCGGAAATGTTTCGGGTGTATCATCGGGTTCAGCAACAATTACATATACGATTGCTGCAGGTTGTTTTAAAACTACTACAGTTTACATTCAGTCTTTACCGGTAGCTATCGCAGGTTCTTCTTCTGTTTGTGAGGGCAACAGTACCACACTTACCAACAGCACAAGCGGTGGCTCATGGAGTAGCAGTACTCCATCGGTTGCAACAGTCGGGTCAGGTACAGGAGCTGTTTACGGTGTTGCAGCGGGTACCACCGTCATCACGTACACTGTTGCGTCAACCGGTTGTTATGTAACAAGGTTGCAAACAGTGAATGCCGCGCCAACCATCGTTTCTGTTCCGTCATTCATTTGCGCTACCGATACCGCTACACTCACTGCATCGCCTTCAGGCGGCACATGGGCCAGCATGAACACTGGCGTGGTGACGGTTGGAAGCACTTCGGGATTGGTAACAGGTGTTGCAGGTGGTACCACAACGATCACTTATACTCTTTCAACGGGTTGTAACGCAGGTGCCACTATAACCGGTGGTGCATTGCCGGCCACTATCGGCGGTTTGATGGCTGTTTGTCCCGGTGGTTCTATAACACTTTCAAATGCTACTTCGGGTGGAACTTGGAGCAGCGGAGATCCTGCTGTAGCTACCATAAATAGCGCAACAGGTGCAGTGAGCGCGGTGAGCGCGGGAGTTACCCCGATATCTTATACCGCTGCATCAGGTTGTGTTCGTGTAGCAACACTTACAGTCAACGCGCTCCCCTCAGCTATCTCGGGTTCGTCATCGGTGTGTTCCGGTGGTACTGTGACTTTGTCAAGTGCCACATCCGGCGGAACGTGGAGCAGCAACAACACTTCAGTAGCAACAGTTGGCTCAGCGGGTGTTGTAGCGGGTATAGCTTCAGGAAGCGCTACTATCACGTACGCTGTTTCAGGCAACGGATGCTTCACTACTCATACGCTTAGTGTCAATTCTGCACCGGCTACAATTACCGGCACAACCAATGCTTGTGTTGGTGCTACGTTAACACTCGGCAATCCGGTGTCGGGAGGTACATGGGTTAGCGGTAACACCTCTATGGCCACGGTCGATAGTGCTACCGGTGTGGTTACAGGTGTTGCGGCCGGCACCCCGTTCATCACTTATTATTTGTCATCATCTTGTTACACTTCAACTGCGTTCACGGTTAAGGCACTCCCTTCAGTGATCACGGGTACACTTAATGTTTGTCCGGGCACATCAGCATCGCTGGCATCGGGACCTTCGGGCGGTGGATGGAGTTCTGCAGATCCTGCAATTGCTATTATCAATGCGTCTACCGGATCGGTGACCGGTGTTGCGGCCGGAACAGTATCTGTGAGCTATTCCACATCAAACGGATGCAGCCGCATAGCGCAGGTCACTGTCAATCCTTTACCGGATAGTATCAGTGGTGTGGCAACGGTGTGTGCAGGATCAACAACTACACTCAGTTCTGCTTCCACAGGCGGATCCTGGACAACAAGCAATACAGCAATTGCAACAGTGGGTAGCGGTTCTGGTGTGGTAACCGGAGTTGCTGCTGGCACGGCAACCATTACTTATGCTTTAACTACCGGTTGTCGTGTTACAAAGGTTGTAACTGTAAGTATACCGCCAACCATAACTGGAACACGCACTTTATGCATGGGAAATACAACCCAACTTAGTTGTTCCGTATATACAGGGACATGGACAAGCGGCACACCAGCGGTGGCTTCTATTGCCGGTACCGGTGCAACAACCGTAGCAGCAACCGCAACAATACAGGGCGCAAACGTTGGTACTTCAGTGATCTCCTATCATGCCGGCGGGTGCGTATCTACAGCTACTGTCACTGTAAACGCTCCGGTATCAAGTATTTCCGGGCTTTCTACGATCTGTGTAGGTAACAGTAGTATGTTTAATACTGCTGCCACCGGAGGCACATGGAGTAGTAGCGCCACATCATTGGCAACCGTTTCTACAACGGGCCTCGTTACCGGAGTAAACCCCGGTGGCCCGGTTTATATCAGATACACAATAAACCCAACTTGCTTTGCTACAAAAACGACAACGGTGATAGCTAGTCCGAGTATCTCTGGGCCGTCCACCGTATGTATAGGAACGACAGTTACACTCAGTCACCCGGCTACAGGAGGCACCTGGAGCAGCAGTAATCCGTCTTTGGCTACCGTCAATAGTTCGGGCGTTGTGACCGGTGTAGCTGCGGGAAGTGTTCTGATCACCTACAATGTCGCTTCCGGATGTTTCAAAGTCAAGTCATTGGTGGTTAACGTGGCACCACCGGCTATTGTAGGAAATGGTAATTTATGTCTCGGCAATTATACTTCTTTCAGTATAGCAGCTACCGGGGGAACCTGGGGTACAGCTAACCCTTCTGTTGCATCAGTTGGTACCGGTGGTCTTGTTGTTGGTGTTGGTGTAGGTACAGCAGTGATCTATTACCTCACCACATCAGGTTGTCGTGCTACTATGGTGGTAACGGTCAGTGCGCCGATCTCCGCTATTACCGGTCCGTCTACAATTTGTAACGGTGCGTACGATACACTTGTGGCGCCTGTTTCAGGCGGAACATGGTCCACCAGTAATTTCACCATAGTTGGCTTGGTGACCTATACAGAAGGAATTATTCGTGGCAATAGTGTGGGCACTGCAAGGATCACCTATACTGCACCAACAGGTTGTTCTCGGGCTGCTACGGTTACAGTACTTGCATCTCCTATCGTTTCGGGGATCGACTATGCATGCAACGGAAACTTTACACGTCTTGATGCATCGATCACAGGCGGAACCTGGAGCACCTCGAATCCAGGGGCATCCTCACTTGTTGCAATCAGCGGTTACACGAGTATGATCGAGGTATATGCAACCGATACCGGTACCGCAGACGTAACTTATACTATCCCGAACGGTTGTTTTTACAGGAAGAACGTGCGCTTCTATCCCACGCCGACTATCAACGGCCCGGCTCAGGTATGTGGTGGTACATCGGGCTCTTATAGCACCTGGATATCAGGTGGGTCATGGAGCCTTTCATCAAGTACCTATTATGGTGCCATCAATACAACAACAGGTTTATACTCTGCGGCAGCCAGCAGCATGTACGGCTGGAACCAACCGATCACAATTAACTATACCTATTCAGCTACCTGTAAGAGTTCGCGTACCATCAATGCCGTTAATACCATTTTCTCAGCTACACCGGCTACTTGTACAGGCAGTACCACGATGCTTACTGCGATGCCGGCGGGTGGCACCTGGAGTAGCAGCAACACTTCGGTGGCAACAGTTACTCCTTACAGTGATACGTATTCTAATAGTTACGCCATACGCACCGGCATTGCTGCTGGTACGGCGGTGATCACCTACGCAATAGGTAGCTGCGGCAGAGTGACGGGAGTTAATGTTTCTTCTGATAATGGCACCATTT
Organism: Flavipsychrobacter sp.; assembly: GCA_016786565.1. Lineage (GTDB taxonomy): Bacteria > Bacteroidota > Bacteroidia > Chitinophagales > Chitinophagaceae > Nemorincola. Next base: position 10,256 of record JAEUVY010000041.1, read on the forward strand.
ACGGCCCATCCACGGTATGCGTCGGTTTAAGCCCAAGTTTCGGGGCTGTCGTTGCCGGTGGTACATGGTCTGTTTCAAACACCTCAATTGCCACTATCAACTCAACCACAGGAATGGTGACGGGTGTGTCAGCCGGTGCTGTTAACGTCACATATAGTCGCAGTACATGCACGTCAACTCGCTTCCTTACTGTCAATCCTTCTCCGGCGCCACTTACCGGTCCTACTACAGTTTGTGCAGGTAGCACCATAACATTGGCAAGCACTACAACAGGCGGTACCTGGGCGAGCTCCTTCCCTTCCAAGGCAACTGTTAACTCATCAGGAGTTGTTTCAGGTGTGGCAGCGGGTACGGCTTCCATTCGCTACTATGTGGCAGGGTGCTACCGAGCATCTACGGTTACTGTGATGCCAACGCCGGCGGTTACGGGAGCTTCGGCGGTTGCTGTGGGAAGCACTGTTGGTCTCACCAGCTCGATCACCGGTGCAAGGTGGACCAGTTCGGTAACTTCTATCGCTACTGTCGGTTCTGCCACGGGCGTTGTTGCCGGTGTGTCTGCGGGTAGTGCCATCATCACTTGTACCATACCTGCTACTACGTGTCGCAGTACTTTCCCTATTACGGTAACATCGGGTGCAAGACCTGAGTTGACAGACGATCTTACAACCGCAGGGTTCAGTATGTTCCCTAACCCTACAGAAGGTGCGCTCACCGTGCGCACTGGTAAGGCCGGTATGTTGCAGGTTCACACCATCGACGGAAAGCTGGCAGCGTCCTTTGATCTGGGTGTTGGCGAGTCCGCCATCCAGTTGCCGGGCGATCTGGCGGCAGGTACCTACCTATGCCGTTTTGTGGGGGCCGATGGAACCATAGAACAGGTTCGGATGATACTGCAACGATAATACATTGAGGATCAATTTCAGCCTGTGCGCCCCGGTCTCTAAGCCGGGGCGCACTTTTGTTATGCCCCTGCTATAAAGAAAACGGATATGCCCATAAACCGGGTGGCGGGTGGTGCAAGTGTATATTTGCTACCTTTAGCAAAAACCAGCCGGCTTATGAAAGACAGTATCTGGAATCAGGTGCTTACTTACTTCTACCTCCGTAAGCGAGATCCGAATGCTCCCAAGACACTTGACCTGAAGTTCATGCACGGAATGAACCGCATATCGCTGTTCATGTTCCTGTTCGCGGTCATAGTGATGATCGTGCGGTTGTTCCGCCACTGATCTATGCCGTAACGGGCAGTGTCACTTCGAAAATAGTGCCACCGGGGCTGTTGTCGCGGATGGCTATGCTGCCACCGTGCTGGCTTACTATCTTGCCCGCCAGATAAAGACCCAATCCTGTGCCCTTGCTTTTGCGGCTCGCTTCGTTGCCTATGCGGTAGAACTTATCGAAGACGCGTTTCTTCTCGGCGTCGGGGATGCCGGGGCCTTCGTCGGCCACACTCACCATTGCTGTTGTGTTTCCATTCTTTGCCAACGATATACGTATGGGTTTATCCTCGGGCGTGTACTTGATGGCGTTCTCTATAAGGTTGTTGATGGCTATCCGCAGCATGGCCTTGTCGCCGGTGCTTTTGCAACCACTGTTCACATCTTCTTCAAACTTACGGTTATAACGTCCCGCGAAGTCTGAGACCACATCTTCCATCATGGCCGATAGGCTGAAATCCTCCATGGCCGGTTTGTACTGGCGCCCCTCTATCTGCGACGCGAACAGCAGGTTGTTGCACAGGTCATTCAGCCGGTTCGATTCTTTTATGCAGCGGTCTATCAGCAGGTTGCGCTTCTCTTCATCCAGCCTGTGTTTTTCAAGTGTCTGCAGGTTCAGCTTTATGGCTGCAATGGGCGATTTCAGCTCGTGTGTCACGGCCAGCATGAAGTTGTTCTGCTGTTTGGATACGAGCATCCTTCGCGAGAAGGACCCGTACACCACGGCGGCTCCTATGAGTATGACAATGAGGAAGGTAGCTCCCTCTGCCACATATTGCCGGGTACGAGAGTCCAGCTTCTCCTTCAGCATTGTCATCTCGTGGTGGTATATGTTGGGAAGGCGGGTACTGTCTATCTGATTGCGCAGGGTGGTCACCTCCTGTGCATAGATGCGCCCGCTTTGCCGTTGCAGGCTCATCTCCCAGAAGACGAGCGCCGCAATGATGTAGGCAAGTATGAGTACATATATGGAGGTGAATACACGCATGTGTTGGTTGTTTTAGTGGTTGCGCAGCGCACGCTGATACATCTGAATGGTGTTCTCCAGTCCGTAGTAGAGCGCGTCTGCTATGAGTGCATGGCCGATGGACACTTCTTCCAGCCCATGCACCATGCGGGCAAAGTAGCCAAGGTTGTCGAGGTCGAGGTCGTGGCCGGCGTTGATGCCAAGCCCGCAGCGGGTGGCCGTTTGTGCTGCCGTTACATAGTTGGCAATGGCAGCCTCGCGGTTGGTGTGGTAGTGCTGCGCGTAGCTTTCGGTGTAGAGCTCGATGCGGTTGGTGCCGGTATCGGCGGCAGCTTCTATGATGCTCGTGACCGGATCAGTGAAGATGGACACCCTGATGCCCGCCTTGCTGAACACCTCCGACATATCGCGCAGGTAGCGTTGCTCCCTGATGGTATCCCAGCCGTGATTGGAGGTAAGCTGTCCGGGGTCGTCGGGTACGAGTGTGACCTGCGCGGGCTTCACTTCCAGCACCAGTTGCACAAACTTGTCCTCCCTGGGGTTGCCCTCAATATTGAACTCGGTAGTGATGATGCCGTTGATCTCGCGCACATCGCTGTAGCGGATGTGGCGTTCATCGGGGCGGGGATGCACGGTGATGCCATCGGCGCCAAACCGCTGACAATCTATGGCTGCCTGCAGCACATTGGGGCGACTGCCCCCGCGGCTGTTGCGCAATGTGGCTATTTTATTGATATTGACCGAGAGCTTCGTTTGCATAGGCACAAAAGTAAAACCCTTTTCGCACACCACCGCCGCGGGTACAGGGGCTACTTGTTGCGACCAAACAGGCGCGCGAAGAACGAACGCTTTTTGGTGATGGCGGTAACCTTCAGCATGCGTATGTCTTTGTTGGGGCGGTCGGCGGCGTCGCGGGGCTCGGCGGCTATCTTGTCCACAATGTCCATACCTTCTATCACCTCGCCGAAGACGGTATAGTTACCATCGAGGAAGGGGGTGCCGCCCTGTGTTTTGTACACCTCGCGTTGTTCGGGCGTGAACTTGCGACCATTGCGGCTTGCGATATTGTCCAACTCGGCATCGGTGAATTTTTTGCCCGATACGAGGTAGAACTGTGTAGCCGAACCTGCTTTTGTGGGGTTGCCGTCGCGGGCCACACCTACTGCACCACGCTTGTGATAGATAGTGTCATTTATCTCGGCAGGAATAGTATAGGTGAGGCCGCCGCTACCCAGGTGCGCACCCGGTGCCGCCCTTTTGGAATCGGGGTCGCCGCCCTGTATCATGAACTGAGGTATGCAGCGGTGGAACAGCAGGCTATCGTAGACGTGTTCTTTGGCGTTCTTCACCATGTTGTTGGTGTTGAGCGGGGTATTGTCGTATAGCATGAGTACGATGTTGCCGTACTCTGTTTCTATCTTTATCTTGTTCTTTTGTGCAAATGTGAGGGCCGGTACCGCGGCAACAGCCATTATCAATAGAATACGTTTCATATCAGTTGGTTCTTTTCTGATTGTAAATATATGGTATGTGGGGTTTGTCTGAATTGCCTCGTACTGAAATGGGTTTACACTTTTGAGAGATAATCCTTGTTGTGGTTTACAGAGTGCATGGTTTTGCTGCGCAACTGCGCAATTTTTTTCTTTTTCCCGGTTTTTGACTAACTTATTGATTATCAATAAAAAGGTGGGAAGCTGCTGCGCAGTTTGCTTCCCACTGCTTCTCAAAACCTGCGCACCTTTGCGCACTTGCTTCCCACGTGAGAAGTGAAATAAAATTATCATGTTTCCTGTTTTGCCCCATATTTTCCGACTTCTATTCAAGTTACGCCGGGGTGGGAAAACCGGCAAATGAAAGTTTTATGATAGTGCGTTTTGTGTAGTGTGATAGAAAATTGATCGGCCCCTTCGGCGGGGCTCAAGGTAATATGATACGGGCGTAGGTGCATATGCCCGGGAGATTTCTCGCTACGTTTGTCCCAACTGACGTTGGGCCTGCACTGCGCTCGAAATGACGGCCTCCTTCGATAAGGTGTTCTGCAGGGAGTTGATGGTTAAGTAGGTACACGAAAAAGAGGCAACATCGAAGCCGTCATTTCGACGACAGGAGAAATCCCCTGAGCATTTGTATTGGTGTTGATCGTTGCTGTGGAATAAGTAACGGGCGTAGGTGCATGTGCGCGGGAGATTTCTCGCTACGTTTGCCCCAACTGACGTTGGGTCTGCACTGCGCTCGAAATGACGGCCTCCTTCGATAAGGTGTTCTGCAGGGAGATGATGGTTAGGTAGGTTAGCGGAAAGGAGCAACATCGAAGCCGTCATTTCGACGACAGGAGAAATCCCCTGAGCATTTGTATCGGTGTTGATCGTTGCTGTGGAATAAGTAACGGGCGTAGGTGCATAGGCTGGGGAGATTTCTCGCTACGTTTGCCCCAACTGACGTTGGGCCTGCACTGCGCTCGAAATGAACGGAAAACTATTGGGCTTTTCCTTTTTTTACTTTCAGGAGGTGAAAATGACGGAATTTTTGTGGGTGTGTTGACATGAAACGGGCGTAGGTGCATAGACTCGGGGGATTTCTCGCTACGTTTGTCCCAACTGACGTTGGGTCTGCACTGCGCTCGAAATGACGGATAACTATTTGGCTTTTTCCTTTATGCTATCTGTTCATTTCGTCAAAGAGGTCCTTCCATTCGGGGTTCATAGACTCAATAAGCGCGATCTTCTTTTCGCGCCGCCATTTTTTTTGATCTGTTTTTCCCGCGCAATAGCCTCGTCCACCCGACCGTAAACTTCGTAAAAGACAAGGTATTCGATATTGTACCTTTCTGAAAAGCTGCCTTTGTAGAAGTGTGTTCTGTGTTTGAATATCCTGGAAAACAGTTCTGAGGTCACTCCGACATACAATGTGGTGCGGTGTGCATTGGTGATGATATAGACATAACCTTGCTTTTCCATGGGTTAGTGGGTTCAGGGTTGTCTGAATCACGGATCAGTTGGGATTACACAGATCTCACGGATTGTGTTTTGAGGGGTTACTTTTTCTCCTGGCAGAGTTCTATGAGGACGCCGTTGGTGGTTTTGGGGTGGAGGAAGCAGACGAGTTTGTTGTCGGCACCGTTCTTGGGTGTTTCGTTCAGCAGTTCGAAACCAAGTGCGGCCAGCCGTTTCATTTCGGCTTCTATATTCTCTACCTCGAAGGCGACGTGGTGGATGCCTTCGCCCTTTTTGTTGATGAATTTGGCAATGGGGCTGTTCTCGTTGGTAGCCTCGAGGAGTTCTATCTTCGATTCGCCGGTGCGGAAGAATGCGGTGCTCACACCTTCGGTCTCCACTACTTCTTTCTTGTAGCAGGGTGTGTTGAGGAGTTGTTCGTACAGGGGAACCGATATCCCGAGGTCTTTTACCGCTATGCCCAGATGCTCTATCCTGATCATTTTTTTTAAATAGTTTTTATGTATACCTACATAGGCGTAGCAACGCTTTCGCCAAGGGGTAAAGTTATCATTTTGGCGTAATTTTGCCCTGATTCTTATACAAGAACCAAATAATATGGAACTGAAATTACCGATATATCTCGATAACAACGCCACCACTCCGATGGATCCGCGTGTGCTGGAGGCGATGCTGCCCTATTTTGTTGAAAAATTCGGCAATGCTGCCAGCCGCAACCACTCGTTTGGCTGGGAGGCAGAGGAAGCTGTGGACTATGCCCGCGAGCAGGTGGCCAATCTGATAGGCGCTGACGCGAAGGAGATCATCTTTACATCGGGCGCTACCGAGGCCGATAACCTGGCGCTGAAGGGTGTGTTTGAAATGTATGCCTCGAAGGGCAACCACATCATTACCTGCACTACCGAACACAAGGCGGTGCTGGATACCTGCAAGCACATAGAAAAACAGGGCGGCCAGGTGACCTATCTGGATGTGCAGGCCGATGGTCTGATAGACCTGGCGGCACTGGAAGCAGCCATTACGGACAAGACGATACTGATAGCCATTATGTATGGCAATAACGAAATAGGTGTTATTCAGCCTGTACGTGAGATCAGTAAGATAGCCCGCAAGCATGGTGTGCTGTTCTTTACCGATGCCACACAGGCAGTAGGTAAGGTGCCGGTGGACGTGAATGCCGATGGTATAGACCTGATGGCCTTCAGCGGACACAAAATGTATGGTCCTAAGGGTGTGGGTGCGCTGTATGTACGCCGCAAGAACCCGAGGGTAAAGGTTACATCTCAGATGGACGGCGGTGGCCACGAGCGCGGTATGCGCAGCGGCACACTGAACGTGCCGGGCATAGTGGGTCTGGGTAAGGCCTGCGAAATAGCAATGCACGAAATGGAAGCAGAAGGTAAACGCCTGGCGGCTATGCGCGACAGGCTTGAGAACGCCCTGCTGGAACTGGAAGAAGCGTATGTGAACGGCAACCGCGAACACCGCCTGCCACACACTACCAACATCTCTTTCAAATATGTGGAGGGAGAAGGACTGATGATGGGCTTCAACAAGAACATTGCTCTGTCGAGCGGTTCGGCCTGTACGTCGGCATCGCTGGAGCCATCGTACGTACTGAAGGCACTGGGCCTTGGCGACGATCTGGCACACAGCTCGCTCCGTTTCGGATTGGGCAGGTTCACTACCGATGAGCAGATAGACTTTACGATAGACGCTATTAAAAACACTGTACTGAAGCTGCGCGAAATGAGCCCGCTTTGGGAAATGTATAAGGAAGGGATAGACCTGAACTCGATAGAGTGGGCGCATCACTAATAAACGTGCAGAAAGAAACTGTAGCAGCATTTTTTAAACTACTCAAATAAAAATCATGGCATACTCAGAAAAAGTTATTGATCATTATTCAAATCCTAAGAACGTAGGTACGCTGGACAAAGCGAAGGTGAACGTGGGTACCGGTCTGGTGGGTGCACCGGAGTGCGGCGACGTAATGCGCCTGCAGATAGAGGTGGATGAAGAGAGCGGTGTGATCAGCGATGCCAAATTCAAAACATTTGGCTGCGGATCGGCTATCGCATCTTCGTCGCTGGCAACAGAATGGCTGAAAGGCAAGACCATAGACCAGGCATTGTCTATAGACAATATGGATATTGTGGAGGAGCTGAACCTGCCACCGGTGAAGATACACTGCTCGGTACTGGCAGAAGACGCTATTAAAGCAGCGATAAACGACTACCGCGTGAAAAATGGCCTGCCTGAAATGGTGGCTGAAAAGAAAGCACATTAATACGTTTGGCGGCGAAAGGCAGAAAGTACTGTACGCATAAAATGAATGCGCGGTACTTTCTACTTTTGGCCACCGGCAAAAAGTAATAAGATGATCTACGTAAGTGATAAAGCAAAAGAAAAAGTAGCCGAGCTGAAGCAGGAAGCTGACTTGGGTGACGACTATTTTCTGCGTGTGAGTGTGGTGGGTGGCGGCTGCTCGGGATTGTCGTACAAGCTGGACTTTGACAACGAAACGCAACCAAAGGACCAGGTTTTTGAAGACCAGGGTGTGCGCGTTGTGACCGACCTGAAAAGTTTCCTGTACCTCTGCGATACCACGCTTGATTTTTCTGACGGACTGAATGGAAAAGGTTTCCATTTCAGCAACCCCAATGCCAGCCGTAGCTGCGGTTGCGGCGACAGCTTTGCTGTATAGTTTCCGGCGGTTACTTTACCAATATTTTCCCGGTTCCATATTCACGATCTCCGGCTACCCTGTACAGGTAGTTGCCCGTGGGTAATGCGGAGACATCAACGGGCGTGATGTCGGTTCCGCTTCTCAATTGTTTTTCCAGTACCATTTTACCGGTTTCGCTATATAGCTGCAATATGCTGGCGGGCAGTTCTGTGCCGCTTACATAGAGCACGGTGTGCGCGGGATTGGGGAAAAGGACCACAGCACCCTGCGCCAGTGTGAGTGTGGCATCGTGCGCGGGCTTGCCGTCCTGTTTCAGCAGCATCCAATTATCGGGGTCTATAACGATGCTGTCTATAGCGTGGGGGCAGGTGCAGGTGAACCCCTGTGCGGCCAGACGCAACGGCACGGTGAGAAGTGTATCTCCGCCCGCGTAATAGAGCCTGACGGGCAGGTCCATACTGAACACAGCGACAGAAGACGGGACAGAGGGTGCTTGTGTGAGTGCCAGATAGCATTTGTCGCCGACCTGATTCCAACGGGCAGAGAGCGTAGGATAACCCTCGCCATATATCCACTGACGAAAGAAGGTATCGAGATGTAGCCCGGTGAATTGCTGCGCATGGTGCAGCAGGTCGGCGGTGGTGGCATTGCTGTGTGCATAGCGCTGCAGGTAGGTGCGCATCATGCCATGGAACACACTGTCGTTTGCGACCTTGTGGCGCAGCATGTGCAGCACGGCGGCACCCTTGTTGTAGGTGAGCCTGCCATCGAAGAGGCGATACCAGTTGGCCGTATCATCGGTGTAAACACTGCCGCCGGGTTCGCTGAGGACATTGTCGTGTACGCGTTGCAGGTAGGCCGCCGCTGATGCCGGTCCATTGAAGCGCGCATAGCCCAGGTACTGTGCGTAGGTGGCAAAACTTTCATTGAGCCACAGGTCCTTCCAGGTGCCGCAGGTGACCAGATTGCCGAACCATTGGTGTGCCAGCTCGTGCACCAGAACGGTGAGCGAGGAGAAGCGGGTGCTGGTCATGGTCTGGTGTTCCATGTTGGTGAAGGAGGGTATGTAGCAATGTCCGTATTTCTCTTGCCAGAACGGATAGCGCCCCCACAATGACGAGAAGTAGTTGACCACAAGAGCGGTGGAATCGAGCCAGGGTTTGAGGTCGGTGATGCTCTTTGGTGTGTCGGGGCTGACGTAGTTCTGCACGAGCATAGAATCGGTGCTGCCATCGAAGTGCATGTAGTAGCTGTATTCGTCGTAGCGGCCAGCGGCAATGGAAATGAGGTAGTAGGCAATGGGGTAGCGGGTCTTCCATTGGTAGCGGTTGTGCTGCGCATCTATGGGCGTTATTGCGGTGAGCAGTCCGGCGGTACCGGCACTGACGCCGGTGGGCACGGTGAGCCAGAAGTCCATAGAATCGGCCTTGTCGCGCAGCGATTGTTTGCAGGGCCACCACAGGTGCGCAAAGTAGGGTTCGGCGAGGGTGAAGGTGGTGTGTGTGGCGGTATCGTTCTTGTAGCCCGGTGCGTGATTGCCGTAGGCGCGCGGAAAGCCATGGTAGAAGACAGCGGCACTGAACGCGGCACCCTGCGGCAGGGGGGTGGTGAGCTGCACATAACGCAGATAGCCCGATGTAGTGCACGACAATGCAGTGCCGTTGATGACCACAGAATCGATAGTAAGCGTATCATCGAGCTCGAAGTAGTAGCGGACCATGGATGGCGCAACAACGGTGGCATGCGTGGTGACGGAGCCAAAGAGGTATTCGGTGGTGTCGCTGATATGCAGATCGAAGAAGAGGTGGTGTATGTCGTAGTTGTCCTCGGCAGTGTTGAGGACAGTGGGGCGTGCGGCCGGCGCTGTGATGCGCATGGGGTGTGCCTTGCAGGGCAGGTCTGCCGAATGCCCGTGCGGCTGTGCCCAAACGAACGGGCTGCCAAATAGTAACATCAATAAGAGCCGGATGCGGGCTGCCAACATGTTACCGAAGATACGAAACGGGGGAGTTATCAGGCGTCCTGATAATTGTGTGCGGCACGTGTGGCCTGTGCCATATCGCGGATGAGCAGCGGGTCGCGTTCGATGGCATTGCCCACTACTACTACGTTGGCACCGGCACGGCAATTGTCGTAGACCTTCTCGGGTGTGCGGATGCCGCCACCCACTATGAGCGGAACACTGATGTTGTTACTCACCTTTCTAATCATCTCTTCAGAGACGGGCTGCTGCGCGCCGCTGCCTGCATCGAGGTAGATGGCGTGTTTGCCCTGCAGCTCACCGGCCCAAGCGGTACACAATGCTATGTCGGGCTTGTCGGCGGGGAGTGGTGCGGTATTGCTCATATAGGAGACGGTGGTGGGTACACCACCATCTACTATGATATAGCCGGTTGAAATGACCTCGAGCCCGCTGGCCTTGACAATGGGCGCTGATGCCACATGCTGGCCAATGAGGAGGTCGGGGTTGCGCCCCGAAATGAGTGAGAGGTACAACAACGCATCGGCAAAGGGCGTGACCTGTGACGGGCTTCCGGGAAAGAGTACCACGGGTATGTCGCTTTCGGCCTTGAAGCGTTGTATGCACAGCTCCATCTGATGTGCCATGAGCAGGCTGCCACCCACAAAGAGATAATCGACGCCGGCATCGTTGCAGAGGCGGGCGAGGTACTGCATTTCTGCAGGGGCTATCTTATCGGGGTCGGCAAGCACAGCAAAGCCACTGCGGCGCTGGGCCTTCAGTGCCTTTAGCTGAGACAATACCATGGTGTTTCTTTCGGGAGACATTTATCTTTCGGGAGCGTTATTTCTTCTTCAATTCGTCGCGTATCTCGGCCAGCAGCTTTTCGGTGGCTGATGGTGCCGGTGGCGGCGCTGCTTCTTTTTTCTCTTCTTCCTTGCGGGCTACACGAGCCATGAGCCTGATGACAAGGAAAATGAAGAACGCGATAATGAGGAAGTCGGTGATGGTCTGGATGAAGTGACCGTAGGCAAATACGTTGGCACCTGCCTTTTTGGCCTCATCGAGCGACTTGTACACATCGCCGTCTTTGGCGGCTTTCAGTATCAGGAATTTATCAGCAAACATTTCGCCGGTTCCGGTGAAGATGCTGACAGTAGGCATGATGATATCATCTACCATGGCGGTAACGATCTTGCCGAAAGCGCCACCTATGATGACACCGACCGCGAGGTCTACTACAGAGCCTTTCATAGCGAAGGCCTTAAAATCATTGATGAATCCCATAGTATTTTTTTTGGGTGTCATATAAAGGTACAATTATTTTTATCAAGTCATAATTGACTCATGAGGTCTTTCCAATCGTATTCGGCGGGTTGCCAGTTCTTCTTCAGCAGCTTGTCGGTGATGTCGCGGTTCTGCAGGAAGTTGACCTTTTCCTGCATGAGTACGGGCATCTGCACCAGGTGGCCGCAGGCAATGAGGTCTTCCCATGCCTTGGTCCTGAAGAAGTTGAAGAAAGAAGCGAGGACAATGCGTGCTTCTTTCAGGTTCCAGTAGTGCATGATGAATGGCGCGGCGGTCTTGATGGGGCCTGCCTGCCTGAAGAACACAGAGAATGCGAACTGTTCAACAATATGTTTGCTGAAGCGCGGGTATTCGGTATCGGTGAAGGTGAGCACATCTTCGAGCAGGGGCCTGTGCTGCGAGCGGAAGCCCAGTACACCGGCATTCCACATGGCGAGGTCCCACAGCGCGCGGCCGTTCACCTTCATAGGTGTGTTCTCGCGCAGATGCGCGTCCAGCTTTGCCATGACAGGGTTTGCCTTGCTGCTGACAATACCTTCCATGACGTGCATGTAGAGGTCGCCGGAGTTGATGTTGCGCATCATTTCTTCGATGGGGCGGGTGAAGACCACATCGGTATCAACATACAGGATATTTCCCTGTTTGTGACTTGAGAATTCGCGCAGCACCTCTATTTTGACGCGGTGCACGAAGTCGATACTTCCTTTCCATTTGGTAATAAGGTCGTTATCTATCTGGCGGAAGTGAAGTTGTATGCCGGGGTTCCGGAGGATGCTGAACCAAGCGGGGTTATCGGTGTAGATCCAGATCTCGGTGCCTGCCGGTCCGCCGCCGCCATACAGGCGCGACAGTGACAGCAGTGCATAAGCGCACTCATAAAACACACCCTCATTTCCGTAGCACTGAAATATTATATAGTTCGTCTGTTGTTCCATAGTCCGTTACCAAAGATAAATCACCTACCCGTAATTGTGGCGGGGTCGTGGTTGAGCAGTTGCTCGGCGGCCGCCATACGATAGTGCAGTACTTCGTCGGTGGGTATGAAGGGTGCTGTTTCGCGCAGGGCTGCAAACACTTTTTCGAGCATTGGCGACGATGTGTGCGGGCGACGCAGCTCCAGTGCCTGTGCCGCGGTGAGCAGCTCTATGGCCAGCACGCGCTGCACGTTCAGGATAACCTTGCGCAGCTTGGTGGCCGCATTGGCACCCATGCTCACATGGTCTTCCTGTCCGTTGCTGCTCACAATACTATCTACCGAAGATGGCGTGCAGTATTGTTTGTTCTGGCTGACGATGGCAGCGGCAGCGTATTGTGCTATCATGAAGCCGCTGTTGAGGCCGGCATTGGGTGTGAGGAATGGCGGCAATCCGCGCTGCCCGCTGATGAGCAGGTAGGTGCGGCGCTCCGATATGTTGGCCAGCTCGGCCATTGCTATCGCGAGGAAATCGGCATGCAGTGCCAGCGGCTGACCGTGGAAGTTACCGCCGCTCATGATGGCATCCTCATCGTGGAAGACGATGGGGTTGTCGGTAACGGAGTTTATTTCGGTCTCGGCAACATGGGTCACTGTGTCTATCACATCCTTGGTGGCACCGTGTACCTGCGGAATGCAGCGGAACGAATAAGGATCCTGTACCTGTTCTTTGTGCAGTTGCTGAATGGCGCTGCCCTTCAGCAGTTCCAGCATGCGGGCGGCAGTAGCTACCTGGCCCTTGTGGGGACGTACGCGATGAATAGGATGTTGGAAGGGTTCGTCCTTGGCCATGAACGCATCGGCGCTGAGGGCACCTATCACATCGGCCCATGCCGAGAGGCGGCGCGAAGCCATAAGCGACCATGTGATATAGGAGTTCATGAACTGAGTGCCATTGAGCAGGGCAAGGCCTTCTTTGGCGGCGAGTGCTATTGGTTTAAGGCCGGCCTGGTGCAGTGCATCGGCGGCAGGCATACGCTTGCCTTTGTAATGCACCTCGCCCTTGCCGAACAACGGCAGGCAAAGGTGTGCCAGAGGGGCGAGGTCGCCGGAGGCACCAAGCGAGCCCAGTTCGTAGACCACCGGAAGGATGTCCATATTGTAGAAGTCGGCAAGACGCTGCACGATCTCCGGACGAACACCGCTGTAGCCGCGACCCAGGCCGTGGACCTTGAGCAGCAGCATCAGCCGCACGATGTCGGCGGGTACTTCATCGCCCATACCGCACGCGTGGGAACAAACGAGGTTCTCCTGCAGTTGCGACAACTCATCGTCCTTGATGCGGACATTGCACAGCGAGCCGAAGCCGGTGTTGATACCGTAGTAGGTATCTCCATTGCGCAGGATGTCGTCGAGGTATTTGCGGTTGTGGGTGATGCGCGCTGAAGCAGCATGGGAGACTGCGATGGGGGTGGAGCCGGAAAATGAAGCGAGTCCGGTAATGGACAAATGGTCTGGTAATTCCATAATGTTTTTCGTTGGGGCAAAAGTAAGAAAAGCCCGAACAGTATTGTGAAAGGGTTTGGCAGGCAGGCCCGAGTGGCGGATGGTATTTTTTTGTACCTTTCGGGCATGTTTGCAAGACTATTCGGCAGGCGCAGGAAGGAAGAATCTCCGTACGACCATTTACCCGTTCCCGAGACGGCGAGCTGGGCGTTGCTGGGTGCGGACATGCATTCACATTTTCTGCCGGGTATTGATGACGGCGCTAAGACCACTGAGGATTCGCTGGCACTGTTGCGCACCATGGCGGGAATGGGGTACAAGACCATCATTACCACCCCGCACGTTTTCATAGACTATTATCCTAATACACGTGAGACGATCACCAACGCGCTGACCACCATGCAGCAGTTGGTAAAAGAGCACAATATAGACATTGATCTGAGGGCGGCTGCAGAGTATTATATTGATGATTACTTTATGCAACTCATTGATCGTGAGCCGCTTCTGACGATACAGAAGAATGAGGTGCTGGTGGAGTTCTCTATGATGATAGAGCCGCCGAACTTAGCGGAGGCTATTTTCAAGTTAAAGACATCGGGTTATAAGCCGATCATTGCTCATCCAGAGCGGTATGTGTTCTTTCACCGCGATCTGGGACGTTACCAGGAGCTGAAGGACCGGGGGTGCTACCTGCAACTGAACATGTTGTCGATAGCCGGCTATTATGGTCAGCACATAAAGGCAGTGGCTGAAAAGCTGTTGTTGATGGGAATGTATGATTATTGCGGGTCTGACGCGCACCACGAAAAACACTTGTCTGTATTGCGGGCCATGGCATGTTCCCGTGATTATCACAAGATAACGGGCTATCCTTTTTTAAATTCGAGATTGTGACCGATATCTTTCACTTATAATAGAGGAAAGTATATTTTTGCGCCTGTCTTATGAAAACGATGCCGTAGACAACGGTATATAAAATATTTTAATGGAGAATTTTTCGGTTTGCATTGGTGTTATCGGGCTTGGCTATGTGGGGCTTCCACTGGCTGCTGAGTTTGCCAAACACTATTCTGTAGTTGGGTTTGATATCAACCGTAAGCGCATAGAAGAGCTTAGGGGTGGTGTGGATATCACTCTGGAGCTTGATGAAGCATTGCTGAAGCAGGTTTCGGCAGGAGTGGCGAAACCCGGAGATAAAGGTTTGTACTGCTCTGCCGACCTGGCCGACCTGTCGGTATGTAATGTGTATATAGTGACGGTACCTACGCCTGTGGACCGTAACAACCGTCCGGACCTGACACCGCTATACAAGGCGAGTGAGACAGTGGGTAAGGTGTTGAAGAAGGGAGATATAGTTGTCTATGAATCGACGGTTTACCCCGGCGTTACAGAAGATGAATGCGTGCCGGTGCTGGAAAAACAATCGGGTCTGGTATTTAATAAGGACTTTTTCTGTGGTTATTCGCCCGAGCGGATCAATCCGGGAGATAAGCTGCATACAGTTTCTAAAATTTTAAAGGTAACGTCGGGCTCTACGCCGGAGGTGGCGGAGACGGTGGACCAGTTGTACCGTTCGGTGATCACAGCCGGAACGCACAAGGCGGCCAGCATCAAGGTAGCTGAGGCGGCAAAAGTGATAGAGAATTCGCAGCGCGATATAAATATTGCATTTGTTAATGAGTTGGCGATGATCTTCAACCGCATGGGTATAGATACCCATCAGGTGCTGGAGGCAGCGGCGACAAAATGGAATTTCCTTCCGTTCAAACCCGGATTGGTGGGTGGCCACTGTATAGGTGTGGACCCGTACTATCTGGCACAGAAAGCACAGGAGGTGGGCTACCACCCCGAGATCATACTTGCCGGTCGCAGGTTAAACGACGGAATGGGCAAATACATTGCTTCTGAGGTGGTTAAGCTTATGATAAAGCGGGATATTACCATCAAGGCGGCAAAAGTGCTGGTGCTGGGAATCACGTTCAAGGAGAATTGTCCGGATGTGCGTAATACCCGGGTAGTGGACATCATCAGCGAACTGGCATCTTACAACACAGATATTTGTATATATGATCCGTGGGCGAAGCCGGCCGACGTGATGCATGAATACGGGATAGGTATCACTGATACGCTGCCTGCGGGAGCGCGCTACGATGCGGTTATCCTTGCTGTGGCGCATAAAGAGTTCGTTTCAGTGAACTGGCGCGATCATGTGAATCCTAACGGAGTGATCTATGACGTGAAAGGGTGCCTGAGTACGGATATGGTTGACGCCCGACTGTAGGTTGGTGAGACAAGAGCAGGACCCCGCCGGGTGGTCGCAGGTTTCATTTTTAGCTTATTTTAAACTATTTTTGATGAAAATTCCCGAAATGCAGCACGTACTGAGGCGAGGCGTTTATGGCCTGTGCCTGCTTTCTTTTTTTGTCATAATGACCACGATGCATTCCTGTGTTCCGGCGAAAAAATTCGTTTATTTCAACAATCTGAAGGACGATAGTCTGGAAAAGGTTGTGGTGGTGCAGGACAGCAACGGCAAGTATTCTGAGCCGATCATTCAGTCGAACGACATCTTGAATGTTAATATACAGACATTGGTTCAGAATGAGAATAATGCTCCGGTTGAACCCACCAGCGCACCTGCCACCAACCTGCTGGGTGGGTATCTGGTGGACAAAAATGGTTACATTGAGTTGGGATTGATCGGTTTTGTGAAGGTAGCGGGGCTTACAACTACCGAGGCGAGGGAGCTGATCAAACATAAGGCAGAGGTGTATTATAAGGATCCGGCCGTTCGCGTCCGTATTGCCAATTTCGAGGTAAAGGTTCTTGGGGATGTGGTGAGGCCTGGTGTCTTCACGGTGCCCAGTGAAAAAGCAACCGTACTGGACATACTTGCGATGGCGGGAGACCTGAATGTGACAGCGAAACGCAACAATATAATGTTGGCGAGGATGGAAGGTAATCAGACAAAATTTGTGCGTCTTGACTTAACGTCCTCGGACGTATTTAAGTCGCCCTATTTTTATGTCCAACCAAGAGACTATATTTATGTAGAGGCAAACAATTTCAAACGGCAAAGCAGTGATAACTCGTTTACCCGATACCTGAGCTATGGTTCCGGGGTTATCGGTATCGTTTCATTGCTGTTCCTTACCAGAATTATTAAATAAAACCGCTGAAGAAACCGGAAACGAATGGAAGGCAATAACAAAGCTGCAGTAGATGATGCCCTGAAACAACGGCCTGACCAGGTATTGCCCAGGAACGAAGACGGTGGAGGAAACGCGTTCAACCTGAAATGGCTGCTCACCACCATTCTGGCAATATGGCCATGGTTGTTGGGAAGTATCATCATTTCGCTGATTGCAGGCAATATATATCTGCGCTATTATACGCCTATTTACAGTGCTTCAGCCCAGTTGCTGATCAATGATTCGAAAAAGAGCAGTGCGGGATCTGACGACCTGTTGAAGGCACTTAAGATCAACAACAATAAGATCAACATTGACAATGAGATACAGATCCTGAGAAGCCGATCTACAATGACGGAGATCGTAAAGGAACTGAAGCTCAATATGACCTACACAACAGAGGGCCGGTTCAAAAAGAGCGAGTTGTACAACAATAAACCGTTTGAACTGGTAAAGGTTGATACGTTTGACGGCAATTTTAATTGTAAGGTAAAGATCCTGAGTAATGATAATTATTCTCTTACAGATGGTAAGAACCACACTGTAAATGCGCGTTGGGGAGATACAATAACACTTGAGGATATAGGCAGGGTAGTTCTGCAGAAAACGCCGGCATTCTCACTTTCCAACCTCGAGTATGTTGTGCAGCACATACCTATTCTTTATTCAGCAATAAGCTATCAGGGGCAGGTAAACTATGTGGTGCCCAATAAGGCAGTTACCTGCATTCAGATAAGTATGATGAACACCATACCAGAGCGTGCGGTGGACATCATCAACACCTTGATGAATGTATACCAGCGCAAGAATGTTGAGGACCGTAACAAGATAGCGGACAGCACCATTGCGTTCATTGACCGCAGGAAGAAAGTACTGGGCGAGGAACTGTCTAAGGTGGAGAGTGATATTGAACGGTTCAAACAGCTTAACGGCATTGCGGATATTGGTACACAGGCGAGTTTGCTTGTAACAACGAAGTCAAACACTGCCCTGAAACTTGAAGAAGCCAGACTGCAGTTGGGCGTTATAGGCACCATAAGCGATTATCTTCAGAAAGTTGATGACAAGTTGGTTACGCTTCCTGCGTCCTTGCTGGATAATAAAGGTCTTTCGGAATTGCTGAACCGCTATAACTACCTGACCGAACAGATAGACAAGGCGGAGCTGACAATGAACAAGGACAACCCCATACCCCGAACGCTGAGGAAGCAGAAGGATGAGGTGAAAAAGAGCCTTGCAAACGCACTGGCGTCATCAAAAAAGGAGACCGAGCTGAAGGTAAGGATGATAGAGCAGTCGCTGAAGTTGAATGTTAAGGACATCAGGGACATTCCGAAGGTGGAACGCGAGGCACTTGAGTTTGCCCGTCAGCAGCAGATCAAACAGGAATTGTTCATTTTCCTTTTGAAAAAGAGAGAGGAGACAGCCATCGAAAAATCATCGACAGTTGCGGATGGTATAGTGGTAGATGCCGCGTTGACCACGGGTATTGTTGCGCCGGATAAGCGCCGGATACTGATGATCTCGTTCCTTTTAGGCACTATGTTCCCGTTTGCTGTGATCATGATCCGCAGGGCGCTGAACATACGCATCATCAGCAAGGGAGATATCGTTAAGGCGACAACTATCCCGATCATTGGTGAAATAGGCAATAATGCCAGCGGCGAGAGCGTGGCAGTGACCCGCAATAGTCGCACTATCATATCAGAGCAGTTCAGGGCGTTGCGTACCAACCTTCAGTATCTGCTGACACGCAATGATCAGAAAGTGATCATGGTGACGTCGAGTATGAGTGGTGAGGGAAAGTCATTTATTGCCATCAACCTTGCAGTAACATTGTCGCTGTCGGGAAAGAAGGTTGTGATCATGGAGCTTGACCTCAGGAAGCCGAAGATATCGAAGATGCTGGGGCTGAACAATGAAGTAGGTTTCTCCAATTTTTCGATAGGTAAGGCGTCTTATGAAGAGGTGCTGATCCCATCGGGCGTTGATCCTAATCTTTTTGTGTTGCCTTCAGGTCCTATTCCGCCCAACCCGGCTGAGCTGGTTCTTTTGAAGAGTACCGAAGACCTTTTTGAGCGACTTCGCAGAGATTTCGATTATGTGATCATCGATACGTCGCCCGTGGGTCTGGTTACAGATGCGCAGTTGCTGAACCGCTACGCGGATACGGCAATGTATGTGGTTCGTCAGGGCTATACCTACAAGCAACAATTGGGCATTCCAAACGAGTTGTATTATGGAGGTCGCATACCTAAACTGAACATAATTCTGAATGACGTAGTTGCCAACCGTGGTTTTGCCTATGGTTATGGTTACGAAGAGGGTTATGGCTACGGTTATGGTTACGGCTATGGTTATGGCTACGGTTATGGCTACGGTTATGGCTACGGCTACGGTACCTATGGCGATGGCTATTATCTGGAAGAAGAAAAGAAGAGGAATCGTAAAGGACTTGGTTCTTTCATGAAGAGGAAAAATTCATAAATCCAGCAGATTTTTACACTGTGCAAAGCGAACATTTGATGGTGCAACATCAGACAGAACACGATAACGAAAATTGGGATATTAAGATATCTGCGGACAGCGGGTATCTGGATATAAATCTTCGTGAGATATGGCGTTATCGGGATCTGCTGATGATGTTTGTGAAAAAAGACATCGTTACAGTTTATAAGCAGACGATCCTCGGGCCTATCTGGTTCATGCTGCAACCGATACTTACTGCTATTATCTATGCCTTCATTTTCGGTCAGGTAGCACGTATATCGACCGGCAATGCTCCTCAGATATTGTTCTACCTCGGAAGTTTCACTATTTGGAATTATTTTGCCGAGACATTTAAGGTGACGTCAAAGACTTTCTCTGAGAATGCAACGGTATTCGGGAAGGTTTATTTCCCCCGTATCATTCTGCCGTTGTCGAAGGTGATCTCAGGTATCATAAAACTCTTGATACAGTTTTTGCTTTTCTTCATCATCTGGGCATATTATCTGTGGGTGAAGGAAGCCATATCGCCTAACTGGCATATGGTATTTTTCCCGGTTATACTGGCACTTATAGCGTTCATGAGTCTGGGTTTTGGTATTATCATCACTTCGTTGACAACCAAGTACAGGGACCTTAACTTTCTTGTGGCGTTTGGCATACAGTTGCTGCAGTTTGTGACACCGGTTATCTTCCCGATCTCATCGATCAAGAATCCGTCTTACCACATGTGGTTGTGGTTGAATCCGCTGGCATCTCTGTTTGAGGCGTTCAAGTATGCTTTTCTGGGTCAGGGATCCGGAGTGTTCAACTACTACTGGCTGGGTTACAGTGTTATCTGGACGATAGTGGCCCTGGTAGTGGGTATAGTGATTTTTAACAGGGTAGAAAAGAAGTTCATCGATACAGTATAGACCTCATGAACAATGATGTTGTCATAAAAGCGGAAAACATATCCAAGCAGTATCGTTTGGGTGAGATAGGCACGGGTATGCTGAGCCATGACCTGAAAAGGTGGTGGGCATTGGCGCGCGGCAAGGAAGACCCTTTTTTGAAGGTAGGAGTTGAGAATGACCGCACCAGAAAAGCGAATAGCGAGTATGCGTGGGCGCTGAAGGATATCAATTTTGAGATAAAGAGAGGCGATACGTTGGGCATCATCGGCAAGAACGGTGCGGGAAAATCAACGTTGCTGAAACTATTGTCGCGTGTGACGGGCCCCACAACCGGTCAGATCAAGATAAAGGGGCGCATAGCGTCTCTGCTGGAGGTGGGTACCGGTTTTAACCCCGAGCTGAGCGGCCGTGACAATATATACATGAACGGCACCATTCTGGGGATGACCAAGAAGGAGATCAGCCGGAAGTTTGATGAGATAGTGGATTTCTCGGGTATAGAGATGTACATAGACACACCTGTAAAACGCTATTCGTCGGGTATGTATGTGCGTCTTGCTTTTGGTGTGGCCGCGCACCTGGAGCCTGAGATACTGATAGTGGATGAGGTGCTGGCGGTGGGCGATGCCGAGTTTCAGAAGAAATGTCTGGGAAAGATGGGCGACGTGGCCAGTCATGGCCGCACGGTGATATTTGTGAGCCATAATATGCAGGCCGTACAAAGTCTTTGCAGGAGCGCGATGTACCTGAAATCGGGCAGGGTGATGGAAGTGGGGCCAACTGATGTGGTGATCAACAACTACCTGAACCGTGAGGTGAAGAACTGTCTGGTACGCAAGTGGGAAGAGGAAGATGATATGCCGGGTAATGATAAAGTCCGCTTGTCATCGGCAGAGATAGTGCTTCACAACCCCGAAGCAGGCAATATAATTGACGTAAATACTCCGTTTGATATAAGGTTTGAGTTTTACAGCAGCGCCGAGATGGTGAATATGAACCTGAGTCTGGTGCTTAACACCACCGCAGGAGTATGTGTGTTTAATGTGACGACCCAACCTACGCTGATAGCCAAGGGTTGGCATACGAGTGTGTTGTCTATTCCGGGTAAGCTGCTGAATGATGATGTGTACACGATATCGTTGTACTTCGTGAAAGACACATCGGCCATTGAGTATGTGGTCCATGACCTGCTGACGTTTGAAGTGATAGACGAACAGCGCCAGGGTGCATGGTTCGGGAAATGGGTGGGTGCCGTGCGCCCTACAACTTTACCGTTCTCGCTAAAATAGATCAACATGAGTAAGAACGTACTGAGGATAAAAAAAGCCGTTCATAGTTTCCTGAAGGAATTGCGTTCGGATCCGCATAAGCTGCCCTACATGGGCGACAAACATTTTTGTCCCATCTGCAAAACGGGCATCAATCATTTCCGCACTATAGACTACCATCTGATAGAACCTGCAGACAGGTATCAGATGGTGTACCCTATGTTCTCGTTCGAGACCATGAACATGTTCGCCTATTCTTGCCCGCGCTGCTATTCTAATGACCGCGACAGGCTGTATGCATTGTACATAGAGAAGCGACTTGCCAATACACCGGAAGGGAAAAAGTACAATTTGCTGGATATAGCACCTTCACTTTTGTCGGGTTACCTGCGAGCTATGCCGCAGATCAACTACAGGTCGGCAGATCTGTACAACCCGGCTGATGACAAGGTGGACATCACCGACATGAACATTTATGAGGATGGCCGATTCGACATCTTCATCTGTTCTCATGTGCTGGAGCATATAAAGGACGATATGAAAGCCATGCGCGAACTGCGCCGTGTGCTGAAGCCGGGCGGATGGGGAATTGCGATGGTGCCTATAACGAACGCGATAGAGGAGACCTACGAAAATGACGCCATAACCACCGACGCGGACCGATGGAAGTACTTTGGACAGGACGACCACGTGCGCATGTACTCTAAGAAAGGATTTGTGGGTAACCTGGAGAAAGCGGGGTTCAAAGTAGATCAGTTGGGAGTAGACTACTTCGGGCGGGATGTTTTTGACCGTCACGGTATTCATCCGCGTTCCATACTTTACATAGTTAGTTAGTTATGATCAACGTTACAAAACCTTTCCTGCCTCCTATGGAGGAATATACCCAGTACCTGAACGGTATATGGGACCGTAACTGGCTGACCAATAACGGCCCGCTGGTGAATGAGCTGGAGCTGAAGCTGAAAGAGTACCTGAAGGTGAAGCACATGCTGTTTCTGGGTAACGGAACGATAGCCATACAGATAGCTATAAAGGCGCTGGGGCTGAAGGGCGAGATCATCACCACACCGTTCAGCTATGTGGCCACTACCAGCAGTATTGTATGGGAAGGCTGCAAGCCTGTGTTTGCAGACATAGATCCGCACACACTGAACATAGACCCTGCGAAGATAGAAGAGAAGATAACCCCGCAAACCACGGGCATACTGGCAACACACGTTTTCGGGAATCCGTGCGATGTGGAGGCGATAGAGGCGATAGCAAAGAAGCACGGTCTGAAGGTGATATATGATGCCGCACACGCGTTTGCCGTTACGGTGAACGGGCGCAGCGTATTTGAGTATGGCGACATATCCACATGCAGCTATCATGCCACCAAGATATTTCATAGTACAGAGGGCGGGGCGGTGTTTGCCACCGATCCGGAGCTGATAAAAGAGATGTCGTTCCTGCGCAACTTTGGCCATAACGGACCGGAGACGTTTGCTACTGTGGGCATAAACGGGAAAAACTCTGAGTTTCACGCGGCAATGGGCCTGGCTGTGCTGAAGCATATAGACGCACTGCTGGCCGCGCGCAAAACGCAGGCCGGTATTTATGACGAGGCACTGAAAGGACTGAGGGTGCAAAAGCAGACCATTCATCCCGGCGCGCAATGGAACTACTCTTACTATCCGGTGATCTTTGAAAGCGAAGAGTTGCTGTTGAAGAGCATGGAGGAGCTGAATGCAAACTGGATATATCCGCGCAGGTATTTTTACCCCAGCCTTTCCACGTTGCATTATGTGGAGCAGTGCGAGACACCTGTGTCAGAGAGCATAAGCAAGCGTATATTGTGCTTGCCGATGTACCATTCATTGAAGAAGGAAGACATTTTCTTCATTGCCCGTTTGTTGCTGAGAGCCCAGAATAACTAAGCTCATTATTCATCCCCCGGAAAACCTTAGGAAATGAACAAGACCATTTTCAACGATCCCAAGTTGCAGGCCGAGATTGCGGCGTATGCCCGCGTGAAAACAGTGGAAAGAGATACTGTGCTGATGTCGCCGGGCGATGATATCTTCTTTGTGCCTATAGTGCAGCAGGGCGTACTGCGCATAGTGCGGCAGAACGAGGAAGGGAAAGAAGTGTTCCTGTATCATCTATACCCCGGGCAAACGTGCGCTGTGGCTATCAACTGCTGTCAGGGAAAGAAGAAGAGTACCATAAAGGCTATAGCAGAAGAGGACAGCGAGATACTGCAGATACCTGTGAACATGGTTGATGAATGGTTCAAGTATCCGGAGTGGAAAACCTTTATCAATGCCACATACGGCCAGCGTTTTGCCGAGTTGCTGGAGGTGATAGACCTCATAGCCTTTAATAATATGGACAAGCAGGTATTGCATTATCTGCAGGAGCGGGCGAGGGCAGCCGGCTCTAACGCGTTATACATCACACACCAGATAATTGCCGATGAGCTGCACACACACAGGGAGGCTATAAGCAGGTTGCTGCGGGCCATGGAGCAGAAGAATATGCTGCGGCTGGGGCGCAATACAATAGAGCTACTTACTTAGAAAGGGAACATTTGTTCCCTTTTTTATTTTCCGCAGTTGAGACCTTTGTGCTGAACAAACAGACACAGAAGGTTATGAAAAAGAACATGGGTGCTACAGACAGGTTGTCGCGTGTGATAGTGGCACTGATCATAGCGGCATTGTACACACAGGGCACTATAAGCGGCACAACCGGAATAGTGCTGATGGTACTGGCTATAGTATTTGTATTGACCAGCCTTGTAAGTTTTTGCCCGTTGTATCTGCCGTTCGGCATCAATACCTGCAAAACAGGTAATACAGCTGATAAAGGGCTTTAACAAAATATTTTGTCGCGGGAGGCAGGTTATACAACAAATGTTCCCGACCACGGCTGAAAATGAACTGACCTTTGTGTCATAATTGCAAGAGAAGAATGAAGACGATCATAGCACGGTATAAAGTAGAGATAGCAGGGATGATAGCGGGGGCAATTGTCGGGTGGAGTTATTGGTATTATGTAGGTTGTGCGTCCGGCAGTTGCCCCATTACTTCAAGCCCCACGGTGAGCACCGTTTACGGCGCGCTGATGGGAGTACTTGGGTTCAGTATTTTTAAGAAAGAAACAAAAACACAAAACAAATAAAAACAGAAAAGAAGATGGATCAGTTACAAGAATTGCTCAAATCAGAAAAGACAACGATCGTAGACGTAAGGACTCCGGGTGAATTCATTGGCGGCCATGTGGCAGGCAGTATCAACATTCCGCTGAGCGATGTGCCGGCGCGCCTGGACGAGTTCCGCAAGATGGAGAACATAGTGCTTTGTTGCGCATCGGGTGGCCGTAGCGGACAGGTGACCATGTTCCTGCAGCAGAACGGTATCAACTGCGTGAATGGCGGCGGATGGACAAACGTTAATTACTATAAAAACAACTAATCATGTTAGGATTTCTTAAGAAACTTCTGGGCGGAGGCCCTTCGGTGGACCTGGATGCGGTGATGCAGAAAGGCGCGGTAATAGTAGATGTACGCACCAGCGGCGAATACGCGGGCGGACACGTAAAAGGTTCAATAAATATCCCGTTGGCAAGCCTTGGCGCTCAGATGGGTAAGTTGAAAAAAGACAAGCCGGTGATCACTTGTTGCGCGTCGGGTATGCGCAGCGGATCGGCCAGGTCTATGCTTCAGTCGAACGGATTTGAAGTGTACAACGGCGGCAGTTGGTTCAACCTGAAAAAATATGAGAAATGAGTGATCTGAAACAAAGGCTTACGACCAACTGGCACATGATGCGTGTGCTGCGCCTGGTGATAGGTGGCATGTTGCTGGTAACAGGTATACAGGCGCACGACTGGGTGACAGGCCTTTTCAGCTCGTTCTTTCTGTACCAGGCAATAACCGATACGGGTTGCTGCGGCAGCGGAGGCTGCTATACAGGCAACACGCGCGCTGAAAAGAGCCCGCGCGTATCGGAAGAAATAACAGAATACGAAGAAATAAAATAGACACTATGCAAACGAGATCATTTTCAGAGATCATAGGAGACGACAAACCGGTACTGGTTGACTTTTCGGCGGAGTGGTGCGGACCATGCAAAATGATGGCGCCCATTCTGAAACAACTGAAGGATGCTGTGGGCGAGAACGCGACTATCGTGAAGATAGACGTGGACCGCAACCCGGCACTGGCAAACGCTTACAACATTTCGGGTGTGCCAACGCTCATGCTGTTCCGTAAGGGACAGATGTTGTGGAGGCAGTCGGGTGTGGTACCTGCCAATCAGTTGAAGCACGTTATAGATCAGCACAGCTAAAGGAATAGCAAGATGAAATACATCATTGTAGGTGCGGTGGCAGGCGGGGCCAGTTCAGCGGCGCGGTTGCGCAGAATGGACGAGCATGCGGAGATAGTGATATTTGAGCGTGGCGCGTACATCTCTTACGCCAATTGCGGTTTGCCTTATTACATAGGCAACGTGATCAGCGACAGGAATAAACTCTTTGTGCAGACTGCAACGGCATTCAACAGCCGTTTCAATATTGACGTGAGAGTGCGCACGGAGGTGACATCGATCGACACTGCGAACAAGACCGTGTCCGCCCGCAACCTGCTTACCAATGATGAATACACCGAATCATACGACAAACTTATTTTGTCGCCGGGCGCTGAACCCATGCGCCCACCATTGCCGGGCATAAATTCTGAGGGGATCTTTACCCTGAGGAATGTTGCCGACACAGACTACATAAAGGGATATATAGACGAGAAAGGGGCGAAGAGCGCAGTGGTGATAGGCGCAGGGTTCATTGGCCTGGAAATGGCCGAGAACCTGCATGGGCTGGGCCTGGGGGTGACGGTGATAGAAATGGGTGGTCAGGTATTGGCACCGGTAGATGTACCGTTGGCTTCCATCTTACAGCAACACATAAGAGCGCAGGGCGTGGACCTATTGTTGCAGACCAAGGTAGAAGGCTTTGAAAGGGTTGATAGCAAATTGAGGGTGTTGCTTGCTGATGGCGATGTTGTGGAGACAGACCTTGTGATACTTTCCATAGGCGTGAGACCCGACTCTAAACTGGCGGTGAATGCAGGCCTGAAGACAGGGCGCACCGGCGCGATAGTGGTAAACGAACACCTGCAGACGTCTGACCCCGATGTATATGCGGTGGGCGATGCGATAGAGTTCGTGAACCCCATTACCGGCCAGACAATGCCTACCTATCTTGCAGGACCGGCCAACAAGCAAGGACGTATATGTGCCGACAATGTGGTGCTTGGCAACAAACAACGGTACAAGGGTGCTATCAACACAGCTATAGTTAAGGTATTTGAAATGACCGCCGGTACAACCGGTATGGCATCCAAACACCTTGCAGCAGCAGGTATAGAGCATATCGTATCTACTACACACAGCGGCTCGCATGCCGGTTATTATCCGGGTGCACAGCAGATGACCATACAGATCGCATTCGCGAAGGATAGCGGAAAGTTGCTGGGGGCGCAGGCTGTTGGGTATGACGGTGTGGACAAACGATTGGATGTGCTGGCACACATTGTGCAAACAGGCGGCACCATACACGACCTGATGGAGTTTGAACATGCCTATGCACCACCTTACTCATCGGCTAAAGACCCCGTAAATATGGCCGGCTTTGTAGCCGACAACATTATGCAGGATCGTCTTCGCATCTTCTACTGGAATGAAGTGGCAGAACTGCCGGGCGATGCTTTCCTTCTTGACGTGCGTAACCCCGACGAGTTTCATGACGGTGCCATAAACGGTGCTGTGAACATACCGGTGAACGATATCAGGTCGGTGCTGTCGGACCTGCCGCGCGACAGGGATATCTACATTTATTGCGAGGCAGGGCTGCGTGGTTATCTGGCACAAAGGATCTTGCTGCAGAACGGATTTAACAAAGTACGCAACCTCTCCGGCGGCTACAAGCTGTGGAAGGCATGCAACAATGAAAAAGAGATAATTTTAAAAACAAATCAGAAACAAACAGTATCATGAACAAGGTAATCACACTTTTACTGCTCGTATTGATGGGCAACATGGCGTCCTGCCAGAGCGCGGGCAAGAAACTTCCGGACGGCACAACGTCGGTATCGGTGACAGTATCGGCAGAAGATTTCCAGAAGAAAATGTCTTCGCTGAAAGATGTGCAACTGGTGGATGTGCGCACACCTGAAGAATACAGGGAAGGGCATATTAAGAACTCGCTGAACATAAACGTGCAGGGCAGCAGCTTTGAAGCGGAAGTAGCGAAGCTGGATAAGAAACGCCCGGTAATGGTGTATTGCCGTTCAGGTGGTCGTAGCGCGTCTGCTCAGCGTATGCTGATAGACATGGGTTTTGCAGAGGTGATCAACCTTGATGGCGGCATCCGCGGATGGCAGTCTTCAGGCAAGCCTGTTGAATAAGAGCCATTGCAACAATTTTTAGGGTTTTTACGGCATATTTTGAATAATTTTGAGAAATATCCGTTAGAATAGAACGTCGCGGCGGGTCCGCGACGTTTGATTTTAGAGTAGTTATGAGATCTCCGATAGTTGCATTTGGGCTTTTGTTGTTGCTTGCAGGCAGTTTGCCTTCCTGCAAGAAGTGGCAGGATCCTGCGCCGCAGGACAATCCGCAGATCTCCAACCCTTACTGCAACGATCCCGATGCGGTAAATTATAACTGGGGCTTTCCCGGCAAACCCAATAATTCGGTGTGCTATTACGCTACCGACCTTTTTCAGGGCAGGTATCTGCTGCACGATACTATTTATGACCCTACCTCCGAATTGTTTCTGGCAGCAGATTCGATGGAGATAGTGATAGCCAAAACCGACAAGAAGAAGATGTATCTGGACGGTTTCTGTCCATCGGGTCAGAAATTGTTTTTCACCACCCAGGCCGCTTATCTGGCCACTGTTGATACGACGGTGGGCGACTCGCTTACCATACATCCCGGGCAGATCTTCTGCCGCCATCAGGACACCGTGGTGGGGGCGCTTACCCGCGACAAGGTGGACAGTTCGCTTATCTACGTTTCATTTACCGTTGTCAACGACACGGGCACCACAATTCATGTGGGCAGGGCCCGCCGCAAATAACACATCTATGTTCACAGGCATTATAGAATCGCTGGCCAGGGTGGCCGCGATAGCGCACGAAGGTTCCAACATTCATTTTACAATAGAAAGCCCGCTGACACCCGAACTGAAGGTGGACCAGAGTGTGGCGCACAATGGTGTCTGCCTCACGGTGGTGAGCATTGAAGGTAATACCTATGTTGTGACGGCAGTGGCCGAGACGCTGAACAAAACCAATCTGGGCCGTTGGCAGGTGGGCGACCTGGTGAACATAGAACGCTCCCTAAGGTTGGGCGACAGGCTGGACGGGCATTTTGTGCAGGGGCATGTAGATGCCACTGCAGAGTGTATTGCTAAAGAGACACTGGATGGTAGCTGGTTGTTCCGTTTCCGCTTTCCGGCGCAGTATGGGCCGCTGGTCATAGAGAAAGGCTCTATCTGCATCAATGGTGTGAGCCTTACGGTCTTTAATACGGGCAAAGATGAGTGTACGGTCACTATTATCCCCTATACCTACGAACACACAAATTTCAGCCGTATAGAAAAGGGCACGGTAGTGAATATAGAATTTGATGTGCTGGGCAAATACCTGCTGCGGATGCAGGAACTGAACGCGAACGCTTAGTTGAGTTTAGCGGGCACCACCAGCCTGAACTCAGGTATAGCTATTGTAAGCTTCTTTTTATTGAACAGGTTTTCCATCAGGTAACTTCCATACATCTTGCCGAGGTCGGTATTGAGGTTGACGCCTGATGTGTACTGATAACTGTCGCCGGGCTGAATGACCGGTTGCTGGCCCACTACACCTTCTCCTTCTACTTCCCTGTGAATGCCGTTGCTGTCTTTGATGTGCCAGTGCCTGCTGATGAGTTTCACCGGGTAGATGGTAAGATTCTCTATGGTGATGCGATAAGCAAAGAGGTGCTCCGACCGGAAAGGATCGGACTGCGCAGGCTGATAGAAGGTTTCAACCATAATACTTACGCCTTCTGTGATTTGTTGCACCATAGTGGTAATAGTTCGGGAACACAAAGATAAGGGGTTATCCGATACTTTTCATGTAGGTGTGTTATGGGCCGATAGACAAAGAGCCGCTTCGGTGAGGAAGCGGCTCTTTCTATGTTCATTACCCTTGCGGGGATCGTTATTAGAAGTTGGATGGATAGTATTCCACTTTTGCTTTCCTTGTCATAGCCTGCTGCAGACCCTGGTCTATAGTGTTGGCCATCTGCCTTTCCTGCTGCATACGCTGCTGACCAATGATCTGGTCCATCATGCCGCCATCCGGTGGCAGTGGATTCTGAACGCGGTTCAGAACAGTGATGAAGTAAACACCACCCTGACCCTTGATGCCCGGAGATACTGTGTTTGGCTGGAACGCGCTGTTGAACGTATAACCAATTACTTTAGGCTCGTAACCGAGGTTGGCCACGTATGAACCACCCAGAACCACTGTGTCGGCCTGTGCAACTGTCTGCTGTGTTTCTGCAGCTATCGCTTCAAGCGCTTTGCCTGCATAACGCTTAGATATCATCTCGGTCTTCTTTTCTTCCCTGATGCGTTGTTCTACAACTGCGCGGTCGGTAGGGCTGAGGGTGCGGAGACCTTTTTCGCTGGTTGAAACCAGTTTAGCTACCACATAACGCTCGTCGCCCAGCTGGAATACCTGAGATACATCACCAACCTTGTGCTCATACATCCACCTTACCACTTCGCGGGCAGGGCCCAGCCCGTTGATGTTGAAGTTGCTCACCTTCACGTTGTCGCCTACGCGCTTGTCAAGGTTCATTTTCTTAGCCGCCGCGTCAAACGCTTCAGATGTAGTGTTCTTACCTGCAAATTCATTGGCAGCACCATACAGCGCGTTAATAGTGCTGTCGCTTGGTGCCAGATTCTTAGACACGATAGCAAGCTGGTTGCTGCTGCCTACGCCAGTTTGCTCCAGTATCTCTATGTAGTGATAACCTGCGTAGTTGTCGTTAGATACTTTTACTTTCTTTGTCTCTCCTGCTTTTCCTTCAAATGCGAAGTCAGCAAATTCTTTTGACAGGTTCGGACGATCCATGAGTGTGAATGTGTATTCTCCACCCTTGCTCGGATCATCTTCAGAGAAAGCGCGAACTACTGAGTCGAACTTGCCGCCTGCTTTGATAGCGGCGATAGCGCTGTCCAGTTTCATGCTTGCTGCAGAATCTGTACGCACATCGTTGCCCTGCTCCTTGGTCTTCACCAGGATGTGACGCAGTTTCACTGAGTCAGGCAGGGTCTTACGATCGGTAACCTTAAGCAGGTTGAAGCTGCCATTTTCGTAGTATGGGCCGAAGATATCACCTACCGGCAGCGTCATGATCGTATCAGCATAGCGCGTTTTGAGTGTGCGCTTGTTGTAGTAAGTTTTTGTGTAGGAGTTCATCACATCGCTCTTACCGTTCACAAAAGTTTCGATATCTTTTGTAGTACCGAAGTCAGCGCGCAGTTCTTCAAGCGAAGCAAGTGCGCGGGCAGAATCGGCAGGAGAAGGGATGATCTCGAAAGAAACATACTCTATGTTGCGTGTAGCCTCATCGTTGGTGAAGAGTGCCGCATGCTTCTGCATGTATGCTTTGATGTCGTCGTCAGATACTTTCACTTCAGCATCAGATACAGCAGAGAAAGGAACCTTAACGTAGCGGATAGAAGCGTTACCGTTCTGCTCAGCCATCATGCGCTTCATCTGGTACTTAGGCATATAAGCGCAGTTGGTGAACATTGAGGTGTACTTGCGAATGCGCGCAGAGCGCTCTACGTAAGCTTTTACAGCAGCCCACTGTTCGCGTACTTTACCATCCGGATCGATCTTGTCGCCGCGGTCGTTCAGTTCTTTTTCAAGACCTTTCACCCTTCCCGGATCGAAGTTGCCCGACTGAGGATCGGCGAAGATGCGCTGACCACCAATGGTGAAACCCTGCACCATACCGTCGGCATTGCCGCCGTATATGAGCTGGTCTTTTTCTTCTTTCGACACGTCGATACCCAGTTTGTCGCACTCGGCATTAACCGTTGCTTCAAACACCAGCATCTGTATCAGCTGTTCGCTCATCTGCGCGCGTGACGCGTCATCCAGCGGACGGCCGTTGTTGTACATAGAGTACAGTGTTTCGTATTCTTTAACCCTGGCACTATATTCTTTGGGGTCGATCTTAGTGCCGTTAATTTCCATCACATTGGCATCTCTGCCGTCGAACAGTGTAGAAAGAGAACCACTTGTAGCATCAGAAACGATGAAGCCAACCAGCGCCAGTGCAATGATACCACCGGCTATTTTTCCGTACTTGTCTCTTATTGTTGTAATTACAGCCATTGTAGGTTTGTATTGTATATTATATACTCAGTGTTTTTATTAGGGTTGGCAAATTTATGCGAAATTTTGAGATTTTAACAGTTTATCCCCCTAATTCAAAAACTTGTTGTATGTGGTTGATGATAATGTTTTAAGTGTGAAAGTGTAATATACGAATAAGCGCCAGTTTCTGAAATTCGAAACGTTGCACCAAGGGGGGAATCTTTACAAATACAGTATTAGGGTGCATGATAGCAACAGACACTTGATATATTATTTTAATTTCTTTTTGCGGTTTCGATTGTGGGCGTTACATTTTCAATCGAACCTTTATAGAGAATCATATTGTTTTTGACAACAAATACTGTTGGATAATATGCTATTTGGAAGATTGAGTCAAGTTTATTTCGTCCTATCACCACCGGGAAGGTGAAGTTTCTTTTTCTCACCATGTTAACTGCCATACCAGCAGTGTCCCGTTTCCATGGAATATTCATCGCGCATACAAACACCTTCGGATTGCCACTATACTTTTCGTGGAGGTCTTGTAAAAGAGGGAATTTTTCAAAACACACACCACATCCGGTAGAGAAAAAGTCAAGGACAATAACTGCGTCAGGACTGGACGGATATTCCATTCCGGTTACCGGATCCTGAATGTAGGTTTGCCAGGATGTAGGCAACGGTTCAACGTGATTCTCTACCGCGTGTCCATATGTGGCATAGTTCTCCCAAAAGAAGTACCCCCAGAAAAAATGAAACACGCATAAAGTGATTGACAATGAAATTATTCCGACCCGGACAAAAATGCTTCTATTGATATAGAATAAATATGAAAGGAAGCAGGCCACAAATTCTCCCAGTATATTCATTAGACCCGGAGTAGGGGGGCCTTCAAGTACCCATGCAAATCCATGCAATGCCACCAAAGTAAAAATAAATGAGAGTAGTATTTTCCTTTTATCATAATCGTATTTAGAAAAAAGGAGCAGTAGCGCTGTAAAGAATACTACATAACTTATCCAAAAATCATATCGGAGTGAGTTGTATCGGATAAAGGTCGTAGCAACGACTATCGCGAACGGTATCAGAATGTATATGAAAGGACGAATTTTTTTCATGATTTGCAAGAGACAGAATACAAGTTAGCATTTTATCGTACGCAAATAGCTGATCGGTGGAGAGACATACAGTTGTTGGAAAGACGATGTAAGGAAACGGCTGTCTTGTTGCCGCAACTTTGCTGTACTTTTGTTTTGGTTTTCAATCCCTCCACACAACTCCCCGATGAACAAACAATACAAGCATCTTTTTTTCGACCTGGACCATACCCTGTGGGATTTTGAAAAGAACTCTGAGGCCACTATGCGGGCTCTCTATGCCGAATATGGGCTGGCTGAAAGGGGTATTGAAGATTTTGATGCCATGTTCAAAGCCTACAATGTGCATAATGACAAATTGTGGGCGCGCTACCGCAGCGGTTACATAAAACGCGACGAGCTTCGCTGGAAGCGTATGTGGCTGATGTTGCTGGACTTTAAGATAGCTGACACCAATCTGGCGCACGAGATAAGTACGGCTTACCTGGAGATACTGCCGACACAAACATTGCTGGTGCCACATGCCAAAGAACTGCTGGAGCATTGCAAGGACCGGTACGATATGCACCTTATTACCAATGGTTTTGAGACCACGCAACGGCTGAAGCTGCAATACTCAGGCATTGCCCGCTACTTCAATCACCTCATCACATCAGAGCGTAGCAACAGCATGAAGCCCCACCGCGATATATTTGAGTTCGCGCTGCAGGCTGCCGGTGCTACTGCCGATGAGAGTATCATGATAGGAGACGCGGTGGATATAGATATAATGGGTGCCATAAATGCCGGTTGGGATTCGGCCTATTACAATCCACTGAAATTGCCACATGCATTTAAGCCCACCTACGAAGTGGCCCATCTCGAAGAACTGACAAGGGTGTTTTAAGAAATATGCTGAAGCTTGGGTAGGATGCCAATGGGTTTCGTTGTCAATCTATTTCTGGCGTGACGGTATAAAAGACGGAATCGATGAAAAAGAGCGTATTGGAATTGACCAGTACATTCTCATCGTGCATGTCTTCCAGAATCAGACCAAGCTCCGCGTTCCTGTAGTCATTTCTGCGAATGTTCTTAAAACCGTTGAAATCCAAAAAGTCCCTGACATCATTAAGGTCAGTTTGTTCGGTCGATATTACAAATGGCTGCAATAATGCGGCAAGAAGAACATCTTCTTCCTTTATGAATCCCAATAGGGAATAGGCGGTGTTCTCAAAAAGTATATTGTGCAGTATAATACTGTTCAGGAATTCAAGCCAGGTTGCGTAGTAGATGCCGTCATTTAGTTTCAGCACGTGACGATTGTCTGAATGCAGATACACGCGAGCCTCACCGCCTCTTGTAAGGTACAGGTGTTCATCCGGAGCAGACGGACACCAAAGTGAATGACGATCGCAGTATTCTTCTATGAAGCGAGCCTGCTCTTCTTTAATGATTGCTTTACTTTCGAAGTCCTTTTTAACCGTTGAACTTGTTTTAAAGCTTCGGCATAGTGAATTTCTGATTGCAATGCAATGATCCTCTTCCCCCTCAATGAGAGTTCCTTCAACGATATTTTTAATTCTTTGTCGGGTATCATCGGGTATCATTTATTGTAAAATTACGCTATTCTTCGCTCATTTTTCTATCAGCACATTGCCGGTCATATCGGCAGGTACAGGCACACCCATGTAGGTAAGTATGGTTGGTGCAATGTCGCCCAGCTTGCCGGGTTTCAGTGATCCCGAGTAGTCGTTAGAGATAAGGAACAACGGAACGGGATTGAGCGTATGCGCCGTGTTGGGCGATCCGTCTTCGTTCACTATGCAGTCTGCATTGCCGTGGTCGGCCGTCAGGAACACCGCATAACCGTTTGCCAGTGCGGCAGGTACTATGCGGCTCACACATTCATCCACCGTTTCTACTGCCTTCACTACCGCGTTCCACACACCGGTATGGCCCACCATGTCGGGGTTGGCAAAGTTGAGGCAGATGAAGTCGGCACTCTTCTGGTTGATCTCGGGCAGAATGGATTCGGTGAGCTCGCGCGCGCTCATCTCCGGTTTCAGGTCGTAGGTGGCTACATCGCGCGGCGACTGTGCCATGATGCGCCTTTCGCCATCGAACGGCAACTCGCGGCCGCCCGAGAAGAAGAACGTTACGTGAGGGTATTTTTCTGTTTCGGCAATGCGTATCTGCGTTTTACCGTTTTTCTCCAGCACCTCGCCCATGGTATTGGTGAGGTCTTTGTTCTCGAATATTACATGCACATTGTTGTAGCTCTTGTCGTATTCGGTCATGGTCACATAATGCAGGTTCAGCGGGTGCATATTCTGCTCGTGGAAAGCCTGCTGTGTGAGCGCCACTGTTATTTCGCGGCAGCGGTCGGTGCGGAAGTTGAAACACACCACCACATCGCCGTCCTTTATCACGGCATTGGGTGTTCCGGTCTTGTCGCACACCACTATTGGTGTTATGAACTCGTCGGTAACATTATGGTCGTAACTTTCTTTTATGGCTGCAATAGCGTCGGTGGTATGCTTGCCTATGCCATGCACCAGTGCATCGTAGGCTACTTTCACACGCTCCCAGCGTTTGTCGCGGTCCATGGCGTAGAAGCGGCCTGTCACCGATGCCAGCAGGCAATTGGTGGCAGTGAGGTGCTGCTGCAGTTGCTCCATGAATGCAAGCCCGCTTTTCGGGTCGCAGTCGCGCCCGTCGGTAAAGGCGTGCACGGCTACGCGTGGCACACCTGCTTTGCGTGCCAGTGTGCAAAGGTCCTCAATATGGCTGATGTGGCTGTGTACGCCACCGTCGCTCACCAGACCCATAAAGTGCAGTGTGGCGCCGTTCTGTTTGGCTGCTTCGAACGCGGCCAGCAGAGTTTTGTTGGTAGCGGTCTCGCCCTCGCGGAACGCGACGTTGATGCGTTGCAACTCCTGATACACTATGCGGCCCGCGCCCAGGTTCAGGTGACCCACTTCCGAATTGCCCATTTGCCCATCGGGCAGACCCACGGCTTCGCCGCAGGTAATCAATTCGGTATTGGGGTAGCGGCTGTAGAGCGATTTTACAAATGGCACATTGGCGTTGGCGATAGCATCGGCCGATGGTACCTGACCATGACCCCAGCCATCCATAATGATGAGCATTGCTTTGCGAGACATGGCGCAAAATTAATCAATTTTGGCAGAGGGGGTGGCTGACGGGTGTCAGCCGTGGCTACACGAAACGTTAAAACAGAATGGCAGGGGCAATTGTGGTATGGTTTTTGAACTATTCTTTTTGCATTTCCGATCAGCGTGTGTGTTTGATGGAAATTAAGGTTACTCCGGAAATGCCCTATATATATTTCCATAAATGGGTGTCTTTTCAGACACCCATTCTTTATTTACACCTGAGAACGGGGCAAAAAGAAGAGGATGCCTGTGCGGGCATCCTCGTTGAATAATGTACTGACATAGTTGCTTACAGACCTGACAGGCAGATACCTATGGTCATAGGCGTAATGGGCGGGCCTGCTTTGTCTTTGAACACCGGTGTGATGTTGTAAGACCCGAACACCGAGAAGTTGCCCCAGCCTATGCGCGCTGTAGCGGCAAAGTTCCACGGGCTGATGTAGCGCTTGGTGTTCATCTTGTCTTTGATGTTGGCACCTTCTACCGAGCGCAGCGCCTTGGTGTGCGCGCCCAGCAATGTACCCACCTGCAGACCTATGGCGGCCTTAAAGCCCTTGTTGCGGTTGTCTATATTGCCGAAATAGCGCAGCTCGAAAGGTGCCTGAAGGTAGGCGGTATTGAATTTGTATCTTTTGTAGTTGGCGGTGTCGGTGATGAAAGTGGCATCAGCACCTCTTGCGCCTGTATCGGACAGGGCCAGTTGCTGTTTGTCCATATAAACTGATGTGGTGCCTATGCCCACACCGGCTGCAAAGCTGAAGTGTGTTTTCTTGATGGGGAAGTCGTAACAAAGGTATCCGTTGAAGGTGTAGGCAAACGGCTTGGGGTCCACAGAATCGGGTCTCACCGTCCAGCTGGTATAGCCAAACTGAAGGAGTACGAAGTCGCGCGAGGGTTTTGAGATGGGTCGCGGCGCATCGGTGGTAGTTTTTTCCTGCGCCATCAGTTGGGATGCCGAAAGAAAAACAAGCGCTATGATAGCGAGGAAACGTTGCATAAGCTATTATTAGTGCGCAAATATAATAGGTGTGCAACGGATTATTTGTTAAAACTGCGCAGGTCATTTTGCGATAGGTACGTTAAAACAGTGCCCGGTACACAGGATATAGCGATGCTTTAACAGCGTGCCATCGGTATTCTTCGGTACTTCGGCCTGATTATTGTACCTGCCTGTAAGGGTTACGAAGGAAAAAGGAATTGTGCGCAATGAATACCGAAAAAACACTCAATACGGTCGCTATTGTACTGATACTGACCCTGTCAATGGCAAGTATCATCTATCTCGCTTACATCATGCTGCATTAGGCAGGGTAGGGATATTTGGATAGTTCCTCCCACATAATGTCAAAGATGCGTTGCTTCAGTGCCGGCAGATCGTCCAGCGTTAAGTCTGTAACGGGCACGGGCGGCAGAATAATGGCCCTGTTAGGTCCCGGCCACCACTTCCACCAGCCGCTATAGTGCCACCGATGAACGGTGTCGGGGAATATGACCGGCAGAATGGGGGTCTGTGTGTTGATGGCCAGATTGAACGCGCCGTTGTGGAATTCCTTCAGTGGTTTGTCCGTTTCGTTGAAGGTGCCTTCGGGGAAGATGAGGATATCGCCTTCTTCCTTCAGTATGCGCCACAGGGTGCGCATGCTGCGGGCGCGGCTTTTGGCGTCGCCCCTTTCCACCATTACCGTGATCTGGCGGTAGAGATAACCCAGCAGGGGCACATCAGAGAATTCCTTCTTGCCCAGCGGCCTGAAATAGTGTGGCAGTGCCGGGAACAGCACCAGAGGATCTAGGTAGGAGATATGGTTGGCCACCACCACATATCGCTGGCGGGGTGGCTTGTAGCCCGATACTGTCATGGGCATACCCATAACAAGGAACCACGCCTTCATCCATGCGGTGAGCAACCGGGCTATGGCTTTGCGCGTGCGCAGTGTATTGCGCGTGCTGAGCGTGAGGTAAAAAGGCAACACTATGAGGAGGCCGACCAAAAAGGTGAGCAACACCCACAGGGCGTAAAAAGGTTGGAGTATCTTTTTGAGCATGCGCCTACTGCACGATTTGCGGGATGTTTGGGCGGCCCACTACCTGCTTGCCCTGCCATGGTATCATGGCCAGGAATATGCCCAATGCGATGAACGAACACCAGAAAAGCCTTTTGTACTTGCGGTCGGCATCCATATTCTTTTTGGTAACGGCATAACCCACATGCACCAGCACTATGGCGATGACCATGGCCAGACTATGCTCCACCGCATAGAAACGCTTGTACACGTCTTTCATCAGACCGCCCGAGCTGAACATGCCGGCTTCTATCACTTTATAGTAGTACAACAGCACTCCCAGCAATAATTGCAGATCGCAGAAAATGAGCAGAATCAGCGCCATCTGTTTTTGTCCTTTTTTGAATGGACGTTTCCCCATCATGCCTACAAGGCTCTGTATGGCTACGATGAGGGCGAAAACAAGGATAAAATAGCGCAGAACACTATGAAGCAGTACGAAGTGGGAGAGATTGGACAACATAAAAAGTGCTTTTAAAAGCTAAAGTTGAGTATTTGTTTCGAACAAAAAGAGGGGGGTAGAATTTATAGCCCTATTTCAAAAATATATTTTTTTCAACAAAAAAACTGCTCATCTGTAATTCTCTGAGAAAAAACTGTCAGCAATAGCTGTTTCTTACCAGCCCATACGCTGCCGCAGTTGTTGTATGTGGGCGGTATGCTGCCGGCTGTGCCATGCATAAAGGGCGGCAAATTCCCACACAGCAATTGTGCGTTTATGCTCAGGGTGAAATACGGTGCGTTCCCATTGTTGGGGGGTAAGCGATTCCAGCAACGCTACCATGCGGCGGTGCAGGGCATGCAGCATCGTCACCGATACATTCACCGGCACACTGTCCACATCGGGCAGAGCGGCCCATGCGTTCTCGTCATAGGGTTTTACCGTGGGGTTCTCTTCTGTCAGCGCCAGTTTGATGCGGATATAGGCGTTCAGGTGGCTGTCGGCAAGGTGATGCACCACCTGCTGTATGTTCCAGCCGCCCTCGCGGTAAGGAACACGCAGTTGGTCGGCATCAAGGTTCTCTATACATACGTCCATCCAAGATGGCAGCGCTTTCAGGATCGCGATCCATTCCTGCAGCAGTTCCGGTGTATAGGCCTCGGGGCGCACATAGCGGCCGATAGGGTATTTGATCTCTTCTATATTCGCTTCCATATTATGATTCATCAGTTTGATTTGGTGAACTGTTTATAAAAATTCAATTCTGTTTCTGTTGGCCTGTATCCCTTGCCCGAGCGCGCAAAATGGTTGCGCTGCGAGAAGTATTCGTCCAATATGTCGCCGCCATTGGTGCAAAGTATCACCACATCGGGTTCGGTGTAGCGTGCTTTATCGGTGTATAGCGATACATAGTCTTCTATGGTGTAGTTGGGGTGCCCGGCATTGATGAACTCCTTGTCGGGGAATGCACGTTGCAGGTAGGTAGTGATGGTGTGATCGTCATCGAGGTCGGGCGTCAGTAATTTCTGGTCGCCCAGAAGTAGCACCCTTTGTTTTGACTTGGGAAAAGTGATATTGTACCCCATGCGCAGCCCCTGATCGTTGATGTGCATGCGCACTTTAGGTTTTCCTTCCTGCTCATCGGCTTCAGGTTTCAGCAGATCCCCAAAAGAGTAGGACCGGTCGGCAGAGGTAAGCGAGGTTGGGTTGGAGTAGTCGTCATACTTGGAGACGGCACCGGCAAGCATCTTCGCAGCCATTGCGGCGCCTGCCTTAGACCAGTTGCCGTTCACGGGCGCGCGGTTGGGGTCATTTACCGTGGTCCATTCCGATATGTCCGGGGTGAGGTCTATCCAGTCAATGCTCTGATTGGTGCAGAACTGTGTGATGAACGATATTCCGTACGTATTGGACGGGGACGCGAATTTGCCCACATCGGGCCCCATTATCACCACAATGAATTTGGCATTGTCGGCTGTCACTGCCGCATGCAAGGCCAGCATTTGTTGCGAATACCTGCTTTGCAGCTCACCAAACAGGCGGTTGCTGCCCAGGTCCTGCAGCAGCTCTTCGCCGGGTATCTTGGGGTAGTCCTCCATCGCGGTCTTGCGCCCTATTTTGTTGGCAAGCTCGTTGATGTCAGATGTTTTCGTTTTGTGGTCGTTTCGTTCTCCGCACGACGACAGCAACAAAGCACCACAGAGTGTGCCTGCAAGCAGTGTCAGCGCGGTATGGCGGGGGAAGCGTTTCATTATTGTATCAGACAACGTAAAAGTAGGACATACCGATTAAAAAAGCCCCGGCAGAATACCGGGGCTTTACTGAATAAATTAATAGTGACTTATTTGCTGCCGGCAGGCTTTTTGGCCGGTGCAGGTTTGTCAGCGTCCTGTATCTGTTTCAGCAATGCATCTTCTGGTGCAATAGCCGCCAGTTTGTCCATGTACACTTTCAGGTTTTCCTTGTCTTTCTTTTTGTAGTAGTAAAGCACCAGGTACTGATAAGCGATCTTCATGTCGTTCTTCTTCTCGTAGGTTGGGCCTACTTTCTCCAGCCACTTGGTGAAGTGTGGTGTAGCAAGACCTTCTGTAGCTTCAGAGTCTATAGCAGCGGCAGCGCGGCCATGCCAGTAGTAGGCTGAAGGCTGATCGGGATACTTCGCTTCGAACTCTTCGAAAGATTTCATTGCTTTATCCATGCTATTGCAGTAGTAGAACATATAACCCCTCCAGAAGTAGTCCAGCGGCTGTGTTGCCGGATTTGCTTTCACCAGCTTGTCATACCACTCTGCAGCATTACAGTATTCTTTCTTGCCCTTGAAGGCTTCTGCAACTTCGCGGTACACCTCAGATTTGTTTTTGGTAGTGTCGCCTTCTATACCCTTTGTGTAATAGGCACCGGCAGAGTCGAGCATGCCGAGTTTCAGGAACAGTTTACCATATTCCAGGTATGCACCCGGCAGTATTTTCTTAGGGTCCTGCATCATAAAGTACTTGCGCAGGTTGGTAAGTGCCGCCATAGAGTCGTTACAGTTCACCTGAGAGAAACCAAGGATACCCGTAAGCTCGGTGATACGTGCCTGATCGGTCTGTGAGCCTATCAGTTTTTCTGCAAGCTTGGCAGCATCGCAATAGCTCTGTGCCTGGTACATGGCGCGTACATACTCTATCTGGTCTTCGTTGGTGTTGTCAGAGTGTGCGAGGTATTCTTCAAGGTTCTGCAACGCCAGTTTGTACTTGCCTGAGCGAGAGTATGCGTTTGCAAGTGCCTTATAAGGAAGCGGGTTGGTATTGTCGGCATCTTTGGCGCGGGCATAGTTGTCGAGTGCGCTCTGGTAGTTGCGTGCTTCGTACCACAGGTCGCCAATGCGGGTGAAGGCAAGAGAGTTTGTCTTGTCTTTTTCAGTTACCATTTCGTAGTTGGTCATGGCTTCACCACCACCACCCGGTGTTTTCCTCATCGCATCTGCAAGGCCTATGTGCACGTCGGCATTATCGCCGCCCGCGTTCTTCACCAGTACATCTTTGTACCAGGCAACTGCCTGTGCGTAGTCGCCACCTTCGCTGTAGGTGATGGCGTCTGCAGCGTATTTCTGCGGCAGAAAATCTTTTTTCTTGGCTTTTGCGGCAAGCGCTTTTGCTATGTTGTTACCTGTAGTAATGTCTTTTTTAGCGAATGCTACGCGGGCAGTACCTGATATGTTCGCGAGATCTTCGGGGAAGCGGGCGAAAGCGGCAGCAGCCTGATCGAGGTTGCCGGTAGCAATGTGCAGGAGTCCGAGATAGTAGTTGGCCAGCGGGTCTTTTTCTGCAAGTGGGGTCAGGACCGCCTGTGCCGATTTGTACTTCTTGTAGTTGTACAGTTTGATACCATTTTTCACTGATGCATCCTGCGCACCGGCTGTAAGGCCGAAGGCAACGAATGCGAGCATCACCATTATTCTTTTCATGTTCTGCGTGGCACCTATTGTGCCGTTTTGTTTATTGGATTAAGAATGATCTACTGATTTATCTGTGCTTCCCTGATGACCATCTCTGATCGCACCGGGAACATGTGCGCGTGGAAGAAAACTAATTGTCCACGCTGGTTACTTAAGAAATTTGCAAAACCCGTGCCAAGCCCGTGGTAGCTTTCGCTGTTGATGTAGTAGAGATGGCGGGTCAAAGGGTAGCTTCTAAGCGCAATATAGGCCTGATATGGCTGCAGGAACTCGCCCGTAGCGTCGTTTTTGATGGCCGCAACTTTAACACTTTTTATGAAAGCGCCGGTGTTATTAGGGTCCGATGAGTCGCTGACGTAGCCCAGACCTACAAAACCAATGGCATTGGGGTTCTTCATCACATAGTCCACCACTTCTGCATTGCCCTTTGCCGCAAAAACATTACTACCCAGTTTCTCGCCCTTCAGTACCGAATCGTTGATGAACCGTACCGTGCTCGATGCCTGATTGTCGAATACTACGGTGTACTTCTTGTTGTACTGACCGGTAAGTATCCCTTTCAGCATGTTCATGTCCAGCAGCGAGTCCGGCGATTCGTTGTTCAGAATTACGGCTACCGCGTCGCGGGCCACAGCCAACGAAAACGGGAATATCTGACGCGATTTGCAGGCGTCCTTTTCCTGTTGGTTCAGGTCGCGGGTCACGAGGATGAGTCGCGCCTTCTTGTCGAAATAATCTTTGAAACACTCGGCCTCCGGCTTGTAGTGTATATGCACTTTGGCATCGGGGAAGCTGCTGTCGAAGATGGTACTGATCTGTTCCATCACCGGGCGGTAGGTCTCATCTACCGAAATGTCTATCTCACCCTTGCCCAGCGAATCGGGGTGTGCCGGACGATCGTCGCACGAAGCGAAGAAAAAAACCGACAAACATATAAATAAAAACCTGCTACTGATCCGCATAAGGAACGCAATTTTACTCAATAATTTATAGATACAGAGGTGTTATATCTACTCTAACAATAATTTAACACCCGTTTTAGTGCCTGTTTTATATCGACTATATAAGACACAAATAAATGATAATCAACGTTTTGTGGTTCTGTTTTTTGTCCTGCGCAATGCCCCGATAGCGGTGATGCCGCGGTAGATGCGGAAGGCACCGTAAAGCACCATTGCCGCCCCCAGCACCCATGCCGAGGTGGCGCTCAGTTCAAGTGCGCCGAACTGACGCAGGCTCACTAGTATCACGCCAAGGATTATGTAGATAGCACCCATGGCAATATCCAGACTGGTGCGGAAGGAGCTGTACGTGGCACTTTGTTCTATTCTTTCGTCGAGGTTCATTACTATGAGTTTGAGTGCAAAATTAGTTTGTCTGCACTATAAGAACCCGGGAACTGAAAATTCCACAAGCACAAACACTGCCATTATCGATAAAATAATACTCGTATTAGTTTTTATTACAAGGTTGTTGTGTTATTTTTGTCCTTTCTTATAGATAAATATGCCTATACATTGAAAAGATCACTACTTGTCGTTGTTGTTTTCTTCGTCTTCGCCATAAAATGTGACGCTCAAATGAATCCTTGGGTTCGTGAATGGGCATACAGCAGACCCTATTCAGTGGCACTAACGCTGACTAACCCGGCAAACGCAATGTCTCGTATCGGGGTTGGAATCGAATATCGCCGCCACAATTATAGCTACATGAGCACCTACAACCTTTATACCGGTGTGTAT
This sequence comes from Flavipsychrobacter sp., assembly GCA_016786565.1. Lineage (GTDB taxonomy): Bacteria > Bacteroidota > Bacteroidia > Chitinophagales > Chitinophagaceae > Nemorincola. The sequence goes on from JAEUVY010000041.1 coordinate 53,973, forward strand.
GAGGGCAAGATGCAAGACTTCAACTGGACTTTTTATCTGGGCAAGATCTGGAGGCACCGCGTTCGTAGAGATTGGTACCATCAAGACTTCATCTACACAAAGTTGTTCAGTGGCGATGCCGAATATATTGCCAACAAGTTTCAAGCTATCGGCTTACCCACCCCAAGTGAGCGGATAGTTTACGACTACATCGGGGCCGGAGTTGGCTACGGTCGCAGGTATATGTGGAGAGCCTTTTTTATTTCGGTCCGTGCGGGATTACGAGGCACCTATGTTGGTGCTGATGGCAAATACGATGGAATTGCGGAAGAAGACAAAGTATACTACCGACTGTTTTACATAACCGGTCCGGGTTCAATAATAGAATGTACTGCCAACTTCGGTATCCAGCTCTGATGAGCTATACACTGGCGTTGGCTGCCGCCCGCAGGTAGTTGACATACCACATAACGCAACTAAGCATCAGCGGGTCTTTAGCTTCCGCATAGTTATCATCGGTCTCAATTTCCAGTTCCAGCGTTCTGAAAGCCCACTTATTGGGTTGTGTCACTTTTATTATTTCCATACCCGCCTCGGTAAACAGCCCCACATGTGTGCGCAAGAACCCCACCCTGCGAATGGTATAGTTGGGGCGGTCGGTCAGCTGCAAATGAAAGGTGTTCATACCCTTGAACTTCATCATACCCACAACAGTGTCGCTGTCCAGTATCTCTATCCTGCGGCTCAGCCATTGTGCAGGTTGCGTGTGCCACATATGGTTGCCCGCGCTGATCTCGGCTGAACGGTATTTGAACCGCGACGGATAAACTACAGTAGCAATAGTGTTCTTGTTGGCGTCGAGTATTTCGTAGCTGCGGTTGACGGAGCCTTTGGCAGAAAGGTGCATATAGTGTGTTATTTTCATTTAAAGATATGGAACATATCCCGTATCGCGAAAATGGCCTGTTATCCTTTCCCGTTTTCTATTAGTTTTGCAGCCTATATAATTACAGACACAATACCAGATGCTTACAGCTAACGAGATACGCCGGCAATTTTTGGATTTTTTCCGCAAGAAAGGGCATGAAATAGTGCCTTCAGCTCCCATTGTAGTAAAGAACGACCCCACCCTGCTTTTTACCAACGCGGGCATGAACCAGTTCAAAGACTATTTTCTGGGCAACGGACAGCCTACCTGCAATCGTATAGCCGATACGCAGAAGTGCCTGCGCGTGAGCGGTAAACACAACGACCTGGAGGAAGTGGGCGTAGATACCTACCACCACACCATGTTTGAGATGCTGGGCAACTGGAGTTTTGGCGACTATTTTAAAGAAGAGGCCATTGCCTGGAGCTGGGAATTGCTCACAGAGGTATATGGCATACCAAAGGATAAACTCTACGTAACTGTTTTTGGCGGCGACCCTGCCGAAAACCTGCCAATGGATCAGGAAGCATATGATTTCTGGAAGCAGCACATAGCCGAAGACCGCATACTGCTCGGCAACAAAAAAGACAACTTCTGGGAAATGGGCGATATGGGTCCTTGCGGCCCTTGCTCGGAGATACATGTGGACTGCCGCACCGAAGAAGAGAAGAAGGCAAAGTCCGGCCGCGAGCTGGTGAATGCCGATCATCCGCAGGTGATAGAGATATGGAACAACGTGTTCATGCAGTTTAATCGTTTGAAAGATGGTTCTCTGGAACCACTGCCGGCCAAACACGTAGACACGGGCATGGGTCTGGAACGACTGGTGCGTGTGTTGCAGGGCCGTCAGAGCAACTATGATACCGATCTGTTCACCGGCACCATCAGTGCCATTGAGCAGATAACCGGCAAGAAATATGGCTATACCGACAGTCGCCCCGATATTGCCTTCCGTGTATTGTCAGACCATATCCGCGCCATAGGCTTCACCATTGCCGATGGTCAGTTGCCATCTAATACAGGTGCCGGTTATGTGATACGCCGCATCCTTCGCCGTGCCGTTCGTTACTATTATTCTTACCTCGATTATAAGCAGCCGTTGCTGCATCAGTTGATGCCGGTATTGGCAAAACAGTTTGAGGATGTATTCCCCGAACTGCAGAAGCAGATAGACCTGGTATGCCGTGTGGTGAAGGAAGAAGAAGACGCTTTCCTGCGCACACTGGATAAGGGACTGAAGAAGATAGATGACATCATTAGCGAGACCAGAAGCCGCAACACACAGACCATTGACGGTAAGGCCGCATTTGAGTTGTATGATACTTATGGCTTCCCCATCGACCTCACAAGGCTGATAGGCAGCGAGCAGGGCCTGCACGTAGACGAGGCGGCATTCACTGCCGAGATGCAGCAACAGAAGGCACGCAGCCGTGCGGCTACTGCGCTCGATACCGATGATTGGGTGATACTGAAAGAAGGTGGTACCGACTTTGTAGGGTATGAGACCCTTGAGGCGGACGCGTCAATAATGAAATATCGCCGCGTTAGCGCCAAAGGAAAAGAACTCTTCCAGTTGGTGCTGAGCGCCACACCATTCTATGCCGAAAGCGGTGGTCAGGTAGGTGATACCGGTGCGCTGGTATTCCCTAACGAGACTGTAGCGATAGTGGATACCAAGAAAGAAGATGGTATGATCATTCACTTTACGCAGACGCTGCCCGAGAACGTATCGGCACCGGCTATCGCAAAGGTGAATGCTGACAAGCGTGCCGCTACAACGGTGCACCATAGTGCCACGCACCTGCTGCATGCGGCATTGCGTCAGGTACTGGGTACACACGTGGCGCAGAAAGGCTCTCTGGTAAATGAAGAAAACCTCAGGTTCGACTTCTCTCATTTCGCCAAGGTGAGCGATGAGGAGATCAAACAGATAGAGACCATTGTGAACCGCAAGATCCGCGAGAATGTTCCGGTGGTGATAAAGACCATGAGCAAGGACGACGCTGTGGCCATGGGCGCTATGGCGCTGTTTGGCGAGAAGTATGGCAACGTAGTTCGCGTGGTCATCATGGATGCCGCATATTCTATAGAATTGTGTGGTGGTACGCACGTGGGTTATACCGGCCAGCTGGGCTACTTCAAGATAACAAGCGAAGCTGCGGTGGCTGCCGGTGTGCGCAGGGTAGAGGCCGTAAGCGGAAAAGCTGCTGAAGATTTCATCAACGAGAAACTGGAGCTTATTGATAACATATCAGCACAGTTGAAGAATGCGAAGGACCCTGTAAAGGCTATTGAGAAACTGCAGGAAGAGCGCAGCCAGCTGGAGAAACATGTAGAGAGTCTGGAGGCCCGTCAACTGGTGGGTGTGCGTAACGAACTGCTTACCAAGGACGAGATCGTCAACCAGATCTCCTTCATTGGTCAGATGGTGACGGTGAGCACTGCCGACGCGCTGAAAAAATTGTGTACAGATCTTAAATCGCACCTCAACGACCATGTTATCGTTCTGTGTGCCAATATAGATGGCAAAGCATTTGTGGCCGTGGGTGTGGATGACAAAGTGAACGCTGCACGCGGACTCGACGCTGGCAAGATCATCAAAGAACATGTGGCGCCGTTGATCAAGGGCGGTGGTGGCGGTCAGAAATCACTGGCCACTGCAGGTGGACAGGACGTAGCAGGCCTGACCGCAGTGATAGAAAAAGTAAGGGGACTGTTGTAAACTAAAACGTCTCTCAAATAGCACAGGCTATTGCAGGGTTTGGTCCTTGCAATAGCCTGTAGTTTTTTAGGATCATCGCTTCCACAAGAGGCTGCCGTCTCCATAGCTCAGGAAACGATAGTCGTTGTTCAGCGCATGGTCATATACTCTGCGCCAGTCGTTGCCAATGATGGCAGCTACCAGCAGCAGCAGTGTAGATTGTGGTTGGTGGAAATTCGTAACAATGCCGTTGGCAACGCGCAGGTCATAACCCGGCGCTATCATAATGCGGGTGCGTGTTATCAGTCGTTCCATATCGTGCTGCTGCATATACTGCAGCAGGGCAGTGAGCGCTTGTGCCGTGGTGTGCTTCGGCTGATCGGTATAGGCATCCCACTGATCAATGGATATATCCTGCAGGTTCAGTTGTTCGTTGTTCAGTATTTTGTTGCCCAGCCAGTAGAGTGTTTCTATGGTGCGCAAAGAAGTAGTGCCTACGGCAACAATGTTGCCTTCCAAGGCAGAGATAAGTTTTTGTATGGCACCGGTGGTCACCTCTATCCATTCGGCATGCATGTTATGGTCCTGCATGGTCTCGGCTTTCACCGGTATAAAAGTACCTGCGCCCACATGCAGGGTCACAAAGGCCGATCCTATTCCTTTCGCCGAAAGCTCGTCCATGACACGGGGCGTAAAGTGCAGTCCCGCTGTGGGGGCAGCCACACTTCCCTCGTCTTTTGCAAATATTGTCTGGTAGGTGGTTTCATCGCCCTGCTCGGCATTGCGGCGCAGGTAGGGCGGCAACGGCACCTTGCCCATATAATGCAGCACCTCCGCAAACGTCAGCGACTCGTCGGTCCACTTCAGCCGCAGCAGGTAGCTGTTGGCTCTTTTCTCTTCTATGTGTGCAGTAAGGGTGAACGCGGGCTCTGCGCACTCCATTTGCGGCACGGTGTCTTTCTTCCACTTGGATGCGCCACCCACCAGGCATTCCCACAGCACTTCGCCACGGGTATGCATAGCCGTTTGTATGTCGCCATATTGTTCGGGCGGTGCCAGGCAAAAGACCTCTATGGTGCTGCCTGTCTCTTTCTGAAACAACAGCCGTGCATGCACCACCCTTGCCTGATTGAACACCATAGTGGTGTTGGCCGGTATATGGGTCGCCAAATTGCGGTAGGTATCTTCCGATATCTGTCCGTCACGATACACCAGCAGGCGCGATGCGTCGCGTTCGGCCAGGGGATAGCGGGCTATCCTTTCATCGGGCAGGTCGTAGGTAAAATCTTCTATGCGCAGTTCTCCGGGGTGCATACTCATTGATTCAGGTGGGCGAAATTACGTATTCGCGGCATTACAGACCTATCCCTATGCCCATCTCGCCCATTTCGGCCACATTCAGGTGCGCTTTCAGCGCTGTGTACAGGCACAGTTCTTTCAGCGGGCCTTTCTCGCGCAGCACACAGTAGTAGTTGAGGCTCACTTTTTCGTAAATGTCTTCCTTTTGCAGGTAGCCCTTCGCCAGATAGGCTCCTGCCTGCACCGCTATGCCCACTCTGCCCATAAGAAACTCGTTGCCCGCCACAACAGCGCTTTTGTAGCTATGCTGCCGTTCCCGGCCTGCTTCCAGACCATTGTTGCGCAGGTGTGCGGCCAGGTTGGTGTGGTAGGAGTAGTCTATACCTGCAAAGGCTTTGTTCATGCTGCGCCATCTGCGGCTCATGGTTGCAGTGCCTATATACACCGGGTACAGAGGCCCGCCCGCAGTATTGGACGACACCAGCGACATGCTGCCCCTGAGTTGCAGCAGCCAGCGGTTGCTCATTTTGGGTAGTTCCTGCACCATCAGCGCAGGTCTTGCCGTTACCGGGAAGTAGCTGACCCCAAACGAACCGCCTGCCACATTCACGCCCAGGTTCGGTTTGCGCACCGATCCGTTGGAGATATGGGTCACAAACCCGCCGGCATGCAGCAGCCAGTGTTTGTTGATGTGCCAGGTAGCCGCGGTGTTGATCATGATAAGGTCATTCATGTGCGCACCTATCGCCACATTTACCGTATTCACAGGATCGGTGCGGTTGAAACGGCGGCTCACATAACCAATACCGTTGCCCAGTCGCAGCGTCCATTCAAGGTTGCGCCCCGTCACCAGCGGGAAAGTGATATTGGGGTAAATGCCCGCCATATTGCCATAAACAGCGTCGTTGCCGTAGTGCAATGCCACCACACCCAGGCCAATGCGCGGATAGTGCCTGCGTTGCTGCCATGCGGCTCTGCCATCGGTATGCCACACGAGGTTCACATCCATCCCTGTGGTGAATGCCGGAATAGGTAGCGTGAACTTCGCTTCATGTTTGAACACCTTGCCGCCAAGGGCGCGGGCATCTATCCCGAAGCCGGGTGCCGTCTGCGCATGCAGCAATGAGGCCGGAAAGGCAGCACACAGCAGTACCAGCGCACACAGTGTGTGCTGGTAGTATCGGTGCCGGTGTGTGCCTTTGTTCATGCTGTTGCAAAGTAACACAGAATTCGGCCGCCGTGTACACCCGCACAGGCTGTACCGCCTTGTCCCTAATAATCTGTAATTTCGTTGCCGCAAATCTTATTTATGGCTGGCAAACAATATCGGGCGTCGTTGCTCATTGCTGAAGACGAAGAAACACTGAGGGAAGCACTGAAGCTGAATATGGAGCTGGAAGGGTATGAGGTGACCACTGTTGATAACGGCCCTGCTGTTATCAAGGCGGTAAAGAACGAGTATTTCGACCTCATCATCCTCGACATCATGCTGCCCGATATGGACGGTATCACCGTTTGCGAGACCATACGCATGCAGCACAACGATGTGCCTATCCTTTTCCTTTCGGCACGCAACAGCGGGTCCGATAGGGTAGAGGGCCTGCGCAAAGGTGGCGATGACTATCTCACCAAGCCCTTCAATCTGGAAGAGCTGCTGCTGAGGGTAGATAAGCTGGTGACCAAGAACAAGAAGATCAAGGAACCACAAGCTGTGAGCGATACCTATGAGTTTGAAGGATGCGTCATCGACTTCAGCGCACACGAATGTGTGGACAAGAACGGAGAGCGCCGCGAGCTGAGCAAGAAAGAAGCTGCCCTGCTGCGCCTGCTCACCGAGCATGAAGGCGAAGTGGTATCGCGCGAGCAGATACTGCAAATAGTATGGGGCTACAATGTGTACCCAACTACACGCACGATCGACAACTTCATCCTGAATTTCCGCAAGTTCTTCGAGACCGATAGCCGCAATCCACGGCATTTCCATTCTATCCGCGGCATCGGGTACAAGTTCACCCGTTAGTACACATTACATGTCGTAGCGACGGTCCACTTCCTTCTTCACACGTTCTACCATAGAAAGTGTGGCAGGGCAGTGCATGATGTTGGCTTTGAACATATCGTTATACAGATCGAACGGCTTCAGGTGGTGGTGCGGGAAGCCGGCACAGTCGGCCGGGCGCACTTCGTATATGGAGCACATATTGTTCTCAAGGAACTGGCAGGGCTGTGTCTTGTTCACCCAGTCGCCTGTTTCTTTTTCATGCAGCAGCCATTTGTCTTTAAACTCCTTCGGCTTCATGCCTACGTGTTTAGAGATGCGGTTAATGTCCTTTACCGTGAAGGTGGGGGTCATGGTTTTGCAGCAGTTGGCGCACGTGGTGCAGTCTGTTTCTTTCCACATGGCAGCATCGGCCCGGTCTGCTATATCCTGCAGGTCGGGTGGCACAATCTTGTCCAGTTTGTCAAGGAAGGTAGAGAGAGATTTCTGTTTGCGTTTCGCTGAGGCTCTGAATTTGACTAAGTCCATACTGCTGTAAATATATATTGTTTCCTGCAACGTTGTCAACAGGTACAGAATTTATCACAGCGGTCCCCCCCCTTCGTGCTGCATAGCGGCCAGTTCGGCCGGGGTATAGTCGTCTGTCCAGCCCGGTTTCAGCGGGGTGCGTGTCTTCACCAGCGCAAACGCAGCGGCCACAAATACCACCGCGCCTGCTACTGCGTAGTATACAGGAACGGTATCGCTGTCCACAAATGCCTTGATGGTGGCATTGCTCCTGCCCATGTAGCTGAGCACCACCTGAAACCCGTTGAAGAACATATGCCCGGCTATGCTGCACCAGATGGACCCTGTGAGATAATAGAGCCCTGCCAGCAAAGAGCCCGCAATGAATATCGACAGATAGCCGTAGACATTGGCATGAGAATAGGAGAAGACGGCAGCCGTGAACAGCATGGGCACAAGCATGCCCCTCGATTTCTTCTTTACAAACCGCATCATCACTCCCCTGAAGAAAAGCTCTTCGCCAATGCCGGGTATAATGGACATCACTACAAATGTGCGCAGGAAGTCACCGAACGTCGGCATCAGCATGATGGCTTCATTCATCTTCATTTGCGCTTCGTGTGCGGTCTTCACGTCTGCGCCGAAGTTGAGTTGCTGCATGGAGGTCTGTATCAGCAGCAGCAGCGGCATAGCGCCTGCCATTACCAGCAAAGACAGCACCACGTGCATGGGCCTCGCGGGTTTCTGTAGTCCCAGGTATTCAGCCGGACGGGGTGTGGACAGGTAGGCGAACACCGCCGCCGGAACCATAAAGACAAACAGGTTCTGCAACCCCTGAAGGGTGACAAAAGCACGGATCAATGCAGCGGGACTCTGCGGAGTGATGCCCGACAATTGGGTTACTGCAAAGCCAGTCATCTTTGTGAAGACACTGAGTGTAATGGCCCCTATACCCGCCATGAACGTGAACGACATCAGCAGGAACAGCGAAAGTTGCATGCCCCACGGATACGTTCTGAAATACCTCATTACCATAGAATGTGATGTGGCTGCAAAGGTAATGGAAGCCACTGATAGGAGTGGTGCATCAATTTTTTAGATAATGCTGTGTCTTTGATTTTCGTAAATTCGATACAAACCTGAGCTAATGGGACAAGCAGCGTTGAGGAACAAACTACATGAATTTATCGATTCGTCGGATGATGCGAAGGTGGAGGCTTTGTACCTGTTACTGAGTGGTAACGTATCATCCGGCTACGACTACTCTGAGGGCGAACTGACCATGTTGCACGAACGTGCCGAAAAGTACCTCACAGGCTCTGTTAAGACATATTCTGTAGAGGAGTCATTTTCCATATGTCGTAGTATATCTTCTGAGAGATGATGTTGTAGCAGTGCTGTCGGTGCACTGCACCTGGCGTCGCCCTTTCCTTCCCTGATCAATAGAGGGGCTATTTCACGATCCTTCCATCTTGCATATGCAGTGTACGGTCGGTCATGCGGGCGAGTGCATCGTTGTGCGTGATCATCACAAATGTCTGTCCCAGTTTGTCGCGCAGGTCCAGAAACAATTGATGTATCAGGTGGGCGTTCTCGCTGTCAAGGTTGCCCGTAGGCTCATCGGCCATCACTACAGATGGTTTGTTCACCAGCGCACGTGCTATGGCCACCCGTTGCTGCTCGCCACCCGAAAGTTCTGATGGTTTATTCTCGAGCCTGTGCCCCAGTCCCACAATATTCAGTATCTCCCGCGCCTGATCTGCAGCTTCCTTTTTGCCCAGACCTTTTATCCACAGCGGGATACATACATTCTCCACCGCACTGAACTCGGGCAGCAGATGGTGGAACTGAAAAACGAAGCCAATATGTGTATTGCGGAACTGTGCCTGCCTCTTGGGTGGCAGCTTCAGCATGTCGGTATTGTCTATCAGCACACTGCCGCTGTCCGGTTTGTCCAGTCCGCCCAGCAGGTGCAGCAAAGTACTTTTGCCCGCTCCCGATGGCCCCACTATAGACACGATCTCACTTTTGCCTACTTCAACAGACACATTGTTCACCACTGTGAGTGAACCATATTTTTTTGTGAGGTCTCTGGCCGAAAGCATGATGGTGCAAGTTATCTATTAATTACAAAGAATGCGGCGGACGTATACGCAAACCCTTTGTTTGACAACACTTTTTGTTAACATTTTCATCTCGTAAAAATTGTCTTTTGTTTTTTGATTTTTCTCTTACATTTGCGGAAAGTAGTTAAAAAATTAAAATATTACAATATGTTTTGGACGTTAGAACTGGCATCACATCTCGAAGATGCACCATGGCCTGCCACTAAGGACGAACTGATCGATTACGCGATCCGTTCGGGTGCACCACTTGAGGTAGTAGAGAATCTGCAGGAACTTGACGACGAAGGCGAGATCTACGAAGGTATCGAGGACATTTGGCCCGACTACCCGACGCAAGAAGATTTCTTCTTCAATGAGGATGAGTATTGATGCCCTACGGCCATTACCCTCAGTCACTATTTACTGTATAGAACTTTCAGGACCCGCCGCAAGGCGGGTCTTCGTTTTGGGTAACTGCTAAGAGATGTAGCCCAGATACATCAGCACAAAAATGGCCACTGCCGCCACTATGCGGTACACACCAAACGCCCGCAGGCTGTTCTTTTGCAGGAACTGAATAAATGTTTTTATAGCAATGAACGCCACAACAAATGCAATAACGTTGCCCACACCCAGCATAGCCAGGTTGTTCTTGTCTTTTAGCATTTCGGGATGTTCTTTCACCGCCTTCAGCAGCTTATAGCCTGTTGCTGCCATCATAGTGGGCACCGCCAGAAAGAAAGAGAACTCAGCCGCAAACCTGCGCGAAAGGCCCTGTTGCATACCACCTATGATCGTCGCCGCGCTTCTGCTGGTGCCCGGTATCATGGCTATTACCTGCCACATACCTATCATAAATCCGCGTTTGTAGCTCAGGTTCTGTTCGTGGTCTATTTCGCTCTTGGCAAACAGTTTATCTACAAACAACAGTATGATACCGCCCACCAGCAGCGCCACCGCCACCGTGGTGGGGCTTTCCAGCAGCTCGTCTATTTTATCTGAGAACAGTTTGCCGAACACCAGCGCCGGGAAAACAGCCACTATCAGCTTGAAGTAGAAGTCCATTTTCTTCACGTCCAGAAACTTCTTCCAGTACAGCACCACCACCGATAGTATGGCACCCAATTGAATGCACACCTCAAACAGCTTCTTGAATTCCTTCTGTTCTGCTGTAAGCTGCTGGCCATTGTTCATTATGGCGTCCACAAGTATCATGTGGCCGGTTGAGGAAATGGGGAGGAACTCAGTGATCCCTTCCACCACGCTGAGGATAATGGTATCGAGCCAGGTCATTACGGAATGTTGATGTATTTATGAGTTTGAAGCGACAGCTGCCACTGCGGATGCTGTTTGATATAGTCTATGATAAGGGGCGTAATAGTATCGCGCTTGCTCCATTCGGGTTGCAGGAACAGACGGCAGTGACTGCCCACGCGCGCGGCATGTTGCTCGGCCCATTCCAGGTCCGACTTGTGAAACACCACCACCTTCAGTTCATCGGCCAACGCGAAGTTCTCTTCCAGCGGCGCCTTGAATTTCTTCGGCGAAAGTGTTACCCAGTCCAGGTGCCCGCTCAGCGGATGCGCTCCTGATGTTTCTATATGTACCTTGAAATCGTAGGCGTGCAGCGCGTCGCACAGTGCCGAAAGTGGGTGCATGGCGGGTTCGCCGCCTGTTATCACTGCTATGCGGCCTTCGTGCGCTCCGGCAATGCGTACCAACTCTTCATTGGTCATCTGCGGATGCTGCGACGCGTCCCAGCTTTCCTTCACATCGCACCACACACAGCCCACATCGCATCCGCCCAGGCGAATGAAGTAGGCTGCCCTGCCTGTATGTACCCCCTCGCCCTGCAGCGTATAGAAATGCTCCATTACAGGATAGCCGGCTATTTCGTAGTTGGTGCTCAATGTGTATTCGGGATGAAACTGATACGCAAAAGTAAAGCATGTAAGTGATTACATGCTTTACCAATTATTGTTCTATGGAGGCTTCTCTTATTTTCCTTTCAGCCTGGCTGCCAGCAGTGTGTTCTTCATCAGACCGCAAATGGTCATCAGGCCCACACCCTTTGGCACCGGGGTAATGTAGCTGCACAGTGGCGCCACATTATCAAAATCCACATCGCCCACCAGGCGGCTGCCGCTCTTTTTAGTAGGGTCGTCTATGCGGTTGATGCCCACGTCTATCACTATCGCGCCTTCCTTTACCATATCTGCGGTCACATAGCGCGGACGGCCTATCGCCGCAATGATGATATCAGCATTGCGGGTGAAGTCTTTCAGGTTCTTTGTTTTGGAGTGACACATGGTCACTGTCGCATTGCCCGGATTGGCTGCACGGCTCATCAGCAACGTCATAGGTGTGCCCACAATATTGCTGCGGCCTATCACCACACAGTTCATGCCGGTTGTGTCTATCTTATAGTATTCCAGCATCAGCATAATGCCATAGGGCGTTGCCGGCAGGAATGTAGGCTGGCCCAGCACCATGCGACCCTGAGAAATAGGGTGGAAACCATCCACATCTTTTCCGGGGTCTATCGCATTGATCACCGAATCGGGAGATATATGCGCCGGCAGGGGCAACTGCACCAGTATGCCATCTACCTTGTCGTCATTGTTCAGTTTGTTCACTTCCGCTATCAGGTCTGCTTCAGATATATCGGCAGAAAGGCGCAGCAGCGTTGAGTCGAATCCCAGCTCTTCGCAGTGCTTCACTTTAGAACCCACATATGCCTCGCTGGCGGGGTTGTTGCCTACCAATATCGCTGCCAGGTGCGGCTTTTTACCACCCGCTGCCTGCCATTCCAGCGTTTCTTTCTTTATCTGTTCCTTTATGTGCCCCGATACGAGAACACCGTCAAGTAGTTGCATATGGTTTAAATTTTGATGAAGATAAGCAAAAAGTGTTTCGGTAAAAGTGTCCACGGTCAGTTCCCAGCTCCTTCCTTAACTTTACTGAGTTAGTGATGAATAGGCGCGACCTCAGCAAAAACACCCATTATTCCGTTCAATTGCCTAAAATGGCTTTCTGGACGTGGAATGCCCGCAGGTTGCCTGCCGTTGTTATTTTGGCAGCTATTCTCTCGGGTTTGGCAACTATCCTGCTCGGTGCATTCGGGGTATTGAGTCTCCATGGCGTACTTATACCATTGTTTGCTTTGTTCATTTTCATCTATTTGACCGGTCTTTACGTGAGCAAAACGATAAGGACTTTTATCGGCACCCGGCACCTGATTATGACAGGCTGGGAGTGGTGCATTCAGGGTTTGTTTGATGATGGTTTTATCACTATCCCCCAAAAGGTCAGCAGCGTGTACAAGCTCGTTACTCCCGAGATACATGGGCGCATAGCCGGTTTTCCCGTGATCGTGACTTACCGACCAAAGATTGACCACGATCCTCCGATGATCAGGTTCGATTTTTTTCCAATTTACGGCCCCAATGACGCAGAGCCTGTGACTGAGACACTCACTATTGATCTGGATAGGGACAATGAGAAAAGAGGCCTGAAACCCATAGTCTCATTTTTTACCACAAATCTTATTGGCAATGGATTCCATCCCTGAAAGGCGTGACCGTTGTTGAGCATTATTCCTTTTTTATTACTCATTGATTATTAAGTTTTCTTGGCATAATTTTTGTTACTATATTTCCGATACGGGAACGCTCTATCTTCCTATAACTGCATTTGTTCAGCTATGCCCGACATTTGATGTTACGGGGGAGGTGTGTGCTGCTTAGGTGATAGTGTCATGCGTCCTCAAATGCCATACCAATGAAGTTCTGGGAATACAACAGCAATAAGGTCTTGTTTATGGCAGCACTCACGTTTCTTGCGGGTGCGGTCATCCTTATCCTTACAGGTGCCGGCGAGGCCGACCCTGTTGGGGTTGTGATGTTCTCAGCGGTTATCTGCGCCGTGTTCACCGGCACCTTTGTCATCCGGGGCATCAATCACTTCCGCACCATGCGCCGCATTACCACCGATACCACCGATCGTTCCATCCTCAGCCTCTTCGACGACGGATATTCTGTGGTGCTCAACAACGAGAACAGCCGCCTTTTCTACACCACCGAACGCCTGAAGGGCGAGATCTCCGGTTTTCCGGTAATAGTATCTTTCGAGCAGGGAAGCCGTGCCAGCTGGCCCACACTGGTGTTTTCCTTTTTTCCGCTCAATCATCCCACCCTGGGCAACCGCACCAGTGCCTACTTTGGCGTAAAACTCACCCTGCGCAACCGCCTGCGCAAAGACGTGAAGCCCGATGTGCTGCGCTACACCAAAGACCTGCGCGACAAACGTTACACCTCTGCCGAATACTCTCAATATTTCGTAACGGCAAACTGAGTCGGCTTTCATTTGTCTGAATCACAGATCAGACGGATTAAAGGATTTCACGGATAATTTTTGCTACCCACCTCCGTGTAATCAGTGCAATCCCAATTAATCCGTGATTCAGACAAATCGGCAATCCCCGGTTGTTCCTGATGTTTCCTCAGGCTGCATCACAGGACCTCAGCATTAAACTCCGTCTCAGATAGCCTTCATCTTTATGCAGTCTGATGCAGGGTAGTTGCGTGTCTTCGTGCTTCCCGAAAAGGCGGATTCGACAGAGAAGAAATAAGTACCTTTAATAGACTATTAAAAAGTTATTTTATGTTTTACCCAACTATTTCATTTCAAATGGGAAGCTCGCGAAGCGCTCAGTAAAAGAAACATATTACCTATTGATGAAGTTCAGGACCACAGGATACGTTAGTGTGTTTGTTGCATTTTGTGCACTCGCCTTTTTTATGTCGGGTTGCGGGAAGCAAAAGCAAAATAGTGCCGCAGGGCAGTGGCGTTGCTCCGGCACAGGTGTAGATCATTATTACTACGATACCATGGTCAGAGTATGGACAGGGGTAGATAGTCAGTGGCTAAGCACTTATTCTTTTGGTGATTCAAACCTGGTCATCGCCGATAAGATTTTAGAAATAAAGGAACAAGGAAACTCTCGTTTGGTCATCACCAGTCTTGCCAACGATGTCCCATGGAGCAATCTCAAAACAGATACATTGTCATTAGTTGGTGTTCAGGGCGCTGTATCTCAGTACATAGTCACTCATAGATTGCCGTCTAATGAGAATTACACCATCGACCTAGTTTTCGATGGCAGCACCGGTAATATTCATGTTAAATACCTCTGGACCACAGAAGGGCCGCTGACCCACGATATAGGTGGCAACATAACATTGAACGGTGTGCGCAACTAACCATATCTTACGGGTCGAAGCGTCCCCATCGTCATTGTCCCGGCAAAATCTATGACACTGCAGAAAACGCCATACCACAGATCTTTCTTTTGCTGGGTTCAGGGTGCGGTAGTAACTTGTTGAAGAAATGAGGAAAATGTCGGTCAATGGTTCATATTTGGAAAAAGTTTACTTCTCGGGCTGCGCAGTACTGCGCAGGTTTTGGGAAGCAGGTGGGAAGAAAGTGAGAAGCAACTGCGCAGGTTTTGCGCAGTTTGGTGAGGCAGAATACACATCTGCTTTCCACACTTTTGTTGAGTATCAACGAATAAACCCGATGTGCTGCGCTACACCAAAGACCTGCGCGACAAACGTTACTCCTCCGCCGAATACTCCCAATATTTCGTAACGGCAAACTAAGTCGGCGTCGATTTGTCTGAATCACAGATTAGACGGATTAAAGGATTTCACGGAAAACTTTTGCTACCCACCTCCGTGTAATCAGTGCAATCCCAATTAATCCGTGATTCAGACAAAATGGCAAGAATCGCAGATAGTGTCTCATCTGATCTCTGCAAAACAGCGCAGTAACATACCTGTCACTTTTAAATTATTCCCAATAGTGGTGCTGAAACAGTAAGTTTGAAGAATGGCAACAGGACTAAAACATGGCGATCTCACCGAAAAGATCTTAGGGTGTGCGTTTGAGGTACATAAGTTCCTTGGAAACGGCTTTCAGGAGGTAATATACCAGAGAGCGTTAGAGCTGGAGTTTATTGAAGCGAAACTAGATTACGCAAGGGAAATTGAGCAGACCATTTTTTACAAAGACCACAAGACCGAGATTGGTTCCAGGCGTGCTGACTTCGTGGTTGCAGGCAAAGTGTTGGTCGAATTGAAGGCGGTTTCAGTATTGGAAGACGTTCACCTTGCGCAGATACTGAATTACCTCAGGGCGTATCGGCTTGAAGTTGGTTTATTGATCAATTTTGGTTCGAAGAGTCTTACTTTTAAGCGAGCTGTACTTTAGGCATAGTTATCGTAATTAAATCTTTGTTCCCCGACTCTATTTGTCTGAATCACAGATCAGACGGATTAAAGGATTTCACGGACAATTTTTTGCCACTCACCTCCGTGCAATCAGTGCAATCCCAATTAATCCGTGATTCAGACAAATTGGTGAGAATCGCACACAATTACCTTCTTGACCAGCCACTACCCACCTCCGTGCAATCAGTGTAATCCCAAATAATCCGTGATTCAGACACCAGGCTTTTCCCTTAACTTTATCTTCCTGTAAACGCTATGTGATGCGCAGTATTATTGTAACGGTAGTTTCTCTTGGTGTCTTTCTTGTTGTAGTCTTCTCGGCCTGCAAACCCCGCAAGACCGATCCCGCACCCACACCCGACTATGGCAACTTTCCCGATGCTATAGGTCGTATTATAGTAGATAAGTGCGCCACTGCCGGTTGCCACAATGCGGCCAGCTACAAGAATTGCGCGGGCCTGCTGCTGGATTCGTGGGCGCACCTTTTTGAGGGTAGCGGCAACGGTTCGGTGGTTGTTCCTTTCTCGCCCGACTATAGCCCACTGTTGTACTTCGTCAATACCGATCCCGCACGTGGTGTTGTGGCATTGCCCACCATGCCCTACGATGTTTCGGGCGGCAACACAGGCCATCTTTCGGAGGTAGAATACAACACACTGAAAAGCTGGATACTGGAGGGTGCTCCCGACAAGGCCGGCAACATAGCATTCTCATCCAACGACGATACCCGCCAGAAGGTCTACCTCACACAGCAGGGCTGCGACCTGGTGGCGGTCATAGACGCGGAATCCAATCTGGTGATGCGCTACATTAATGTAGGCACTATACCGGGTTCTATCGAAAGTCCGCACTGCCTGCGTGTTTCGGGCGATGGCAAGTATGCCTATGTGAGTTTTCTGGGTGGTCCTGCTATACAAAAAATAGATACCCGCACCGACAAGGTAGTGGGGCAGATACCCCTTGGCACCGGCTCGTGGAACATCTTATATATAGCACCCGGCGATACCGCCCTTTGCACAACCGACTGGACCGCCAACGGCAGCATTATTTTTGCCAATACCACATCGCTCACCACACAACCGTGGCTCACGGGCAGTGGTGCCGGCGCGTTTGTGTTTCCGCATGGCATCACCAGCGATGCCCGTTTTGATACCATGTACATAACGGCGCAGTATGGCAACGTGATTTATAAATATGCGCCCAAGGAGCCGTGGTATGCCAAGGTGAGCCTGAACGGGCTGCCACCTGTAACCACAGGCAGCGGCGACAAAACATCGCCCAATCCGCACGAGATAATGATGGTGCCCGATCGCAGCAAGTATTTTGTGACCTGCGAGGGCACCAACGAGGTGCGTGTGCTGGATGCCCGCACCGATGCGGTCCTTGCAGTTATTCCGGTAGGTACCCTGCCGCAGGAGATAGCCATGTCGCGCAGCAAACCCTATATGTTTGTTACGTGTATGGAAGATGCCGCCAACACGCTGCCGGGCCGCCGCGGATCGGTATATGTGATAGACTACAACACCCACCAGGTGGTGCAGAAGATCTATGGCGATTTTTATCAGCCGCATGGTATATGTGTAGACGACCGCACGGGTCAGTTCACCGTGGCCAGCAGCAATGCCAACCCCGATGGGCCTGCCCCCCACCACGCCACAGCCTGCGGCGGCAGGGCGGGCTGGTATAGTGTGTACAGCCTCAATACGTTGCAGCCGGTCAGCAGCAAGCGGTTTCAGGTGGCTGTTATGCCCTATTCGGCCGATGTACGCTTTCATTAGTTGCTGCACTCTTTTTCTGCACCCCATTTTGGGGAAAATACTCCACACTGCATTCCACACATTTTGAGCGTTTTATGCATTATTGCTTTTCTGTTTCATTTTCTTCGTATTTTTGTTCTTGTAAAAGATAATTTATTGTAAATCTTTGTTAGCTGATTATCAGTTAGTTTGTAATTATTTGCAAAACGTTTAGCAACTGATTGTTAATAAATGGGCTCATTTTTGGCACTTTGGCAAAACATGGCGTGATAATTGTCTTTTCAACTACATAACGTTCACATTTTAAAACAGTTAGACCATGAGGAAAGCAGACATCGTAGGCAGCATAGCCGAAAAAACAGGAATCCCTAAGGTAGATATCCTTGTAGCGCTCGAAGCATTTTTTAAGGAAGTAAAGACATCTCTTGTTGAAGGAGAACCGGTTTACGTTCGCGGCTTCGGCAGTTTCATCCTCAAGAAGCGTGCTGCAAAAGTGGGTCGCAACATCAAGAAGAATGTGGCCGTTGACATACCGGAGCATTTTATTCCTGCGTTCAAACCTGCAAAAGAGTTCGTACAGGCCGTTAAAGAATCGGCACACGAGCTGGTAGAACACAAGGAAGCCGACATGGCCGACTAATTTAGTAGCAACAACTTGGGCCTGCAGTGTAGCGACCGTTCCGTACCTTTGCCCGCAAATTGATTTCAGAATTGAGGGCAACACACTACATCGCAATTGCGGTCAGCATCATACTTATCGCACTTTTATACTGGGGAGGAAATACCGTTCCGCCAAAGAAAAGCGAGCCTGCCCCTATGGCAGCAGCCGGCGGTGCCCAGGGTCCTAACACTATGAGTGCTGCATCTTTCGATGCCATACTCGCCGGTGCCCGCAAACAGCTTGCAAAAGCTGCAGCCGACTCGGTAACAGCTATCGAAAACGAACTCACGGCCATTCGCGACTCCTCGCGGATGGCTGCTGTTTTTACACGCCTTTCCGGTGTGTGGGAACGTAATAAACAGTATCCTACAGCGGTTTTCTATAAAGCGCAAGCCGCCAAATTGGAAAATTCCGAAAAAAGCCTCACCTTTGCAGCCCAATTATTTTTGGAACTGCTGGAACACGAAGAAGACCGTGCCCTGCAGATGTGGGAGGCCAATGAGGCGATCGCTTGTCTGGAGCGCGTTTTAAAAGACCACCCCGACAATGAAGAAGCCCGGCTGACAATGGCTTCGGCATACATTCAGGGAACTTCGGAACCTATGAAAGGTGTGCAGATGGCACTGGCAGTAACAAAAGAAAAACCCGACAATGTCCCGGCAAATATGTTGCTCGGACGGATGTCGATCCAGTCACGACAGTTCGATAAAGCCGTAAAACGCTTTGAGACAGTACTGACAAAAGAGCCCGATAACAAAGAAGCATTATACTTCCTTGCTCAGGCTTACGAAGAAACAGGAAATAAACAAAAGGCGATCGAGATGCTCGAAAGATGTAAAAAGGTGGTGAATAACCCCGAATTCAGCCGCGAGATCGACCAGCACATAAATTCATTAAAGTAACTTTTAAAAACTCATATTATGCCTTGTGGTAAAAAGAGGAAACGTCATAAGATAGCTACACACAAACGTAAAAAGCGTTTGAGGAAGAACCGTCATAAGAAGAACAAGTAGGCTATAACTCCCGCTGCTTCCTTTTATAAAGCTGCCGTTATTTATACCGCACATCATATGTAGCGCATGGCGCCGCGTATGATGTGCAGGTTATTATTACAGCGTTCAGGCATGGTGCCGTCAGGTGTCATGCGCGCAGCTTGGGGCCGTTTTGGTACATTCCAATGAACAAAGAATTAGTAATCAATGCATCTGGCGAGGGTGTGGAGATCGCGCTTCTTGAAGACAAGAAGCTGGTCGAACTGCACTACGAGCGTGGGCAGGGGCAATTTGCCGTAGGAGACGTATACCTCGGCAAGATCAAGAAGCTCATGCCCGGGCTCAATGCCGTATTTGTAGATGTTGGTTACGAAAAAGATGCCTTCCTGCATTATACCGATCTCAGTCCTTACCTACGTTCCCTGCTCAAGTTTACCAAGGCTTGCGTAGAAGGCAATGCTAACTGGGGCGACGATTTCAGCCGTTTTAAGAACGAGCCGGAGATCATGAAGACCGGTAAGATCACAGAGGTGTTCAACGGAAAGCCCGAGGTGCTGGTTCAGGTGCTCAAAGAGCCCATTTCTTCAAAAGGTCCGCGCCTCAGTTGCGAGGTATCGCTGCCCGGTCGTTTTGTGGTGGTCACTCCGTTCAACGACGTGGTGGCCGTTTCGCGCAAGATACATTCTGCCGAGGAGCGCAAGCGCCTGCAGCGTATTGTGGAGAGCATTAAGCCCCGCAATTTCGGTGTTATTGTACGCACTGCCGCCGAAGGTAAAAATACTGCCGAGCTGCATACCGACATACTGGAGCTGGAGAAGATGTGGAAGAGCATTCAGAACAACCTGAAGGGTGCCAAGGCTCCGCAGATGATACAGAGCGAACAGGACAAGACAACGTCTATCCTGCGCGACCTGCTCAACGATTCTTTCCAGAAGGTTGTTACCAACGACAAGAACCTCATGACCGTGGCCCGCGACTATATCTCACGCGTATCGCCCGGTCAGGAAGATATTGTAAGCCTGCACACAGCACAGCAGAACATTTTTGATACTTACGGTATATCCAAGCAGGTGAAAGCCGCGTTTGGCAAGACCGTGAACCTCAACAGTGGTGCCTACCTCATCATAGAGCATACCGAGGCACTGCATGTTATTGATGTGAACAGCGGTACCCGCAGCCCCGAGGCCGGACAAGAGGCGAATGCCCTTGCTACTAACCTTGAGGCCGCAAACGAGATAGTGCGCCAGTTGCGCCTGCGCGACCTGGGCGGTATCATCATCATAGACTTCATAGACATGAAGCTGGCCGAGAACCGCAAGCAACTGCTCGATGCGGTAGAAAACCTCATGGCCACCGACCGTGCCCGTCACACCGTACTGCCTATATCCAAGTTCGGGCTTATGCAGATCACGCGCCAGCGCCTGCGTCCCGAGATCAACATCACTACTGCCGAAGAATGTCCTACATGCCGCGGAACCGGCAAAATAGGTCCGTCTATTCTGCTGGCCGATGATATTGAGAAAGACCTGAAGTATGTAGTGAGCCAGGGAATGCGCAAACTAAAACTGAGTGTACACCCCATCTTGGAGGCATACCTCACCAAGGGCAACATTCTGAAACCTTCCATTGCTAAAAAGTGGGAGAAAGCACACACCGTAAAGTTGAAAGTGATAGCCGACAACGATTCGCCCCTCACTGAATACAACTTCTACGACGCCCAGACCGACGATCTCATAAAGCTCTGATCAGCTTAGTCCCCGGCACAACATTTCATTCCTGTACCGCAATCCTTTTGTGTCAATCGAAATTGGGCATTAGTGTCCTTTGTGCCACCTTCGCGCCCTTTGTGTTTAGCTAACGCGTGCAGGATTTCTTTGTGCCTGGATCCTGGTTGTCTATCCGTGTTCTTTGTGCCACCCTTCGTGCCCTTTGTGTTTAGCTAGATTCTGCATCTTATCATCCTTCAATCCTATAAATTTTAGCTTGCCTGCCTATAGGCAGGTTCAGACAACCACATTTCATTAGTTCGTACCTTCACAATATGAAACACCTCACCATCATTATCGCGTTGTTAGCCACATTTTCTGCCCGGGCGCAGAAAGTATTCTCTGTGCAGTATTCCTCTCAGGCCGATGTGAAGGTCTTTGTGGTAGAATATGCCTCACAGGCCGATCTGAAAGTGTATAAAGTAAAGTATTCGTCGCAGGCGGGTAGCAACGACGGGCGTTGGTTCTTTACAGAATACGCGTCGCAGGCACAAAAGAAAGTGTTCTTTACCGACTATGCTTCTCAGGCCGATCTGAAGATATATTTTGTAGAGTACGAGAGTCAAGCCGGCTGGAACGACACCTCGCGCAAGCACCTCATGTATTAAAATTCCAAAGAGAAAATTTCAAAATCCAAAAGCCAAATCCATCCCGAAAGCATTCGGGACCAAAAGCCAAATTCCATCCCTAATTCCAAATTCCAAACACCCAATTCCCAACCCCCAATTCCCTTATCTCCTCAGTGTCCCTGTCATAATGCGGTGCAGCATTTCGGCGGCACGTTTGGCGCGCGTTTCAGGTGTTTTGGCGCTGGCTATCCAGTACACCACATTGCGCCGCACACTGGGTATGTGGCCTTCAAAAAGCCGTTGTGCTTCAGGTTCCATTTCAAAGCAGGCTGCAAGTTCTTCGGGTAGTTCCAGTTCTTCGGGTTTGTCGTTTTCTGCGATGATCACCGCCACAGGGCTGCCGGCACGAAGGCCCATTTTCCTGCGCATTTCGGTGTTCAGCACAATGTAGTGGCTGCCGTCGCCCATGGGTATTAAAGCTCTGTCTATGGGGTGTCCGTTCATAGTGCCTGTTATGCGCACCGATGATCGTGTACCAAATTCCTCTTCTACCGAGTGCGGAAACCTCACGAACCACGACTTCAGGTCGCCTTCCCGTAGCTCCACAACAGCATCAAAACGATAGGTCTTTTTCTTTCCCATAACAACCGCTAAAGTACCGATATCTCGTCACAAGAATACACAACCATTTGTCATCCTGAGAGGATATTAGGTTGCACCTCAATCATAAAGCCAGTGACAAGTCGGAACTTTGAAGAAATAGGCTAAGGCAGCATAGCACATGGCTTTTTAGTGTTCAAACCTGCACCTGAGCATTGCTTTAAGGAACCGTCAATC
>JAEUVY010000056.1 GCA_016786565.1 Flavipsychrobacter sp.
ACCGCGCTCACCTCATACACATACACACCCACCGGCTGCGGAACGCCTTTGTACGTTCCGTCCCAACCTGCGCTGCCCATCTGTGTCGATTCATACACCATCACGCCCCAACGGTCAAACACCCTGAAGTACTTCAGTATCGCCTGACCACGCAGATGTGGTTTGAACAGGTTGTTCACCGATCCCGGCGCAAATGCATTCGGTATCGTGATCACCGACTCATCTGCTATGTTGATCTTGATAGAGTCGCGGCTGATACAACCCCACTCCGTTTCACCTGTCACTACATACTTCGTGCTCACTTCAGGGGTCGCCAGCGGATTGGCAATAAACTTGCCCGACAAGCCTCCCGATGGCGTCCAGCTGAACCTCGTACAGTTCGTCGATGGTTCTATCTGGTATGACTCACCCGGGAATAACTGTACCGAATCAGGCAGATGTAATACCGCATTCTCTTTCACATTGATGCGCACACTCGCTGTGTCAGTACATCCGTACATGTTCGTCGTTACCACAAAGTATTCCATGTTCGTCTCAGGGCGCACTGTTACATTCGCCTTCGTCGTATTATCCAGATACATCGATGGATACCACTGATAGTACGCTATCACATCAGGATTCACCGCGCTCAGCATCACAGAATCCCACGGACATACCGTTGTGTCTGATGTCACCGTTACCGTAGGGGTCGGGTTCACCACCACCCTTATAGAATCGATCGCGCTCGGACAGTTGGCAACCGTCTGATTCACCCAGTAGAACCTGATACCCACTACATCTGTCGATGGTTTCGGAGGAGCCGTGCTACCCACACCACCACCTGCCGATGTGTACCACAGCAGATTACTACCCACTGCCTGCAGATAAGGCGCATCATAGTACTGACAGTAGGTCAGCCACTTCACCCATGGCGGCGTAGGCGTTTGGTTCACCACTACTTTTATTGAAGCCTGATTCGTACAACCCTCCCACAACACGGTAGCTATATAGGTGCCGCCATGCTCTGTACTCACCGGTGTACGCACAGGGTTCTGCGCGCTTGAGAAGAACGTATACGGTCCTGTCCACGTAAAGGTCGCTCCGGGGTTACTTGTTGCAAACAACTGCACCGAGTCCGCATCACCCGAACAGATCGGCGAATTGCTCGATAACGTTATGGGTGGCGTCGGCGTCACCGTGGCCGATACCGTCGCCGATACCGTACATGAACCCAGACCCACTACCACTGTATACACACCCGATGCCAGCGGAGTAGCTCCGTATATTATCGGGTTCTGCGCAAATGATGTGAACGAGTTAGGGCCGGTCCATGAATAAGACACACCTGCCGTGCCTGAGTTGGCAAATAGCATCAGTGTATCCTCCTGACAGATTGTAGCGCCCGGAGGGCCGGGACTGTTTGTAGAAACCACCGGAACTTCAGGAGTGCTATCAACAACCGTACTGATAGTTATGATCTGCGATGGACAACCGGCCAGCGTAACCACAACAGAATACGTTCCGCTGTTCGCCGTTATCGCCGGACTGATAGACGGATATTGCAGTGTTGATGTAAAGCCAAGCGGCCCCGACCAGGCAAACGTTGACCCCGGAAGCCCCGTTGACGTTAGATTCAATGATCCACCCGAACAGATCGGAGAGTTACTGCCTACAATAGGTACAGGTGTTACGTTCACAGAAACAACGGTCGATGCTGAGCTATTGCATATTCCGCGGCTTACAGTTACCGAATACGTTCCTGCATTAGTTGCGGTCACACTTGGTATGCTCGGGTTCTGTAACGTTGATGTGAAGCCCGATGGACCCGTCCAGCTATAGGTCACACCCGGGGTCGCAGTAGAGCTCGTCAGGAACAATGTCGAGTCCGCACACACAGGCGAATTACTGCTCACTATCGGAACGGCAGGTGTCGTATCGACAGCAACCGTCACTGTGGCACTATCTATACAGCCGTTCAGATTGGTGATCACCTTATAGTCGCCTGTCATACCCGTAATTGCGCCCGGAATTGTTGGGTCTGATGCAGTTGATGTATAACCCAGAGGGCCCGACCAGCTCCATGTCTCACCCGAATAATCCGGATTTGAATACAAGAGCAACGGATTGCCCGAACATACCGGCGGATTATACGTCGCCGTCACATACGGGCGTTTCTTTATCATCACATGTGTGCTTGCAGTGTCACTGGAAGTCCCTATCGTTCGGATCACATAATACCACCCTGTATCAGCCATAATGGACGGGTGCTTGAACATATTTTGAGTAGCCCCTATAGCCGCGCCCACAAGACCCGGACCATACCATAAATAGGATGCGCCCAGCGAATCTCCATGCGAATAAAGGTGCAATGTATCTCCCTCACATATTGCCGCCGAATCAGGCGAATTACTGCTTGCACTGAAGCATGGGAACACCGTCAGGTAAAAGACCTTTGTATTGCATGAATACATACCCACTGAGCTGTCCGTACCCGTTATAGTGAACGTAGTGGGACCGGACAGTGCAGCAATCGTTATGTTATTGGTTACACCTGTAGTACTTGCAAGCCCCGTCGATGGAGCCCATGTCCACTTACCCCACGTCCAGCAACGCTCGTCGCCATATTTGATGCTCACCGGCAACACTGTCAGACCCGGAGTAGTGCACGCTGAGAAGGTATCGTAGTCAGGCGTTGGTGGAAACTCTGACAGCTTCTCTACACCATTGATAACGATCCTCGGGTCGGGGAAAGCACTGTCAATACTGGTTTTGCGGTCAAATATGTATGCGTATGAAACTGCAGCACTATCGTTCGCAGCAATTGTACCGATGTTGAATGTCAGCCAGATACCCACGTCTGCAAGATTGTTAGACCCCAATGCGCCGATGGCAGGTGTAGTGGTTGGTAATGCCCACAGGAATGCGGGAGTAGTTGTAGGCGTAAGGCCGGACGACAGATAACCACACTTGGCTCTGCAGTCTTTTGTAGCAAGCGCCAGATAGCTGTTCACTGAGTCGTAAGCAGGCACAGTTGCCGAACCCGCCGACTCGCCGTTTGCACTCACCATCACGCAGTGCCGTGCATCTTCATTCTGGTGCACGATCCTGTTCCTCGTGACCGGCCCTGCACCCCAGAAAGACACATTGTCCGGATCAAGCGTACGCTCATAATAAATGTCAGCAATAGGTGCCGCTGTAGTGTTTCTGATAATGGTGGTAATGATGATCCAGGATCCTTCAGTATCTATTCTCGTCTCTTGCCTCAGCGCCAGCCCTGCCACACCACCGGTCCATGTACCCTTTACCACACCGCCGGAATTCGAGTAGCCCGTCATCGTGCCGGGTACATCATACTCACCCGTACACAATCCGCCCCAGGCACCGTTCCGGTACTCTGTGGCGCCTACCTGCAAACTCCAGCCCTCCTGCGGATAACCTGGCTGACTGTATGGCCCCATCAATGCCGGAGAACCTGTGCCCCAGCCGTCATGCCCCCAGTCATAACTCATATCCATAGCGGCACCGGGGGTAAACGTCAAAACCGTCGGATAGCAACAGGAATGCGTATGATAGGTCGTTGGAGAGGTACATGTCCCGAAACCACCCATCTGGTTAATACCTACCTCTACCCAATGTCCCTGCAGAAAACAGTCCGTTCCAACCAGCTGTGCATCTGCACCGGCCCACCCGAACATGGCGGCCACCACCAAAAGTAAATTGCGCAATTTCATATGCTTTCTATCAAAAGGGTAATTGATCAACTGCCGGTGGTATTTCAGCGAAACAACCACCTACAACAGCTAATCCATTACAAATTAGACAGAAAATCCATTAAAAAGGTGGGGCAAGGAACAGGCATCAGTACTCAGAGAAACATCCTCAAGCCCAACAAAATAGGCACTTTCAAAAACTCTCCTTCACAACTAATTAATATTCAGTCACATACAAAACCAAACGCATATAGACCGATATTATTCCTCAACCGACATTGGTTATATATTTTTTAAAATATCCTTAACCGCAACCCTACCCTAAGCCGTTCGGTAAGAAATAGCGCCGTAAAACACCTTTCCGTACCCTGCAATGAGCTGTGCCCTGTCAGTGCCATTGATGATGCGGCGGGCATTTACCCAGTCTTCCGTGTCACCGGCAAAATAGTCGGCCAGCTTCTTGCCGGTGAACATGCCCTTGGTCATACCTACGAACATGATCTTCGTGGCATTGGTGAGGTCCATCGCCAGATCAGGATTGTTCAGCAGGTCTACTTTCAGCAGCTTGGCAAACTTGTCGTAGTTGGCCTTCCACGTAAGCTGCACAAAACCCCGACCGTAATACACCTTGCCCGTTACCGCATCGGGTTTGCCGTAGGGTCTGCCTGCACCCTTGCCATATTCAGCAATGGGCTGCATAGTTGTGGCCGTTTCATGAAAAGTGGTGGCCAGCATGTAGGCCAGAAAACGGTCGTCGCTGTTGGCATAGTTCTTTTCCCATTCGTCCAGAATGGCGGTCATGCCGTTTACCTGTGCCTGTTTCAAAGTGCCGTTGAAAAGACCACCCCTTACAACCTGAAAGAAGTTGGCCCTGTTGATGATGTGTGCCATGATGATAGATTTAGTGTACCTAAATATACAACACAAAACACATTTCAGCTATGCCCCCATAAAAAGGAATGCCCCGGAAAACCGGGGCATTCTTGTATCCTCAATTATTATCAGTGATTCTACCAAGGCTAAAATCCATTAGCATAACTACACCTACAACCCACCACCCTCTCTTTCGGAGAGGGCCGGGGAGAGGTCTACGCCTCAGACTTCATCATCTTCTGGTATTTCTTGCGGTCTTCTTCGTCCAGCATTATTTTACGCAGACGGATGTTCTGTGGTGTCACCTCTATACACTCATCCTGCTGAATGTATTCCATGCACTCTTCCAGTGTCATCAGTATCTTAGGTACAATACGCACCGAATCATCGGTACCGCTCGCACGCATGTTCGTCAGCTTCTTGGTCTCTACGATGTTCACCACCAGATCTCCCGGTTTGATGTGCTCACCTATGATCTGACCACCATATACTTCCTGTCCCGGATCGATGAAGAAAGCACCACGGTCCTGAAGTTTGTCAATCGAATAACCGGTTGCAGGGCCACCCGCTTTTGCCAGCAACACTCCATTGTTACGGCCAGGTATAAAGCCCTTCCATGGTTTGTACTCTGCAAAACGGTGCGCCATCACTGCCTCTCCGGCAGTGTTGGTCAGCATCTGCGAACGCAGACCTATCAGACCACGCGATGGGATGTCGAACTCCAGGTGTTGCATTTCGCCCTTGGTCTCCATGATGTGCATTTCGCCCTTGCGCTGCGTTACCAGGTCTATCACCTTGCCGCTGAACTCCGATGGCACGTCCACCACAAGCACCTCATACGGCTCGCATTTCTTACCGTCTATCTCTTTTACAATTACTTGCGGCTGTCCTACAGTCAGCTCATAACCCTCACGACGCATCGTCTCTACCAACACACTCAAGTGAAGGATACCACGACCATACACCAGGAACTTATCAGCGTCATCGGTCTCCTGCACACGCAGGGCCAGGTTCTTCTCCAGTTCCTTCATCAACCTGTCGCGGATGTGGCGACTCGTCACAAACTTACCTTCCTTACCAAAGAAAGGCGAGTTGTTGATGCTGAACTGCATGTTCATTGTAGGCTCATCGATAGGAATGATGGCTACCGCTTCCGGATTCTCCGCATCAGCGATCGTTTCACCTATCTGGAAACCTTCAATACCCACAACCGCGCATATATCGCCGCACTGCACCTCGGTCACGCGCTTCTTGCCCATGTCCACAAATACATACAGCTCTTTTACTTTGCTACGCACCATAGTGCCGTCTATCTTGCACAGCATCACAGACTGACCTTCTTTCAAAGTGCCCCTTACTACCTTTCCGATAGCGATACGGCCCAGGAACGAAGAATAGTCGAGCGATGTAACCTGCATCTGTACCGGTCCGTCCACCACTGTTGGTGCAGGCACCTTCTCCAGGATAGTGTCCAGTACCGCAGTGATGTCGGTTGTTGGTTCCAGAGATGTGTTGAACCAACCTTGCTTTGATGAACCATACAGTGTAGGGAAGTTCAGCTGCTCTTCAGTAGCATCCAGCTGGAAGAACAGTTCAAATACCGCGTCATGCACCTCATCCGGGCGACAGTTTGGCTTATCCACCTTGTTGATCACCACTATCGGATGCAGGTTCAGGTTCAGCGCCTTTTGCAGCACGAAGCGTGTCTGTGGCATCGGGCCTTCAAAGGCATCCACCAGCAGCAACACACCGTCCGCCATTTTCAATACACGCTCCACTTCTCCGCCAAAGTCGGCGTGACCCGGCGTGTCTATCACATTTATCTTCACTCCCTTGTAAGTAACACTCACATTCTTTGCCAGAATGGTAATGCCGCGCTCACGCTCCAGGTCGTTGCTGTCCATGATCAGCTCGCCCGTTTCCTGATTGTCACGAAAAACGTTCGTACTGTGTAATATTTTATCAACCAATGTTGTCTTTCCATGGTCGACGTGCGCAATGATCGCTATATTCCTGATATCCATATACTATTGTTATTCAGCCTTGTTTTATGAGGTCGCTGAAGGACTTTGTTCTGATGTTAGTACTGACCCTTTCCTTATTTGCGACCGAACGCGAGGCACTGCGCTCCTTCTGCTTCACCCTCTACTTCCGAGAGGGCCGGGGAGAGGTCTCTCCTTTTTTCAGCGTGCAAAGGTACGCATTATATCTATACAAAAATCACTTATGGGTTAAATCTGTATCAACACTACCTCCAAACAATACGCCTCCGCGGGAAGATCCCGCAGAGGCGTCGCTTTCATGGGTGGGGTCACAGGTCATTACTTCAGGGGCATCTCATCGGCGCTGGGGCCATAGCTGCCCGGTATCTTCACGTCCAGCAGGCGCAGAAACACGCCCAGCTGCGCACGGTGGTGCACTATCTGGCAGTAGGCCATCCTTATCACCTCGGCCTTGCTGGTTGTGCTTATTATGTGGTCGCCGTTGCGCAGCGTCCACATATCCTCCAGTTGGGCTTCAGTAGCTTTTTCCAGGTGGGCGCGGCCGTCGGCCAGCGTCTTTTCAAAGTAGGCCAGCAATTCTGCTGTGTTGTTCACCGGCACGGGCTCATAGGGACTGGTGGCAAAATCAAGTTCGCTGGTGGTCAGCGCCACGGTCACCCAGCCGGGCAACTCGGCAATGTGGGTAGCCAGCGCACGCACCTTCATGCTGCGCGGGTGTGGCTGCCAGTCATACTTGTCATCGGGAATGCACGCCAGCATCTTGCGGGTGGTTTGGGCTTCCTGCTCCATTTCTTTGAGCAGCATTGGAATGATCTGCATAGGTAGATTGTTTTATTGTACCACAAAGCTCCTACCCCCTACTGACAACCCTATGGCAGTCTGTTTCCGCCCTCCGAAATATTTTTTCTAATAATCTACCGGCAGCCCCTTCATATAGTCTCCCACCGCCACATGATCGGTGCGGGTAAAGGGCACGCCACAGTTACGCAGCGACCTGATGCGTGACACCCTGAAGTCGCGATAGTCGGCCCGCACATGACACCATGCTATCAGGTGCCAGTTCAGCGCGTAGAAGATAAGACCTATCGGCTCCACCCGCCGCACACACTCTTCGTCCTTCAGATTGCGGTAGCAGATCTCCACCACCGTTTTGTCCGATATGGCCTGCTGCAGGCCCGACAGGTATTCATAGCTGTGGTCTATGCAGGCCGGCAGTTGCAGCTTTATCTTATTGTCCAGCTCCTCCAGCCGTTGTTTGTCCCGGGTCTTCATCACCGCCTTCACCTTGTGCAGCGCCGTGGCATAGTGTTGTTGTATGGACCGGTCCGTAAAGGCCGCCACCACACTTTCCGACAGCAGCAACGCATTGGCCTCCTCTGTGCTGAACGATACCGGCGGCAGAAAATAACCCTGCACCACAAAATATCCCTTCCCCGCCTCAAAGCTCACCGGCACACCCTGCTCGCACAGCGCCTTCACATCGCGGTACACCGTGCGCACACTTATATCAAAACGCTCGGCTATCTTTTCGGCGGGCACA
This sequence comes from Flavipsychrobacter sp., assembly GCA_016786565.1. Lineage (GTDB taxonomy): Bacteria > Bacteroidota > Bacteroidia > Chitinophagales > Chitinophagaceae > Nemorincola. Next base: position 8,106 of record JAEUVY010000056.1, read on the forward strand.
TACCTGCGCGACTGCAGCAGCGTCAGTATCCCGAACAATCTGTCTATACGGTTCATGGCAAAAGCAATTTTCAGGGTCAACACCCGCCACTACTCACGCTCCATCCCGCAAATTTACCCACACCACCGCAACGCTCATAGCCTCTGAAACATTTTGTGGATATGTCTTTATAGATACGCCTCACCGCCTTTCCCTCCTGAATGCGTTCCGGACAGAATTTTTTCTTTTTCCCGCCTTTTAGCTAAATCACTGATTGTCAATAAAAAGGTGGGAAGCTGCGCTTCCCACTGCTTCCCAAAACTGCGCAAAACCTGCGCACTTCTTCTCACTTACTTCCCTTTTGCTTCTCACCTGCATCCCTGAATCTTCCTGAAATTGGTTTACAATTTTGTCTGATAATCCTGTTTTTCAGGCACAAAACCCATTGCCTATCTCCCGCTACATAAATTTCTGCCAAATCACAGAAAGGTGCAAGGACGAAAATCTATGATAGTGCGTTTTGTGTAGTATGATAGAAAGTTATTGGGGGCCATTTACCATTCCGACAGATCATAAATGACCGAAGTTTACAGAGGGGGCGTTGAGAAATGTTCAAACAATCCATTTGGAGCGAATAGCATAAATTTGAAATACTGAGAAAACAAAGCCAACTAGGCAGCGTGAATTGGTTTACCTCTAAGAGATGTAGATGTTCACATAACGGACCTTACTACTATTCCGGATGCTCTTGGGGACATAGATAGTTATTAATTTAAAATGCCACAAACTCTGTCAGAAAAACATAGAAATGAAACTACACAGGTCTCTTGCTATTACGCTATTCATCGTTGGAATTGTATCAGCATCGTTCGTTCCGCAAAGAAATGTAGATAAGGGTATGTTGGGTAAATGGTACTGGATCAACACTGCGGGTTCCAGCACCTTTATGCTCAGCCTAGAATCTTCAGGTGATTCCTTGTATGGATATTATTGTTCGATAGTTGACAAAGGGAATCGCATTGATTGCGCACTCGGCGAATACAATATATCAGGCACTGGTAGTGCAAGAGTGGCCAAAGTGAAATTCAATAGCTTTTTTGATGCCAAGAATGGAACAGCAATTCTGAGACTAATTGGTGACACCAGTTTAATCTGGGAAATCACCAAGGTCCCAACTGACGGCGATTGTTATGCTCCTAAAAAAGTTACGCTATCACGACACAAGCGTTGGTAGTGAGAGATGGAAGGTCTCAAAATGAAATGGTTCAGAGAACGTATTTTATCTTTAGTTCTGGATGCCCTGCAGAACGGCAGGGATAATGCGTGTATGTTATTTACTATAAACTCATAATAAAACAAACCAGATCGCCCCTAAAATGAATGCAAAACCGAACTATAGACTACTATTTCTTCTAATTCTGTTGGTTGTTGCCGGTTGCATAAAACCGGATGACGAGATTCATTATCTGCCTGCACACTACACCGGTGAAGTCGCTGTATTATTTGGGCAAGGTGATGGAAAAGAAAGAGAATACACAGGAAGCAGACGCGTCTATAGAATTCCTGAATGCGGAATATTAAAAACCCGTTTCAAGAGACCCTATGAAGTAACTTATGACATTGAGAAAATAAATAGCAGCGTGATCTTTGTTTACGTTGACAAGTCTGATAGGGTGACTGATACAATACCATTTTTGCCCTTAGATTTTGAGTTTGACAACAAGAAATTTAGTGACTTCTTTAGCAGGAACCAGAATAAAGTATACGTGGATCATTGGACCTATGGCGATTTCAGCGTCAGCGACTCAACCAGGTCTGAGACTTACGATGATGTTGAGTACTATGTGGTAGATTCGCTGAAAAACTTAGACCGGTATCGTGTAATGTCGTTTGAAATGAGTGACCTACGAGAATGTGAATAAAGGAACTGCCACCGCCAAAAAAAATTGCTTCTATGAAAAGTGTAATAACAGTAATTAGAATGTTCGCATTGGTTGCTGGTGCATGGTTCCTTCAGGGGTGCCTGGGATCCTCTCAAAAGCAAACCACCCTGATTCCGAAAGATTACATTGGAAAGGTTGCAATATTGTATAATCAAAAAGACGGTCAAAAAGAGGAGCATTTAAACGATCGAAGGATATACAGGATACCAAATTGCGGTATACTTAAAACTCAATTCACTCTTAGAGAGCACTTGAGTTGGGCTTTGCACGAAATCGATAGTGATGTCGTCTTTATCCGAATTGACAACATGGGAAACCCAGTAGACACACTACTTCGTTGGCCGTGGCAAAGCAACTCAGACTCAGAAAATGACTTCTTTTTGAGAAATCCGAATCGAGTAGGGATCATTGACTGGGGGTTTTGTGGTTTTTCGTTCGGTGACACAGAAAATTATAAAGATGTTGAGTTCTTTATCGTTGACTCATTCAAGAATGCTTCGAAATACTCACACCCACCTGAATTTGAAAAAACAGAATTGAATAAGTGTAAATGACACTCAGAGAACACAGCTATTGCAGAATTATATTCTATATCACTACAAAACTCCAGAATATGCTCCCGTAGACCAGTCTTGAATTCCCAACTCCCAAATTCCCAACTCCTAATTCCCAACTCCCAATTCCCAATTCCCAAACACTATCTTTGACCCGTAATAACATTGATATGAAGAAGATCGTAGTCTTTTGCGGTGCCTCTGATGGTTATGCCGATATATACCGCGAAACCGCATGGGATGTGGGTGCGCTGCTGGCAAGGCGCGGCATAGAAGTGATATTTGGCGGGGGCAAGGTAGGCATTATGGGGGCTGTTGCCGATGGCGCCCTGCAACACGGCGGCCGTGTAACGGGTGTGATACCTACCTTCCTGCAGACCAAAGAAATAGCCCACGATGGCATCACCGAGATGATAGTGGTGAACACCATGCACGAGCGCAAGCAGACCATGAGCCGCCTGGCCGATGGCGTGATAGCACTACCCGGCGGCTGGGGCACCATGGAAGAACTGTTTGAGATGCTGACATGGGCACAACTGGGCCTGCATACACGCCCCATAGGCGTGCTGAACGTGAACGGCTACTACGAACCACTGAAGGCACTGTGCACGCTGATGGTACAGGACGGCTTCCTGAGCGAGACCACGGCGTCTATACTGATGGTTGCCGATACCCTGGAAGAACTGCTGGACATGATGGCCAACTACACGCCACCTGCAGCCCCGCAATGGCTCACCGACAGCACCACCTGAGGCCGCAGGTGAAACCTTGCACTTATTTAGGTATTTTTGAAGCTTTACAAACACACAATGTCATTACGCACCACCCAACTACGTATTATCAAGTTCACCAAGGACTTTCTGCTGGCCACCCGTCTGCTGCAGATCTTCCAGCCCTTCAATAAGCTGTTTGGATTTATCTACAACTTCAACCTGCTTACATCGTGGGTGCACAAGAACAAAAAAGCGCAGTTACTCACCAACGACTTCTACCGCCCGGTTCGCCACTACGACGACCGCCTGAAGAGCTTTACCGCCATTGCCGATCATTACCGCCTCACCGACACACCGGTGTGTTATCTGGAGTTTGGTGTGGCCAGCGGCAACTCTTTCAAATGGTGGCTGGCCACGTGCCGCAATGCCGCATCGCGCTTTCATGGCTTCGATACGTTTGAAGGACTGCCCGAAAGCTGGGGTGTGTTTGACAAGGGCGATATGCAGTCGCCCATACCCGAGGTGAATGACAGCCGTGCTTCGTTTTATAAAGGCATCTTTCAGGATACGCTGAACGGCTTTATAGATACCCACCGCGACGAACTGACCAGCACCCGCAAACTCATTCACATGGACGCGGACCTGTTCAGCGCTACCCTCTTCGCGCTGAGCCAGCTCTATCCCTACCTCAAAAAAGGCGACATCATCATGTTTGATGAGTTCAATGTGTACGACCACGAGTTTATGGCCTACAGGCTGTTCACCGAGTGTTTCTATGTGAACCTGAAACCGATATCGGCACAAAACAACTTCTACCATGCCGCCTTCGAAGTAGTATAGCAACACCCACACCCTATGAATGAAAACAAAAGCATCAAAAACTGGTCGGAAGATGAACGCCCGCGGGAGAAAATGCTGCACAAGGGCGCCTCGGCGCTGACCGATGCCGAACTGCTGGGTATTCTTATAGCCAGCGGCACCCCGCAGCGGTCGGCCATAGACCTGGCCCGCGACATACTGGCACTGGCCGGTGGCAACATACGCGAGCTGGGCCGCATCTCAATAAAAGAACTGCAAAAGGTGAAGGGCATTGGCGAGGCACGCGCCATAGCGATATCGGCCGCGCTGGAGCTGGGCCGTCGCCGCCAGATGAGCGAGGGACTGGACCGCCCGGCCATTCGCAGCAGCAAAGACGCCCTGCCCATACTGATGCCACTGCTGCAAGACCTCAACCACGAGTCGTTCTGTGTGCTGTACCTAAACACCGCCGGCAAGCTGTTGCGCCACGAACTCATCAGCAGCGGAGGCCTCACCGCCACCGTCGCCGACATTCGCCTGATACTGAAGAACGCCCTGCTGCAAAATGCCAACCAGCTTATTATAGCGCACAACCACCCATCGGGCAACAAGCAGGCCAGCACCGCCGACATAGAGCTGACCCGCAAGCTGAACGAGGCCGCCGCGCTCATGGACATTCGCCTGCTGGACCACATCATAGTGGCCGGTCATTCGCACCTCAGCCTGGCCGACGAAGGCATGATGTAGCCGCCAACTTTCCGTAATTTCACAGACTAAACGATAACTAATGCGCATCATTACCTATAATGTCAACGGCATACGCAGTGCCCTCAAAAAAGGCTTTACCGACTGGCTGAAAACCAACCCCGCCGACATCATTTGTCTGCAGGAGATAAAGGCCAATCGTGAGGACGTACCCGTTGCTGATATCAATGCTGCAGGGTATGAGGTCTTCTCTTACTCTGCCCAGAAAAAGGGCTACAGCGGTGTGGCCATCCTCACCAAACTGAAGCCCGACAACGTGCTGTGCGGCAACGGCATCATGCAAAGCGATGCCGAGGGACGCGTCATCCGTGCCGACTTCGGCCAGATCACCGTTATCAATGCTTACTTCCCCAGCGGCACCAGCGGCGAAGACCGGCAGACCTACAAGTACCAATGGCTGGACGAGTTCTTCGACTACCTGCATGAAGTGCGCAAGACCCGTCCCAACCTCATTGTTTGCGGCGACTACAACATCTGCCACAAGGCCATAGACATTCACGACCCTGTGCGCAACAAGAACTACACAGGCTTCCTGCCCGAAGAGCGCGCATGGATGGACAAGTTCTTCGACAACGGATTTGTAGATACCTTCCGACACTTCAATCAGGACCCGCACCAATACTCGTGGTGGAGCGCGTTTGGCAGCGCACGTGCCAACAACAAGGGCTGGCGCATAGACTACATCAACGTTACCGACACGCTGAAACCCAAGCTGAAGCATGCCGAGATACTGCCGCACATTGTTCACTCGGACCACTGCCCGGTATTTCTGGAACTGAAATCGAAATAGCACCAAACAGCGAGGGCGACAACCATCGTTATCGCCCTCGCTGCTTGTATTGTTACCGCCGTCTATTCGGCCTTCATCAGCATCATCTCTTTGATATCGGCCATAATGCGCTTGGCAATATTGTTGGCCGTTGTCTCCGATCCGCTCTCGGAATAGATACGGATAATAGGCTCGGTATTAGATGTGCGCAGGTGCACCCAATCGCTGTCGAAATCGATGCGCAGACCATCTTCTGTATTGATAGGCTGCTTCTTGTATTTCTTCTTTATCTCTTCGAAGATGCGTTTCACATCCACATCTTCACTCAGTTCTATCTTGTTCTTTGATATGAAGTAGTTGGGATAAGTAGCCCGCAATGCCTTCACCGTCTTGCCTGACTTGGCCAGATGTGTGAGGAACAGCGCGATGCCAATGAGCGCGTCGCGACCATAATGCAACTCGGGCACTATGACACCACCATTGCCTTCTCCGCCTATCACTGCGTTCACTTCCTTCATCTTGCGCACCACGTTCACCTCACCTACCGCGCTCGGGAAATACTGACCACCGTGTTTTTCTGTCACATCGCGCAGCGCACGTGTAGAAGACAGGTTGGAAACGGTATTGCCTTTCTTGTGCGACAGTATGTAGTCGGCAATGGCAACGAGGGTATATTCCTCGCCAAATAACGTGCCATCATCGCACACAAAACAGAGACGGTCCACATCGGGGTCGATAGCGATACCCATTGTCGCGTCCTTCTTCTTCACCGTTGAGCACAGCTCTATGAGGTTCTCGGGCAGCGGCTCGGGGTTGTGCGCAAACTTGCCGGTCACTTCCTCGTTCATCACAATTACGTCTTGAACGCCCAATGCATGTAACAGTGGCGGCACCGAGATGGCTCCGGTAGAATTTACCGCATCTACCACCACCTTGTAGTTCATCTTCTTTATGGCTGCAACATCTACCAGCGGGTGCTGCAGTATGATGTCGATGTGCTTCTGAATGTATGAATCGTCTTTGGTGAGGGTGCCCAGTTTGTTCACGTCGGCATAGTTGTGCTCATTCTTGTCGGCATAGTCTAGTATCCACTGACCATCGGCAGCGCTCAGGAACTCGCCTGCAGCGTTCAGCAACTTAAGGGCGTTCCACTCTTTGGGGTTATGACTGGCAGTAAGGATAATGCCGCCTGCAGCTTCCTCCATCTTTACCGCCATCTCTACCGTGGGTGTGGTACTGAGGCCCAGATCTACCACGGTGCAGCCTATGCTTTGCAGTGTAGCTGCAACTATATCGCGGACCATGCCGCCAGAAATACGGCCATCGCGGCCGATCACTATCTTTTTATTTGTACCCTGCGATGCTATCCACGCGCCATAGGCTGTAGTGAATTTAACGAGGTCAACAGGGGTGAGACTTTTGCCGGGGGTACCGCCAATAGTGCCCCGAATTCCGGAGATCGATTTTATAAGTGCCATAATGATTGTTCTCTTGCGAAGATAACAAAGATGCAAAGAAAAATCCCCCCGGAAGTTGCTCCGGGGGGATCATTATCTATCCATTAACGTACGTTATCTTATCAACGTTATCTCACCTTTGTAGACCTGATTATCTGCATGACCAGGGCGGGCAAGTATCACGGTGTAGAAGTAAACACCCATGTCGGCAGGTACTCCTTTGTAGGTACCATCCCAGCCAACTTCTCTGCTGTTTGAGTAGAATACTTCAGTACCCCAACGATCGAAGATCCTCATTTCCACCAACTTCTGGTGTTTACCACCGTTGAAACGGAACACATCGTTGAGACCGTCACCATTTGGTGTGAAGCCTGTAGGCACGTGTTCTGTAGCAGAGCTATCTACGAAGATGGTAACCTGAGCAGTATCGCGGCAACCGTATTTATCCATACCATAAACCGTGTAGGTTGTTGTTACAGATGGTGTAGCGATCGGGTTATTGATATTCGGATTGTTGAGGCTACCATCGTTTGGCGTCCATGTGTACACAAACTCACTGTCGCAGTAGAGCTGAACGCTGTTGCCATACATGATCTTGGTATCTATAGACATGTGGTGGATCTGCGATGGCAGCACTGAATTGATGTTGGTAACGTGTGTTGCCTTACATCCGTGGCGGTTCAGGGTTGCTTCAAGGGTATAAGTGTGAACACCTATATCGAGGAAGTTTGGCTGCTGAACAGTTGCTGAGCTCAGACCTGTTGCCGGACTCCATACGTAAGTGTAACCATAGCCAGGGAATGTGAGATCTTCAGGCAGGAGTGATACTGTGTTTGGCAACCACATAGGCTGAACCAGACAAACTGTAGTATCAGACATTGCGCTGATAACCGGCTGAAGAACCACCATGTTATGCCATACTGAATCAGAACATCCGATGTTATCCGTTACTGTGAGTGTAGCTGAATAAACTGATGCATCGAGGTAGCTGTGAGACACGGCAGGACCAGACGCTGTTGAACCATCACCGAACTTCCACTCATAAGCGGTAAGAGGCAGATTGGAAGCGCCGAACTTAGTGGCAGTAGATGCATCGGTGAAGCTGATAGCGTTACCAAGACACACTGTGTCAGCAATATTCAACGGACTAGATGTAGTTGAGTAAACAGCAGAAACTGTATGCCTCAGATCAACAGTACGTGTGGTTGAATATGTACAACCATTAGCGCTCTTAACAGTGAGCGTAACCGTGTGTACTTTAAGACCCGGAACCGTAGCATTGAACAGGTGCAGTTCGTATGGATCGATACCTGTTTTGGTATCACCGAAATTCCACTGATACAAGGCTACGTTCTTAGCACCGAACGGCACCATTTGGGCACTGTCCTGCGGACAACCCGGCATAGCTACCATTGAGAAATCAACAAACGGACCAGGTTTTACTAATACTGTCGCGGTATTCTTACAGCCCTTATCTGATACTACATTCACCGTGTACACGCCTTCCATAGAGGAATCGAACGGACTGATGATCGGATTCTGAAGCGTTGATGTGTATCCACCTGGTCCAGACCATGCGAAGCTGGTACAGATAGAGTCAGGAGTACAAGACAGGTTCAGTGTATTAACTATTGTGCCGCAGTTTGGCTGATTCGATGTAAGGCTCAAAGCAGGGAGCTGTATCACTTTTACATCCACTGTTGATGTATCTGCAGCCGACGGGGTTGTTTTCACAACTGTGTATTTACCTGTATCAGCGATAGCAGCAGGGAATTTGAATATCTTCTGATTGGTTCCGATGATGGTAGTTGACGGAGCAGGACCATACCATTTGTATGTTGCGCCCAGTGAATCGCCGGGGGCATTCAGCCACAGGGTGTCGCCCACACATGGCGTGTTTGCTTCAGCACCATTACAAGTAAGGATCGTAAGATAGAAAACTTTGTTATGACAGCTGAACATACCTGTAGCGCTGTCTGTACCGGTGATCGTGTAGGTGATCGACGCAGGCAGAGCTGTAAGGTTGATCGTATTGTGAGCACCGGTAGTGCTGGCGAGGCCAGTACCCGGAGACCATGTCCATTTACTCCAGCTCCATGTTTTGTCTTCAGCAAATTTGAAATCTACAGGGATAGATGCGAGGCCGGAATTACATGCCTGGAATGTATCGTAGTTTGGTATTGGTGGCGCATATGATGTTTTAGGCACTCCGTTTATCACGATCTGAGGATCGGGGAATGCACTGTCTATGCCACCGGGGCCATTGTAGATGTACGCGTAAGAGATGATTGTACTGTCGAAAGCGGCCAGTGTTCCCAGATTGTAGATAAGAGATATACCCTGATCAGCGTAGTTATTCTGACCAACGGTTGCACCCAGTGTAACTGAACCTGACGGTGCAGACGGGATGGCTGTCCACAAAGTTGAAGGTGTGGTACTTGGAGAAAGACCTGAGATCACACAAGCCCTTGCACGGCAGTCCTTTGTTGCGAGTGCCAGGTAACTGTTGGTTGCATTATATGCAGGTGTTGTACCGGAAGCACCGGTTTCGCCGTTCGCACTCACCATTACCCTATGCCTTGCATCTTCGTTCTGGTGTACTATCCTGTTACGGGTAACAGGTGTACCACTCCAGAAAGAGGTATTATCGGGGTCAAGTGTACGCTGGTAGTAAATGTTGGCAATAGGAGCCGCTGTAGTGTTACGAATTACTGCAGTGATCACCACCCACGAAGCTTCTGTATCGATACGGGTCTCCATTCTGATGTTCAGACCGGCAACGTTACCGTTCCAGAAACCTTTAATGGTTCCTCCTGTGTTGCTGTAACCGGTATGACCACCCGGAATAGCGAAGGCACCGGTACATATACCTCCCCATGCACCATTACGATATTCGGTAGCACCTACCTGTATAGACCAACCTTCCTGAGGGAAACCCGGAATAGAATATACACCCATCAATTGTGGAGAGCCTACACTCCAACCATCATGTCCCCAATCATATACCGCGTCAAGGTTACCGCCGGGAGTAAAAGCGGTTGCGGTTCCGCAACAAACGTGAGGGTGATACGTCATAGGAGACGTACAGGTACCAAAACCACCCATTTGATTAATACCTACCTCAACATATCTACCCTGTAAGAAACAATCTGTTCCTACCAACTGGGCGCTTGCGCGTACACCGGCAAACAAACTCAGAACTACAAAGAGTAAACGAAAACAACTACGCATATCTGTCGTGTTTATGTAATTGGCAATAATATGAAATATTTAATGAAAAAACAACTGATAAACAGCAAAATGCATTAATCGGCTATCGACAAACGATTGTATGTTTTACAATTGGTTTTCAAGAGATAATAGACATGCAGCCCCAAAAAAAGGTTGGTAACTGAGGTCAAATATTTTTCTGAAAATATCCTTATCTGAACATTCAGCAAAAAAACCATATAACCCAATTGCCAACCTCTGCTAAAGACGATGCAACTGCAACCTGCTACCAGATTATAGCACGTTCGTTTTCAGGCCTATACATTTTATCAGTAGGCTTAATATCAAATGCCTTGTACCATGCCTCCATATTGCTGACAGGCACATTACATCTTGTCTCAGACGGTGAGTGCGGATCGGTTTTGAGGCGCTGAGCAATCTCTTCGGGGCGGGTATTGGCGCGCCAAACCTGAGCCCAACTGAGGAAAAAGCGCTGATCGGGTGTAAAACCATCGATCTTTTCATTGCTTTTACCCTGTTTTGTCTTCTTAAACGCCTCGTAAGCGATACTTATGCCACCCAGATCAGCGAGGTTCTCGCCTTCTGTAAGGTGCCCGTTGATGTGCATGGTATCCAAAGCGACTATCTTCCCGTACATATCTACTGCTACATTGGCCTTGGTAGTGAAATTGGCTGAATCTTCTGCCGTCCACCAATTGCTGAGGTTGCCATCGGCATTGTAAAGACGGCCCTGGTCGTCAAATCCGTGGGTCATTTCATGCCCTATCACACCACCTATACCACCGTAGTTAACCGCATCATCAGCGTTTTCATCGAAGAACGGATACTGCAGGATGCCGGCAGGGAACACGATCTCGTTGAATGCAGGATTGTAGTATGCATTCACTGTAGGAGGCGTCATCTGCCATTCCATACGATCAACAGGTTTGCCCAGTTTATTAACGTTGAAGTTGTATTGCCACTGAGCTGCCGCCAACACATTGGCTACATATCCTTCTCTGCCTATAGCGAGCTTGCTGTAATCTTTCCAGGTATCAGGATAGCCTATCTTTTTCATAAAGCCATTCAGCTTCACAAGCGCCTTTTGCTTGGTCTCAGCACTCATCCAGTCCAAACGCTGAATGCGCTCGGCATAAGTTTGCTGCAGGTTGCCCACCAATTCAAGCATACGCTTCTTGGCTTCAGGTTTAAAGGCACGATCAACGTACATCTGTCCGAGCATATCGCCAATGTTGCCGTCTACTATCGACAGTACGCGCTTCCAGCGGAGTTCCTGCTCCTGCTGACCACGCATTGTTTTGCCGTAAAAATTGAAACGTGTGGTATCGAAGCCTGAACTGAGGAATGATGCCATTCCATTCACAACATGGAAGCTCAGGTATTTCTTCCAGGTCTCTACCGGAGTCGCTTTCAACTGTTTGGCGACTTCCGTGAAGAATTTTGGATTTGCCACAATGGCACTGTCTTCGCCAGACACCTTCAGGCTCTGCAGCAGACCTTTCCACTCAAGTCCCGGTGTCTTTTTTGTAAGCTCATCCACATGCAGCTTGTTGTAAAGCAGGTAAGGATTGCGCATTTCTACGCGTGTGTATGATGCACCCGCTAACGCCAATTCCAGCTTGTATATTTCTGCCGCATCTTTCTTTGCCTGCGCTGCTTCTGTGCCCATGAGGGTAAGCATATCTACAATGTACTTCTGGTATGCATCGCGGACCTGAGTGGTGCGGGCATCTTTATCGAAGTAGTATTCGCGACCAGGCATACCCAGACCACCCTGACCGAACTGGCAGATCTGTTTGGTAACATTCTTATCATCCGGCGACACATAGAAACCAAACAATGGCCCGATGCCCTGAGTATGTTCTGTAGTAACCTCGGCAAGCACTCCGGCAGCATCTTTGATACCAGCTATACGTTGCAGAATGCCCGCCAGCGGCGTGATTCCTGCCTTCTCGATAGCCAGACTATCCATGCCGGTACGGTAAAAGTCGCCCACCATCTGCACATTGCTTCCTTTTGGTGCTCCGGATGCGGCCGCAGCAGAATCGAGCAACTTATGCAGTATTTCGTTGTTGTTCTCTACCAGCTCATTGAAACTGCCCCAGCGGGACTTTGATTTCGGAATGGGATTGTTCTTTAACCACGCACCGTTGGCATAAAGAAAGAAGTTATCGCCCGGGCGCACGGTAGTGTCCATGTTTGCGGGATCAAGCAGCTTTCTGCCAGCTTCCATTTTCGCATCAGGCTTTTGCTGTTCTCCGCAAGACGCCAGTGTCATTACCGACAATGCAACAATAAGTCCTTTTCTCAATTGCATATATAATATTTTTGAATTTTTTAAGGAGACAAAACTACGACAAACAAAGCGTGTAACTTCTACCAGTCTATAATAACCTGAAGGTATTTTTAGGGGGATTTAGCCCCCGAATAAAACAAAAGGCACCAATTCAGTGACCATTCTTATAAAAATGGTGAAATAACCACGTTAACTTTGGGCGAGAGTGGATTCGCTGACACACATAGTAGCCGGGGCATGTATAGGGCACGTAATAGCCGGAAAAGAGCTGGGCAAAAAAGCACTGATAGTAGGTGCCATTGCCAACAGTTTGCCCGATATAGATTTTGTTGCGTCCTTCTTCCTACCGCTCACCAATGACCTGTTGGCCCATCGCGGATTCACCCATTCGTTCCTTTTCATTGTTTTGTGTAGTCCGCTTATGGCCTGGCTTTCGACACTTGTCTTTCGACAGTCGTCTATGACCTTTGGTCGCTGGGGATTCTTCTGGGCTTTCCAATGCTTCATTCACATCTTCATTGACGCATTCAACGCGTACGGCACTGCATGGTTCGAACCATTCAGCCACTATCGCGTGGCCTTCAACACCATGTTTGTGGCCGACCCTCTGTTTACAATATGGCCGGCAATTGCAATGGTAGCGCTCTTTGCCATGGGCACCACACACAAAAACCGAACGCTCATAGCCGGTACGGCCCTTACCCTAAGCGCATCCTACCTGGTGGCGGGTATCTTCTTCAAAAACACTATTGACAGACGCGTACACAAAGACCTGCACAAGATAAATGCGAGGGCAGAACGCTATTTCAGCACGCCTACGCCGCTGAACAATATCTTATGGTATGTTGTTGCCCAACACGATTCCGGCTACTACATTGGCTACAGATCGCTATTTGACAAACAACCTACCCACTTCCGCTTCGTCTGCCGGAACGCATCATTGCTCAACAGCGCGCCCAACAGGGATGACATTGAGAAGCTGATCCGTTTTTCTAATGGCTTTTATACAGTAGAAAAAAACCACGACACCCTCAAGTTCAATGATCTGCGGTTTGGTGAGATCCTGGGATGGGACGATTCCGTATCACACTGCGTTTTCTACTATTATCCGGGGTTTCCGGATGCCAATGAGCTGATCGTTCAGCGGGGACGTTTCGCCAGGTGGGACGGACAGGCGTTCCGCAACTTCCTGAGGAGGATAGCGGGTCGCTAACTTCCTTTCTTTTTCTGACTGAAATAAAAGGTAAACAAAGCGAACAGCAGTTGTATGATGCGAAAAGACAGATAGTACAACACCCTGCTGATAGGCCCTGCTGACGCGACAAACGATTGGCTGGTAATGCGCTTACAATCGGCCAATATAATCTCATCCACAGCATCGCAAAGGTGGCCGGCAACTGCAGCATCCTGTACTTCGAGATTGAGCTCCACACTGGCAAAGGCACTGATAGTATTGAGATTATAAGAGCCAACAGTGGCCCATTGGCGGTCTGCAATAGCTATCTTACCATGAAGAACATTCTTCTGGTATTCGTATACCTCAACATTGTTCCGCAGCAGGCGGTCATACAGGTAGCGCTCCGCATACTTCACCAGTGGCACATCGGCATGACCGGTCAGCACCACACGCACCCGCTTGCCCGAACGTGCGGCAATAACCATCCGCCGCAGAATACCCTGGGGTGGCCAGAAATAGCTGGTCATTATGGTTATCTCTTTGTGCGCCAGAGTGAACAGCATGCGGTAACTATTCGTTATCTCGGTGCGGCGGAATACCCAGTCATTGCGGCTTACACGCACCAGGCACTTTTCTGGCGGTGACACCATGGAAGGATTAGACCCGGCAAGACATCTTGACGCAAACACACCACGGTTCCACATGCGGACGCATATTTTATCCAGACGTTGGGCCACATCGCCTTCAACAAACATCGCCCAATCAAGCCAGGCCGGACGGTCTTCCATATCATTGTACCTGTTACTGATATTGACGCCGCCTACAAGACCATAATAACCATCAGCCACCACGACTTTATGATGCAGCCTTCTGCCGAAATAATAGGAACTACCGCGAAAGAAAGGCTCAAAGAAACGGAAGTACACTCCCGCCGCTTTCAGATCATCAATAAATGCCGATGAGAGCTTTTGTGAGGCGTAGCCATCCAGCAACACATATACCAGCACTCCACGCCGCGCCGCGGCCTTCAGCGCATTGGCTACGGCTGTACCGGTCTCGTCCTCGTCAAATATATAGGTCTGGAGATGTAGTGAGTAAACGGCCTTGGATGCTATCTCTTCAATTATTCTGAAATAGCGGGCGCCGCCCCGCACAACCTCTACTTTGTTGTGCAGTGTATAGGAGCCTTGCTTGTATCTGGCGAAGGATGTCACTGTCGCTGGTATATGCCTGAAAGTTACACCATATTCGGCTCGGCTCTACTATTGCCTGAAAAGAAAAAGCCGGGAGCGCACACTCCCGGCTACTTTATCATTTTTGAAAAAATGATCAGTCTTTATTTCT
>JAEUVY010000104.1 GCA_016786565.1 Flavipsychrobacter sp.
AATCTTCAAAACCGCAGTTCATGCCCTGCCCAAAGAAAGGAACAGTAGCATGGGCAGCATCGCCCATAAGCACCGTTTTGCCAAAGTGCCACGGATAACACCTGATGATGGCCAGCGATGACAACGGATGATCATTCCAGGTATCGGCAACCTCGGGCATCATCTCATAGAAGTCGGTAAAAGTGTTTTTAAAGAAATCAACGATCTTCTCCCTCGACGACAGATTGTTGAAGCAATATTCATGACCATCGACCGGCATGAACAATGTGCAGGTGAATGAGCCATCGAAATTGGGCAGCGCAATGAGCATGAACCTGCCCCGCGGCCATATATGCAACGTGTTCTTGTCCATTTTATAGGAGCCATCGGCATTTGCAGGAAGGAGTATCTCTTTGTAGCCATCATCTATATAATTCTGACTATACGAGAATCTATCCATACGCTGCATGGCATTGTAGCGCACGGCAGAGAATGCACCATCTGTGGCAAAGACCACATCAGCCTTCACCTCAGTTACAACACCTGTCTGGGTGTTGCGGAAGGTGGCACTGCCGGACGCTGTGTCCGCGCCAATGCATTCTTCATGAAAATAGATTGCACCCGCCTTCTCGGCCTCGTCCATCAGTATGCTATTGATGCCACCACGCGAAACCGAATAAATGGCCTCTCCGTCCTTTCCGTATTGCTGATAGATGGTTGTGCCATCGGCAAGGTGCATGGTGCGACCATACATGGGAATGGCTATCTGCCGCACCTTGTCGCCCAGCCCAACCGCGTCCAGAGCCTTCCAACCACGGTAAGAAGTGGCCAGATTGATGGACTTACCGGCCGACATGGCGCTTTTGCGCATATCCGGGCGGCGTTCGTACACATTTACTTTATATCCTGCTTTCGACAGATAAACTGCCCACAAGGAGCCTACCAATCCGCTCCCTACTATTGTTGCTTGTTTCATTTGTTATCGTTATTTTCCAGAACAGGTATTTCCATAACCGCACCGCACTTATTGCAGGTGCGCAGCGACAGATCGTCATAAAACGACTGCATGAGTAATGGTAACTGCCCCACAATATCATCCAGATGGAAGGTGGCTTTGTGCAGCAGATTGTTGCAGCTTTCGCAGAACCACATGCACGAGTCGGACTCTGATGCCGCCCTGCGTCTTTCCACCACAAGCCCCACCGTATTGGCCTTGCGCTGCGGTGAGTGCGGCACACGTGGCGGCAACATGAATATCTCGCCTTCCTTTATCGTTATCCTGCGGACCTTGCCATCTTCAATGATGGGCAACTCCATATCGCCCACCAACTGATAGAAGAACTCCTCTCCCTCGTTGTAATGGAAGTCTTTTCTGCAATTGGGACCACCAACCACCATTATGATGAAGTCGGTGTCTTTGTAAACCACCTTATTGCCCACGGGTGGCTTCAGTAGTTCTCTGTTTTCTTCAACCCATTTCATGAGGTTGATGGGATTCAGTATTGCCATATATGTATGCCGACAGCCTTTACCCTGCCGGAACGCAATACTAATTTGCTGCAAACACAAAAAACATGATACCCGTCAGTGCGCGCAGCACCAGAGAATGACCTGCATTTCAAAATTTTAATTTGTTTAACAATGATTCAATAATTTTAAACAAAATGAACCCTTGTATGGACTACCTTTGTACCCTACTCTCTGATTGTGCCGGCCCACGATGACCATTCGACCGCACCCCGGGGTAAAAAACCACTTATTAATGAGCGCGATTCTTGAAGCCCGGGGCCTTACAAAAAAGTTCGGGGAGCGTGTTGCCGTAAATGATCTGAACCTGACCATAAACCGGGGACAGGTATATGGTCTGCTGGGACAGAACGGTGCCGGCAAAAGCACACTCATCCGCATGTTGCTGGGCCTCATCTTTCCCGATCAGGGCGAGGTGTACATCAACGGAAGTCATTTCACTCCGCGCAACAGGCGGTTGCTGGCGCATGTGGGTGCCATCATAGAGCGGCCTGACCTGTATAACTACCTGAGCGGCTGGGACAATCTGCGCATCTTTGCCGCACTGAGCAAACAGAACATACCAACAGCACGACTGCACGAGGTGCTGGAAATGGTGGGTCTTGCAGGCCGCGAGAAAGACAAGGTGAAAACCTACTCGCTGGGCATGAAACAACGCCTGGGTATAGCCGTGGCGCTGATACATGACCCTGAGCTGCTGATACTGGACGAACCTACCAATGGTCTGGACCCGCAGGGAATAGCCGAGATACGCAAGCTGATACAGATGCTGAGCATGCAACAGGGCAAGACTATCCTGCTGTCGTCTCACCTGCTTTATGAGGTAGAGCAGATGGCAACACACATGCTCATACTTCACAAAGGGAGGAAGATAACCGAAGGCGCTGTCAAAGAACTTATCGATCCGGATGAGACCATTGTGGAGATAGACATGCTGCACAATGCCGCGGCACCCGCAATGCTGGCCACATCCGAATGGAAGCAGCACGTAACCGCAGCCACACCCGCTCAGATCACCTTCCGGGTGAACAACAGGCAGGTGCCCGCCATCAACGAATACCTTGTAAAGAATGGCGTGCAGGTGACCCGCATACACGCCAAACACTCATTAGAAAATTACTTCTTAACCCTTACTAATGATTAAGCTGCTTTCGTTAGAGTTATATAAGATATTCAAACGCCCGCGCACATTCATCAGCTTCGGGCTGGTGACCGCGATAGCACTGGTCATTCAACTGGCCATGACCGCAGGCGGCAAGGACTTCCTGTCGTTTGGCATGCAGGGCATTACCGAGCAGTTTGACGTGAACGGCAACATCCTGAACGGCTACCTGGTTGCCTACCTCATTCTGCAGTCGCTGCTCATACACATTCCGCTACTGATAGCCCTGGTGGCAGGCGATACACTTGCCGGCGAGGCCAATATGGGCACCCTGCGACTGGTACTGACCAGACCTGTGAGCCGCAGCGAGCTGGTGCTGGTGAAGTTCATGGCGAGCATTATCTACTCTCTGCTGCTGATCATATGGCTGGCAGCTGTGGCATTGCTGCTCTCCATTGTCCTGTTCGGGACGGGGGATATGATCAACATGAAGAGCGAGACCTTCATACTGCTATTGAAGAACGACATACCCTGGAGGTACTTTGCGGCATTCGGCTTTGCCTCGCTGGCCATGTCTTCCATAGTATCGCTGGCCATGTTCCTGTCGGCATTTGCCGAGAACGCCATCGGCCCCATAGTGGCCACCATGGGTATAGTGGTGGTGCTGACGATACTCAGCAATCTGGAGCTGCCGCTGTTCAACCTCATCAAACCCTACCTCTTCACTACCCACATGATAGGCTGGAAGGGGTTCTTTGACGACCCTGTACCCTATGCGGCCATAACACGGTCGGCGGGGGTATTGCTGTCGTACACTGCCGGTCTGCTGCTGGCCACCATCCTCTACTTTAACAAGAAAGACATACAGTCGTGATAAGAAAGAAACTGACCACCCTGCTGGCACTGCTGGCCCTTGCAACCGCTGCGCAGGCACAAACCGCCGATGAGCTTTTTGCCACCGTGCGCACCAAGGTGCTGCAGGTAAAAGACTATGTGGCCGACGTGAACATGAAGATAGACGTAGCCTTTATGCAGGTACCTATGCTGAAGGGAAAGCTCTACTACAAAGCACCCGACAAGATGAAGCTGGAGCGCAACGGAGGCATCTCTATACTGCCGCGCAAGAACATAAACATGACCCTGAGCAACCTGATCCCTACCGGCAAGGTGACGGTCATAGACATGGGCAACACCACCCTGAAGGACAAGAAACTGCGCCTGCTGAAAGTGGTGCCCGATGAGGACAACAACGGCATAGTGCTGACCAAAATGTGGCTGGATGAGAAAGAACTACTGGTGACCCACACCGAGACCACGACCTTTAACGATGGCACGGTGATCATGGATCTGGATTATAAGAACTACAACAAATATGGCCTGCCCGACAAGGTGAAGATCTTCATGGACCTGAAGGAATACAAACTGCCCAAGGGCGTGACCATGGACTATAATGACGTGCTGGAAAAGACCGACAAAGACAAAACAGCCAAAAAACAAAAGGGCACCATAGAAATAAAATACCTCAACTATACCATCAACAAGGGCATACCCGATGCCATATTTGCGGCGGCAAAGAAAGGTTCGGAATAAACGTTATCCGGCACTCTTTCTGAGGTACACAAACCAATATACCATCCCCACAAGGCCGGCGCCACCTATAATATTACCAAGGGTAACGGGCAGCAGATTTACGAGCAGAAAATTGGACCAGGTGACCATGCTGTAGTCCTGGGGCGTGGCGTTGATGAGGCTGAACAATGCCGGATCGCCATAGTCTTTTACAGCAATAGCCGCCGGTATAAAGTACATATTGGCAATGCTGTGCTCAAACCCGCAGGTCACAAATGCTGTGATGGGAAATACGATGCACAGGATCTTGCCGGCCGATGAGCGCACACTGAAACACAACCATACTGCAAGGCATACCAACACATTGCATAATATACCCAGGGCCACAGCCTGACCAAACTGCAACTGACACTTGGCACGGGCAATGTTGAGCATGTTTTGCCCCACTGCGCCCTGTGCAAACAGATACTGACGCGAAAAGAATAACAACACGGCCACGCCCAGCGCCCCCACCATATTGCCGAAGAACACGAGCAGCCAATTGCGCAGCACAGCAGCGGTGCTCACTTTCTTATTGGCCCATGCCATGATGATGAGGTTGTTGCCGGTGAACAGCTCGGCACCGCCTATGATGACCAATATGAGCCCCAGGCTGAATGCTACCCCACCCACCATGCGGGTGATGCCGGGCGGCAATGTGCTGCCCGCGGTAACTGTGGTGAAGAACACACTGCCCAATGCTATGAATGCACCGGCCAGCATGGCCAGCACCAGCGTGCGCATGGCACTCATGCGCGCCTTGTTCACCCCAACGGCCTCGGCCTGCAGCGCCATATCCGGCGGCATCAGAAAATCAACACCTTCGGTATTCATAGATCGGATATTTTGACATGAAGATACAAAGCACAACTAATGACCGGATGAAAAAATGGACCTGCAGGAAAATGCTGCCATTTTCGCGAGATTTTTTTGATCGCACCATACTTATCATCTTTTCATTGATAATCAATGCTATTCTGCACAGAATGGTGGTTTTTTATTGGTTTTTGCTTCTCAAATTTGCGCACCTACTTCCCAAAAACTTCTCACCTTTTCCCACCTGCTTCCCACTTACTTCCCATCCCGAATGCTTTCGGGACAGGCCCCGAGAAGTAAACAAAACTACTATATGTGCTCCCCTCCTCCATTTCTTGCCACTTTACTTCAAGTTACAAACACATGCACTGCCGGGCAAATAAAAGATCTATGATATGCAGTACACGGCGTATGATGTAGCTGAATTGATGGTATCGTAAATGAGTACATCCGCAGCATCCTCGAAACATTCGAGGACGAGTTTATCCTATTGTTCTTCGTTGTATTGATCTTTGAGGCGAAGGTACTCGGTATGGGCACGCAGTTGATCCCAGTCTCTGTCCGTTGCAACGTCAGCAAATTTAATCTCCTCTTTTTGCAAGGTTTCTTCAAGGTATTTGAATGCATTAGCGGCATCACCGAGTAAAGCGTAGCAACAAGAGAGATTATAACTCATCCCATCTATTGAATACCTCTTCCTCGCCACCGTTAATGCCTGGTTGAGCAAAACGGCTCTCTCTTCCTTTCCACAGATGTAGCTCAGATGTATTAATGTTGAACAGGAATCATCATAGACATCAGCGTAATTAGGATCCAAACTAATCGCTTGTTCATATTTATTCATCGCTTGCTTAAAATAGTTTATTGCTTCTGCGCCCTCAGATGCATGCCCCAAATCTGATAATAAGTTGCCCCAATTTCTATAAACCTCTTCATCAGCAGGGTCCAGACTAACAGCTTGTTCATATTTATCAATAGCTTGATTAAAATAATTCTTAGCTTCTATGCCAGTTGTAGCCTGTCCAAGTTTGTGAAGTGCGTTACCCCAATTTATATAATAATCTCCGTTATCAGATTCAAAGCTAATCGCTTGTTCAAATTTCTCTATTGCCTGTTTAAAGTAATTTATACCCTCGACACCCTCAGTTTCCAGACCAAGTCCATAAAGTGAAATGCCCCAATTGTTATAAGGGCTTGCGTCTGGCTTCAGGATTGTGGCTTGCTGGCATTTTTCAATAGCTTGTTTAAAATAATTTATTGTCGCCTCTCCGGTTGATGCATTTCCGAGACTAATTAGAGTATTGCCCCAATTGTTATAAGAGTCTGCATTATTCGGCTCTAGACTAATGGCATACTCATATTTGGCTATCGCCTGTTCATAGTAATTTGTAGCCATAGCCCCTTTTGATTCGTCTCCAAGACTTGCAAGGGTATTACCCCAAAGGTAATAAGGCATCGCATTATCCGGCTCCAGGCTAATAGAATGCTCATATTTTTCTATCGCCTGTTTAAAATAATTTATGGATGAATCACCGGTTGATGCTCTTCCAAGACTTCCAAGCGCATTTCCCCAAAGGTAATAAGACATCGCATCATCGGGCATTAAGTAAATTGCATATTTAAATTTTTCAATCGCTTGATTAAAATACAATATAGCATCAACACCTCTCGTTTCTTCTCCAAGATTACCTAATGAACTGCCCCAATTCATATACCCTATCGCGAGATATTCTTTCAGCAATGGATCACTTTCATATTTATGAAACATAGGGAGCTGTTCGTATTTTTCCGTGATAATAACGTCGTATAAACTTTTTCGTATTTTTTCGACTTCTATCGCCCCGACATCGGGAGTGACA
>JAEUVY010000063.1 GCA_016786565.1 Flavipsychrobacter sp.
GATTATGTACCGTGAGGATGATGGGTCGCACAATGGGATATCGCCTAACAAGTATCTCCACCAGCTCAAAACCATTGAGCTGGGGCATGTTCATGTCTACAAGCGCGACGTCCGGAACCTTACCTTTTTCGAGCATAGACAGAAATTGCAGACCGTTGTCGGCTACCCCTACCATTTCGAACTCCGGACTTGCATTGAGCAAGGCATAGAGACCATCGCGGAACAAGCGCTGATCTTCGACCAATGCAACTTTAATTTTCTCCATGTTTTTTGTTTTTTGTTAATCTGGATGCAGGGATAGTGATGACAAACGAATAGCCTTTCCCGGGTGCTGATCTGGCCTTGTATGATGCGTTGAGAATACTCAGACGACTTTCAATATTGTATAACCCGATACCTGCATGTTGCCCTTCAGACAACAGCATTCCTACTCCGTCGTCGGAATAATCAAGCGCTATCTGCCCATTCAACATATCAGATACGATAGATATACGCGAGGCGTTTGCATGTTTCAATGTGTTTGTGATCAGCTCCTGAATTACCCGGAACAATGATAGTGCATCGTCAAACCCGAGCTGCTGCAACAAACCGTTGGTGCGATCTGTAACAACAATCTGAACACCCGAGGATGCTGAGGTTTTATCACAGTATTCATACAAAGCTTCATGAAATCCCCAAAGCTCCAACCCGGCAGGCGACAGGCTATGAGAGATATTACGGACATCATCAATAATGGCATCAATACCTGTCCGGGCCTTTTGCGCGATACCGGCGATAGTGATAGTCTCGTTGCCGGCAGCTGTGAGTCCCGAAATGACATACCTGAGCCCTGAAAGAGCCCCGCCGACATGATCATGAAGGTCCTGACTGATCCGTTTACGCTCAATTTCCTGCGATTGAATGGACGCTACAAGCAATTTTTGCTGATATTCAAGTTCGCGCTGCATCATTTCGCGGTGTTGTCGCATCAGTTTCCTGCGATATCGTATAAAAAAGAAGACAATACCCAACGTCAAGGTCAGCACGCCGGCGGTTGCTATGATGACGATGACGTGAATATTGTCTCCTATTTTTTGTACTTCCATAGTGTTATTGCTGTTAAAATGTAAAACACTACCAGAAGCGTTCCGTGCAAGGGCCACATGACCAAAGTCAAAAAACTATTGGCGGGCACGAGATTACAGAAAGCAAACCACAAGAATGACCCACTGAAATATATCATTATTCCCGTATTTGCATATGCAAGCACGGCATTCACGTTCTTATCCCCACCAATACTATCGAGGTCACGCATGAACAACAGAATCCCCAGGATCACCATCAGTAAGGCTTCAATTGACTTTGTATAAGTGCTGAATGTGAAAATATCCTGAAAAAACAGCACATTCAACACACAAACTGCAAAAAAAGCCGGTATGAGCCAATTAATGAACCTTGACATCTTCGGATCGGCAAATACCGCACGATAAAAAGTAGCCAGTATAGCAAATTCGATGAACGTATAGGTATGCATTACCGGCATATTGTTGATTCCATTGTACGCCAGAACTGAATTGATGCCATTTGCCACAAAATCTATGAGCAAAAACCAACTCAATATCTTTAGCTCCCGGGGAAACACGGAATACCGCATCACCGCCGGAATGAACGGGACAATGACAGAAGCCGGAACGACCACGCCCAAATAAAACAACCTCCAATTCTTGATCAAACTTTATTGAAACCTTTTATAACTATTGCGTTGAATTTAAGGCATTGCTTTGACCGCAACATGTTGGACATGGCAAACTCGAATCGAACACCAGGCTATTGTTGTTGCTATCTTCGAGCACATCATTTCCGTCTGCATCAACTGCAACCCAGTACAAATGCAACGTACCGTCTTCACGCATGCCCATGTAAGCCCTGAATCCGTTGACCGCGTATTGAATAGTGTTTGAAATATCGCCTATTGGGATGAAGAAGGCGTTAATAAGGTAGTCGGGGTTCTGAGTGACACCGGAAATAAAAGTGCGCCAAGCGGCGGTATCAGCGGCGGCGGTAGCTACCGGAACGGGATAGGTGGTCTTGAAATTGTTGTTTTCGTTACTCATTTTGTTTGTTTTTAATGGTTAAATAAAGGATAGTATGGTAACGAATTGTTACCGGCATAAAAATAGCAAAATTCCAATGCAAGTCCTATTAAGTTAGAATGATTAATTGGACGCGCCTATCTTTGCAACATGGAATTGAACTCACTAACAGCGATCAGCCCGATAGACGGCAGATACAGGGCGCAGGTAGCAGTATTTGCTCCTTACTTTTCGGAATTCGGCCTTATCAGGTACCGTGTTCGGGTGGAAGTTGAATACTTCCTTTTTCTTGCTGAAAAAAAAGTGATCAAATTACCGGCAAAGGTCAAGCCGGCGAAACTGAGAAGTATCTATGAACAATTCAGCGAGGAAGACGCACTGAAGATCAAAACAATAGAGAAAACAACCAACCATGATGTAAAGGCTGTTGAGTATTTTCTGAAGGAGAAACTTGAAGCAATGGGTGCCGGCGACAGTCTAGAGTGGGTTCATTTCGGTCTTACGTCGCAGGACATAAACAATACTGCGGTGCCGCTTTCCTGGAAAAAGGCACTGGAAGAAGAATACCTGCCGTTATTGCTCAACACCCATCTGCACCTGTATCACCTTGCGCAGGAGTGGAAAGGAATACCGATGCTGGCACGCACGCACGGACAGCCAGCATCGCCAACGACGCTGGGAAAGGAATGGATGGTATTTGTGGAGCGACTGGAAGGACAGATAGACCAATTGCTGAACATACCCTTCGCAGCAAAGTTTGGTGGTGCCACGGGAAACTTCAACGCGCATAAAGTAGCATTCCCTGCAATGGACTGGGTAAAATTCGGCAACGACTTCGTAGAGAAAAAACTGGGGCTGGACCGTATGCAATACACGACACAGATAGAACACTATGACAGTTTCGCCGCTCAGTTTGATGCACTTAAACGTATCAATACTATTCTGATAGATCTGTGCCGCGATGTGTGGCAATACATCAGCATGGAGTATTTTAAGCAAAAAGTGAAAGCAGGTGAAGTTGGCAGCAGTGCTATGCCGCACAAAGTGAACCCGATAGACTTTGAAAATGCAGAGGGCAATCTGGGTATTGCTAACGCACTTTTTGAACACCTTAGTGCCAAATTGCCGATAAGCAGACTGCAGCGCGACCTTACAGACAGCACCGTACTGCGTAATGTGGGTGTACCGCTTTCGCACAGCTTCCTCGCGTTAAGATCGCTGGAAAAGGGCCTCAATAAACTTTTGCTGAACAAAGAAAAGATGCAGGAGGATCTGGAAAAGAACTGGGCGGTTGTGGCTGAGGCTATCCAGACAGTGCTGCGCAGAGAAAATTACCCGCAACCCTACGAGGCGCTGAAAGCGCTGACAAGGGGCAAATCGAGCATTAACAAAAAAGACATACACGAGTTTATTGATACGCTGAAGGTATCGGCGAAGGTAAAAAAGGAATTGAAAGCGATCACTCCGCACAACTACACCGGGGTTGATTTCGATTACTAAGGAAATGGACATAGATACTGCTTATATACGGGCGATACAAGAATTGATCAATAACAGAACGGGAGCTCAAAAGGCTCCCGTTACTGATGTTGTGATAAATGTATACGGAAAGCCTTACAATACTGCGGTTACCTTGTTTAGTCTGTTGAAGGAGAGTGGGCAATGGATAGACAAGATCTATTTTATTGAAGAAAGGAAGCAACCACACGACGCTGATTTCAGTTTTATAAAGGAGGCATTCGGAGACAAAATAGTGTGTTACACGCCAAAGTTGTGGTTATGGGTACGTCCGTTCCGGAGCAGGTGGGTGTTTAAGTGGCCGGCCTTTCGCAGATCGGTGAGGTATCAGTGGGGATGGGAACAGACAAACAAAGACTTCCTTTTCATTACACACAACGATGTATTGTACCGGCAAGACATAGTAGGCGATATGCTTCAATCAGTTGGTGACAATGTTGGTGTTGGGCCTGTAGGCCAGTGCTGGAACTGTTCGGCCCATTTTGCCGGTCTGTGTACACCAGACACTTACACCAATTACCGACCCAACTACAACGAACTGAAGGCACTGATGAAGCAGCACCCCGGAAGCCGAGAAAAAGACTATGGCGACGTACCAACCAAGGACAAACCATGGCCATTGCCGGAATGCAGACTAAATGAATGGACAGCATTAATCAATATGAAAGTGGCCAGGGCGGTGACAATGCCTTTGGGCCCGGCTGTGCCATTCGGGGCATTCTTCGGATTGGATATTGGCACAAGGTGGTTTAATGATGTGCTGAATATGGGGCATAGGGTAAAAAACTTCGACATAACCGGCCGGGCAGACCATGCATGGGCAGGGAGTGTGCGGAGCGGACACGCTGCTCTATTAAAAGAAGAGGAATATCATTTTTCTGAGAAGGTTGCCAGAGAATATCTGGAGGCGGAATTAATGAACCAACGAATCTAAACTACTCGAAGCGATAACAACCGATATCGGCTTTGCCATCGCGCGACTTCCCCTCAATATCAATAAGTGGCAGATAGGTTGCATTTGCTTTCCCAATGGCAGGTGAACCTTCCTTCAATCGGTAGTCGCCTTTGTCCTTATCTCTGAACAAAGGGTCTTCGTTGTAAATACAATTGATGAAATTGACAAAAGGCTCGCGTACCTTACCCATGCGGAGCAGGCAATGATCTACCACGAGATTTGCAGCAGCTTCGGGTACTGAGCTGAAAACCACCTCACTATCGAGCGAACCATAGACGATACAATTGCGGAAAGCCGCATTGAGATCGCCATAGTATATAGTGTTCTGATCGGGCTTGTAATAGTTTAGCACCGCAAGCGTACCCTGATTGGAGTGCGACAAACCGGTGCCGCCATAATTGGCAAATGTGCAATTGGTAAACGTGTCGCGGCCACCCTGGATCAGAGCAAGGGCATAGCCACCCGTGGAATGGAAGAGACAATTGGTGGCGGCAACCGTGCCTTGACGGCTGTAAATGCCGGTGCCTATGGAATTTTTGAGTACACAGTTCTCCATGCGCAACTGAGGAAGGCTACCAGAAGCATTAGAATCGATGTGCACCCAAATGGCTGCAGGATTGCCTAATGCGCCATTACCTCCGTTTTCTATACGTGTATACCTAAGCCTGCTGCCGTTGCTGTATGAGTGGAAGTAGATACCACCCCACTCTCCCGGATATCCTTCGTATCCGAAATAGCGCCTATCGAGACGATCGCCCTGAAAAATGACAGAGTCCTTAGCGGTACCATTTGCCAGAAGGCGACCAAAGACCACAAGACCGGAATTCTGGTGCATGTACACCCTGCAACCGGGATTGAGCGTGAGCGTTACACCCTGCGCTACTGCAGCACTGTTAATAATGACATAGGGCAAGGTGGTGTCCCAAACTGAATTTACGGTAATGACACTATCCCGTATGTAGCGGGCATTTTGGCCGTAAGCGGTGAAAGGCACATAAAACTGCTTGCCATTCAGTGTTGCTACGAGTGAATCGGTAACTATAAAAGGCGTGCGTTCATCATTAGGATCAATGTTCACCGTTGCGAAGACATACACGCTATCGCGGGGGGCAACACGGATGTCGGTAACGTTATTCCCCTGGAAACCGTCAACGTTCAGTTTGAAGTATGAATTGGAGTTGAGCATGCGCACGGAGCTCAACACAATTTCTTGATTCTGCGGATTAAAAATGAGGATCCCTGTAGTAAAACTTCCGGCAGCCGTAAAAACTGTATCAAACTTCAGGGTATCATCAGAGAAACGCAGTTCGCCACCAACCGTTAGTATCTTCTTTTCTTTCCGGCAGGATGGCGCCATTAGAAATGCGACGACAACTACAAACAAAAGTGACAGCAACGGTAACTTAGCGCGCATCGGCCAGGGAATAAATGATAGAAATAATACCGAAAATCAAACGAAAAAAGCGCCTAAAAATTGCACAAGCACAAAAAGATCGGGTGATCGCCTTTCGTACTTGCTGCTTCCTAATACAACTTGCAGGTTTCGGTGAGTGTTATACCGTCTTGTTCTTTGGTAACAGAAGCCTCTTTGCATACTGACTCAGCTCCCTTTTTATTGTTGTACACGTCGTACTCGTTGTAGGTACTATCAGGCAGCCCCGGCGCTCCCGAGTACTTAACCAGACAGCGGCAAGTGTATTTCTTAGTGCAAGAAGTCACAGAGAGAACACTGAGAACAGCAACGAAAAGCAAAACAGTAGAACGGAGTTTCATGCAAAAAACAACTTATTTAGGGTGAAGTTAGGCAGGGAACGTCATAATTCAAAATTTCGTGCAGTAATCATTGGTTATCTGCCGGGGCATACATAACGACAGTACATTACCGACCGAGAAACCTGAAATTATTGAGCAGAAGATTGATATCGATGCCGGGTGAATACTGGCGGGCGTAAATGAGATCGATATTGGACTTCACTGCATCACCAGGTTCATAGCCGGGAATAATATTACAGGGAA
>JAEUVY010000042.1 GCA_016786565.1 Flavipsychrobacter sp.
ACCTTTGATAATGGCAGCAAGCGCCAAACCCATTCCGGTATTACCACTTGTACCTTCAATGATGGTGCCACCCGGTTTGATCTTACCTTCTTTTTCGGCCACCTCCAGCATTTTCAACGCCATACGGTCTTTGATACTGTTACCGGGATTGAAAGTCTCCACTTTTGCATACACGGTGCATGGAAGGTCTGCAACCACGCGGTTCAGTCGAACGAGTGGTGTATTGCCGATTGTCTGTAAGATATTGTCGTAAACTCTTGCTGGCATCTCTTTATTTTTTATTTCGAATGGCGAAGGTAAGAATTTGGGGTGGGAAAGTAGATACGGATCGGAGCAAACAGCATACAACGGCTTTTTACCCGGTAATTAAAAAATTATCAACGACCCCAAAGATGGATCACAGTGGGAAAGTCATTGGCAAAAATTCCTTTATCTTTGATTGTCATGCGCAATATAAAAATACTTGAAGTAAGGTCAGAGATAGGAGCCGGCACACGTGGTGCCAGCCTGGGAGTGGACGCGATAAAGATCGCGGCACTCGACTTTATGAGTAACCTATTCGTGAACTTCCCCTCTGAGATCATTGAAACAGAAAATCGTCTGCTTTATGAACCGGTAGCATCGCCCTATGCAAAACGGATACAGGGTATCAACACCATGTATGAGCGGGTATCGAAAGCAGTGCATGACACGGTAAAATCGGGCTTGTTCCCATTGGTGCTTGCAGGCGACCATAGCACTGCCGGTGCCACTATTGCCGGTCTGAAAATGGCGAAGCCCAAGCGTAGGTTAGGTGTAGTTTGGATAGACGCGCATGCCGACCTTCATTCTCCATACACTACCCCATCCGGCAACATGCATGGTATGCCCCTGGCGGTATCTCTCGCCGACGATAACCTGGAAAGCCAGATGCACACCCCGGACCCACAGACCGTGGAGATGTGGAATAAACTGAAAAACCTGGGTAAAATAGAACCAAAGATCCTTCCAGAGGATATTGTATTCATTGCGCTGCGTGACTTTGAAAAAGAAGAGGAAGCCATCATCCGCAAGGGAAACATCAAGGTGATTCCGGTTGCAGAAATCAGGAGAAAGGGTGTTGAAAATGTGGTTCGACAGACGTTTTTGCACCTATCCAACTGCGACGATATCTACGTATCGTTCGACGTTGATAGCCTCGACAGCTCCATATCACGTGGTACAGGAACACCGGTAAGCAATGGACTAAAAGAAAGAGAAGCAGAAGATCTGCTGGCTTCCTTTATGCAACATCATAAAATCTGTTGTTTTGAAGTGGCCGAGGTGAACCCAACACTGGACAAAGAGAATATGATGGCAGAGATAGCGTTCAATATCCTTCAGCGAAGTGTGAACATCCTGCTGCTCAACTAACGTACGCTACTTCTTTAGGAACCTGTTCATTTCGTCTTTAGACTCTTTGAGCGAAAGTTTGGATACCACGTCCGAGAAAAATTCTTTGTCGGCTGTGTTTTTGTATGCCCATTTCGCAAAATCTACCTTGGTTGATTCGAAAAGGAAGCAATCCATAAATACACATACCTGAATGGTAGTGAAAGTTGCCCCGGCAAGTTCAGATCGTATAAGATTGAACTTCTCAGTATCGGTTTTCTTGCCGGCAACCTTGTCTTTAATTGCTTTTGCTTTTTCATCGGTGAGGCTACCGGTAGGAACGGGAGACGCCGCCACATCGTTTTGTGGTTTTTCGGCTGGCTTGTCTGAGGCCGCAACGCTACTCTTTACATCGGGTTCCGGTTCAGGGTAACCCTCGTTGTAATGACTATCGGGTTCACCCGGAGTACCGCTTTCTGAAGTATTACCAAATGGCACTTCTTTTATCCGTGCGGCACGAATGTAGGGGTCGTAAGTGAGGTACGTGACCATTTTGTAGTCGGTATTTACCCAACCGGTATAGATCAGATTGTTGAATGAACGCCCCCACCTATCATAAACCATTCGGTAGATCTTTACTTTATGCCTCCCCGGTGGCAGGTCTCCAACAGTTACCGAAGTTCCGCGTCTGTCGAAATACCGTCCATTTACCGAAACATTAAACCGTCCGTTGTCTGCCAACCTGATCTTTAACTGAGACTGCGCATGAACGCTACCGATCAGGAGGAATAAAAATGCGGCAAATAAAACAGGATACTTCATAGACGATGGTATTTTCAAAATCAAAATTAGATGAGTAGCACCAAAATGCGAGCCAAATAATTACAGGCACATAATAAAATTCAATTTTATAAAATGTTTAACGAGGCACCATCAATGCGCAAAGAATACCGGCTGAAACACCGGCATTGAGCGATTCTGCTCCACCTTTTCGCGGAATGGTGACGCGATGCGTAGCAAGATCTATGACTTCAGGCGAGATACCCCTTGACTCATTCCCTATGACCAGAACACCTGATGCAGGCCGTCCAACCTCATAAACATCTGTGCCGCCTAACACGGCAGCATAAAGGGGCAGGTTGAGTGAAGGCAAAAGGCTCGTTAGCTCACCATGATGAATGCGCACCCTAAGATGGCCGCCCATAGCACTCTGCACCACCTTGGGGTTGTAGACGTCGACACATCCGGGCGAGCAGACCAAGTCGGTGATCCCGAACCAATCGGCAATACGAATGATCGTACCCATGTTACCCGGATCTTGAATGCCATCGAGAGCGATGTACCACGGTACACCCTTTACAATGGCGGGCGCATCGGGAATGGAAGCGACCACCAATACCTGACCAGGGGATTGCAGTGAAGAAACCGCCGCGATCTCCACCTCTGAAGCTGTAATTAGTTCAGCCTCAGGGTGCCTTTGGATATCCGGGCGGTGCATAGCGATCCAATTTTCAGTGGCCACAATTGTTTTCAACGGCCAGGTACTCTGCAACCATTCCAGGGCAATTTTATGCCCTTCCGCAACAAATTGCCGGTACTCATTGCGGAATTTCTGCTGTGTTAATGAGCGAATGTGCTTATTTTGCGCCTTAGAAAGCATATTCTGCGAAATTAGACAATTGTTGCGACCCGTATATGGGGAGAAGACCTGATTATAAGAAGACGGGGAGGTATATGGTGCCGGCTTTGTTGGTATTGGCCATTTTGTCTGCCTGCAGGTCTACGAAACACCTTAAAGAAGATGAGTACTTACTTTGGAAGAACAGACTTGATCTGCGGACCGACAAAGTAATGCTGAACAAGGGTGAAATAAAGGACAATCTTGAAAGTATCATTGCTCAGAAACCCAACAGTAACTATCTGGACCTGTCGCCGGTAAAGGTACCTATGAAACTATGGCGATATAACCGCCGGTACAAAAAACTGAGTATTCGTCCGGACTCGCTTCTGCCCAAGTCAGTGGAAAGGCCGGTTTTACTGGATACGAGTACGATCGGGAAATCGGCGCAGAATATGAAAGCATACCTGTTTAACCAGGGTTACTTTTATGCAAAGGTATCTGACACAATAACATACAAGAAGAAAAAAGCCACGGTTTCTTACAAAGTCGACGCAGGCTCTAACTACATCATCAACAAGATCAACTATCTGGTTGACGACAGTGGAATTAATGCTGTAATTCAGAGTCACCAGAAAGGTGCATCTATAGTTACAGGTAAAGAATTCACATATGGCCAACTTGAATCGGAGCGAAGCAGGCTTACCGCGATCATCAACAACCACGGATATCGCCGATTCACGCTGGAAAATATCACTTTCAAGATCGACACTATGGAAAAGTCGATGTTCAGGGTGGCCAGTAGCCCGTTTGAGAATGCTGTAAATTTTATTGCACAATCCAAAAGCAATAAAAAGAGCACTATAGATATTGATGTGATTGTAAGAAAAGCTGAGGACACGCTGGCCTATAATATCTTTTACATCAATGCGATCTCTGTGTACCCTGACGCGGCAACAGCATCGGGCAGCAAGAACGACACCCCAAAAATTGTAAAAAGGATCGGTGGCATTGAGTTCAGATACTATCATGAATATGTGCATCCGAAAGTACTTTACGAGCATATCTTCATGAATCCGGGAAACCTGTATTCAAAAGAGAACGAAGACAAGACGAATGCGAAACTCGGAGAACTGGGTATATTTCAGAACATCAGGGTGCAACCCAGAGAGAACCGCGTAACGAGGGACAGTGTTGAATACAACATCTTCCTTACAAAAGCGCCGAAGCATGACTTCACTACCAACTATGAGATCTCGAACGGTACCACGTACTTTTTGGGAAACTCATTGAGTTTGAATTACATGAACAAAAACTTCCTGAAGGGTGCGAACCTGTTTTCCATAGGTGCCAACGGAGGTTTGGAAACCAACTACAATGATGCTGCAGCGGGAGACATATTTAAACGCTTCAGTCTGCTCACCATGTATTACGGTTTGAACGCCAGTATTGACTTCCCTAAATTCCTGGCACCTGTACCTAAATCGTTGTTCTCGAGAAGTAATCTTCCTCATACGATCTTTAGCCTTGGTGAGAACGTTATAGACCGTGTTGATTATTTCAAACTCCTGAATACCAGTGCGCACTTCTCGTACAACTGGCACGAAACAGACATAAAAACATGGAGTTTTGCGCCGGCATTCGTAAATGTGATACGTGTACCATACATCTCGCCCTCTTTCCAAACCATATTGGATTCCAACCAATATCTGAAAAACAGTTACAGAAAAACGTTCATTGAAGGAGAGAGTGTCACTTACAAGATAGACAACAACGTAAAGAAGCATGGCATCAATTATTCTTATCTGAGGCTGTCTTTTGAAGAGGCTGGCGGTATTGTGGGCGCGGTAAACAAATTTGGAGCTGCTGTGTATGGATTCGATACGATACCATACGCACAGTACACTAAGTTCGATTTTGACGGCCGGCATTACCTGACAGTAAAACATTCTGTATTTGCATTCAGGTTCTATGGTGGCGTGGGGCTTCCTTATGGTTTGTCTGAGTCGCTCCCCTACATCAAACAATACTTCGTTGGTGGTCCGTATAGTATGCGCGGATGGAGAATACGAACACTTGGACCAGGCAGCTTCCGGGATACGTCCAACAGATTACCGAACCTTGTGGACAGAACGGGCGACATCAAACTGGAATTAAACAGTGAGTACAGGTTCCCGGTTGCACCATTATTTGCCGGTGCTGTGAAAATGAATGGTGCTCTTTTTGCTGACGTTGGTAATATGTGGCTTTCGCGCGCCAACAAAGACTATCCCGGTGGCGAATTCGCATTCAGTAAATTAGGTCAGGATCTGGCAATGGACCTTGGAGTTGGCTCTCGATTTGATATTGCGTCTTTTTTGACTTTCAGGGTGGACGTGGCCGTACCGGTAAAAA
The DNA here is from genome assembly GCA_016786565.1 of Flavipsychrobacter sp. GTDB lineage: Bacteria > Bacteroidota > Bacteroidia > Chitinophagales > Chitinophagaceae > Nemorincola. The sequence goes on from JAEUVY010000042.1 coordinate 5,363, forward strand.
AACCATCGATCGCCGAAAACAGCGGATGGGTGTTCAATCAAGTTGACTTCAGCAACCCAACCTGGAGGAAAGATAACGTAATATTAAATATATCAATAGGCTACCCTTTTTGATCGTTCGCATGATATCCACACCGGTTGAAACGTAGCGAATGAATAATATGATTTTTATCCGCAAACACATATATTTGCGGACTTTAACAAAATTTAACACACATCAGTAATTATGACTCTTTTCTATTTAGTACCAGCCTTCGGTGTATTGGCGCTGCTATACACTTTTATCAAGAGTGCTTGGGTATCCAAACAGGATGCAGGTAATGAGCGTATGACGGAAATTTCGAAATACATAGCTGAGGGTGCTATGGCGTTTCTTAAGGCCGAATACAAGATCCTGACCTATTTCGTGATCATAGCAGGTTTGTTGCTCGCTTTTATGGGTTACAGCAATCCTAAATCCAGTCCGGTTATTGCGCTTGCATTTGTGATAGGAGCTGTTTTCAGTGCACTGGCAGGATATATTGGTATGCGAATAGCTACCAAGGCTAATGTTCGCACCGCTGAAGCTGCGCGTACGAGCCTTTCAAAAGCTCTGAACGTATCGTTTGGCGGTGGTTCGGTTATGGGTCTGGGTGTTGCCGGTCTGGCAGTGCTGGGGCTGGGTAGTCTGTTCATCATTCTGAAAATGATATTCGCACCAGATGCGGCGGTGAACTCTGAAGAAATGGAGCGCACTATTGAAGTGCTCACCGGTTTTTCCCTTGGTGCTGAGAGTATTGCACTTTTCGCACGCGTAGGCGGAGGTATCTACACTAAGGCTGCTGACGTTGGCGCTGACCTCGTGGGTAAAGTTGAGGCGGGTATTCCTGAAGATGACCCGCGCAACCCTGCCACTATCGCAGATAACGTAGGTGATAACGTAGGTGACGTTGCGGGTATGGGTGCAGACCTTTTTGGTTCTTATGTGGCTACAGTACTTGCAACAATGGTACTGGGTCGTGAGACAACCTCAGCAGGTGACAATTTCGGTGGCATGGCTCCGATACTCCTTCCAATGATGATCGCAGGTGTGGGTATCGTTCTTTCAATAATAGGCACATTGTTTGTACGCATCTCAGACAGCGTTGGCAATAGCACTACCGCAGTGCAGAAAGCTCTGAATCTGGGTAACTGGGGCTCTATCGTTCTGACAGCTATCGCTTGCTACTTCCTGGTAAATTACATCCTCCCTACCAACATGAATCTGCGCGGTCACGAATTCACCAGCAATGGTGTTTTTGGAGCTATTATCGTAGGGCTTGTTGTAGGTACATTAATGAGTATGATCACTGAGTATTACACTGCAATGGGCAAACGCCCGGTGCTCAGCATCATCAGGCAGTCATCAACCGGTCATGCCACAAACATCATCGGTGGTCTTGCAGTGGGTATGGAGTCTACTACCCTGCCGATCATTGTGTTGGCGGGTGGCATTTGGGGATCTTACCAGTGTGCCGGACTGTATGGTGTAGCTATAGCTGCAGCGGGTATGATGGCAACAACTGCTATGCAGTTGGCTATCGATGCATTCGGACCTATCGCTGATAACGCAGGTGGTATCGCAGAAATGAGCGAATTGCCAGGCGATGTTCGCGAAAAAACTGACATTCTGGACGCTGTAGGTAACACTACCGCGGCTACAGGTAAAGGATTCGCAATTGCATCGGCAGCACTTACCGCACTTGCACTTTTTGCAGCATTCGTGGGTGTAGCGAAAATTGATGGTATCGACATTTACAAAGCTGATGTACTTGCCTGCTTGTTCGTGGGTGGTATGATACCTTTCATCTTCTCTTCACTGGCTATACGCGCAGTGGGTGAGGCAGCCATGAGCATGGTTGAAGAAGTTCGCCGTCAGTTCCGCACTATTCCGGGCATCATGGAAGGAACAGGTAAGCCTGAGTATGACAAATGTGTTGCGATCTCTACAGAGGCTTCTATCCGTAAGATGGTAGCTCCCGGGGCAATTACTATCCTGTCGCCACTTGTTATCGGATTCTTGATGGGCCCTGAGGCACTTGGAGGTTTCCTGGCGGGTGCTACTGTTAGCGGCGTTCTCATGGGTATGTTCCAGAACAACGCTGGTGGTGCGTGGGACAATGCTAAAAAATCATTTGAAAAAGGAGTTGAGATAAATGGCGAGATCTACTACAAAAAGTCGGAACCACATAAGGCATCTGTAACGGGCGACACTGTTGGCGACCCATTCAAGGATACATCAGGACCATCTATGAACATCCTCATCAAACTGATGTCGATTGTTGCACTGGTAATTGCTCCAACAATTGCAAATGTTTCGAAGCCTGCCGCTATGACTAAAGAGGCTGCAAAGGAAGTGAAAGTTGTTGCAGTAGAAAATACAGTTAAATAAGAGCCGGATATTACCGATAAAAAGAGCGTCCCCGAAACATTTCGGGGACGCTCTTTTTATTATGCAAACACATTAATTATCATCAGATAATATTGTTTATTGATATTT
>JAEUVY010000069.1 GCA_016786565.1 Flavipsychrobacter sp.
ATATGAAGGCGCAGATGGAACACAGAAAGGATCAAGCGCTTTACCCCGATGCCAACCTGACGCTGCGCCTGACCTATGGCAAGGTGCAGGGACTGGACCCTGACGGGCCTGCGAAATACTCGTTCCAAACAACGCTGGCAGACGCGGTGGCATTGCACAATCCGAAGTCGGACATTTTTAAAGTGCCCGCGAAGTTGCTGGAGCTGTACCAGAAGAAAGACTACGGCAGGTGGGGTGTGAACGGCGTGATGCCACTGGCATTTGTAGCGTCCAACCACACATCGGGTGGAAACTCGGGCAGCCCTGTGCTGAATGCGAAGGGTGAACTGATAGGCACGAATTTTGATCGCGCCTATGAGGGAACGATGAGCGATTACTATTTTGATCCGAACCGATGCAGGAATATATCGGTGGACATAAGGTATACGCTATTCATAATAGAGAAATTTGGTGGAGCGGGCTGGCTGATAGATGAGATGAACATCATCAAGAACTAGCCGGTGAAGGTTACTTCTCGCCCGGTTCGGGATGACCCGGAGACAGATCGCTATCGTCTCCGGGTTTTTCTTTTTTCTCCATCATGGAGATGACAAATGACATTGAAAACGCGAATAACAACAATACACCAGCCATACGATTCCGATTTCAGTTACGCACCAATATCCGGTCCTTAATGATGATATAGAAATTATCGTGCCAGATTTTGAGGAGATGGGGAGAAACGAAGTGAGAAAATGTTAATGTGGCATTAAAAATGTGCGCATTATGTGGATAGATTATACGTATATTCCGTCATTCTATTCATGCAACATCGTTTATTGGTTTACCTTTGTCCTTCAAAACAGTAAAAACAAATAAAACATCTGAAGCAATGGCAGCAGTATACACTGATTCTAATTTTGAGGCTGAAGTATTGAAGGCCGATAAACTTTCCGTAATTGATTTCTGGGCTCCGTGGTGCGGACCGTGCCTGGCACTGGGACCTACCATAGATGCACTTTCTACTGAATATGCAGGCAAGGTAAACGTAGGTAAGGTGAACGTGGATGAGAATCCGAACCTAAGCATTAATTATGGTGTTACCAGCATTCCGTGTGTACTGTTCATTAAAGACGGTCAGGTTGTGGACAAGCAACTGGGAATGGCACCAAAGAATGTATTTGACAAGAAGATCCAGAAGATCCTCGGTTAATTCTGACGGAGTGATGATATTGATCCCGCGCGGCTATGCTGTGCGGGATCTTTTATTTAGTGGATACAGCCCATATACATGCGGGCGGGTTTCATAAACGCTGCGGGGACTTCCTTGCGAACCAGTGTAAGCAATGAGTCGGCGGCGGGTTGCTCGTAGAACAGGCCCGCGACCAATGCTATGTTGCCTTCGGTGGTGGAGGTGTCGTAGAGGGAATAGTATTCGAGGCTCATGGTTGCTGATTCGGTACGGCGCGGGAAGTACTCTCCGCGGAACATTTCGTCTTCATCATTTTCGTTGAGAACGATGCGGTCTTTGTCCAGATCGTAATAGCGATTCATGGTGTCTATAACGAGGCCGAGGGTGGCAGCAAGCGGATACATTTTTTCTTGCAGGATGTAGTAGTTCTGATTAGTATCGAGTACTACTACATAGACCGTGTCATATTCACTCTCGCTATAGTCGGCGGCATTTGCGGCGCTGTCTGTGATGGCACTGTCAGTGGCCGGCGCAGCAGCGGGCGCGGTGCCGCCACAGGAAGCTAACAGCAATGCTGATGCAAGCAGACCGATCAGTGTGTATCTCATAATTGCTGGTCGGGTGTTTCGCCGTTTTCTGTTTCGGCAATTAGTCCCCATTTTTCTGCCAGTGTGTTCCAGCGTGCCTCGGGCAGGGTGGGCTGGCCATTGTAGAACCCAGCCTCATTGCGTTGGCGGAACGCTTCGTAAAGGGAGATGGCGCAGGCCACAGATATGTTGAGCGACTGTACCATGCCTACCTGAGGAATGATGAAATTGCCGTCGCAGAGGTCGAGACATTCCTGCGTGACCCCTTCCTTTTCGTTGCCGAAAACGAGCGCGACACGTTGGGTGAAGTCGAGGTCATAAAGAGAGCTTGATTGCACGCCCAGGTGGGTAGCATAGACCTTGTCGCACAGCTCGCGCACGGCCTTCATGCACTCGGCCGTATCGGAGAACTGGCGTACTGTGAGCCAGCCCAGAGCACTGGCGGAGCTGGTCTTTCCGAATTTTTTGTGGCGAGGGATAGAGTTGTTGAGGACGAAAACATACTGAACACCAACGGCATCGCAGGTGCGCATGGCAGCGGAGATATTGTGCGGGTCGTGTACGTTTTCCAAAACTATCACCAGTCCGCCCTGACGGTGGTTGAGTACCTTTCTGATCTTTGCTTCGCGTTCGGGAGTCATGGCAGCAAAAGTAATTCTTCGGGGCTTAAGCGGCAACTATGCGTGGCCGGATGTTTGGCTGGGTGGGTAGCCGAAATGGTCGGTGTAGCATTTGGTGAAATAGGATTGGGATGTGAAACCGGTGGCGTAGGCGATCTCTGTGATATTGCCTTCCTTTTGCAGCAGCATCTCGCGGGCCTTTTCGAGCCTGATGGTCTTTATCAATTCGGACGGGGAATAGCCGGTGAGTGTTTTGATCTTTCGTTGGAAATGGCTTCTGTTGATGTTCATGAGGCCGGCGAGCAATTCTACTGATAGTTGTGCGTCATCGAGGCGCTCGTTGATGATGTCGCAGCATTTGCGGGTGAAAGGATCTTCGGCCGAGAAACGTTTTTCAACAGGTTTTTCTGTGTCGATGGTGTGTTCTCTGAATTCGACCTTGCGGCGGTTGAGGATATCGAGCTGATTGCGCACGAGTGCTTTAAGCTCGGCAGGGCTGAAGGGTTTGGACAGGTATGCCTGGGCGCCACCTGCAAGGGTTTCGGTCTTTGCAACCATGGATCCGCGCGCACTGAGGATGATGACGGGGATGTGCGCTGTGAGCTCGTTTCCGCGGATCTCCTGCAATAATTCGTTTCCGCTTTTGTGTGGCATCATGAGGTCGGTGATGACAAGGTCGGGCAGGGTGGAGGCAAGCAGGGTTGATGCTTCGTTGCCGTCTGTTGCCGTTTTTACATCGAAGCCTTCGGCGGTAAGCAATCCTTTGTTGAATGCAAGGATATCGGGGTCGTCTTCAACCAGCAGAATAACACCCGCATTGCCTGATGAATCGGCTACGCTGTTGGTGGGAGTAACGGGGAGCGGGCAGTGAACTGTGAATACAGCACCCTTGCCTTCATCGCCTGATACCGAAATGGTGCCATTCATCAATGTAACCAGCTCGCGGGTGAGCGATAGGCCGATACCTATACCTTTTATGCCGGCTCGTTTGTGTTGCTCAGACCGGTAGAAGCGGTCGAAAATGTGTTCTCTTTCGCTGACCGGTATGCCGGCTCCGGTGTCCCACACATTTATGGCCAGCGTTGCATATCCGTCGGAGTTGCGGGATGTGGTCACCTCCACACCTGCCGCGCCACCGGCCGGTGTGTATTTGATGGCATTACCAACGAGATTGGATATGATCTTCTCCAGTGCATCGCGGTCGAACAGTAGCTGGCCAGCGGTGCAGTCTGCAGTGCATGACAGACTAATATTACGCTCTGCTGCCTGCCGCTGAAACTGATCGAACAATTGAATTGTGAGGTCTTCTATGTTGCCGGTGCTTGGGTGAAGTGTATATCGGGCAGCGTCTATTTTTGAGATGTCGAGCATCTGGTCTATGAGGTCGTTGAGCCGCTGTGTGTTGCGGGAAGCGATCGCAATCTGCTGCTGCATTTCATTGTCAGTAGTGTTTTGCTGCAACACCTCCAGTGGTCCGCGGATCATAGATAAGGGTGTGCGGATCTCGTGCGCTACATTTGCAAAGAATCGGGCTTTTGCTTCCTCAACCTGTTTTGCGACCCTGTTTTTGAAAGTGACGTATCCGAAGGCGATAATGCCGCCTGAGAGCACTACTACGAATATTATGATGATAATGAGTGTAGTGTTTCGCTGTTCCTGAATGGCGAGGTTGGCGGCGTTCAGTTGCAGTTGTTGTGATTGTATGGTCTGCCGGTTCTGTTCGGCCTGAAATTGTTTGTCCAGCTTCAATACATAACTCTTTACATCTTCCTGATTGAAGGAGTCGCTGAGGGTGGCGTAGCGGTAA
>JAEUVY010000068.1 GCA_016786565.1 Flavipsychrobacter sp.
AACATTCTGTATAACTAAAGTCGAACTCATTGCTAATCATGTGGTTGCAAAATTCAATTCATCGCTATGGATGTTTAATGCCATGATTCGCTTTTGAATGTTTTTCAGCTGCAACTTGCGTAATCTGTCATTGTAAACAGCGGTCTCTTCGTATCGATAGGGCTCATTTTTGGTGAGCATATTCCATATTATAACTGCGAGTTTTCTTGCGGTTGCTGTAATTGCAGCCATCCTTCCGTACCGAAAAGCTATACGTCTAAAGAACTGATTAAGTCGTCCTGCCTTCATATTTCCAATGGCATTTGCAGCTCTGCGAAGTGCCTGTGCTAATTTATTATTATGGTGCGATACGTTACTGCTAAGCACTTTGCCGCCTGATATTTTATTATTTGGCGAAAGCGCCAACCAGCTTGCAAAATGCTTTGCTGTTGGGAATTTGGTTAAATCGAGACCAGTTTCAGACAATAGCGTCAGTATTGTAATATTTGATACTCCTTCTATTTCATACAGGTTTATTCCGTTAGTCAACCGTGCGCATATTTCCTGCAAATTCAGTTTAGGAGCATTTTTATTGACTTTCTTTTTTACAGTTCTGGTGTTCATGTGTGTTTGCACTTTGCCATCCGCAATGCAGCCGATAAGGTGATGCGTTAACAAGTGTTCAATCTTTTCGTCACATTCAGCTATCTTTTGTTGAAAAACATTGAAGAGATCGTAACTCATCTTTAATTCGAATAGATACTCGTCTTTCCAATTACCTTCGAGAGAAAGGGCAATTTCCGCCTTGCTTTTCTTTACTCTATAATTTGCCATGGCAGCTAACTGTAAAGGGTCTCTTTGTCCTTGGAGAATTGCTTCTACTATGGCTTTACCCGATTCTCCTACAATGTCGCGTATCGCTACATCAAGGCGAATATTCATCAATCTTAACGACTGCTTCATCTTTTTTGCATAGACCGCGGCTTGCTCGATTAAATGTTCTCTGTTTCTTACATACTGGCGTAGCTGACCAGTAAACTCATCTGGCAAAAAACTCCCACTAAGCAAACCCAGACTATGAAGCCTTTGTATCCATTGGCAGTCCAAGACATCGGTCTTTCTGCCTCGTACATTTTTGGTATGCTTACCATTAACCAATAGGACTTCGAAACCATCGTGCTGCAATTGCTGAAACAATCCCTTCCAGTAACTTCCTGTGCTTTCCATGGCTATTGTTGTAATGCCTTCCTCCTTTAGCCATTCCGATAATTTGGTTAAGTCGGCGGAATAACAACCGAAACTACGGACATCCTCCGCCCTCTGTCCAACTGCTACAAAATGAGTACGAGACCCAACATCAATACCGGCAGCCTTAGGATTTACTACCGGAAGATTCGTTTGCTTCTGTGACATAAGAAAATGGTTTTAAAATGTCACCAGAGGTTGTATTTTATAACTTATGTACCATTCTGTGCGGGATACCCTTTCGAGGCTCACCATTACTTTCATGAAAGCAAGTCAGTATCACTGGCTTTCTACAACCCAACCAGAATCCGGACCGAATTATTAATATCAATGTTCAGACACGGCCTTACAGATGACGTATGCAAGTTATTCCCTGCTTTCAATATTTTGCTATATCGCTTAATCCGGAACAACTTGTTATAGTATAGCTACAAATAGCCTCGGTAAACAAAAAATGAATTGTCTAATGAAGTAATTGCTTGTAACTTTATTGGAACTGTTTTGTGAACCTAAAAAACGACTACTTAAACTACTGTAATGGATGAGAAAACGCATCCAATAGGTCAAAAAATCATAGAACTATGAAAGTTCGATTACTCCCATTCTACAGAACGACATTGGCATTTACAGGGACTCCTGAGGCATATTTTCGAAACGTAACCGAAAGAATAGATCAAAATAAAAACCGTTCAAATTCAGGGGACAAAATAGAATATTTATTTTTCGAACCTTCATGCATATATAGTAAAAATACGTTTTTCATAACAACAAAAAATGAATCGGTAGCAGTACGATTCTCGTTCCGTCCGCGACTGAAAGGTTTGATAATTCAGAGAAGCAATGATGGCTTCACTGCCAAAATAAGAATAACGCCTTACGTTGGTGGACTATTCGCATATTTGACAGCAAGCATTTTTGGCATGTTGGTTGCCTATCAACACATTCTAAATCACAACTATACTTCAGCAATCCCACCAATATGCTTGATTCTTGTATTATATATTGGCTTGATGTATTCGTTCAACAGAACAACAAATAAGTATCTGAACATTTTACTCTAAATAAGAACGAGGAAGATCATTGAGCTACATCAAGATGAAGACGTTCAGAGAACGGGTGAATACATTACGCAAGTGCAAAACACTTGCGAGAATTGTAGACACAAGTCGAAAAGACTTGCGCCAAATACAATCTACTTTTGTTCTGAGAAGATATTAGCAACCATCTCATACAAAGCCATAACGGCCACGAATGTTGCGATAATGAGACTGACCACCATGCAAAAGTAAACTGCGCTGTCAGTACCCTGGGTGACCCGAACATCTGATAATTTGGGGAGAAACTCGAAAAAGAGGTAGCCACTCGCTATCAATTCGGATATAATGCGGATCGTTCGTTTCATGGTGGTTTGGTGAGTGATTTTGTGTGATAAAGATACGCAATTGAGTCAAATAACAAAATTTCAGATAGGCTTTCAAAAGTTGGTTCCGGGACCATCCAAAATCGGTTTCGCAATAAAAAAACCCTTATCTTTGCACTCCCTTTAAAAAATGAGGGGGTTTATATTATTAACCACCGGGATACCGATGAGGCAGGCCCGTACAAATTGAGAGTATCAATTGGAAGACCAAACAATGAATACGGAGTCAACTGCACCGCAGGAAGAGACCGTACAGACAACCGAGGCTACACCCGTAGCTGAAACAGTGGCACCAGCAGCAGAAGCTGCGCCAGCACCACGCGCACCACGTCATTACTATCAGCAGTTGGAAAACACATCGCATGATGAGTTTGACTGGAGCGTAGACAAACGCAATGTTGCTTCTTACAAAGAAGACGACCGCGTAAAATTTGATTCACTCTATAGCAGCACGTTCAAAACGATCGCTGAATCGGAACTGCTGACCGGTACTATAGTTGGAGTTACCAAAACTGACGTTATCATCAACATCGGCTTCAAGTCTGATGGTATGATATCGCTGAACGAGTTCCGCGACATGCAGGACGTGAAGATCGGTGATGTGATAGAAGTGATGGTAGTTCAGAAAGAAGACAAGAACGGTCACCTGCAACTGAGCCGCAAAATGGCGCGCGCAGCACGTGCATGGCAGCAGATCGTTGACTTCTACAAAACAGGCGAAGTGGTTACAGGTACAATTACCTCTAAGACCAAGGGCGGCTTGATAGTAGACGTTCACGGCCTCGAAACGTTCCTGCCAGGTTCTCAGATAGACGTGAAGCCTGTTACCGACTACGATCAGTACGTTGGTAAAACAATGGACTTCAAAGTGGTTAAGATCAACGAAACTATCCGCAACGCCGTGGTTTCGCACAAAGCGCTCATCGAAAGCGATATCGAGCAGCAGCGTAGCGTTATCATCGGTCAGCTCGAAAAAGGTCAGGTACTTGAAGGTACCGTTAAGAATGTTACCGACTTCGGTGCGTTCATTGACCTGGGCGGCGTAGATGGTCTGCTTTACATTACTGATATTAGCTGGGGCCGCGTAACGCATCCGAGCGAAGTACTGCACAACGGTCAGAAACTGAACGTGGTGGTTCTGGACTTCGACGACGAGAAGAAACGCATCAGCCTGGGTCTGAAGCAGCTTACTGCTCATCCGTGGGACAACCTTCCTACAGAGATAGTAGAAGGCGCGAAAGTGAAAGGCAAAGTGGTGAACATAGAGGATTACGGTGCATTCCTCGAGATCATGCCAGGCGTAGAAGGCCTCGTGCACGTATCGGAGATCACATGGTCTTCACAGCCTATCAACGCGAAAGAGTTCTTCAAAATAGGCGAAGAGCACGAAGCAGTGGTAGTGACACTGGACAAAGACGAGCGCAAAATGAGCCTGTCTATCAAACAGCTGTCTGCTGACCCATGGGATTCTATCGAAGATCGTTTCCCTATCGACAGCCGTCACTCTGGTGTGGTGAAAAACATCACTCCGTATGGCGTGTTCGTGGAGCTGGAAACAGGCATCGGCGGTATGATCCACATCAGCGACCTGAGCTGGATCAAGCGTTACAACCACCCAAGTGAGTTTGTAAAAACAGGCGACAAGATAGAAATCGCAATCCTGTCTATAGACAAGGAGAACCGCAAACTGGCTCTGGGCCACAAACAACTGGAAGAAGATCCGTGGAACACGTTTGAAACTGTATTCCCGATCGGTTCTATCCATGACGGCAGCGTGACCCGCAAAGACGAAAAAGGTGCTACAGTGCAGCTGCAGTACGGTCTGGAAGCATATGCTCCTATCCGTCACCTGCGTAAAGAAGACGGTGGTAATGTAGAAGCAGAAGAAACGCTGCCATTCATGATCATCGAATTCGATCGCAACGACAAGCGCATCATGGTATCTCACTCGAAAGTGTGGGAGCAGGTGAAGAACGACGAGAAAGAAGCTGCACGTAAAGACGCAGTTGCTGAATCGGAGAAAACTAAGTCTGCAGTGAAAAACATCCAGGCTAAAGTTGAAAAGCCAACTCTTGGTGACCTCGGTGCTCTTGCAGCTCTGAAGGACAAACTGAAGAAAGCCGAAGACGGCGCTGCTGAATAAGCAGAACGTTAACGACCGAAAATATCAGGAAAGCCATCCCGCACAGGGGTGGCTTTTTTGTTTTGTGTGGTTCGTGGTTCGTGGTTCGACAGGCTCACCATGACACTGTGATGAATTAGAATAGTATGTCGTGGTTCGACGGGCGGTTCGACAAGCTCACCGTGACACGAAACATAAAATAGTATGTCGTGGTTCGACGAGGCTCACCATGACTGACATACTATTTTATTACATTATTTTGATGTTGGTTGTTAGTGTTTTGTAGTTCGAGGTTCGGCAGGCTCACCATGACACGATTGCACTTACATCTCGGCATTGATGAGGATGCAGTAGATCTCTTTGGGACCATGCACGCCTACCACAAGTGTTTTCTCGATATCGGCGGTGCGGCTGGGGCCGGTGGTAAGGTTGATCATTGATGGCAAGGTGGTGCCATATTGTTTCTTCAACAGCTTGATGCCGTCTTCGATATCGTAGACGACCTGATCGAGAAACGCGAACACGATATGTATGGGGTAATATACAGGTGCTGTGCGACCCATATTCTGCGCACTACTGAGCAATACAGACCCTGTGCGTGCCACCAATGCCTCGCAGCCGGTGATACAGGCGTCCGCCTTTTCGGCAGCCGGGTCGGCCGGCTGAACAAAATCAATCTTGTTATTCTGAAACAGCTTGAGCAAACGCTGATCGGCACACAGCAGTTGTTTCCAAGCAAGGTTTTCGTATAAAGTACCAATAGTGGCGAGGAGCTCCTGCTCGTTGTCGCAAAACACGAACTTGCCACCAAGGCTGATAAAAGTCTCAGCAAACAACTCTTCGTTGGACACACCTGCGGTTGCATACACACCGCTCTGGTTCTTATCTTCCTCGGGATATGGCATGGGCAATTTAGCCTCGCCCAATCCCTTGCGGATCTTAGCCAGTATATTCTCTCGCGCCTTAGAAGTCTTGAATGTCTGCATCGGTTACGGTGGTAAAGATAACTAATTGTGTTGTCGCCGGAAAGGTGAGAGAGGTGGCTCTAAAGTAAGAAGTTGAAAGCTGTTTTACAACAACTTTCAACTTCGTTAATTCTGTAACGGTCAACTATTAACCGGCTTGTTCGCTTTCGTCGGACTTTGCTTCGGTGGCCACAACTTCAGACTTCGGAGCTTCCTCCTCATCTTCGTCTCCGGTAGGGCTATTGTCTTCGTACTGACGCTTGCCCAAAAGGCGCTCCATATCGTCTTTGAAGAGTACTTCGCGCTTCAGCAGTTCCTCGGCAATAACGCGCACACCGTCGATCTTCTCGGTAAGGAGTGCCTTGACCTTTGTATATGCCTGATCTACAAGTTTGCGTACTTCCTCGTCTATCAGTTTGCCTGTTTCTTCAGAGTATGGTTTGGAGAAGCTATTCTCGTTCTGCGGATCGTAGAACGATATATTACCAACAGCAGGGTTCATACCATACATCGACACCATGGCGTATGCCATACGCGTAACGTGCTGCAGATCGCTGAGGGCTCCGGTAGATATCTTGCCGAAAACTATCTCTTCAACCGCGCGGCCACCTAGGGACATACACATGTCGTCCATGAGGTGATCGGTAGTGCGGATGTACATTTCCTTAGGCAGGTACTGGGCATAACCAAGCGCCGCAACACCACGCGGAACGATGGTAACCTTTACCAACGGATGCGCATGCTCGAGGAACCAACCAGACACGGCATGGCCGGCTTCGTGGTAAGCAATGGTGCGCTTTTCTTCGGGCAGGATGATCTTGTTCTTCTTTTCGAGACCACCGATAACACGGTCGATGGCATCGTTGAAGTCAGCCATATCTACCTCGCTCTTTCCTTTACGGGCAGCGATGAGGGCTGCTTCGTTACATATATTAGCTATATCAGCACCGGCAAAACCAGGGGTCTGGATGGCCAGTTTGCGGATATTAAGGTCCTTTGAACGCTTGATAGGCTTGAGGTGTACTTCGAATATCTTCTCGCGGCCTTTTACATCCGGTATATCGATAGAGATCTGGCGATCGAAACGACCCGGACGGAGCAGGGCTGCATCGAGCACATCGGGGCGATTGGTTGCAGCAAGCACGATGATGCCGCTATCGCCGCTGAAACCGTCCATCTCTACGAGCATCTGGTTGAGGGTGTTCTCGCGTTCGTCGTTGCTCATCATCATGTTCTTTCCACGAGCACGGCCAATGGCATCGATCTCGTCGATAAACACGATACATGGAGCTTTTTCGCGCGCCTGCTTGAACACATCACGCACACGGCTGGCACCAACACCTACGAACAGTTCTACGAAGTCGGAACCGGACATAGAGAAGAAAGGTACCTGCGCCTCGCCTGCCATAGCCTTGGCCAACAATGTTTTACCAGTGCCGGGAGGACCTACGAGCAATGCCCCCTTTGGTATCTTACCACCAAGGGCGGTGTATTTCTTTGGATTCTTGAGGAAGTCCACAATCTCCATTACCTCTACCTTGGCTTCGTCAAGACCGGCAACGTCATTAAAGGTGATGTTGACACGTGTACCTTTTTCAAATAACTGGGCTTTTGACTTGCCGATATTGAATATGCCACCGGCACCACCACCGGCACCACCCGAGCCCATTTTCCTGAAGACCAGGAAGTACATGGCCACGAAGAAGATGATGGGAAGGAGTAATGTCTGCAGGAAAGTGTGCAGGAGATCGCCGTGCGAGTCGTAAATAACAGGCACGTGGTCTGCATCGGGCATGTTCTTTTCGGCATCGTTCAGATCGAGGTTGAACTGGTCTACGCTACCGATCTTAAATGTAAATGCAGGCGTGCGGTCGTTGGCAACGGCAGGATTTTTGCCGGGAGTGCCTGAGGGGATAGTACCCGGCTTCAGGTACACCTCCACATACTCCTTGTTCACCACCACGGCCTTTGCTACCTGATTCTTCTGCACGTAAGACTTGAATTCCTGGAAAGTACGCTCGGGCACACCACTGCTGAGGTTGCCGCCATAGAACTGCGCACCAAGAATAGCCACAAGGATCAGTCCGTAGATCCAATATATATTGAAACGGGGCCCCTTACGTTGGTTGTTGGGAGAATTGTCGCCGGATGGCTTCATATCGCCCTGATTACTGTTCTGTTTGTTATCGTCCATTGTTCTGATTGATCGAATTGTGTATAATGCTCCTCTGTTTGCTTAAAGTCTATCAATGTTCGGCGCGGGGAGCGTCTTCCCAAAGACTCTCGAGGTTGTAGAACATGCGCTGCTCGTGCTGGAAGATATGCACGACCACGTTTACGTAGTCAACCAGAGTCCAGGTGTCGCCGATCTCTTTATGAAAAGGCCGCTCGCCACACTCTTTCTCTACTTCGTCTAAAATATTGTCTGCTATTGCTTTCAGTTGGATGTTTGACTTGGCGTCGCACAAAATGAAATAGTCAGCCACGGCCTCATCGATCTTCTTGAGATCGAGGGACACAATACTCTCCCCTTTTTTATCCTGAATTGCTTTTATGATCGTCTTGAACAGCTTACTGTTCTTTGTGAGGCGGGTAGGACTTTTCTTTCGTTCCTGCAAAGCACTGATTACTTTCTCCAAATTTGTGTATTAGTTTTGTTTCGGGTAATGATCGTTATTTATCTATCAAAATTATAAATCTTTTCGCACTTAACCACATGGCCGGTACCGATTTAAAGTTAATAGAACTTGAATTTACAGATAGTACCAATAACTATGCCATGCAGCTTATCAATGACGATAAGGCGCACCCCGGAACAACGGTGGTAGCCCGGAGTCAGGGGGGCGGAAAGGGACAAAGGGGTCGAAAATGGGCCGATACACCCGGCGAAAGCCTGCTGATGAGCGTTGTAGTGGCCCCAAAACGACCGTTGACCGAACAATTTGTGTTCAGCGCGTCGGTGGTTGTGGCAATTGCCAATGTTTTGCAAAATATAGTCGGTGATACCCCGGTAGCTATCAAATGGCCCAACGACATCATAATTAATGACAAAAAGGCAGGGGGCATCCTTATAGAGAACGTTTTACGTGGCAGCAACTGGACACATAGTGTCATAGGGTTCGGGCTGAACGTAAATCAGACAGAATTTCCTGCGGACCTGCCCAATGCCACATCGCTGCACAGTGCCTCAGGGAAGAATTTCGACATCAATGCGCTGGCACGTCAGATAGGTGAACATATACTTGCCTCATCATTGTTCCCCAAATCGGCGCAACGAATAATGGAAAACTACAATGAACTACTGTACCGGAAAGGAATGATGCAGCAGTTTGAGGATAATGGCGCCAGCCGTGAGGCAAAGATCATGGGAGTAAACAGTGATGGTGCCATTGAGCTGCGCTTTGCGGGTGCGACCCGATCGGAGTGCTACCACCATGGACAGATCAATTGGGTGTGGTAACCCCTTAGTTCGCCGCACTTTCCGCCTGTGCCGGTCTACCAAAGACTTTATATGCCAGCAATGCCAACGGGAGGTGGGATAGTAGACTCAATGCAGAAAACCAAGTGGGCTGAGGAATGGTCAGCACGTTCATGACACCGCCAAGTGTGATGAGTGCGCCAACTATGATGGCCGGCAACCTATGCTGACGCCCTACGACAAATGTAGCAACGGCTCCGGCGACAAAAGAACAAATAGCATAATTCACCAATAGGAGCACAAATTCAACGGTAGGCACCTGAGACATGTATGCCGCTATAGCTTCTCTGTTCTGCAAGTCGAGCCCGGCAGGTGCAGGGAATACCATATGAATGAGCATTTCACCCAATACCTG
>JAEUVY010000100.1 GCA_016786565.1 Flavipsychrobacter sp.
GCAAAAGGCGGCGCTTTCTTTTGGTTCTTTTCTTTTCGCTGTAGAAAAGAAAAGAACAAGAGCGGATGGGAAAGAATCACACAAATTTCTACCACACTACAGAAACCGCACTATCATAGATCTTTCTTTTGCCCGGTTTTATACTCGGTTGTAACTTGAATGGAAGATGAATAAAACAGAGCAAAAGGCATGCATGATATTATTATTTCACTTCTCACACCGCGCAGTTCTGGTAAGTGGGTGCGTCCCGAAAGCATTCGGGATGCGCAGGTTTTGGGAAGTAGTGGGAAGCAGATTGCGCATCTGCTTCCCACCTTTCTAATGACAATCAATCAGTTAGATAAAAGTGAGAAGAAAAAGAAAAATGCGCGAAGTTCACAGTGCGGTTCGACGAGGCTCACCGTGAAATCAAATAATACACCACCCTACTTCTTAGCAACCCCCGGTATCACCTTGCCCACACAACCATTGGGCATTTGTATGTGTAGCAGGTCGGCCAGCGTGGCAGCTATATCCGTCATGTCGCTGCGCTGTGTGGTAGCACCCTTGTTCACGTTCCAGCCATACCATATAAGAGGTATGTGCGTATCATAAGGGTTCCAGGTGCCATGGGTGGTGCCGGTCGGGCGGCCACCATTGTCAAACCATCCGGGTTTGGGCACTACCTGTATAGAGCCGCTGCGGTTGCGGTGGTAGCCGTTCACAATCATGGTGCGTATCGGCTCGGGCACCGGTGTCTGGTCGGGGTGTTCCATGTCCACTACAAAGGCAACCTCGGGCATGGCACGCAACCACTCCATCACCGACAGGCGGATCGTAGCCCTGTCCTGACCGGACGCGGTTATTTTGGCCTCGTTCATCGTCAACTGATAATTGTCAGAGAACGTGATGAGCGAGTCTATACCGAACGCCAGCTTGATGGATTCGTTGAGGGCGTCACCGGTGGCATCATGCTCCACACCGGCTGGCACATGGTTGTCGGTAAGGAAGGTAGGATTGTGCGCACCGCCATGATCGGCAGTAAGGAAGAACAGGTAGTTGTTCTTGCCAAAGCGACGGTCCAGGTAGTGGAGGAAATCGGCGATCTCCTTGTCAAGGCGCAGGTAGGTATCTTCCATCTCCATAGAGTTGGGTGCAAACCGGTGACCTATATAATCGGTAGCCGACAGACTGATGGCCAGAAAGTCGGTATAGTCTTCCTTGCCCAGGTTCTCCCCTTCCAGGCAGGCCTTGGCCAGCATCAGGGTCAGGGTGTTGCCGGCAGGCAGCGACTTGAGCAGGGAATAACGGGCTTCGTCTTTCAGCGTATCGAAGGTTCGTGGGAACACGGGGGCTTTCTCCCACTTGAACGGGCCTTCGTAGCCGTTGGAGTCGGCGGTGCTTTGGGAGTAGGTACCAGCATCAAACAGCAAGCTCCAGCCCTCTTTCACCAGCCTGTCGCCATCGCGGCGCGCATTAAATGCCTGCAGCCAGGCGGGCGACGGGTTCTTATAATAGGTACTGCTCACGAAGTTGCCCTTTTTCTCGCTGTACCAGTAGGCACCGTTGGCCAGGTGGCCGCCGGGTAGTATGCTGCTGCGGTCCTTGAGCGACACGCCATATACCCGCGACCTGAAGTTGGTGGCCAGGCGCAATTCGTCGGTAACGGTGGTGGTCAGCAGGTTGGCAGGGCTCATAGATTCGTGGCTGGTGGTGTCACCGCCCACACTGCGCACCGCGGTGTCTGCCACACAGTAGGTGTGCCGGCCGGTCACATTGTCTATCCATTCGTTACCGGCAATGCCGTGTATGGCGGGCACCGAACCGGTATAGATACAGGCATGACCCGGCGCCGTGTAAGAAGGCAGGTAGTTGATATAGGTCTGCCGGCACTCGTAACCGTTGCGCAGCAGGCGTTTAAAACCGTTGTTGCTGTAGCGGTCGTAGTAGCGGTAAAGGTAGTCCCAGCGCATTTGGTCTACCACCAGCCCTATCACTATCTTCGGCCGCTCCACGTCGGCGCTGCGACGGGTACATGCGGTAAAAAGGGCCGTAGCGACCAACAACATAACTAATAAACGCTTCATATAAAATGTGAATTAAACGTGCTGAACGTGACAAATGAATGTTAAGGATACAAAATTGCGGATTCTGAGAGTAAAATGGCCGTGATATTTTTATTATTTTTGCACCTGTTAAAATCTACCACGGTGTGGATTTTCTTCTAATCCGTTCACAAAAATTAAATATTTTATACACATGGATCTATTTGCAAAGTTTGAGAACAGGCTCGGGCCTATCGGAGATTATGCTGAAAAGGCACCTGGTTATTTCGCATTCCCTAAGCTGGAGGGCGAGATCGGCAACCGTATGAAATTTCAGGGAAAAGAGAAGATCGTATGGAGCCTGAACAACTACCTGGGTCTGGCCAACCACCCCGAAGTAAGAAAAGCGGACGCGGAAGCGGCTGCAAAATTCGGATTGGCATCGCCGATGGGCGCCCGTATGATGAGCGGTAACTCGGACTACCACCTGCAGCTGGAAAAAGAACTGGCTGAATTTGTGGGCAAAGAAGACGCTATGCTGTTCAACTTCGGTTATCAGGGCATGGTATCTACTATAGATACGCTGTGTGGTCGCCACGATGTAGTGGTATATGATGCCGAGTCTCATGCATGTATCATTGATGGTCTGCGCCTCATCCCAAGTCACCGCTACGTGTACAAACATAATGACGTAGCCGATTGCGAAAAGCAGCTGGCACGCGCCACTGAAATGGCTAAGAAAACCGGTGGTGGCATTCTGGTGATCACAGAGGGTGTGTTCGGTATGAGCGGCAACCAGGGCAAGATCAAAGAAATAGCAGCACTGAAATCTAAATACGAGTTCCGTCTGTTTGTTGACGACGCGCATGGCTTCGGCACAATGGGTAAGACAGGTGCAGGTATCGGCGAAGAGCAGGATTGCATGGACCAGATCGATGTGTACTTCTCTACATTCGCTAAGTCTATGGCAAGCATAGGTGGGTTCCTTGCTGCCGACAAAAAGATACTCACCTTCCTGCGTTACAATATGCGCTCACAGATCTACGCAAAATCGCTGCCAATGGCGTTTGTAGTAGGTAACCTGAAGCGTCTGGAACTGCTGCGCACACGCCCCGAGCTGAAAGCAAAACTGTGGCACAACGTGCGTCGCCTGCAGGACGGTTTCCGCGAACGCGGTTTCGACCTCGGCACTACCAACACACCGGTTACGCCTGTGTTCATGAAGGGCGGTCTGTACGATGCCGTTCAGCTCACTTTCGACCTGCGCGAGAACTACGATATCTTCTGCTCTGTGGTAGTAT
Source organism: Flavipsychrobacter sp. (assembly GCA_016786565.1). Classification (GTDB taxonomy): domain Bacteria; phylum Bacteroidota; class Bacteroidia; order Chitinophagales; family Chitinophagaceae; genus Nemorincola. The sequence goes on from JAEUVY010000100.1 coordinate 3,326, forward strand.
ATCCGGTTATCCCTAAAGGTCAGATCGAGCTGCGTATCATCCCTACTGCCGCACACACCGATCAGGACATCGACGAAACACTGGCTGCATTCTCTGCTATCCGCGAGAAACTGGAGAACAAACTCTACCCTCAGGAAATGCCGAACGTCAGCGCAATGGCGAAGTAATTATATGAGTCTTATATTGAATAGCCCCGGCTTCCGGGGCTATTCCTATTTAATGAGGCACCACTTCATTCAACCAACGCAACAAACTGATATTCAATGCCCTGCAAACACAAATTCATAGACGAACTGGAACTGAAAGGACTGGACTATGCACCGGAAACGCTGGTAGTAGGCACGTTCAATCCGGCATGGCCTGAGGAGAACAACGCTGAGTGGTTCTACGGCCGCACGCAGGATAGCTTCGTCTGGAATGTGTTGCCGGCGCTGTACGGCACCCCATCATTGGTCAATGCGACTGCCGCGGAATGGAGGCAGTTCTGTCGCACCCAGCGCATCGCCTTCACAGACCTTATCACATCTATCGACGATGCCGACGAGCACAACCGCAACCACCGCAAGATCATCAGCGGCTTTGCCGACAAAGCCCTTGTATACAACTTCGACGACTTCGTCTTCACCGACATCGTCAGGATACTGAAACAACACCCGTCCATCCGCAATGTGTACATCACCCGTGGCATTACCGAGTCTTTCTGGCGGCACCTGTGGAGCCCGGTAATGCACTACTGCAATACCAACGGACTGCATGAACGCCGCCTGTTGCCTGCATCGGAAGAAAGCGCCTACCAGCACGAGGCCCACAACCAGCACCACCCCGATGCCGCCATTGAGGCCCTGCCGGATTACGTATTGTACCGTTGGAAACTGGAGTGGCACTGCTAAGACCGCAACGCCATGTGCAGTATAGGATACGGTCTCCCGAACCCATCCACCTCCGAGCGCGACACCACCTCAAACCCGAAATGCCTGTAAAAGTCAAGGGCCTCAGGGTTCTGCTCGTTGACGTCTACGCGTTTCACGCCAAGGTGGTTCAGGCCATAGTCCATCAGCAACCGGCCGCCCCCCTTACCGATGTGTGCCGGTGCCAGAAACAGCATGTCCAGCATACCATCGTTGGCAGCCATGAAGCCGGCGATTGTACCATCGTCCCCACGTAACACGTGTACCGGCATCCGCTCAAACACCTTGTCTCTGACAATCAGCTCTTTGAAAAACAGCACATCTTCCTCTGCAACAAAGGGGTGTGTGGCCCGCACCGAGTCTTCCCATATAGCTACCAGTGCCGGTGCATCGGCGGGCTTTGCTTTGTCAATTGTATTTGCTTGTTGTGGCTCCATGCGTAGCTCTGTGCCGTAAAGATATTGAAAACGAGGATGTAGGGTATCGCCAATTCAAGTTCTCGCCAGGACACCCTATATTAGCGATACCAAACCGAACTCCATGATACAACTACCACCCGACAATGAGGCGGCTTTGCGGCAGCTATGGACCGAATGCTGCAGCGCAGGGCCGAAGAATAAGTCGCCCCACCCCAACAGGTATGATTACCACCATCACTTGTTCTACCACGGCCGCAACAAAGAGGAGACGCTGGCGTACCTGTTCCATACGCAACCCGACTATGAGACCTTCAGAAAATGGCTTGGCGACTACCCGCCGGACTTTGATTCACTTTACAAGCACGAGGACAGGATACTGAGTGACGAAGACCTGGCAAACTGGCACCGCGACGGTTACATAGTGGCAAAAGACATAGTACCCCGCAGCCAATGCGAAGCGGCATGTGCTGCTATCTGGGATTACCTCGACGCCACTCCCGATGACCCGGCAACATGGCACAAAGACCATCCCGGCAAAAACGGCATGATGCTGCGACTGGTGCACCACCCTGCTCTTGACGCCAACCGATTCTCATCGCGGATACGAAAGGTATTTGAAGAGCTGTATGGTCACAATGAGCTGTACCAACCGATTGACAAGGTGAGTTTCAATGCGCCGGAAACCGGGACACACAAGTTCACCGGCTCGCCGCTGCACTGGGATGTGAGTGTGGCCCCACCCATACCCTATTCGGCGCAAGGGCTGCTGTACCTCACCGACACAAACGCGGCAGATGGTGCATTCAACTGTGTACCCGCGTTTCACCACATAGCCACAGAATGGCTCAGCGAAACAGGTCAGGGAGTCAACCCGAGAGAACGGGCCGTGAAAGAACTGAGGCCGGTACCTGTGCCAGGAAACGCGGGAGATATGGTGATCTGGCTGCAGGCTCTACCCCATTGCGCCACCCCCAACAAGGGCACAATGCCGCGTATGGTCCAGTACATATCATGGCGACCCAAAGATGTAAAAGAGGCAGATGAGTGGATCTAAACGCTACTTACCCGAAAGACGCTGATAGAGCAATGCCGCATTGTGGGCGAAGTTGCCCCACTTGTTCACAATGAAGTCGCGGCCGGTAACGGCGAGTCGTTTCCTTAGTTCGCCCTCAGTCAACAAGTCACGCAGCGCATCTGCCAGGCGGCGAACGTCCTTCGGAGGAACAAGGATACCATTGACGCCGGTAGTGATCAGCTCGGGATGCCCGCACACGTCCGTGGTGATAACCGGTATGCCTGATGACATAGCTTCAATATTGGCATTGGCAAGACCCTCCCAGTGCGATGGAAGGCAGAAGATATCCGCTGTGTTGTATACCTCGCGCACATTCTGCGGCGGTACCTCACCAAGGTTCACAAGGCAATCTGACAGTCCGCGCTTAGCAGCCTCTTCATTCAGGTCGAACTCGGGCGGCCCCGAATGCACGGCCACCACAGAGAATAGCGGCACCTCGGTTTTGATCTGCGCAAGTGCATCGAACAGGTCCAGCCAGCCTTTGCGGGCAATGGCAGTACCCACGTTCAGAATCAGCAACCTGTCGGCAGGCAAGCCATATTTAGTGCGCAACTGTTGCTTTTGTTCTTCAGAAACCGGCTTAAAGAAGTCGTGGTCCACGCCCCAGTTCACCACCTCGTAACTAAGTTGGGTGCCCAGGATCTTGTTGGTCTCGCGTCCCAGATAGTCGGCGCATGCAAAGCGAAGATCAGCGTTCATTTGCAACTCGCGGAAAGCCTTCATTGCGCCCTCGTTCTCGTGCGGCCATACTACCACATCATCTCCGATAGAGAGTATCGCCGACCTCAGCCCCATACGGTGAGCGGCAAACTGGACATTGACAGATTCAGGCAACCATTGAGAGAAGAAGATGTCGGTATCTTTTGAAGGAGTGATGCCTAGTTCTTTGAACAATGCAGCAACCGCATCGGCAAACTTCTCCTTATGCGACCGCTTATCCAACGCATAGGGCAACCAGCCCGGAATGCGGGGATGGTACACTTCAATACCATCATAAACACGACGCAACGGATATTCGGGACCGGTGTGTTTCCAGCGACCGCCGAGCATAGGCAGCGGGAAAGGCGCATTTGCAGGCACTGGAATAACCACCCGCAGGTCTGCGCCATTTTCAATCAATCCTTTGTATTGACGGTGTGCAAATATCCCCTTCCATTTTTCGCCGGGAGCGTCAAACGGATAAAACGACGGGAAAGCCCAGATCCTCATTTAGCTGCTATATTGTTCAATTGCTTCGGCCACCCCGGAACAAGGATGCAAAATTAACCTTCGATCAGCAAAAAGCAAGCGCCCGCTAATCACTCCTCACCCCTGAACGGAATGCTGACAATGGCCGTAGTTCCCTTTCCCAGTTCGCTGGTGAAAGACATAGAACCACCCACCTTGCTTAGATAACGGTTAACCAGTTTCAATCCCAATCCGCTGCCTTTCTCCTTGCGGGTACCGGGGGTAGATTTGAAATACACCTTCTTCTGCAACGCTGACAGTTGTTCGGGCGTCATACCTACGCCGGTATCACTCACTTCCAGAATTGCCATACCATTTTCCACACGGATATCGATGCTTATGGTGCCATTCTCGGTGAACTTATTGGCGTTGCCTATAAGATTGCGGAGCACAAACTCAAAACACTGGGCATTGATGACCGAATGAAATCCGGGAGCTACGCGATTCAATATCTTATTCTTCTTGTGTTCGGCGGCCAGCAGGAAGTAGCCGGCACATTGGTCGGCCAGATCATGAATATTGGTATCAACCATCTCATAATCATCCTCCAACTGCAACTTGCCCCAGTCGCTGATGTTGTTCATCAGCAATAAGATACTGTCAAGCTGGCGCAGCACCAATTCATCTATCTCCGCTTCATCTTCGGGCGACAACAAACCTTCCGCCTTTACGTCGTAAGTACTCTTCAAAGACGCGAGCGGGGCCCTGATGTCGTGCGCCATGATGGCCATGGTGATCTGCTGCACTTCAGAGATCCTGTTCAGTTCCTTGTTCATGGTGCGCAGCTCCAACAGCTTCACCACGTTCCTACTGAGTACCGACAGTGCGAATAATTGCTCTTCGTCAAGTTGGCGCGGCTCGCGGTCCATAACACACAACGAACCGAGGTTGTACCCCGACCGTGTGACCAAGGGAACACCTGCATAATAGCGGATGTTGGGATCGTCTGTCACGAGCGGATTATCCGCAAAACGTTCGTCCACCTTTGTGTCGGGCACAATAAACACTTCTGAACCGAGAATAGTATAACCGCAAAAAGAAACGTTGCGGGCTGTTTCAGTCTTATCTACACCAACCCTCGCTTTAAACCATTGCCTGTCGTGATCAATAAGCGTGATAAGCGAAATCGGCACATTGCAGATACGCGATGCCAACTGCACGATCTCATTGAACTCCTGTTCGTAGGCCGTATCCAGAACTTCATACCGATAAAGTTCTCTCAGTCGTTCCGGCTCATTCTGCGGCAATGGGGGTGGGATCATCGTCCAATGTTGAATTTCGCTGCTGTAAAATATCTCTTACTTTTGTTTACCTCAGAGATCGCTTTTCTTTCAGACGGTAAATTTAATAATGATAGCTGAGATAAAATAATATAAATGGATGTTGCAATTGAAAATAGTTGGAAGGAAAGACTTACTGCCGAGTTCGACAAACCTTACTTCATTCAGGTAACCGAATTTCTGAAACAGGAACTGAAGGCCGGAAAGGTAATTTATCCTCCGGGAAAGCTGATCTTCAATGCGTTTGCCTGCACTCCGTTTAAAGAGGTAAAGGTTGTGATCATAGGTCAGGACCCCTACCATAATCCCGGTCAGGCGCATGGGCTGTCCTTCTCCGTTCAGGACGGTGTTGCGCCTCCACCCTCGCTGGTAAATATCTTCAAAGAGATACAGAGTGACCTCGGCCTGCAACTCAGTGGCACAGGGAATTTGGAAAAATGGGCAAAGCAGGGTGTTCTGTTGCTCAACGCGTCACTGACCGTGGAGGCCAACAACCCCATGTCGCACAGCAAAGTGGGCTGGCATTTGTTTACGGATGAGGTCATCAGGCAGGTATCGGCCGGAAAGGAACATGTTGTATTCCTGCTCTGGGGGCGTTTTGCACAGAACAAGGAAACACTAATAGATGGCAGTAAACACCTGATCTTGAAATCGGCACACCCGTCACCTTTGTCGGCCTATAACGGATTCTTCGGGTGCAGGCACTTCAGTAAAGCCAACGCCTGGCTGCACCAACACGGTATACCCGAGATAGACTGGAGCTTGTAAGTTACTGTTAAAAAAGCACGATAAGCGCCCCACGGGTTGTGCCGGGGTGTTTTCTATGACCATATTTTAGTTGTTTTGCAACATGAGTTCGTACTGGGTGAAAACACCGAGATGGCTGAAGAAGTTCTATCCTGCCGATATGGTCTGGGATCTGCCTGAAGATACCGAACCATGCGTTTACCTCACTTTCGACGATGGCCCGCACCCCACCGTTACTCCTCAGGTTATAGAACTGCTCAACAAGTATGACGCAAAAGCGACTTTCTTCTGCGTTGGCAACAATGTGGCACGATACCCCGACACCTACCAGCTACTTCTCGATAACGGACATACCGCAGGCAACCACACCTATAACCACCTGAATGGATGGAAAACCAATAACGACCATTATGTGAAGAACGTGGGTCAGGCAGCCCACCACATAAACAGCAGACTGTTCAGGCCACCCTATGGAAGGATAAGGCTATCTCAACTCAGAAAACTAAAGAAGACCGACAGCCGCTGGATGGTATATATGTGGGATATACTGAGCGGCGACTTCGATAAGAACATCACTCCCGAACAATGCCTTGAGAACGTATTGGCGCACCTCGCTCCCGGATCGATCGTGGTATTCCATGACTCTGAAAAAGCCGCGGAACGTATGCTATACGCGCTGCCTCGCGTGCTGGAACACTGCCGGAACAACCATTGGAAAATAAAGGCACTCCCGGCTGTTTGATCTTATCTGCCCGACAGGGAGCAGAAATGAATTAGTTTTGCACCATGATATTTGTGGATACACATACCCATTTGTATGACGAAAGGCTGATAGCAGACGAGCACCAGATAGACCGGGCCATAGCCGCAGGAGTGACCAAAATGTATATGCCCAACTGCAA
>JAEUVY010000102.1 GCA_016786565.1 Flavipsychrobacter sp.
GGTAACAAGTGGACACATAAAAATAGGTGCGTGCGAGATCACCCTTGAAAGAATCGATAGGCTCAAAGCATGTGCCGGATGGGGCACCCGGATAAGAGTTGTTACCCAACTTACTTCCGTTCATAAATGTTTGGGAGGGCGAAGTCACCCTTCCATATGGGTTATCACCACGTTGATTGTTCACCCAATAATCTGATGGATAGACATGAAAAAGGTCGGTCTTACCAGGAGTATTATCTGGCCCGGAAAACGAAAATTTACTTTGTGGCCAGGTATGCTCTCTGTTGTAGCAAGAGTGTTCGGCGGAGGGTGAGCTACCGCTGCACTGATCTGCGGTGTATGTGTACTCATAAGGCGGGGTGCCTCCGGGAATGTCTGAATATATGTCCCATATCTTACCGTTCGGTTTGCGATCGGTTGTGTTGTAGGCGGTCCATACCTGCGCATATGTGAGTTCAGTATGCGGGCGAACAATTGTGGCCAGTGCGGCACGCAGTGCCTGCCCAGTGAGGCCTGCGGCAGGGTCGTAATAACCGGCAGGCTGTGCGATACCTGTAAAAGACAGGCACGTTAGGAAAAGTCCAAAAAGTTTCTTCATAAACAGATCAAAGATACTGATATCCGTCAAACAGCACGGCGACCACAGACGTAATTACTTGCTGATGAAGTACATAAGCACCGGAAAGTGATCGCTATAGCCGTTGTCCCACACCTGGGCAATGGTAAACGAACGGTGCGGCCGCCCCCTGTCTTTACCAATTTTATTCACCAGCATATCGTCGTTGAAGATCTCTGCATTGTAGAATTTCCACTTGTCGTTGCGGTTATTCACCAATGCCCCGCTTATCATGATCTGGTCTATCAGGTGCCACTCATCGCGGTAACACTCCGTCCCCAGTCCCTTTTTGTGCATATTGATCCACGGGTTGTAGATATCCGTCTGCTTCAGTTTGGCCGTACTGCTTCTGGCTTCCAGCACAGCTGTTATAGCATCAGCGTCGGGGTTGTCGTTCAGGTCGCCCATCAGCAGTATCTTGGCATCAGGGTTCATTTTTTGCACCGAATCTATGATACGCTTGTTCACAGCTGCTGCCAACCTGCGTCCGGGTGCCGATGCAGCCTCACCGCCGCTCTTTGACGGCCAGTGGTTTACCAGCACATGCACTGTGTCGCCGGCCAATATGCCACATACATACAACACATCACGCGTAGGGCGTTTTTGCCCCAGGGTCTCCAGCGGCACCCGAACAGGCTTGGCTGAAAGGATAGAAAAGTACTTGGGGTTATACAACATTGCCGTGCTGATCCCCCTTTCGTCTGCAGTTGGGAACCAGACGTATTTGTAGTGCCTACCTGCTAATTCGGGCTGGGTCACCAGTGTTTGCAGCACCTGATCGTTCTCCACCTCCACAAGGCCAACAATTGCAGCCCCCTCGGGCGTTACCGATGTACCCATCTTCTGAATGACGGTGGCGATATTGTGCGCTTTCTGACGGTAAACCTCATCGGTATATCCGTATGCCCCCTTGGGTGTAAAATCCTCATCCTTCTTTGCTGTGTCGTCATCGGTATCAAAGAAGTTCTCGCAGTTATAGCTGCCTACCGCAATTACCCTGTATTTTGTCTTTTCCTGCGCAAAAGATGTGACCACAAAACCCAACGAAAACAGCGCAAACAGCAATTTCTTAACCACGTTTCTGATATTTTTTACAGCGAAATTACGCAGGTAATCCCTATAAAAAGAATCCTTGCCGCACGGCATAACAATTACTTAATCACTTTTCATCATTGGTTAAAAGGCGTTTCGTAAGTTTGCAGCCTGAAATCAACATACATGCTTCATTCTTCTACAGCCGGCCTGCGGTTGTTGACATTTTCCTTACTATTTCTTGCAGGAAAAGACACATTTGCACAGAGCGGCACAGGTATTGTGAAAGGACGCGTGATCAACAGCGTCACCGGTAAACCCTTCACGGAATTGCAGGTAAATATTCCGGAAGCAAAAAAATCAACGACGACTTCTGCGGGCGGATACTTCTCAATAGCAGATGTACCCACCGGGCAGCAAATGGTGATCATTTCCGGTTTCAACATCAAGAACGATACCATTGTTACGAAGGTTTTGCCGGGAAATGACGACCTCGGAACCATTTTCCTGACCCCGGCCGACAAAAGCGCCGACGACAACGGAGAGATACCGACCATTGTGCTCGACGACAATACCACTCAAGACGATGAGAACACAGGTATGGATGCCGGCAGTTCGGGTGCATTCTACGCGTCTAACGGCGACGAATTCCTGCGAATAGCGATCTTTACGTTTGGTCCTTACAGGTTCCGTCCGCGCGGTTATGGAAACACCGACATCCAGTTCAATGGGTTCCCGCTCCAGAACCTGCAGACCGGTTTCGCGCCGTTTGCACAGCTGGGCGGCCTGAATGATGTGCTGCGCGACAGGGTGATCACTTACGGACTGAGGCCGGGTGAGTATTCATTCGGTTCGGTCAACGGATCTACTTATATCAACGCTACTGCTGCAGACCAGCGCAGGGGTGGCAATGTTTCTTATTACAACAGTAACCGCAGCTACCGCAACCGTGTAATGGCTACCTACAACAGCGGATTGATGAAAAACGGATGGGCTTATTCGCTGTCCGCATCACGCCGCTGGGCCGATGAAGGCTACATTCCGGGTACCTACTACGATGGCAAATCGTTTTACGGAGCCGTTAGCAAGGTCTATAAGAAACAACAGTTCAACCTTACCGGCCTTGCAGCACCTACCTATCGCGGACTGGCCGCCACCGAGATACAGGAAGCCTTCGACCTGGCAGGAAGCCACTATTATAACGAGAACTGGGGCTATCAGAACGGTAAAAAACGCAATGCACGATCTGACAGTTCGTTCCAGCCAATTATTGTGGCCAGTCATACCTACCGCCCATCAGATAAAACCAGATGGACAACGTCACTCGGTTACAAATACGGCAAATACAAACGTTCGGGTCTCGACTTTTACAATGCGGCCAATCCGTCACCTACCTACTATCGCAATCTGCCTTCTTATGCAATTCAGGGAGGACTTACGCCTCGTCAGTCATTGTACGACATTACGAAAGCGGAATATGAGGCTAATCCGGATCTGCTGCAGATACAGTGGGACGATCTGTACATGAGCAACTACATGAACACGGCAACTGTTACAAACGTGAACGGCGTTGCCGGCAACAATGTAACCGGCAAACAGTCTATGTATGTTATTGGTAATAGGGTAGATGATATGCGTACGCTGTCTTTCAACTCCATCATCACTCATGCCCTTAACGAGAAACTGACTGTAGATGGTGGCGTGAATGCCATATCGCAGTATGACGAATACTACAAAGAACTGGCAGACCTGATGGGCGGTGAGTTCTTCGTAAACTACTACCAGTTCGCCTCTCAGGCGGTAGTAAATGACCCCAACAATAGCCAGAACAACCTGAACAACCCGAACGCGATCATCAAAACGGGCGACAGATATAGCTACGACTACATTTTGCGCACGCTGAAGACAAATGCATGGGGCCAGTTGCTGTATTCATACAACAGAATAGACCTCTTTGCTGCAGCAGCGGCAGGCAATACCTCTTTCAGCCGCGAGGGTCTGTACCGCAATGGTCTGTTCCCCAACAATTCATTCGGGCGTACGGCTGACCAGACATTCTTTACCTACAAAGCGAAGGCCGGTGCTACTTTCCGCATAGACAACCACCACACTGTATTTGCCTATGGAGGGTACATAACAGACGCACCTACAGCCAACAATACTTACATAGCACCGGGCACCCGCGACTTTGTTATCAGCAATCCGCAGGTAAGCAAGACACAGACCATAGAAGGTGGCTACAACTTCAAAGCCAAGGGCATGAACTTCAGGCTCACAGGTTATGCCACAGAGGTAAATGACCTCACACTCATCAAAAGGTTCTGGAACGACGACCCCGATATCCAGTCTTTCGTGAACTATGTGATGCAGAACGTTAGCACACGCTCGGTGGGTGTAGAAATGCTTGCATCTGTCAAGATCATCAGCGACCTTACTGCTACGGCGGGTATAGCGGTGGGCGAGTCTTACTACAACAACCGTCCCACCATCTCCATTTACCAGGATAACATCCCGAGCATGGTGCCTGTGACACACACCGTCTACATCAAGGACTACTACCTGGGCGTAGGGCCGCAGTCGGTATACAGTATGGCGTTCAGGTATAGCCCGCGTGGCTATTGGGCCAATCTGAGCTTCAATTATATGGACCGCAACTACGTGGAGATAAACCCCGAGCGCCGCACCGAACTGGCTGTTGACCTCGTGGACCCTACGAGCCAGAAATGGACCGACATCCTCAGCCAGGAGAAACTACCTTCGGCATTTGTGGTAAACGTGGCCGGCGGCAAAACATTTGATATCAGCAAGTACTTCAAACCGTTCGACCGCAGAACACAACTAGTTCTGAGTGCCAACATAGGAAACCTGCTCAACAATCAGAACATCAAGTCTATTGGGTACGAGCAGCTCCGCTACGACCTTGGCAACCAGAATCCAAACAAATTCCCTAATAAATACGGATACGCCTACGGCCTTAACTACGGCATCTCTGCAGCCATCCGATTCTAAAATAAAACGAAAAACAACAAGCAAACTATATGAAATTCCTTAGTCTCTCCGGCTTATTGCTCGCCAGCATCCTGCTGCTGAACTCTTGTCTGAAAAAACAATTTGACGCGCCACCTGATTCCAGCAGTCTGGACCCCAAACTGACGGTGAACTGTGATCTGAACACCCTTTCAAATATGGGCATGATGATGACAGCCGGTAAAACGCGCGTGATGGGCGACACTACGATCTACGGCATAGTTGTGGGTGATGATAAAGCAGGAAATATATACAAAAAAATATTTATACAGGATTCTACCGGAGGAATGCAATTGATACTTGACAAAACGTACCTGTATGGAGACTATCCTGTTGGCAGGAAGATATACGTTAAGCTGAAGGGCCTACTTTTGATGAACTACAAAGGCACACCTGAGATTGTATTCTCAATGAACAGTGATGGCAGCACTAATGGTATACCATCATCACTTCTCGGCACATACGTTGTAAAAGGCAACTATCCTAACACTATTACACCGCCGCAACTAACGTTGTTTGACATTATCAGCAATCCGGGAAAATATGTGAACACACTTGTGACGATCAAAGACATGCAATTTGAGACAGGATCTAATAATGTAGTGTACTCAGACCCAAACACAAGTACGAACAGGGCGCTCATCAACTGCGCAAAGACGGGGCGTATAACAATGTACAATAGTAGCTACTCAAATTTCCAGCCGGCAATTACTCCCAACGGCAACGGCACCATAAACGGGATCATAACCTTATATGGCAGCACACCACAGCTGACACTCCGCGATACAAGTGATGTCCATTTCACAAATCCGCGTTGCCCCTAAAGTTTTTTAAACATCAATTTGTACAATGCCGGGATTCTCCCGGCATTCTTTTTTGCTAACATTTTAGTAATAAAATGCCTTATACTTTCCGCGCAGATTGCTGTAGTTTTGCCTTAAATATTAAAAAATGAAAAGAATAGCTTTACTTTTTGCTACGTCTATCCTTGCGTTTGGTTCACAGGCGCAGACGTCTATTACATTAACGGGAACTTCCTACACACAGAATTTTGATGGTCTTGGTGTGGGCTTGCCAACAGGTTGGTCTGTTTGGACAGGTGCAACGCCAAGCAGCCTTGGTACTGTTCGTACATTAATAACCCAGGCAGGACTTCCATTCCAGATATCACCAGACACAAGCGCTTGCGCCGGCCTGGTGGTAGGTGGTGGTTTCAAAAACTATCCTTCTGCTGATGTTATCAATCCCGGGGTCAACTTTTGCGTTTCAGGAACTACTACAGTTTCAGGAACCTACTCTGACCGTGCACTCGGAGTAAGACAAGTAGGATACACCAATACTACTTTCCCGGCATCAGACTCAGGTGCTGCATTTGCCCTTCAGATCGCAAACACTTCCGGTATATCCAATATAAACGTTTCCTTTAAACTGCAGTCTCTTGACACTGCCAGCTCTCGTACCACTACCTGGAAACTGGATTACGGAATAGGAGCCACTCCATCTTCTTTCACTGCAATTGCCACAACGGGCACAATGACCACCGGAGGCAAGACTTTCTCAAACAACACCATTACGGCAACTCTTCCTGCCGCTGTTGACAACCAATCATCTCCTGTATGGATCCGTGTTGCTGCGTTGAACTGGACCACAGGTTCAGGCACACGTGCCTCTACTGCAATAGACGACTTCACGCTTACGTACAGCAACACTACAGGGGTTAACGATATCGCTTCATTCAGCGGACTCCTGTTCAACGTTGTTGGTGAAGCCACATCAAGCAAGGTGACTTTCGCATATAACACGCAATCGAGCGGTAACTACACGCTCAGCATCTACGACCTTTCAGGACGAGTGATCAGCACTCAGAAGGTAAACGTAACTGCAGGCTATACACAACTTACAGTTTCCGATCTTAATCTTAGCTCAGGACTTTATGTAGCTAAAATGGGTAACGATGCTCAATCAGCTGTTGCCAAAATCATGGTAAACTAATCCGGGCATATCTGCCACATAAAAAAGGTCTCCCTAAAAGGAGACCTTTTTTATGTAAAATACTCCCAGGTACCCAACACATTGTATATTTGCAAACAATAATTAACTGATATGAAGAAACTATTACTCGCGGCTGCATTTGCAGCAACTTCTCTGGCAGCCGATGCCCAATTAACGCTTTCGGGTACAAGCTATTACCAGAACTTTAATAGCCTTGGCAGTGGTCTGCCTACAGGATGGGCAGTAGCCGATACAGCCCGTACTAACTACCTGGGGGACATTCTGCCCGGCAGTGCGTTTGTCTCTGCTGCAACCAGCGGCACCTGGGGCAGCACCACTAACAGTGCAAGGGGAGGCTTCAAAAACTACCCTTCTGCTAACGTCATCACTATGGGTGCTGACTCACTCACACAGGTAGGCACTACAGATCGTGCGCTCGGTGTACGTCAGGTAAACAACTCAGCCGCGACCCTGCCTAACAGCGACCCGGGTGCTGCATTCATCCTGCAGATAGCCAATACAACCGGCTTCAAAAACTTTACAGCATCATTCAAACTTCAGTCACTTGACACAGCTGCACCACGTGTCACTACATGGCGTGTTGACTATGGTCTCGGCGCTACACCAACCACTTTTACTGCAGCTACAGCAACTACCAGTGGCAGCCTCACAACAGGCGGTCATGGATTCAAGAACGACAGCGTCAGCATCAACTTCGACACCGTACTGAACAACAAATCACAGAACGTGTGGATCAGGGTCGTTGCGGTTGACACATCTACGGGTTCGGGCGCAAGGGCAGTATCCTGCATCGATGATTTCCGTCTGAACTGGGCGCCTATCACCACAACCGGCATCAACGAAGTTGCAGGTACAGGCAGCGCATTGCGTGTAATGGGCACAGCAACAGCCAATAATGTGAACCTCTCGTATGCTGCCCCTGAGGCCGGCGACTACAAGCTGGTAGTAGCAGACCTGAATGGCAGGGTGGTTTATTCAGCCGGCTTCCCGCTGACTACGGGCGACCACTCGCTGCCACTGAGAGGATTGAACCTGGCACAGGGCATGTACTTAGCCAATATCTCGAACGGAAATACTACTGCGACAACAAAAATTGTGGTGCAATAACAACCGTTTTTATTGATAACTCATGTAAACAGGCTGCAATCGCAGCCTGTTTACTTTTGTAGGTATGGGTACATTTTTGGCAACATTCCATATATTGCCCAGAATTTCAATGATCTTATAATGCAACGCTTTACCGGTCTGATAGGGATTGTGCTGATACTTGGCATCGCTTTTTTGTTTTCCAACAACAAAAAGAAAATAAATGTACGCCTGGTGGTAAGCGGCCTGCTATTGCAGGTGTTCATCGCCGTCATGGTATTGAAAGTGCCACCGGTCAACCGTTTCTTTCAGATGCTGGGCATGGGCATGCAAAAGCTGGAAGGATTTGCCAAGGAAGGGGCAAGTTTTGTGTACTCGGGCATAGGCGTGTACGACCACACGGGCGCATTGGTGAACTACGGCATGGCACCATCGTTCGTTTTCGCGTTCAATATCACGGCCACCATCATTCTGGTATGCGTGCTCGTGGCCATATTGTACCACATAAGGGTCATGCAATTTCTGGTATCTATTGTTGCCAAGGCCATGAACACTGTGATGCGTGTGAGCGGGGCTGAGGCACTGAGCAATGTAGCCAGCGCATTTGTTGGTCAAATAGAAGCGCAGGTAATGATCCGCGCCTACATCCCTACCATGACAAAAAGTGAACTGCTGGCATCAATGAGCGGAAGCCTGGCGTGTATAGCGGGTGGTATCCTCATTGTTTACGCCAACATGGGCGCCCGCGCCGACTACCTGATCGCGGCCAGCCTGATGGCGGCACCCGGGGCATTGGTCATATCTAAGATCATATTCCCCGAGACCGAAGAATCTCCCACCATGGGCAAGGTGAAACTGGACGTAAAAAGCAACTATACCAATATTATCGACGCCATTTCACACGGTGCTTCAGACGGGTTCAAAATAGCCATGAACGTGGTAGCAATGCTGATCGGCTTCATAGCTCTTATAGCAATGATCAACTGGATGCTGGGGCACGTCTATGCCGGTCTGTCGCTCGACCTTATCTTCAGCAAACTGTTCTACCCGTTCGCGTGGGCTATGGGTGTTCCCACTCAGGACATAAACGCAGCAGCAACCCTGCTGGGACAAAAGCTATCTATCAACGAATTTGTAGCGTTCAAGAACCTTACATCGCATGCAGTGAACATCACTACACCTAAGGGGTTGTCCATAATCACGATAGCCATCTGTGGCTTTGCCAACTTCGCAAGTGTGGGTATGCAGATCGGTGGGATAGGCGCACTGGCTCCTGAACGCCGCGAAGACCTTGCCAAACTGGGACTTAAAGCATTGCTTGCCGGCACATTGGCGTCTTACCTGTCGGCTACTATCGGCGGCATGCTATTCTGATAATGTAACCGGTCAGTCTATCCTCACTACCTTCTCTTTCATTACTGCATCACCCTCTTTCAGCCTGATGTAATAACTTCCGGCAGGCACATCTGCAGCCTCAAAGTCTACACCGAAAACGTGGCCGGCCCTGCCGAACTGTTGGTCTTCAAAGACCTTTTGTATCATTTCGCCCTTATCGTTGAACACGCCGAGGGTAAGTGTTTTGGGCGACTCAAGTAGCACTTCAAATTCAGCATATATCTTCAATGCCTTGGGAGTACCCAGCGTAGCGCCGGCCTCCTCGGCATAGCGCACCTGCCGTTGCATTTCGGGCTTTGGCTTGCCGGTAACTTTACAAAGGTGCTCCACAAACAATGCAGATATCTGCTTTTGGTCGCTATCGTACACATCATCTATAGGTGCATTATTGGTTACCACCCAAACGCCGTTCTGCCCCAGATGATTAAACAACTGGCGATCGCGGATGAATTGCAGCACCCGCACCAGCGTATCGCTTCCTTTCTTCTGAAAAGAATACACACCATCCTTTGTGGGGCAATGCGCTGACAGATTGCCGCAAAAAGTCTCCACCTCCACTTCGGCAGATCTTCCCGCAGAAATGGTGACTATTTCTCCACCCGCCAATACCATTGGCTGGTCCTCAACCATTACCGGTTTCAGTATCACACCTCCATCAATCGTCACCGAAATGATCTGCTTTGTGGTATTGGTAAGGGTAAGTCGCGTAGTTATTCCAACATACTTACCTGCGAAGTTTACAGCGTTCAGCCTTACAGATCCATCCAGCAAAGCGGTCGAAAGTTCTATCCTTTCCGCACTTACAACCAACGGAGCGACAAGAAACAAGAAAACAATTACTCTGGTCAGCATGCGCATAACAAATGTTATTTAGACGAAGAGAATCCCTCGCTGTATAAAGATACACTTTGCATGAAGAAGATACCACACACGACCAGTTCCTCGCCTTTATACAGCACACCCACCTAACACAGTGCATAGGCTTGCTGCGCAGGCTATTTGCTCCTTACCTGAGCTGAGTCGGTATTTGCAGCGGGTATATTCACCATTCCTTTAACTGCCTCGAGATTTCCCCTCGCAAAAGCGTTTGAAGGATCGATGGCCAGTATCTTGTTACAATAGATCTTCACTGAATCGTATACCTTCAACTGCATATGACACATGGTGATGTTGGACAACAACGCCACATCAGAAGGCAATTTTGACAATGCCACATGGCACAGACCCAATGTCTGCAGATACCTGCCCTGCACAAAATAGACGCCACCCAGCATACTCAGTATTGTTGGATTCCCCGGCTGCAAGGCCAGTGCCTTTTCCATATAAATGCGCGCAGAATCATACTGCTGCATCCCCTGATACAATCCGGCCAGGTCGGTACATACCTTCCCCTGCTTTGGATAGATATTCAGTGACGTCCGATAGTGTTCTATTGCCTGGCGAGCCAGTTCTGCTTTTTCTTCGTTGGCAGTGGCTGCCGGTATCTTCTCATTCACTATCAGATAAGCGGCCGTGTGATGGAGGCGCGCGTTATTCGGATAGTGCTCCAGATCTGCGGTACACAACGTATAGTTGTCTTTCCAACTGGCATTTCTCGCCACAGTCATTCCTGCATACAGAAGCAATACCACAGTAAAAGCCGTGTATAAAATACCGGACTGCTTGCCAGCACGCGACAAAAACACACCCACCACAACAGACAAAGCCACCGACGGTAAGAACAGGAAACGATCGGCCATGATGGACCCTGTCAGGAATAACAGATTGGAGAACATCGCTATTGTCATCAGATAGAACAAGATGCCATACGCTTGTTTATCCTTTCCGCTTTTCACCAACCCACGTACCGCAAAAAACACAAGACCAATATATACTGCAATGCTTGCCCACACTATGGGCGCACTCCACCCCACGAAGGGTATGCTCGCGAATGTCCTGTCGGCCGCTAAAGGATAAGGAACAAAAAGCAACAGCAGATAACGCCCCAGCACCGAGATAGCCGTTGCCGCAGCCGATGTGACCTGCGTAGGTGCAACCAGCGGGTTCTCCATAAACCCTATCAGGTCCGGATGGTTCGCGTTGTGCGCATTAAGTACGGATGTGCGCAGCAGCATGTATCCTGCAAATGCTGCCACACACAGTGCTGCCACTATCACAACACGCTTTCGCTCTCCTCTATTCAGAAACAATGCAGTGAGCGGCATCAACGCGACAAACGACGCTGTTGTCTCTTTACACAGCAACGAAAAAAACAATGCGCCCATTCCCGCCAGTGCATAAAGGCTCTTGCCTGTATTCACAAACCTGATGAACAGCAGCATAGAAACCAATCCAGCACTTACACTCAGTAGTTCATCATTGCTCTTTATGTTGGCTACCACCTCGGTATGTATAGGATGCACAACGAAAACTAACGCAGCCGCAAATGCCGCAATGGTATTATTGCCGCCAAAAAGCACCGACAGGAATCTGAAGACCAGCGACGTGCACAACACAAACAACAACACCGAAACCAGATGCCCCACCTGCGGATCGGCTCCGAAAAACTGATGTTCCAAAGCAAACAAAGCCAACGATATGGGCCGGTAAATATCATTTATCGCCTCACCCGGCACAATCTGCCGCTCTGTAAACCCACTCAGCGATGGTGTGGTGAATATCTTACCCCACCCCTCAATCCCCTGCTGCACATACCGGTTGTGGGTGATCACCGCCATATCATCCTGCACATAGCCATGCCCCAGGGTATTTGCATACACCACAAAGGCAAGCACCATAAGAATGATCGACAACTTACGCCTGTTACCCTCCAATGAAACAAAATTCAGCACTTGCTCGTACATAATACCGTATGTCGAACGAAAATACTAAAACCACCCGCAACAAGTAGTGCGCTGAAAATAAAAATGGCGGCCACCAGTGCAGGTGCCCGCCATCCTATAGCCTTATCAACGACTATCGCTTCTCTTTACCCAGTGTCATCTTCATATCACTCTTACGAATATCGTTGATCACGTTCACCGTTTCGGCAATGTAAATATCCTTACCCAATGCTTTCAGCCATTCCTGATTCTTAGCTATCGATGAGCTGTCAACATTTATTTTCGGAAGATCTGCAGGTGCATTGGCGATCTCCAGTTGAGACGCGTTCTTCTGCAGAGAGTCTATCTTCTTAGAAGTGGCATTGATCTCTTCCTGCTCCTTCCTGAATTGCTTCTCATTAAGCGACACCTTGTTGTCATCACGCTTCTTCCTTATCGCCTTCGCATTCTCTGTTATGAGACCAAACGTAGGATTAGCCTTGATGCGGCTCTCGCTCATGGCCACCACCTGTGGCAGGTTCGGAATGCTGTTGGTGGGCTTGTAGTCAACCGGTGGTATCTCGTCCCATGCCAGCGCCGACTTGTTATGACGCTCACCAAGTTCCTCATCGTCATAGCCATCATACGGATCGGGCATATCGATGTGAGGTTTCACACCCTTCAACTGAGTAGAACCACCGTTCACACGATAGAATTTCTCCATGGTCAGCTTCAGCGCACCTATAGATCCGCTGGCACCGCCCGCTGTATCGTTCATCAGGTTCAGTCTTGTCATCGGATCTATCATATCATCCAGCGATACCATTTTCTGAACCGTACCTTTTCCGAAGGTTGTTGACCCTACAATTACTGCACGCTTATGGTCTTGAAGCACTGCGGCAAGTATCTCGGAGGCTGACGCGCTCGACTGGTTCACCATCACTGCCAGCGGCCCGGTATACAGCGGCGTATCTACCCCGCGCGAACGCAATACACTTGGCGATGAATGACTGCTGCGCACCTGCACAACCGGACCCTTACCCAGGAATATACCGGCCATATCTACCACATCGCCCAACGAACCACCGCCATTGTAGCGAAGATCCAGGATGATACCCTTCACGCCAGCATCCATCAGCTTCTGCACCTCTATTGCCACATCCTTGCTGCACGTACGGCCACTGGTGTGGTTGAAGTCTGCATAGAATTCAGGCAGGTATATAAAGCCTATCGGCCCATCCTTGCTTTTGATTATTGCCGACTTGGCAAAAGTCTCTTCTATCTCTACTACTCCACGTTTTATCGGCACTACCTTCACTGCTCCGTCTGCACCCTTCACCGTCAGGCGCACCTCAGTTCCTTTCTCGCCGCGTATCAACTTCACTACATCGTCCAGCTCGTAGCCAGAAATGTCCACAGGTTCTTTATCGCCCTGCGCCACTTTCATTATCTCGTCTCCTGCTTTCAGCTCTCCCTGCTTCCACGACGGACTGCCCGTGATGATAGAAGCAACAGTGGTCTTGTCGTCGCTCTGATTCAGGCGCGCGCCTATACCCACAAAACTGCCGCTCATCTTTTCGTCAAACGCACTCTTGTCAACCGGCGGGAAGTAAGAAGTGTGCGGATCTTCTGTCTCTGTGAGTTTATTTACATAGAATGTGAAACGGTCTTCATCCTTCGCCTTCCTCAGTCGCTTTATGTAGCGCTGATTGCTCTTCAGTATCTCCTGACGCGCCTGAACTTCCAGCTCTTCATCCGTCTTCATTTTCACATTCACCGAGTCTTTGTTCTCCTTCTTCTTTTCCTGCTCTGTCTTCAGGTCCACGAACTTAGCCAGTGTGCGGTACTTCAGATATTTGCGCCAGCGTTCCATCTGCTCCTGCTCGTCTTTCGCATATTCGTTCTTCTCAGGGGTCAATTGAAGCCACTCATCCGTATTGAAAGAGAATGGAGTCTTCAGGATACTCTCGAATATCTTTTCCGACCCGTTCATGCGACGCAGGTAAATGGCCTCCAGCGTATCGAAGAATTCTGTAGAACCTACCTTCACCTGATCATCGATCAGAAATTCATACTTACGTACCTTCTCAACATCGGCCGCGGTGAAATATAGTTTCTCGCCGTCAAAAGCAGTGACCATGCTGCGGTACACCCGTGCCGAAAACGTATCATCTATCGGCCGCGCAGAATAGTGCCCCGCCTGAATAGTTTTAAGTACAGTCTCTATCACCAATGCCCTGCGCTGTTGTGATGTCCTGGCACCGGCGCGCACGTATTTAAACGAGAAAAATGCCGCAAGCGCCCCCACAACCAGCAACGGTATCAGTATTTTATTCTTCATGAATTGCAACATAGAATTTTACACAGTATAGTATGAAACAAATGTAGGTGAATTGCTGTTAATAAAAGTATAATCAGTCGCCATATATACGTTAATACAGAAGGGGATAATAAGGGTGATTTATGCCCAAAAGAACAGACATTTGCTATTCAGGAATCACCCGCATAATGCAGCTGACGATACTCACAGAAGACCTATGGTTTCCGCCCGTAACAGAAGCGCTGCCCGATGGTCTGCTTGCTGCCGGCGGCGACCTCAGTCGCGATCGTCTCCTTCTCGCCTACCGCTCCGGTATATTCCCGTGGTTCAACGAAGACGAACCACCGCTTTGGTGGTCGCCCGATCCCAGGTTTGTGTTATTCCCGCAAGAGCTGAAGGTGAGCAAGAGTATGAAAAAGGTCATCTCGTCGGGGCAATTTGAATACCGCACCAATACCGCGTTCAGGCAGGTAATTGATAACTGCAGCAGCATTGAACGCCCGGGACAGGACGGAACATGGATAACGGCTGAAATAGCCGAGGCCTACTGCGACCTGCACAACATAGGTGTGGCCCATTCGGCCGAGGCCTGGCAGAACGGCGAGCTTGTGGGCGGATTGTATGGCATTCGCATGGGTAAGGCTTTTTTTGGAGAGAGTATGTTCAGTAAGGTGAGCAATGCCAGCAAGTTTGCGTTTATCAGCCTGGTGCAGTCATTAAAGCACGAAGGCGTAGAACTGATCGACTGTCAGGTTTATACAGAACACCTCGAAAGCCTTGGCGCGCGCATGATTCCGCGGCATACATTCATCGACCTCGTTACCACTCTGGTTAATAAATAGGGCAACTCCCTTATATTGAGTTACCTTCGTGCATATTTTATTCAATATGACGTTTAAAGATCTCAATCTCAGCACACCTCTACTAAATGCGCTTGACGATCTGGGGTATCAGACTCCTACTACCATTCAGGGCAAGATCTTTTCTGTGATCATGTCCGGGCGAGATGTTTGCGGTATAGCGCAGACAGGTACCGGCAAGACCATGGCCTATCTGCTCCCCTGTCTCCGGTTATGGAAATTCAGCAAGGACAAAAATCCCCAGATACTCATCATGGTGCCTACCCGCGAGCTGGTAAAGCAGGTGACCGATGAGATAACCAAACTTACCAGGTACATGAACGTGGTGACCGTTGGCGTCTTCGGCGGTGTAAATATGCGCCCGCAGATGATGGAAGTTGAAAACGGTTGCGACATAGTAGTGGCCACCCCCGGCCGGCTGCTCGACCTGATTCTGGAAGGCTCTCTGAAAACCAAATCCATTAAAAGGCTTGTAATTGACGAGGTCGATGAGCTCTTTAACCTCGGATTCCGTTCTCAGGTCAATAACATCCTGGACCGCATGCCCGAGCGTCGCCAGAATCTGCTGTTCTCTGCCACCATCACCGGCGAGGTAGAGAAACTGATGCAGGACTACTTCAACAATCCTGAAAAAGTAGAAGCCGCACCGGCAGGCACACCCCTCAGCAACATCGATCAGACACTGTATGAAGTGCCTAACTTCTACACCAAAGTCAATCTGCTCGACCTGCTGTTGAAGGAAGATGAGTCTATGTCGAAGGTCATGATCTTCGTTGCTACAAAAAAGCTGGCCGATGATCTCTACGAGGAAATTTCCCTGAAATTCCCCGATCAGGCCGGCGTCATTCACTCCAACAAGGCACAGAACAACCGATTCAACACCATCAGGAGCTTTCGAGATGGCGTGTACCGCTTCATCATAGCTACCGACGTAGTAGCACGTGGCATAGACATTTCAGAGGTATCTCATGTCATCAACTTCGATGTACCTGAAGAACGCGAAGCATATATCCACCGTATAGGCCGCACCGGCCGTGCCGACCGCAAGGGCATTTCCATAACCTTTATGACAGAGAAAGAACGTCCTCTTATGGAGGCCGTCGAAGATCTGATGAAGTACAAGGTGCCGGTTACAGAACTGCCTGCACACCTCGAAATATCTGATGTCCTTACCGACGACGAGAAACCAAAGGTGCGCATGCGCGAAACCCTCATCGTGCTGCCAAAACCTGAAGAGTCGGGCGGTGCTTTCCACCAGAAGTTAGCCAAGAACATGAAGGTGAATGTGAAAGTGAGCCACAAAGAAAAAATGCGCCTCAAGTATGGCAAACCAAAATCGCGAGGTCAGAAGAAATAAGCACACAATTGCAACCACATAAAAAAGAGAAAGGCTCCGTAGAAATACGGAGCCTTTCTCTTTCCCGGCAACACAACCTTATCTGATAAGTGTTACGTTGCCCTTGTATATTTTGTTCTCACCCGATGGCAGTGCCACGATGATCTCATACACATAAGTACCCATGTCCTGTGGCTGGCCTTTGTAAGTACCATCCCAACCCACATCAGGGGTTGTTGTCCGGAACACTGTTTCACCCCACCTGTTGTACACCCTGAAGTCAACCAGCTTCTGGAACTTCAGTTTCATGATACGGAACACATCATTCTTGCCGTCACCATCAGGCGTGAAGGCCGACGGAACAAACTGGCTCATATCCTGATCAGTATATACGGTAACGTATGCAGTATCAGTACAGCCCCACAGGTTCATACCCTGCAGCACATAGTACGTCACAGAATCGGTAGGTGTAGCTATAGGATTGTTGATATTCGGATTATTGAGCGATCCGTTATCAGGGCTCCACTTATAATATACCGCGCCCTGCGCGTTCAGCTGAATGCTCTTACCAAATTCTATAGTTTGCGGACTCACTGTCACATCAGTGAAGACCAATGGAGGATGTGAACGTACAATCAGATCTTCGCTTGCTTCACAATGATCCGGATTGCCCAGGAACACAGGCGTAGAAGCGGTAACATGCAATGTGTAGTCACCAATGCCCGAGAACAACGGATTGCTTACGTCATACCTTGACAGGTTGCTACCTGCAGGTGTCTGTGTCCAAACATATGTAACAGGCATTTTCTCCCAACGTTTTGCCTCTGTCTGCAAATTGATCGCCATCGGCATGCGCAGACACACATCGGTATCATGGAACGAATTGAAAACGTCCAGAGATATCACTTCTATCAGACGAGACATCGTATCGATACAACCTATGTTATCTGTCACCTTCAGCGTTGCTTTATAAAGACCGGCTTCTTCATACGCGTGTTCAGGAGATATTCCGCCATCGTCATAGAAGCCATCACCAAACAGCCAGTAGTACTTCGGATCGTAGTTGCTGGTCGATGAGTTAGCAAATACTACCGGAACCCCGCGACAAACCGAGTCGTAGTTCGGAGCGAAGATCGCATGTATCTGGTGGTCAATATCTACTGTGTCATATACAGTACGCTGACAAGCCGGGTCGTGCCATGGCGTTGTGTTGTACGTAAGAGAGATCACTTTCTGGGTTGCGTACCTTGGCGAAAGCAAATGGGTATTGTAAACATGCCATACTCGCAGGCTGTCTGTTGTACCGCTACCGGTCACGTCATAGTTCCAGTAAGAATAATAACCCGTCGGTGTAGTTGTGTTCGTTACAAACACTGTGTCTCCATTACATCCCAGTCCCAGGTCATAGGTAAACGATGGGGTGTATGGTGGAGGGTTTGTCAGCGTCACCGGTGTTCCGGGCGCCGTACACAGACCAACGGTTGCTGCAATACCCGTGTAGTTGCCTGCACCAAGGTTAGGAATTACCACCGTACTGTCACCTGCAACCATGCCAACGAATGGAGTCTGCGGCACACCACCTTTGTTATAGGCCACCGTGACCGGTTTTAGCGGTGTTAACCCATGCAGTTTTATCCATCCATCATACTTGCCACATACCGTTGGATGCCCGAACGTAGTATTGGATATCGCGAGAACAGGCGTCACCAACGTTGTAGTTATCTGGTTCGACGGACAATTGAGTACCGTGACATAGATGTAATCATACACCCCTCCGCAAAGGTTCTTCAACGTGATCGTACTGTCAAGTGCCGCCGAGTCAACATACGATGGTTGCACCACCCCGTTGAACGACCATTTCACTGTATCGATCTGATGAGGATTGACACCGCGAAGAATGATCTTACCATCACATTTACCGCACTCCGATGGATGAATTACATCAAACGTATCGATGTGAGGAATACCACCTATACCCACACTTGGTGGAAGAATATGGATGTATGCCTTTGTGGTGTCGTTGCAGCCAAGAGCGGCAGCCATATAAGTTGTAGGTACAGTAGGAGAAACAGTAAGGAATGGGCCTGAACCGAGGTATGCGCCTGTAGTACTGTCGTACCAGTAAATTCCTGATGTCGCATATGGCATTGGAGCGTAAGGGATAGAAGATACGGTGTAAGTACCCGCACCCGGCGTGAAGCGCCATGCTTCAGGTGCGCCGAGAACGCTCCACGATGGGGTCCAGTCGCGGCCCGGAGCCACAGTAGCCAAGGTACCGGCAGCGTTCTGAACGCCTGTGATGGCGCGTCCGCTGTTCCATGCGCAAATGTCTTTATGGGCTGTATGTACCTCTATGTTGTTGCTGCCTTCATACAAAATGATCTGGCTCGTAGTCCACTGAGTAGTACAAGAGAACATGCGCGAACCACACCAGGTCACAGCAAACTTCCTGTTAGGTGCAACACCCGCAGTGGAATAGGTAATGCTGCCACCGGCACTCAAAAGGATATCGCACCATGGGCCGCATATCGAGTTATAGGCACTGGCATTTCCAAGGAGCGCTGCAGAGATCGGCCAAGGGCAGTAAGCACCCGCCAGTCCCAGACTGAAACAGATCATCCCATTCGATCCGATTACACACTGCGTCTGCGGAGCACCATAAAAATTGAATGTGAATCCCAGTGGGAACACACCCGAATAGGCATCATCCGCTGTGATACCTGACGGCAGTGGCATGGTACCGGTCACGGTCGCATGCAAAACGTGATTGATACAATTGCCGGTATCAACGATCGTCAACTGACCATACGATCTGCTGACAAACATCGAAAACAGCAATAGTAAGCCGGTGATTCCTTTTATAAACATTCCTTTCATATGCACTCTTGAATTTTCTTTCAAAAATTATTTTTACAAAATTTGGTTGAGGGAAAATACACAGATTTTCACCGCAAAAAATTAACCAATAGTATAAGACGCATTTTTTTGCGCTATGGTTGGCATTTTAATTGACTAAGATACACATTTATTTTCCTATGGATGCTTTAACTTTATAATTAAAACCTATACATAAACAAACTCCCCCGGATCGGCTCTTTATCGCCAACCATATTATATTTACCCATCACATGAATACAAGAATTACCCGAGGGACCAGAAATGAACCAACTAATTGATATTCAATGATTTAATAAATCTACCCTCCTCGGTAGCTACTTCGATCAGGTAAGTTCCGGCTTGTAGGTTTAGCTTCAACTCCTTTGTCCCGTTAGTTTCCATCTTTTCCCGTACCAGTAAACGTCCGGTTATGTCATAGATCGTGAGCTCGGCTGCCCCCTTAACAGGATATCCCGTCAGTTGCACTGAAAAAGAGCCGGAATTGGGATTGGGAAACACCATCACATTTCCCGCAACTTTAGCGTCGCCTCCTGCCACCTCGGCAAAACATGGCACTGTAGCCAACACCCTCATCGTTTTGACAGCAGATGCAGATCCGCAAAAATTAGAGACCGTGTAGGAGATCACTGCGCTTCCCGGGCTAATGCCGGTCACTACGCCCGACGCGCTCACCGTTGCCACAGCGGTATTGCTGCTTGTCCACACACCGCCCGCTGCAGTATCGGCCCAATTGGCCGTCAGGCCGGGGCAAACAGAGTCGACACCGGTTACCACGCCCGCATTGGGATATAAAATATTGGTAACATACACTTTGATAGTGTCTGAGTAAACACCATCGGTCACTCTAACAGAAAATGTATCAGGTCCCGCATATCCCACGGTGGGCATATACGTAGTGCCGGAAGGGGTCACGGTGCTGCCGGTTGATGTTGCTGTCGCAGTTACCACCAGCACAGCATGAGACGGAAGCATTACCGGACTCCACGTAAGCGTCTGTCCCACATCTATGTCGTCAACCTTCATCAACGAATCAAACAAAGAGAACTCAGACGGACAAGTAGTGAGTTGAACATGCGTACCCAAAGTAAAATAGGGGTCATTACCCACCTTTATCCGGCGCACACGGTTGTTAGCATCGTCTGCAATAAAAATGTCACCATCGCTGTTTCGCACAGCCAATCCTATCGGATGATCGAGCTGAGAAGATACCGCAGCGATGCCATCGCCACTATATCCGGCAACGCCTGTGCCTGCTATGGTGGTGATCATTCCCGAGGTGTTTATTTTTCGAACCGCGCTGTTATTCCAATCA
The DNA here is from genome assembly GCA_016786565.1 of Flavipsychrobacter sp. Classification (GTDB taxonomy): domain Bacteria; phylum Bacteroidota; class Bacteroidia; order Chitinophagales; family Chitinophagaceae; genus Nemorincola. The sequence continues at coordinate 20,697 of JAEUVY010000102.1, forward strand.
CTGATGTACACATTACCGGCATTATCAGCAGCAATACCCTTGGGATAATACAATCTTGCCGATGTAGCCGGGCCACCATCTCCTGTGTATCCGTACGGAAGGCCCACACCCGCAATAGTGCTGATGATACCCGACGTATTGATCTTACGCACTCTGTTGTTGGAATTGTCGGCTATGTAAATGTTGCCCGCACCGTCCACAGCTACGCCTGTAGGCTCATTCAGCCTGCAGGCCGACGAAGTAGCAGGGCCACCATCTCCTGCAAAACCCACAAAACCCATACCTGCAATAGTAGTGATAACTCCTGTACTCACGGTCACTTTGCGCACCCTGTTATTCAGCGCATCTGCTATCAGCACATCGCCCGATGCATCCACTGCCACACCCCACGCATTGCCCAGCGTCGCGGCTGTGGCCGGACCACCATCGCCCCCATAACCCGGAATGCTGCCGGGTGTCCCTGCGATCGTAGTTATAATGCCGGAAGCGCTCACCTTGCGGATGACGTTATTGCCATAATCTGAAAAATAGACGTCGCCCGACGCGTTAACAGCTATCCCTATCGGCCACTTGATCCAGGCTGCAGTGGCGGGCCCGCCATCATGCGCTGCAAGATATCCGCCAAAACCAGTGCCGGCAATGGTTGTGATAATTCCGGTGGCACTGATCTTCCTGATACGATGATTGTTATAATCTGCCACATATACGTTGCCGGCAGCATCGGTGGCTACTCCATGAGGCGAATTCACTTTTGAAAGTGTGGACATTCCGCCATCACCGCCATAGGCTGCTGTGCCATCGCCGGCCACCGTCAGTATTGTCTGCGCGCCGGCAATACCGGACATCATCAATAATAAAGTGCCCAAAAACAGGCCATACTTTCTCATTCTCAACAAATTAGTTTCGATAAAAATAGGGGTAATTTATTTAATACCGCTTATACGCCCTAAAGAGCCCACACACAGGCTGAAACTTCTGCCGTGCACAAAAATTCATTAGGTTTGCCGTGTCATGAACAAGATAAACGATCTGAAAGAGAAATCAGCACTGGCCCAATTGGGTGGAGGTGAGAAAAGAATTGCTGCTCAGCACAAAAAAGGCAAACTTTCTGCACGCGAGCGACTCCAGCTTCTGCTTGATGAAGGGTCATTTGAGGAAATAGGCATGTTTGTCACTCACAGGTGTCGAGACTTCGGCATGGAAAATGAAAGTTATCTGGGCGATGGCGTAGTCACCGGTTACGGAACTGTGAACGGTCGCCTGGTGTATGTTTACTCGCAAGACTTCACCGTTTTTGGTGGCAGCCTCAGCGAAACACATGCCGAAAAGATCATCAAGATCATGGATCTGGCCCTGCAGAACGGTGCGCCGCTGGTGGGGCTCAACGATAGCGGAGGTGCCCGCATACAGGAAGGGGTGGTATCTCTGGGCGGTTATGCCGATATCTTCTACCGCAATGTGCAGTCATCAGGGGTGATACCTCAGATATCTGCCATCCTTGGCCCATGCGCCGGTGGCGCGGTTTACTCGCCTGCCATCACCGACTTTATCCTCATGGCCGAGAATACGTCCTATATGTTTGTGACCGGTCCGAACGTGGTGAAGACCGTCACGCACGAAAACGTTACCAGCGAAGAACTGGGCGGCGCTCAAACACACGCATCCAAGTCAGGTGTCACGCACTTCGCGTGTGCCAACGAAGTGGAAGCGATCGAGAACATCAAGCAGTTGCTCAGCTATATGCCACAGAACTGCGAAGAAGATGCTCCGGTTTACGATTACGAGGCCGGCAACGAAGTTCGCGAAGCACTCAACAACATCATACCCGAGAACCCCAACCAACCATACGACATCAAAGAAGTGATCGGCGAAGTGGTTGACGCGGGTAGTTTCATGGAAGTACATAAAGACTGGGCGGAGAATATAGTTGTCGGTTTTGCCCGCATAGCCGGCCGCAGCATAGGTATCGTGGCCAATCAGCCTGCCTACCTGGCCGGTGTGTTGGATATCAACGCAAGCCGCAAGGGCGCACGATTCGTTCGCTTCTGCGATGCGTTCAACATTCCGTTGCTTGTATTGGTTGATGTTCCGGGCTTCCTCCCCGGCACTGATCAGGAATGGCATGGTGTCATCATCCATGGTGCAAAATTGCTCTATGCCCTCAGCGAGGCCACGGTTCCGAAGGTCACAGTTATTACAAGGAAAGCATACGGTGGCGCTTACGACGTGATGAACTCAAAGCACATTGGAGCCGACCTCAACTATGCATGGCCTACTGCCGAGATAGCTGTAATGGGCGCAAAAGGTGCCGCAGAGATCATTTTCAAAAAAGAGATCTCTGAAGCTGCCGACCCAGCCGCGAAACTGAAGGAAAAAGAGCTTGAATACACCGAAAAATTCGCGAATCCTTACGGCGCGGCCGCCCGTGGTTTCATCGACGAGGTAATTATGCCCGCCGATACCCGCGCGAAACTCATCCGTGGATTTAAAATGCTGGAAAACAAAGTGGCGAAAATGCCTAAACGCAAACACGGCAATATTCCGCTATAGCACCATATAATTGCTTGTATCAGAACGGACCGCACCTCAAAAATGGGCGGTCCGTTCTCTTATGCTGTAGTAAAAGCAAGGGAGATCACAATGGCATAAATGATCAGCAATATCACAAAGGTCCGTTTCATACACTCGAATTTAGGGTTCAATTCACACCACTTCCCAATACAATTATTGTGCCATTTTTAATTAATAGTTCACATTTCAGCATCTCCATCAGGCATACCGGGCCCAAATGCATCCGTACATCCTTAATTTTGCATCTGTGAAGGCATTGCTGAGACCCGCCGAGTTGATCGTATCAACAAGTATTTTTACCGCATTCTGCGCGTTGGGGCTTTGCATTGCTACAGAACACCTGCTTGCTTCGCAAAGTCTGCCGCTTTTCAGTAGCCTGCACATGGCCATCTTCGGTGCCACACTCACGGTTTACAATTTGCCCCGGTTGCTCCCCAGGCCCTACGGCCAGCAACGTATGGCACAACCCTTAAGGCCACTTTATTTCATATTGTTTTTCGCGGGGTTGGCCTTGCTCATACCAGCTGCCATCAACCTGAATACCAGCGTCATGTTCACAGGTACGGTACTCGCTGCTTTTGCCCTGGCCTATTACCTGCCCTCATTGCCACTACCCCAAAAGAAAAGACTCAGAGACTTCGGACTGATCAAGATATTCGTCCTTACATCTGTATGGACCATTGCTACCGCCGTTCTGCCTATGCTGTACCTGAACGAGCCCATCGCGCAATATCCGTTCGAGGTGTTGCTGAGATTTGTTTTTGTATTCGCCCTTTGTATCCTTTTCGACATACGCGACATAGAGACCGACAGCATGCGCAACATAAGAACTTTACCCATGCGCATGGGCATACACAACGCCTACCGCCTGGTATATTATTCGCTGCTTGCGTTCGTAGCCCTCAGCACACTGCAGTATTTCCGTTTTCATGACACCGGCCGACTCGTTGCCGCGTTCACCACGGCTGCCGCCACTCTGCTGGTAACCGATTATACGCGCCGCCATCCCGGCCACAAAGCCTTTGTGGCTATGACCGATGGTATGATGCTGCTGTATGCGCTATTGATTGTTTTGCAGTAAAAGACATTACAGCTTCCTGCGTGCCACTTCCTGATTGATCAGCGACAACTCACGACCTGTTTGTCCCGCTACAGATGTATTCTCCTGTGCGCGACGCATCAGATAGGGCACCACATCACCAACCGGTCCGTATGGCAGGTACTTAGCAACATGATATCCCGAATTGGCCAGATTGAACGAAATATTATCGCTCATACCAAACAACTGCGAGAAATACACCCTGTCGGTATTCGATGGAATGGCATGAGATTCCATGTACGAAGCGGCTTTCAGGCAGCTACTCTCATTGTGTGTACCAATGAACACCGCCAACTGCGACAACCGCTCCAGACAGAACAGCACTGCCGCGTCATAGTCTTTATCGCAAGATTGTTTATCAGGTTGTATCGGCGACTGATAACCCATTTCCGCTGCACGGTTGCGCTCCTTCTCCATGTAAGCGCCACGCACCAGCTTGGCACCCAAAAGGTATCCCTTCGCCTGCGCACGCTCGTATGACTGATGCAGGAACGCCAGGCGGTCGTGGCGGTACATCTGGAAAGTATTATACACCACCACGCGGGTCTTGTTATACTTCTCCATCATCATATCCGTCATCTCATCCACCGGTCCTTGTATCCAGCTTTCTTCCGCGTCCACCAGCATCATGATGTTGTGCCCGGCCGCGGCACCACATATTGTATCCAGCCTGCCCAGCACACGCTCTCTTTCCTGCTTATCCGCTTCTGTAAGCGCTGCGCCTGAGTGCAGCTTTTCCAGCAAAGCGAACCGCGCAAAACCGGTCACCTTCACGCTCACAAATGGTATGCTCTTGTTGGATGATGCATACTTGATGGCCTTTATAAACTCCGGAACAGCCTTATCAAAGTCCGACTCCGACTCCTTTCCTTCCACACCATAATCAAGTATAGTGCCCACTCCGTATTTACCCAGCATATCAGCAGTCTTGCCTGCCTCCTCCATGGTCTCGCCACCGCAGAACTGGCTGAACAATGTACTCTTGATAAGCCCCTTCACCGGCAGGCGCCACGATAGTGCCATCTGCGTCATCTTTATACCCATCGATGTCAGCGATGGCGACGACATAAGTGAAAACAACATTTTCGCCTTGCTCAGCTCACTATTACTTCTGTACTTGAATGCTATTTCGGTATTGTTGAATTCGGGGAGCATATATCTGTTCTGTTATCTGAATTTATTGATCCGTATATCCGGAAATTTGCCGGGCAAAGTTCTGTCAGGCGGGGCAACATATTTGTGACTATAATCACTAATGCATCCCCGTTTTCTGATCAGTGGTATTAATTGATACCGTCAGTGGTCACTTCCCTGTTTATCTTCTTCACCAGCCCCTGCAATACGCTGCCGGGCCCTACCTCTGTAAAATGTCCTGCACCATCTTCTATCATTTTCCTTACTGTCTGCGTCCAGCGCACAGGTGCTGTAAGCTGGTTGATGAGGTTTTGTTTGATCACCGCAGGGTCGCTATACGGCATCGCGTCAACATTCTGATACACAGGGCACGTAGGCGCGCTGAAGTTGGTTGCCGCTATCGCTGCTTCCAACTCCTTGCGGGCAGGCTCCATCAACGGCGAGTGGAACGCGCCACCAACCGGCAGCACCAGCGCCCTCTTGGCACCTGCTGCCTTCAGCTTTTCGCAGGCAATGTTCACACCCTCTATAGAACCGCTTATCACCAGCTGACCGGGGCAGTTATAATTAGCTGCCACCACTACCTCATTGGTAATAGACGCGCATATCTCTTCAACCTGGCTATCGTCCATGCCCAGCACTGCCGCCATTGTCGACGGGTTTATCTCGCATGCACGCTGCATCGCTTCCGCACGCTTGGCAACAAGGCGCAGACCGTCTTCAAACGAAAGCGCCTTATTGGCTATCAATGCCGAAAACTCGCCCAGCGAGTGTCCGGCCACCATTGCAGGTTGCAGGTCCGGAGTGGTAAGGAATAATATGGTTGAATGCAAAAAGATGGCGGGCTGCGTCACCTTGGTCTGCTTCAGTTCATCTTCTGTGCCGCCAAACATCACATCCGTGATGCGGAATCCGAGTATATCGTTGGCCTGCTCAAAAAGGTCTTTGGCAGCCGCGTTGGTTTCATATAGGTTTTTGCCCATTCCTGGGAATTGAGCACCCTGTCCGGGGAATACATAAGCATGTTGCATCTCTGAAAGTTTTATTATTTATAGGACCGGCAATAGCGCATATAGGGGAAAGTAATTATATCTCCGGTCAGGGTGCGAAAATAAACTGATTTGCACCAATCAACAAATATTCGTCTGCTATCATGTCCACCCCTCGTTGAAAACTAAATCACCTACTTTTGTCCCGGTGAATTTGCCTTTTTTCATAGCACGCAGGTACCTGGTAAAACAGAAGGGGGCTTTTTCCACTTTCATTATCAGGCTGGCCATTTTCGCCACTGCGCTCAGCGTGGCGGTCATGATCATGGCACTTGCGGTGGTTTCGGGCTTCCGCGAGGCTATTTCTGAGAAGCTTTTCAGCTTCATGGGGCATGTGCAGGTCCGACAGTTCAATGAGACCGGCTCCACCTCATTCGGCTCCAACGAACCCATCCTCGCCACACCACAAGTTTTCAGCAGTCTTAAAAAGGCACAGCACGTCAAGGCAGTTTACCCCTACGTCGTCCGCCCGGTCATTATTCAGGCAAACGGATTGCTGGAAGGGCTGCAGATGAAGGGTATCGATCCCTCTTACCGGTTCGATCACGCCATCACTACTACGGGCGCACCTATCTCATTTGCCGATTCCGCCTACTCCCGCGACATGTTGCTGTCCCGCACCACCGCCGAAAAACTAAACATCGACATCGGAGATTCGGTTCTGGTCAACTTCATCGACCAGTCGGGGCCTCGTATCCGCAAAATGCGCATCACCGGCCTGTACCATAGCGGCATGGAGGACATGGACAAATATTATGCTGTCTGCGACATCCGTCTGCTGCAACGTATCAACAACTGGCCTGCCGACAGTATCAACGGCTATCAACTGGTGCTAGACGCGCCCGAAAATGCCGATACGGTAGCATCCTACATATACTATTCGGTAATTGAAGCTCCGGTGGCAGTCTACACCACTACCGAGACTTATACCTTCATTTTCGACTGGCTGCAGATACAAGGGGTCAACAGCACAGTACTCATTGTCATCATGACCATTGTTGCCATCATCAACCTTGCCGCTGCCCTCATCATTCTCATCGTAGACCGGTCAGTAATGATCGGCCTGCTGAAAGCTATGGGAATGCCCTATGACAGCCTCCGTAATATCTTCCTCTGCATAGCGGGCATTGTAGGTGGCGCAGGCATTTTCCTGGGCAATGTAATGGCACTGGGCATGTACTGGATACAGACCCGATATGGAGTAGTAAAACTACCGGAGAACTCCTACTATATGCGCTACGCACCGGTGAAACTATCCGTGTGGGAGATCATAGCCGTAGACGCCGGCACCTTGATATTGTGCTTGTTTTGTATGTGGCTGCCAACTTTGTATATTCGCCGCGTGCAACCGTCACGGGTGCTCCAGTTCAAATAATATTTACCCCGGGCAGATGACTGGCAACTACGCCGCAAGCACCTGCATCAATTATAAACATCCGCATCTATGAGCAATAAAGAAGTTTACTCGAAACTCTGTAGTCAACGCAAAGACATCCCTGTTTTCTCACAGCCCTGGTGGCTCGATGCAGTATGCAAAAACTGGGATGTAGCCATTTCTAAAAAAGGCGAACACATTGCCGGCGCATGGCCTTACCCTGTTGAAAAAAAACTGGGTGTCACCCTGTTGCGCACCCCCATGCTCACGCCCTATCTGGGCCCGTTGGTATTCTTTCCCCACGACCTGAAAGAAAGCAACAACGACAGCTACGAACATGAGACTATTTCTGATCTCATCAAACAATTGCCCAACGCCCCCGTCTGGAACATGTCGGTACAGCCTGGTCTCAAACAGGCGGGCATCTTCAAACAGCACAAACTACACTCACAGGTACAGCAGACCTTCCTGCTCGAACTCAATGAGGACGAAGAAACACTGCTCACCAATATGAAAGACGCAGTGCGCCGCAATATCCGCATTGCGGAAAGCGAGGTAACTGTCACCAATTCTCCAGAACACCTTAAGGACCTTCACAGGTTTCAGAAAAACACCCTTGCCAAAAAAGGGAAGTCCTTCCCCTACTCGCTCCGCGACCTGCAAAAGATCATGGATGCAGCGATCAAGAATAAATCAACCGCTCTGTGGGTGGCAAAAACACCCGACAAAAAGATACAGGCCATCGTGTGGGCAATGTGGGACGAACGCACCAGCTATTACTTTATGGGGGCACAAAATCCCGAGACCAACAGCTACCGCGCTATGTCGTTGCTGCTTTGGCACACTATGCGCCTTGCTAAAGAACGTGGCAATTCTGTTTACGACCTGGAAGGCAGCATGGACGAGGGGGTTGAAAGATTCTTCAGAAACTTTGGCGGAGACCGCGCGCTCTACATCGTACTCATGAAAAATAAATCACTTATCTGGAAACTGAAACAGGCAATCTTGAAATAAAAGTGGGCATTATTATCCCTGCGTTAATCCCTCCTCCTTACGCAGGAAGATGCATCATATCCATTTTTGATAAAAACGTAATAAATACTTAATTTTAGTATCCGATACAATATATTTGTATGTCAACTTCCCCGATTCCGCTCAAACGGGTCGGGTATGGTATATTTTGTTAAACCCGATCGTTCCGAATTACGGATTAAAAAATGTTTATGAAAAAGATCTTCTTGCTACTTACGCTGATTTGCGCGGGCTTGTATAGCCACGCCCAAACTGCCGCATCCTATGGATTCTCAGCCTTCACTGCGCCCTACTCCAGCATATCCGGCACCGGAACCATGCTACCGCTTCTCAGCGATGACGATGTCACGGAACTTGCAGTTCCCATTGGCTTCACATTCAACTACTGTGGTACACCCTATACCACAACGTCCATCTGTACCAATGGATGGATATCTCTGTCCAACTCTCCGGCTATCGACTGGACCAACACGTCTTTCCTTATAGATGGTCCGGGATGGATCATGCCGTTCTGGGATGACATTGAGGGCTTCACTGCCGGTAGTGTATATCACCAGACCACGGGTGTTGCGCCAAACAGGGTCTTCACTGTAGAATGGAACGCTTTTGAATCACTCGTTGGCTTCGGTACCCTCAATTTCCAGGTAAAGCTCTACGAAACTTCAAACAGGATCGAATTCCACTACGGCACTTCTTCAGCAATATTCACCGATGCTACCATTGGTATCTCTAACGACAATATTTCCGACTGGCAAACACTTTCTGACGAAGGTCCAAGCCCAACTCCACTGCTCTTCCCCGCTTTCGAAGATCTCATCTTCGGAACACCGGCAGCCGATCAGGTTTACCGCTGGACTCCGGCTTGCCTTTTGCCTGCTCCTGTTGCAGGTACACTTACTGTCTGCACCGGCACTACTACAACTTTAACGCATGACACCCTTGGCGGTACCTGGAGCAGTTCTTCTCCTTTGGTTGCAACCGTAGGTAGCACCACCGGTATTGTTACAGGTGTTTCTGCAGGCACCGCGGGCATTACATATACAGCAGCCTCAGGTTGCATTGCCACTGCTGTGGTAACGGTAACTGCCGTGGCGCCTATCACAGGCACGCTCACCATCTGCGAAAGTCTCTCTACACTCCTCAGCCACCCAACACCGGGAGGTACCTGGAGCAGCAGCGATCCTGTAGTTGCCGATGCAGCCGCCACACCTGGCTATATAAACGGCTTTATTGTCGGCACCGCAACCATTAGCTATACACTGCCTTCGGGTTGTGTTGCCACTGCAGTGGTCACAGTAACTCCTATTCCCGGTAGTATCACCGGCCCCGATAATGTTTGCCAGGGTGGCACTGTTACACTTACTTCTGCACCCGCAGGTGGCACCTGGAACAGCGGCTTCCCGGGCATCGCTTCTATCGGCTTAACAACCGGTCTTGTGTCGGGCCTTACCGGTGGCACAACAACCATCTCCTACACATTGCCATCCGGCTGTTTCCGTGTCATTGCGTTCACAGTTAATCCCCTGCCTGCACCTATAACAGGCGGCACTTCCATTTGTGTTTCGGGTACGCTACCGCTTACCAATACTACTGCCGGTGGCACATGGAGCAGCGCCACTCCGGCTGTCGGCACCATCGATACCGTTACAGGTGTATTTACCGGGGTATCAGCAGGCACCACGGTGGTAAGCTATATACTTCCTACCGGTTGCTTCCGCACCACAACCATCAACGTTACTGCGGGTGTTGCCCCCATAACGGGCGACCTTGACATCTGTTATTTCGCACCGGGCATAATGCTGTCATGCACTACACCCGGCGGCACATGGAGCAGCAGTGACGTTGCTGTAGCCACCATCGGGTCACTGACCGGGATATACGCCTGGTCTACAGCACCATCAGGTACAGCCACAATATCCTACGTCCTCGGTTCGGGATGTTTTTCAACCGTAGTGGTTACCGTTAATCCTATGGACAACATCTTCGGGGTGACCTCAGTTTGTATGGGTGCCACCAGTACACTCACCAACCCCACACCTCCTGTGGGCACAGGCACCTGGACCAGTGGCGACGTTTCCGTTTATACGATAGGAGCATCGACCGGGGTCATCACACCTGTTTCACCGGGCGTAGCTTCCGTTACATACACAATGCCGGTTACCGGTTGCTCAGTACTCAACACAGTAACCATCAATCCACTTCCTGCACCGCTCACAGGCGAATTGGTGACATGTGTTGGAAACACCACTACTATTTCTTCAGCACCGGCCGGCGGTACATGGACAATGACACCTGCCGGCTTTGCTACTATGTCTCCTCCGGGCACATTCACAGGTATATCAGTGGGTACAACTACGATCACGTACAGCATCCCTCCTGCATTATGCTTCCGCGAGGCTATCCTGACAGTCAATCCTACTCCGGGTGCCATTTCAGGTGTTACGGTTGTGTGTCCCGGTGTCACATCAGCACTCAGCCACACCGTTCCCGGTGGTACATGGAGCAGTAGCACACCGGCTGTCGCTACCGTTGGTTCATCATCCGGTGTTGTTACCGGAGTTGGCCTTGCCGGCGGAACATCTACGATCACATATACACTGCCGGCATCGGCTTGTTTCACTACAGTTGTCGTAACCGTACAACCTGCGCCTAATGCCATCACAGGCACACTCACAGTTTGTGCCGGTTCTAACACCACATTAAGTACAACCAGCCCCGGCGCTACGTGGAGCAGCAGCAACATTGCAGTTGCAACCATCGGCTCATCATCGGGAACCGTTACCGGCGTAGCGGTAGGTACTGCTACCATTACCTGCTTCGGCACCAATGGCTGTACCCGCACTGCAGTAGTAACGGTAAATGCATTGCCTGCCGTTATTACCGGCAGCAATACTGTTTGTACAGGCGCAACAACCACACTCAATTCAAACCCTCCCGGCGGTACGTGGAGCAGCAGCAATGCAGCTGTTGGCACAGTTAGTGCCGGTGGCGGTGTTGTGGGTGGTATTTCTGCAAACACAGTTACCATTACATACACACTATCTACAGGTTGCTTCCGCACTTACCAGATGACGGTAAATGCTACTCCAACAGCATTCACACCCACTACCAATGCGCTCTGTATCGGCAACACCGTAACATTTGCCTCTACACCCGGCGGCGGCACATGGGCCAGCAGCAACACGGGCGTAGCTACAGCAGGTGCAGGCACCGGCCTTATCTCGTCGGTTGCAGTAGGCATCACTACTGTATCTTACACACATCCTGCAAACGGTTGTGTACGCACAAGGGTACTTACTGTAAATCCGCTCCCTGCCACTATCGGTGGTTCTACTACCATTTGTCCGGCATCAACAGTTACGCTAACCAACTCTGACGCAGGTGGCACATGGAGCAGCAGCAACATTGCGGTTGGTACGATCGTAGCGGGCACCGGTGCACTCACAGGCATCTCAGGTGGTACTACTACCATCACTTACACACTCAGCACAGGCTGTATCCGCACTACAGATGTTACGGTTATCGCTGCCCCTGTAGCGCTGATATCACCTATAGGCGACACTGTTTTGTGTCCGGGCGATTTTGTCACCCTCACTTCCAGCGCGGCAGCAGGTGCTACCTACCAGTGGTACAATGGCGGTGTGCTCATTCCGGGCATCACCACCCCTACATACACTACCGGTACCGGCGGTACTTACCAGGTACGTGTAAGTGTAGCTGCAGGTTGCTCTACTCTCTCTCCAATCCAAAACGTTTCTGTGGTCCCTGCAACTGCTACCATCACAGTTCCGGGTGGCTCCACTTCTGGTTGCTCAGGCACAGGTATCGCGCTCAATGCTAATACAGGCGTTGGTCTTTCTTATCAGTGGGAGTTGGCAGGAAGTGCCATAGCCGGCGCTACAGCCAGCACCTACACTGCGCTCACAAGCGGCAACTACACCGTGCGCATTACCAATGGCGCAGGCTGTTTTGCCACTTCAGCGCCTACCACGATCACTATCGTTCCAGCTCCGTCTAATGTTGTTGCGGCATCAGGTCCGCTCACATTCTGTACAGGTGGCAGCGTTACACTGTCTGCAGCTACCGGCACAGGTTTCACCTACCAATGGCACAACACTGCGGGTCCTATCGCCGGCGCAACAACATCATCTTACACAACGTCAACCGCTGAAGGCTACCATGTAGTTATTACAGGACCAAGCGGCTGTACCACAACAACTGCCATCGTCAATGTGGCGGTTAACGCCCTGCCTAATCCGGCCATCACTCCAGGCGGACCTACATTGTTCTGCTCAGGCGGTGTAGTTGCACTTGCTGCGGCTCCGGGCTTCACCTATCAATGGTACCGCAACGGCACAGCCATTGCCGGCGCAACTAATGCCGCATATCTTGCCAACACCACCGGCGGATACAAGGTGCGCGTTACCAACACAACTACAGGTTGCAGCGCTATGACGCTTGCCGATACTACAGTGAATGTGGTTGCTGCGCCATCGGTAGTAGCACTCACTCCTGCTAAGTTCTGCTGGGGAGGAAGTTCTCTGTTGTCAACGTCAGCATCATCGCTCGGATCTGCGATCAGCTATCAGTGGTACTTCAATACCAGCGCTATCGTAGGTGCTACCAATCCTACGTACAACGCAACAACTCCGGGCATCTACTCATGTACTATCTCTGTACCGTCAAGCTGCACGGCATCTACCGGCCCGATAACAGTATCTCAGGTGCCATTGCCTGATCCGCCGATATCGTTCACCGGCAGTGCCCTGAAAACAGGCAACTACTACGTTACCTACCAGTGGTACAAAAACCTGGTAGCTATACCGGGTGCCACTTCATTCATGACGCCATCAACCGGTGCAGGAAGCTACAAAGTTGCGGTTACCGACACCAACGGCTGTCAGGCAGTAAGCGCGGCATACGTTGTGGGCGGCGGAACTACGGCAGTTGAAAATGTAAACAATATCGATGTGAGGATATTCCCTAACCCGGCCAACCAGACTGTACACATCGCATGCCCGGTTGCTGCAAGGGTGGTTGTTACAAGTGTTGACGGCAAAGTCCTCATCAACATGCCGGACGCCAAAGAGATCAATGTCGCTCCTCTGGCCGATGGACTGTACATGATATCAGTGTTCGACGCGTCAAACAATCTGCTGAAAACAGAGAAGCTCATCAAGCGTTCTGAATAACAGTTTCGCTGTAGGAATACAAATAGAGAGGGCTGCCGGTTGGCAGCCCTCTCTATTTATCATATCGGTTACTCAGATGAATTTGTTATCCCGCGCGGCTTTGATAGCATCAGCTTTCGAATGAACATCCAGCTTGTGGTATATGTTCTTTATGTGCGACTTCACAGTCTCCAGATCTATATATAGCTCATCGGCTATTCGCTTACGGCTTTTGCCAGTTGCTATCTGCTCCAGTATCTCGGTCTCTCTGCGCGTCAATGGCGACGCGTCATTTCTCTTGAATGAAGAAATAACCATCCGCGCTATGTTCGCACTCATAGGGCCACCGCCCTCCATTACTTCATGTATTGCAGATACGATCTTCTCAGGTGGGGTGTTCTTCGTAAGGTAACCCGCCGCACCGTTACCCAACGCGCGGAATATCAGCAACTCCTGTTCATACACCGTCAGGATAAGGATGTGTGTATCAGGCAGCGTCTTCTTTAATTTCGGCAAAGCGTCGATACCCGATATACCCGGCAACTCCACATCCAGCAATATCACATCGGGGTCGTCTTGCGCAATATGTTTCGCGGCTTCCTCATAAGACGGATAGGTTCCGCATATCTTGTATCCGGTAGTGTTTCCGATCAGAAAGGCGTAGCCTTCCCTTATCGTTTCGTCATCTTCTATGATCGCCACCTTTATGTCCAGATCTCTTTTCATAGCTGATTATTTATGCAAATTTCAAACAATTTAAGATCGTACCACTCACCTGTTTTGCGGTATTTTGAAAGTCAGGGTAATGATAGTACCCTTGCCCGACCGCGAGTCAACGTATAATTTCCCGTTCAGCCTTCCTGCCCGTGTTTGCATATTGGCGAGACCGTTTCCTTTGCGGGCCACATGCACATCAAATCCCGTCCCGTCATCTTTCAGCACTATCTGCAGTGTGTTCTTCGTCTTCCAACTCACATCCATCAGCACCTGCTGTGCCTGAGCATATTTCAGAGCGTTATTCAGCGCCTCTTTGAAGATCATGATCAGGTTCCGGCTCATCTCCATATCCAGCCGGTATTGCCGCCACTTGCTGTCATCACCGGTAAAAACAAAACGCACATCAGTATCCTGAAACAACTCGTTACCGAAATCGCGTATCCGGTATAGTATCTCATACAGAACATCGTTCGATGGCTTCAACGACCACAGAATATCTCTGGTACCGCTGTATAACTGAGAGGTATTGTCCTCTATCTGCCCCAGTATGCGTGTGGTTTCGGGTGTCAGCGGCAGTTTGGTCTTCAGCACACTCGTCAGCACATTGATCCTTGTGAGCTTATTACCGATCTCGTCATGAAAATCCTCAGCCGTCCTTGTGCGTATCTTGCCCTGTTCCTCGGCACGCAGTTTTGCCAGCAGTCGCTCTCTGCGCTGCTTACGGCTGCTTATACTATATTGTATGAACACCCCCAGCAATAGCATGGCACCCAATGCCACAAAGCGAAACCATGCCGTTTTATGGAAAGGCGCCACTATCTCAAACCCGTATCTCAGCTCTTGCGTTGTCACACCTGCATCGCTGCGGCACTGCACCCTGAACTGGTACTTACCCGGCGGCAATGCCGAATAGGTCACAGTATTTGCCGTCGACCAGTCCGACCATGGCGCATCCGTCCCCTCAATACGATATCGGTACAACACCTGCTGCGCACCACTCAGGGTCACCGCCTGAAACGTAAACGCGATATTGTTCTTCTTGTACGGCAACTGGAGATTATACGGAACACCATACCAGCTATCAAGACTGTCATACCACTGCGGGTCTATCACACTCTCTCCCGCTATCTTCACAGACTGCAGCACTATATGGGTTGGCAGAGATGTTACAGCCTTGGTATTCGGGTCATAGTGCAGTGCGCCGTTCGTTGTTCCGAACCACAGACTGCCGTCAGGTTGCTTCAGCACAGCATTTATATTACTCTCCATGCCCATTATCCCCTGTGCCTTACCATAGAAGTTTACCACCGGCTCAGTTCCATTCCTGTAGCCGATCTTGTGTATCCCAAAGCCGGTGCCCACCCAGATATTTCCTTCATTATCGGCCACCATATTGTAGATGAAGTCCGACCGCAGACCGGAACTTTTATCGATCACACGCACGCGTCGTGTATCCAGATCAAATACCAGCACGCCATTGTCCCCGCTGCCAAACCACAGCTCCCTTCCACGTTTCAGAAAACACTGCACCGCCGAGCTGTCCACAATAGTGCTTGTAACGAATGGCTTAGCCTCCCCCTCATGAAACAACCGCAACCCGCCTTCTGTTGCTATCAGCGTACTGTCATAGCCTATGGTGAGGAAGGAATACACAGGACTATTACAAGTATCGGCAAGTTTGAACTCTCCCTGCTCCAATACCATAACACCATTCGTAAAACCTATCCACAAACGATTGAAAGTATCTACATAAAGACTGCTTACATAGTTCGATAACAGTGCCTGATCCGGTTGCGCATATTGCCTGAAAATGCCGCCATCGTAGTTCCACAGGCCACGCCCCCTTGTACCTATCCACAGCCCTGAATACGGTGTGTAACACAACGACATCACCGGCGGCACCGGGCTCGATGGAAATGAAAGCGGACTTATCTTCTTATCCCTGAAAACATACAACCCTGCATCGTAGGTACCTAGAAACAGCGAATCGCGCCCGTTACCTGCAAGGGCCATCACCTGCGCGCTCGGCAATCCGGTGCTGCCGTCAAGCCCGGTAAACTGCGTACCCGAAAACCTGAATAATCCTTGTCCGTCCGATGCCAGCCATATACTGCCTTCATTGTCGCGCAACACATAATTTACAGTATTGTCGGTCAATCCGCTGGCCCGGTTATAAATGGTAAACACATCCTTATCCGCTTTTACCACACCACTCGATGTCCCTATCCACCATGCGCCATTATTATCTACCGCAGCCGATGTGATCATGCCCTGTATCGTCAGCGGGCTTCCCGAAACTTCAAATAACTTCGGACCACCTGCACCCACAACGTACACCGCTCCGCTCACTGTCATCAGCACTGCGCCGCCCGCACCGCGAAACAAATGAACAGTGCCTCCGGCCGCCTCTTCGGGCACCTTCCATATAGCGCGCCACTTACCACCTTCATACCGCAACAACTCACCATTCTTAGCCGCCAGCAGGCCATTACTGCTATTTACGATTGCCGATACCGAACCTGGTTGTCCGGGTGTCTCGGCAAATCTTATTCCGGCATCGGTCACCACATAGAGCGCTCCATTCACACACCACCACACCGAATCGTTCACCACCACTATCTGCTGCTGATAATTGCGCCCGCTCGATACCCCTCCCTGCAATCTGTAATGCTTAAAGGTCCGCCCGTTGAAACAGGACAGTCCCTCCGAACTGCCTATCCATACATTGTTGTGGCTATCTGTTGCCAGCCCGCGCACCATATTGTGCAGCAAGCCGTTGCGCACACTGTAATTGGTAAAATTCCTTCCGTCAAACCTTGACAGCCCACCCAGTGTCCCTATCCATAGGTTACCGGTCCGGTCCTGTGCCAGACACGTTGCCTGCGACTGAATCAGCCCGTCTTCAACGCTCAGATTATGAAAATGGTAGCGCTGCGCAAATGAACCGGTGCAATACAGCATCAAAACAAACAACGGCAGCAACCGTTTCCTTGACCCGAAAAAAGAAAACACCCGTTTCATAGCTCTGTGAAATTACTTCATATACCTCACATGCGACCTGCACACGACTTTTTGCCCCCATAAATACCCCTACTGCAGCCCCTTAAAACAGCGATTGCCTGCAAAGGCAGGCAATTCTGAGATCATGGTGAAAGGCAAATATGCTGATGCGCCCGCTTCTCGGGAATAACTTATTTCTGTTGCAAAAGTAGTACCCTACCAATAACCCTGACTACCACTTTTGTGGTATAACTGAATAAACAGAAGCGGAAGCGCATTCCGCACTTCCGCTTCCACACTACTTCCGGCATTACTTCAATACCGAGAACCTCGATGTAAGCTGCATACCCTCACCCTGCAGGCGCACCATATACATACCATCGCCCAGCATATGCACCGGCACAGCCAGCTCATTTATTCCGGTCTTCAGCTGCTCGTTGTTTGCCCTGTAAACCACTTGTCCGGCCATATTGAGTATCGATACACTCACGTTGGTCTGCACCGGCACTTCTACCCTTACGGTTATCTCGTTGGTGGCAGGGTTAGGGAATACCGACTGCACCGAACCTGCAGATACCAGTTCATCTACGCTCACGCTTGGCGGCGGTGTGGCTTTATAGTACTTCACATCACTTACATATGGCGTTGCGCTGCCTGTTGTATCATAGCTCACTGTCAGCAGTGGCGAGTGAAAACCCGACATGTACCACGAGTATTCTTCGGTCTGACGGACATTCACATTCGACATGCCCATAAAGTATACGCTATCCTTGATGATACGGATAGATTTCGTCCTCAGTACATTATTGAATGTGCCGTTCGGCAACTTCAGTGTACCATAGGCATCGCAGGTACTGTTTGTGTATCCGCTGATGAAAAGATCAGCGCCCATCATATTGAGCTTCGCCCTGAACGTATCCTTGATAACAGTATTATAGGTCAGAGGAAACTTCGTCAGCGTGCTGCGGTCGCTGAAAAGCACAGGGCTTCCGTCAGAGAATACACCTATAAGTTCTATGCCGTTTGCACCAGAGATACCATAAGAATATTCACTGTCGTGGAACATCACGATGTTGGCCCCGGGGAAGGAGTCGCAATAGGGTGTTGCCGCGCAGGCAAGATAAGAAGTGGTGTCGCTGTCGTTCTTCACCAGCGCCGACATGTCCCACATAACCGATGCGCCCGATGCACCCTTTGTCGCGTGGGCGGTGTCGCATAAGTAACCATAGAACGTGTCGCCGGCTACCGGGTTGTTAGTTGCTTTGGTGAGGGTCACCTGTCCGAATACAGTTGTTGTTGCTGCCATTACAAGGCCGAGTAGAATTTGCTTTTTCATGGAATTGAATTGTTTTTTTGATTCAGACTCCATTGTTCAAATCCCGTGCCAGTAAAGGGTTTCAGAAGACCAGTTAACAAGAGTTTAGGCTAACCGGCGCTTTGCAGTTAGACTTTCGTTAAGGGGCAAAAAAAGGCGATTTTTGAGTAGGGGTAAGCGTAGTGTGTGTGCGTTATTACAGGTTTGCACCACCGCTAAAATGCTACTGATTGCCGGAACCATCCCAATCGGGGTAGTCAGCATTCCAGTTGATCTTTTCACCGGTAGTACCCAGACCCATCAGTTTGTTCAACCGCATCGTGATACCGATCTCGTTATACGGGCCTGATATATGATAGTAGGAACGGCCATACTGTATCACAAACTTCTTCAGGTCCACCGTTGCACCAAATGAGAAACCTGCCACACCTTTTATGGTCTGCAATGCCATTTCCTGCCTGCGCAGCACATTATAGGCACCCGTCACCGATATCTTCTTGCCCAGCGTTATCTGTGCGCCGAAAATGAAATGGCGGAACAACTTGTCGGTAAAGTAGCTTTTCTGTTTTGCATTGCTGTCTGTGGTGCTCACCAAGGTATTGGTCTGTATATCCGCCGGATTGTCGTAACGGATATTCCACTCATACAAATGATGGACTGTAGTAAAAAGACGCAGCGGCAGGTGCTTGAATCGCTTCGACACGCCCAACTGAAGATCGAACGGAATTGGCTCCGCGGGATTCTCAGCCGTATACCGGTCCAGCATCACACCCATATTCTTGGCCACAATACCAATATCCCACATCGAGGCGGTATCGTAATAATTGACACCCACATCCATCATAGCGGCAGTGGCACGCGTGGTGTACAAAGACGAGTGCACCATCTTCAGGGCAGCGCCATAACGCCAGTGTTCCCCATAGCTGCGGGCAGCACCCATTGTTATCGCATAATCCGACGCCTTGAAGTCGCCCTCCTCCACGCCCGTTGCCGTAGTATATTTAAAGGTGCCGTAGTTCATATACTGAACCCCACCAAAGAAAGAGGTATTTATCTTGGCCGAATGGAAGCCATACAGCAGATTGGAGGCGCTCATACCCGCATACAGCCCGTTATAGTTGAGTTGCAGCTGGTTGTGCAGACCCGCCCGCATCAGCGACGGGTTCTGGAACGCCAGCGAGATATCGTTTCCCGGATGGGCTACATTGATCCCTCCCATCGCCGAAACATGCGGCGAATTGGACAACCTAAGAAATTCAAACGCATACTGACCGCCGTTAACTTGTGCACGGCCCGCCACCGGCATCGCCACGGCAGCAAACAAGGTTGCTGCTGCCACTACGCCCTTACACTTTTGTCTGAGTTCTGCTGCCTTTGAAAACGTTCCCATATTACTGCCTTGCTCCTGATAAACGTATCGCGCCTTCTTTTATTGTTTCTTCTCAATACAAGGGCAGGGATCATCCCTGCCCTTACAAGTTCAATATCTGAGATGATAATTATCCGTTTGCTTTCTGCAGGTCTTCCACTATCATAGCGCTCACGCCCGTATTAGAGAAACCGCCGTCGTGGAAAAGGTTCTGCATGGTCACCATGCGGGTATAGTCGCTGAAGAACATAATGCAGTACTTAGCACAATCTTCTGCGCTGGCATTACCCAGTGGCGACATTTTATCGGCATAGCTGTAGAACACATCAAAGCCCGACACACCCGAACCAGCTGTAGTTACGGTTGGCGACTGTGATATTGTGTTCACACGCACTTTTTTCTTGAAACCGTAATGGTAACCAAAGCTGCGGGCAATGCTTTCCAGCACCGCTTTCGCGTCAGCCATATCGTTATATCCCGGGAAGGTACGCTGAGCCGCTATATAGCTCAGCGCCACTACCGATCCCCATTCGTTGATCGCGTCTGCCTTCATGGCTGCCTGCAGCACCCTGTGCAGCGACAATGCCGATATATCCAGGGTCTTCAGGAAGTTCTCGTGATTGCTTTCTGTGTAAGGGATTGTTTTGCGCACGTTTGGCGACATACCTATCGAGTGCAGAATGAAATCCACCTTGCCACCCAGTATCTCCATGCTCTTTACCATCAGCGCGTCCAGATCAGCGTCCGACGTTGCATCTGCAGGTATCACCTGCGCGTTGCATTGTGCAGCCAGTTCATTGATCTTGCCCATGCGCAGTGCTATTGGCGCGTTGGTCAGCACTATCTCAGCACCCTCGGCCACAGCCTCCAGTGCGGTTTTCCATGCAATTGAGCGTTCGTCCAGCGCTCCGAAAATGATCCCTTTCTTTCCTTTAAGCAATTGATTTGCCATATATTCAATTAAATAATTACCAAATGTTATTTGACCACAAACCCCAAACCCCTTACAGGGGATTGGGGTAATGCAATATTATGAAGACCGTTCAGAACTATACGATCCTAGTACGTCTCGTATTGAATATCATACACCGTAGTGAACTTGTTCAGCACACTATCTACCTCTTCAACACGTGTCTGGGTGATCTTGCTGAAAGCGTCTATGTTGTAATAAATAGACGCGCTGCGGTTACGCGATGTTACCGATTCAACCAGGTGTGCGTTCTGGAATATGTTGCGTCCATACATAGTGAAAGACTCCAGTTGCAGCCAGTCGCCTATGCGGTTTGCTTTTTCTGTGTAGAAATGATAGCCCTCATTCACCCATGTAAGACCCGGATACATAAGGCTGTCGGCCTTGTTCACAGTATCTTTCGCGTAGATGTACGTCTGCATGTAAGGATTCGCCCTCGTATGCGTCAGGCTGTTATACCGATACAGGAACGCAGTATCTGTCACTTTAGGATAGGTCAGTATCTTCATCATTTTCAGCGGCAATGTCATACCGTCAAGGGTGATGTTCAGGTTGCCGTCGTGACTGTGTTTCAGGAAGTCTCCGTTCACTGAAGTGTACTTCGAGAAATCGGTAACAGTAATGTTCCTGTAGCTGGTACCTACACGCGTAGCACGCGTCATCAGTCGTCCCAGATACTCGTATGAAGTGATCATGTTCGGTGTGTAAGACTTCACCACCATACCCTCGTTGTTCAGCTTAAAGGTGTCCACCTCTACCATTGTGTTGGTCAGCAGGTTCACCGTTTTCTTGATCACCGTATCAGGCTTTGTATAATCGAACGTAATGAACTTATGGATCTCAAAAGAATCGTTGCCGGTATAAGTGATCTTCACCAGGCGGTTCAGGTTGTCATAGTTAAACCTGAAGCTCTCCGTGATCTTGCTGGTCACTCCGTTCGTAGCAGGATTTGCCCACTGAATGGTTGTGATCTTGTTATAAGACAACATCCGCTCATTATTGGGGGTAGGTGCACTGGAATGAACGGGCTTTTTACACGATGTGCCTACAACGGACAATCCCATAACAATGGCAACAACGTATAGTAAAAAACTATTTCTCATACGGAGATTTTTAACATTAGAAACGTAAAAATAGTAAATACACATCAATAGTCAATCAATACTTCAAAAAATCAGACAGGCCGTTCGGCACCGTCATTTCACTCAGTTTCAGCCTTTTCAGGTCACAGTTGGCCGGCCATTTCCCTCAGCAATGCCGCCACACCCGCCACACGGTTCAGCGTCACCGCCTCCGGCTTATCAAACACATCATGATAATACCCCATACCTCCGTTCGAATAGAGGAAGAACGCCGGCACCCCTGCCTCGGTAAAATGGTAGTGGTCGCTGTTGGCGGCTTTACCCCGGCTTTTAACAACCGGCAGATACCCGCCCTTGCTGTTCACCTCCTGCATCCGCGCAAAAGCGGCGGGGTATTCAGTCGCATTCACCACGGTCACCCCGTCGGTCGCGTCGCCCATTATGTCCACGTTCACCACAAAACGCACCTTGCTCAGCGGCACCACCGGATACTTCACATAATACTCCGACCCCAGCAAACCGGCCTCCTCCCCGCTGAAGGCAATAAACATCAGGGTGTACCGTTGCGGGTGCGCGGCAAACCACCTGGCCAGCCACAGCAACATGGCCGTGCCGCTGGCATTGTCGCTGGCACCGGGGAAAACCGCCGACCCCATCCTGCCCAGGTGGTCGTAGTGCGCCGAAAATATGATCACACTGTCCGACGCTGTGCCCGGCACCATACCTATTACGTTGTCACATTCGTGCTGCTCCTCCTTTGCCTCCACTGTTGCCGATACCAGCGTACCCACGGGCGGCACTGCCGTATCGGGTATGTTGAAGACTGTCGCCCTCATCTGCCCCGGCGCCACCGTCCACATCAGCTTGCCATGCTCCGGCATCAGGTAGCAACCTGCCGGCAATAGCTGTGCAAAGTAAGGCAGCGGTATGCCCGCATTGCGGCAAAAACTATCGGCATGCAGCACCAGCCACGCTGCCGACCGGTCCAGTTGTCCCAGCGCCGCCTTCATGTCTTCTGTCCGGGTGATGCCCGCAAAGTCGGCCAGCTTCAGCGGCAGGTCCCTTACGGTTATCGGGCTGCTTGCCGCAGCCACCAGGTACTCCACGCCTGTCTTCAACGTTTTGCCATTGTAGGCAAGCGCCACCTCACCCGGGAACGTATTGACCGGCACCGAATAGTGCTGCCTGTAATTGCGCAGCGGCCTCGGGCTCTTCAACCCAACCGCCTTGAACTCTGCACCAATATAGTCTGCCGCCCGCTCCACCCCACCGGCCACATATCCGCGGCCGGCCATTTCAGGCGCGGCCAGTGCATGTATGTGTTGTCGTAGCACGGCCTTTATGGCACTACTGTCTGTTTGGGCGTGCGCCGCCATCGCAGGCCACACCAGCATCATCAGCAATCGTTTCATAACTAACTATTGACAGTGAATGTACTACCTGAACGCGGAGAAAGGCACATCTGCCACCTCATAACTTTTGTCGCGCCAGTGGTAGTGCCACCACTCGGTGGGCACAAAATTGAAGCCGTGTTTCCACATCACCCCCTTCAGCAGGCGCCGGTTGTCCAGCACCCTTTGCGGCAGGTAGGCAAATGAATGATGGGCGGTATCGGTAAAACTATCGTAGCCCGTGCCCATATCCAGCTCCTCCCCTGTCTTCAGGTCCACAAGAGTGATGTCCACAGCAATGCCTCGGTTGTGGTGGCTGCCCTTCCTGGGGTTGGCAGTGTAGCGCCTGTCGGTGGTATGCCGCCACAGCGAGCACGTTACGCTGAACGGGCGGTACGCGTCATACACCTTCAGGCCCAGCCCCTTCATGGCCAGTTCGGCCTGCACCTTCTTCAGCGCGTTGGCGGGTGCAGCACGCAGCAGCAGCACATGATCGGTGTACAGCACCCTATGAGTAAAATTGTTGGTAGTGGCGTAGCGTATATCCGCTACAATGCCGGGTATCAACTGTTGCAGTTGCACAAACTGCGCTCCTTCTCTACCCTTCACCGATGCTTCGAGCGATCGCAGGTCCGATACAACGGGCGCATCGCAGTGGCAGGGTGTCACCTGCGCCCCTGCGGCAAACGGGTACATCAAGTATAGCCACAACAGATGCCGCATAGAAAAGGCTCCGGTCATTTCAGCTCTTCATATTCTATGTAGTCGCCGTCCTTCTGCACTTTCTGCTGCACCGGCTGCGACTGCTGCCTGTTCATTTGCTGCTCCATTTCCTCCATTTGCGCGCGCATGCGGCGCATCTGGCTGCCGGTTGCCATGGTTATGCGCAATATAGGCAACAGAAACTCCAGCACCACGCGCAGAACGATCATTATTATGATGACCCAGACGATCAGACGTATCATGCGGTAAAGGTAGGCGTTTGCCCCTTTTTGACGAAAAAACAACTGTTAAATACGTCAATATGCCTGTTTATTATCCTTAATTTGCCGGTCTTACCAAACCACCGTTTCCCTTTATGGCCTGGCTTAGGCTCATGCGCTGGCAAAACCTCGTCATCATCGCCCTCACACAATTGCTGGCGTGGTGGTGTGTGGTGCTGCCGCAGGGTCCCGCGTTGCTCACACTTCCACATGCGCTGCTGCTGGTGGCATCTACGGTGGTCATTGCTGCAGCCGGCTACATCATCAACGACTACTTCGATGTGCGCATAGACCAGATGAACCACCCCGAGACCGTGGTGCTCGGCAAGGCCATCGCACGCAAGACCGCCATCAAGGCACACATAGGCATGAACATTGCCGCCCTGCTGCCCGCCGCCTGGCTCGCCCACATTGCCGGCCATCACGAATGGGTGGCGCTGCAACTCTTCTGCATTGCCATGCTGTGGTTCTACTCTACCAGCTACAAGCGGCAGTACATGACCGGCAACGTCATTGTAAGCCTGCTCACCGGCCTCACCATTGTGGCCCTGTTTGTGTACGAACCCACGCTGCAGCGACTTGCCAAATTGCCGCTGGCACAAATGAGCCGCCACGCCATCCGCTCATCGCTGCCCGTGTGGATACTCCTGGTCTATGCCGGCTTCGCCTTCCTACTCACCTGGATCCGCGAGATAGTAAAAGACATGGAAGACATGGAGGGCGATGCCGCCGAGGGCTGCGTCACCATGCCCATCAGCCGCGGGCTCGGTTATGCCACCGGCTTTGCCACCGTACTGGCCGTGGCCGCCATGGTGCCGCTGGTGGCCGGTGCCTTGGTGCTGCTGCGCTACGGCTACCTGCTGGTGGCCGGCTACGCGCTGGCGCTGCTGGCGCTTCCGTTGGCCGCCTGGGTGTGGTATCTTCGCCGCGGACCGGCCACGCCGCAGCACTACCATACCTGCAGCCGCCTGCTCAAGATCATCATGGTGTGTGGCGTTTGCTCGCTCCTCATATACAAATTCCAATAACTCATGCACAAACTCATACTTGCTTCTCAGTCGCCCAGGCGCAAACAGCTCATGGAAATGGCCGAGCTTGAATTTGACGTCATCGTTACCGATACCGACGAGACCAATCCGCCCGGCATGCCCGGTCACGAGGTACCCGCCTTTCTGGCCCGCAAAAAGGCCGATGCCATTGCCCACCTGCACCCGCAGGCCACCATCATTGCCGCCGACACCGTTGTGCTGCTCGACGACCACATTCTGGGCAAGCCTGTCGATGCTGCCGATGCCGCCCGCATCCTCGGCATGCTCTCCGGCCGCATGCATACGGTAGTAACAGGTGTCTGCATCCGCAGGGGCACGCACGAAGACGTTTTTTCAGTCACCACCGAGGTCCATTTCCGCCACCTCTCCCCCGCGCAGATCCACCACTATATAGAACGCTACCGCCCCTACGACAAGGCCGGTGCCTACGCCATTCAAGAGTGGATAGGTGTGACCGGCATAGAAAAGATAAACGGCGACTACTACAACGTCATGGGCCTGCCCATAGGCGAAGTGATACCAAGACTTGCTAAATAAAACATGTCACGGTGAGCTTGTTAATTATGTCACCGTGAGCCTTTCACTTATGTCATGGTGAGTAATGTCACGGTGAACCCCGTCGAACCGCCGCCGAACCATATCGAACGGTTGTCGAACCGCCTGCCGAACCGCCACGTTTCTGCGCAATTTTTTATTCTGCGCAGTTTTTAGCTAACTAATTGACCATCAATAAAAAGGTGGGAAGTGAACCTTCCCACTGCTTCCCAAAACTGCGCAAAACCTGCGCACTTCTTCCCACCTGCTTCCCAGGTGAGAAGTGATGATATTTCATTAAGTGTTCGATTTCCCACCATTTTCTTCTACTTCTATTCAAGTTACAACGGTGCAGAAAAACAGGCAAAAGAATGTTTTATGATAGTGCGTTTTCTGTAGTGTCATAGAAAGTTGTCGCAGCAAAAGATTCGCGTGAGCACGGAGAAAGAGGTGACGACGATGTATGTCATCATACGTTCTACTCCACCATCAGTTTTTTAACCAGTCTTCCCTGTTCAGTTTCGGCCACTACCAGGTACATACCTGCCGACAGATGCAGGGGCACAGTGGTGGGTTTGCCTGGCGGCAGCACCAGTTGCTGCACTGTTGTGCCCGTCAGTGTCACAATGGCCACACGGGCGGGCGTGCCGGTGACGTTCAGTTGTAATTGCAGTTGGTTGGTAGCAGGGTTGGGCCAAATGGCAAGCCCCGGTTCGTTGGTAGCCACATCTCCCACCGCTGCCGGAAACACCAGACTATCGCAGCGGGGTAGTGCTATCTTTCGGATGCGGCAGTTTGTAGGCATTGCCAGGTATAGGTCATTTGCATTGTCCAGGTAAATATTGTATATCTCGGTCAGTTGTGCTGCGGTTGCCGGGCCGCCATCGCCGCTATATCCATTAACCCCTGTACCTGCAATAGTATATATTTTGCCCGCAGTGTTGACAATTCTGATTGCATACGCTAGGCCATCAGCAATATACAGGTTACCGCAACTGTCCTTCCAGAGCCCTTGTGGTTGGGACAATTTTGCTACGGTCGCGGGCAAACCATCTCCGGCATACGTGCCGGCACCACTTCCTGCGACGGTAGTGATGATACCATTGCCATCTATTTTACGTACACAATTGTTTTGATCATCGGTGAAGTAGATATTATTGTCTTTGTCGGTAATGATCTGATTAATATAGTTGAATTGCGCGGCAGTAGCGGGGCCGCCATCGCCCGAATAGCCAATGATGCCGGTTCCCGCTATAGTGGTTATTATGCCGGCGCTATTCACTTTCATAATTCTGTAGCTGCCAGCCAATAAAATGTTTCCTGCTGTGTCTTGGGCAATTGAAGAGATTGCGCCAATTCCCGCTGCCGTTGCCGGCCCACCGTCTCCGCTAATCGTGGCAGTGCCATTTCCGGCAAAAGTGGTAATTACACCCGACACGTCAATCTTTCGTACTCTGGCTCCTCCACCTGATATATACAGGTTTCCTGTCTTGTCAATGAAAATTCCAGCCGGTGGTAGAATATTTGCGGCAGTCGCCGGCCCCCCATCACCACTATAGCCAGATGTATGTGTGCCGGCGAAAGTTGTTATTATCCCTGCGGGATTTACCTTCCTAATAGCATACCCATTTTTTTCACTGAAATACATATTGCCTGCATTATCTTTTGCTATGCTAAATGGTGTCGAAATTTTTGCAGCAGTAGCCAATAGATAATCACCGGAGTAGCCACAAATTCCATTCCCTGCTACGGTAGTTATTGTTTGCGCACTTAATTGTTTGGCAGCAAGGCACAATAGCAGGAGCATCAATTTTGTTTTGCTCATAAATTATAGGTTTAGGCTGCATGAGTGATAAGCCCATGCAGCCGATTATTAAAAATATTATAGTTTAGTAAACTTGCGGTACACTTTTTTGTTGCCGTCCTCTTTGAAGGATACAATGTAGTTGCCCTCCGGCAAAGTACCGATGTCTATGGTCTGTTTTTTGTCCAACAGCGTTCCTTGCAGTAGTTCGCGCCCCAGCATGTCTGTGATTTGGTATGCTCCTGTTGCTTGCAAGGTTATCGCTGTTGTGGCTGGGTTGGGTGCAAGTAAAGTCGCGTTGCAGTCATCGGTTTGTTTTATTACCGGCCTGTAATAATGCCCTGTACTTCCCCAGTTATATCCAGACCGTTTGTACCAGATATTGTAGTTGCCGCCACTATAGTCGGCCCAGGCCACCAGAGAGGTGTCATTCACATAATTGCATGGTGTGCTTGTGGCATTGGTGAGATACCATTTCATGATGAATCAGTTAAGGTGAAAAAGTGATGTAAGGGGAATATAAAAATAATGAAAAATGGCATATTTACAAATTTGAAACTGATTTTCCGTCTCTGCCCTTTGCAGTACCCGGCAACAATAGAGGGGTGCGGTTGATGACTGTGCCGCAGTCTAAAGATGTATCTTGGCGACACCACCGCATAAGAGACCCGTTTGAGACCGCCGCCACCGCGCCCATTGAAAAACAACACAGACATGCTAAATTTGAAGAATACTATGTGTGCACCATGAAAAGAATACTCACCCTCATATCCCTACTAATGTTTTGCACCGCATGGTGCCGGGCGCAGATCATTGTGCCGATTGCCGGTAGTGGCGGCACAGTAGATGCTGATGGGCCTGCAACAGCAGTTTCGTTGGACTATCCGTTGCGTATTGCATTTGACGATACGGGTAGTTTATATATCTGCGACTGTTATCACCATAAGCTACGCAAAGTCAAGCCATCGTATCAGGGTTATATGACCACGATAGCTGGTAATGGTGTGAGTGGAGATTGGGGAGATGGCGGGCCTGCAAGCGCTGCCGGCCTGGGTGCATTGTATGATGTAGCTGTTGATAAGAAAGGGAATATTTTTCTTGCAGACGCATTTTATAATAAAATAAGGAAAATAGACAAAAATGGCATTATTACCACGTTTGCAGGTACCGGTGTTGCCGGGTTTAATGGCGATGGTATAGCAGCGACATCAGCCTTTTTAAACGAACCGTTTGCAGTGAGAGTTGACGATACCGGGAATGTATACATAGGAGACCGCTCGAATTACCGGTTGAGAAAGGTTGACACCTTTGGGGTTATCACGACAATAGCCGGGACAGGTGTTGCCGGGTTTTCGGGAGATGGAGGAAGTGCCACCTTAGCCCAAACGAATGGTTTGATTTCAATTGCGCTGGATACAGCTTATAATATATATTTTTCGGACAGTACACGGGTTAGGAAAATTGCTACCGATGGCACTATCACCACCGTTGCTGGAAATGGTATAGTAGCATTTACCGGAGATGGTGGACCTGCTACTGCAGCCGCGATACGACCGGCTGCGATTTTTGTGGATAAAACAGGTATCCTTTACATTGCAGATGGTACCAATGACCGTATCAGAAAAGTAGGAGTAGATGGTGTAATAAATACGATTGCCGGAACGGGTATGGCCGGTAATTCGGGCGACTGGGGGCCTCCACTACTGGCAACCCTTTGCGCACCATATGGAATTGCGGTGAACAATGATGGCGATATCTATTTTAGTAATCTATGCAGCGCGAGGGTGAAGATGATCACCAACAAAGACCTTGCATCAGTGCGTTCGGAAGCCAAAGTCCTACCGGCGATGGTTGTTGCGCCGAATCCGGGGCATGGAAAAATACGGGTAACACTTACAGGTCAGTGGCATGGCATAGTGAAGATAACGGCTACTAACGACGCGGGTAAAGTAATCACTCAATTCCAAGGGCGTTCAAGCACGATCAACGAATCCCCTGATCAATTGCCGCCCGGCGTTTACGTTATCACCGCAACTGACAATAGTGAACATACCGTTTCTGAAAAGGTGATCGTGCAGTAAGGATCAAACCATGTCACCGTGAGCAATGTCACGGTGAGCTTGTCAATTATGTCATGGTGAGCCCCGTCGAACCATGTCGAACCATGTCGAACGGCTCGCGCACAATTCCCGAAATGGCTTTTCGCAATGACGCGATTACATGTCCGTCATTGCGAACAAAGCGTGGCCCGCGGGTAGCTTGTGACGAAGCAATCTCGCGTAAACACCAGCTGACTACTGAAATTAGGTACACTTAAGAGTAGATATTATTGCGAGATTGCTTCGTCGCCGGCTGGCGCACAATTCCCCAAATGGCTTCTCGCAATGACGCGATTACATGTCCGTCATTGAGGAACAAAGCGTGGCCCGCGGGTAGCTTGTGACGAAGCAATCTCGCGTAAACACCCGCTGACTACGGAGATTCCTTACAGTTAAGAGTAGACATTATTGCGAGATTGCTTCGTCGCCGGCTCGCGCACAATTCCGAAAAGGCTTCCCGCAATGACGCGATTACATGTCCGTCATTGCGAGGAACAAAGCGTGGCCAGCGGGTAGCTTGTGACGAAGCAATCTCGCGTCAACACTCGCTGACCATGGAGATCCTTCACAGTTAAAACTAGATATTATTGCGAGATTGCTTCGTCGCCGGCAGGCGCACAATTCCCGAAATGGCTTCTCGCAATGACGCGGTTATTATGATAGCAAATTGTTGAAGGCTTGAAAGCTATTTGCCAGAGGCAAGATGAAGATATTCTGAAAACGACAAATGTAAAAACCTACAGGAATCTTCTAACTTAGAATATGCATAAAGGCGGCATAACCTATATTCTTTGTTCACCAGACAAAAATGTTCTTTATGTCGGAGTCACCTCTGATCTGCAAACGCGAGTCTGGCAACACAAAACGCACTTCTATGAAAGAAGCTTTACCGCCAGATACAACTGCACTCAACTCGTATGGTACAAGTTTTTTATTAGCATTGAAGAAGCGATTGCCGAAGAAAAACGTATTAAAAGCGGTAGCCGCAAAAAGAAAGAGGACCTGATAAGTGCTTTCAACTATGAATGGAAGGACCTTTGGAACGATATAAAAGACCTGAGGTCTTACTAGGGACCTTGATATGGTGCAATGATCATCCCGCCCGCACAACTATTTTCCCTCATTTATATTTGTGTGCTTTGTGCCACCTCAGTGAGCTTTGTGGTGAGCAGAAATGTTTCTATCATACCCCCCAAAACGCACTATCATAAAACTTTCTTTTGCCGGTTCTGAAATGTGGTAGTAACTTGAATAGAACTCCAAGAAAAGCGGGAGACGATGGCGATATTTAAAATTTTATAACCCATCAAATGGGAAGCAGGTGCGCAGAAAGTGAGAAGCGGGTGAGAAGTAGTGCGCAGTTTTTGCGCAGTTTTTGCCTGTCCCGAAAGCATTCGGGAGGAAGCAGTGAGAAGCGCAACTTCCCACCTTTTTATTGACTATCAATGAGTTAAGATAAACTTGCCTGCCGACAGGCAGGAATGAGGAAAAAAGAAAAAAACTGCGCAGTGGGAAGCAGCAAACAAAATTGAATGTCATCGTGAGCCCGCCGAAGGGTGACATTCAAGTTATGTAACGGCGAGCAGTGTCGAACCGCACAAAAAAGGGGCGCTGATAAAAGCGCCCCGGTATGCATGAGTAAGTAAACCCGTTTACTTGTTCTTGTTCTTGAACTTACGGTTCTTATTATAGTTGTTGCCGCCCTGGTCGTTGCGGAAGTTGTTACCGCCCTGCTCGTTGCGGAAGCTGTTGCCACCCTGCTGGTTGTTGCGGTTGCCGCCCTGGTTGTTGTTCTTGAAGTTGCGGTTGTTGTTGTTATTGTTGCGCTGCTTGAAGTTGCGGTTGTTGTTCCCGCCCTGCGGGTTGGTATCAAAGGTCACTTTGTAGCCGCCGGTCTCATACTTCAGCATGCCACCGGTTATCTCGGCCAGCTCGTTCTTGATCATGTCATCGTGCACGGGCTCTTTGTGCCAGTTGCCATAGGCCAGCTTCATGTAGTAGCCAATAGCCTGCGTGAAACCGTGACGCTTGGCTTCGTCGGTCTCGGCCATAGCCCTGTCCAGTACCTCTTGCAGGTTGTGGCCCAGGTGGCGGTGACGGATACGCTTCTGCGGGTAGGGCAGCACCTCGGGTTTGGCAAACACCATCTCGGGCGTTGGGCACGGGTAGGGCGCATCCACATCCAGTTTGAACTCCGTCATCTGGAAGAGGTGGTCCCACAACTTGTGCTTGTAGTCCTCTATGGTCTTGAGGTGTGGGTTCAGTGTACCCATCAGCTCTATGATTATTTCGGCCTGCTGCAAACGCTTTTCCCTGCTGTCGATGGTTACCAGGTACTCT
The DNA here is from genome assembly GCA_016786565.1 of Flavipsychrobacter sp. Lineage (GTDB taxonomy): Bacteria > Bacteroidota > Bacteroidia > Chitinophagales > Chitinophagaceae > Nemorincola. The sequence goes on from JAEUVY010000102.1 coordinate 52,781, forward strand.
ACCATCTTCTGCACATTACGACCATATTCGGGCATCAGCATTCTGCTGCGCGTAGTATTATATTCCATTATTAGTTTAAAAATTAAAAGATCAATGCTATAGAAAACAACCTCCGTAAGAAACAGCAAGAAGTGCAATGCTGCCGAAGGGTAAGCTGGCCGTGATCTGCAATTGTGAGTGCGCAGGAAGCACCGCCGATGACACAAATATAGGGAATTATGCCTTACAGATACATATATGTTGCATGAAAACACGGAAATTAACACCCCGGAATGACAGGTATTTTAACAGAACACCGCAGTGCGGGCCGCTGCAAATGTGTTATTTTGCAGGTATGGAAAAGCCACGACTGGACAAATACCTCTGGTCCATCAGACTGTTCAAGACCCGCACACAGGCCACCGAGGCCATAGATAGCGGCAAGGTGAAAATGAATGGCGCGGCAGTGAAGCCATCGCGCAGTGTGTCTCTTGGCGACCAATACCAGATAAAGACACCTGCAGGCCGCAAAACCATTGAAGTGACCGGCCTGCTGTCCAACCGCGTGGGCTATGAAGAGGCCATAAAACACTATGTGGACATTACCCCCGAGGAAGACAAGATAGCCCCGCAGGCAATGGCACCCAGCTTCTATACAGGTAAGCGCCTGAGCAAGACAGGCCACCCTACCAAGAAGCAACGCCGCGATCTCGAAGACTTCCTCAGCGACCTGGGCGACTAAAACGAAGAAGCCCCCAACGTGTGGAGGCTTCCGGAATATAGTATTGTAAAAGGTGGCTTAGTTCACTGCTACAAAGTTGCCCGGTATAGTGCGGGTCCAGTTCTGGCCGCCATCAGCGCTTTCGTAGATACCGGCATTGGTTGCCAGATAAATGAACTTGCGCACGTTTCCGTTTTTGTAAACGTTCTTCTTGGCGGCAATGCTACGCACGGTCACGTTGTTACCGAGGCCCTTGTTGGCTGGCTCCCAGGCGTTGGTGTGTGTGTTCAGCACATAGAGGCCTTTACCCTCGGTACCTACAAGGCAAACCTCTTCGAACGGCGTCTCGATGCACAGCAGAGCGGTGTTGGCCGGGAGACCGGTGTTGTATGGTGCCCAGTTCTTACCCAGATCGTCTGAGAACCATGCGCCATAGTTGCACGAACCGTCAACAGCTATAAGGCGGTTGTTCATGTGACCCAGGTAGAAGTAACCGGTGTCGGTATAAGTGGTGCCGTATGGAGGCAGCGGTGTACCCGATGTGTTGCCACCGTAGATGTATGGAATGAGACCGGGGTTAGCGGTCACCTCTATCCACCTGTTGGTGTAAACGGCATCATCCTTGCCCTTACGCACAAAGTTGCGGTGATGGATCACATCGTTGTCGGCAGGGCCCGAGTAAGCCAGACCGCACAATGTACCATCAGCCAGCTGTGTGAACGACTTCATACGCACCGGCAGCTTGCCCACACCCAGTGTGTCGTAAGATCCATCAAGCGCCCATGTGTTGGGGTTGCCGAAGTTGTCGGAGTAGATCACACCCAGCCAGTTGCGGTCAGGGTTCGGGGCACTCGAGATCGAATAAACACGATTGCCCCACTTCGGCAAGTTCACGATCATGCTCTGATTGGTATTGAGCAGATTGCCGCTGCAGGTAAATGCGGGGTAAGTAGAAAGTGAATCGTAAGTGTTATTGAAGTTCTTACCGTTGTTGTTGCTGTAATACAAGTGGGTCTTTATCCACAAGATGTTGTTGCCTGAAGTTGCTACAGCGCGGCAGCTCTTACCATCGGGCGGGAAGAGGACACCATTGAAGTTACGACCATCGTTGGTGTTGTAGAGGGCGCCCGCCGAGTCGGAAAAATACAGGCTGAAAGGGGTCTGTATCCCGTTGTTGTTGTCGATAGCGGTAGTGCGCTTGCAACCGGTGATACCGGCACCTAGCAACACTGACAGGCAGCTTATATATAACAGGGACGATTTACGCATTTTTATGCTGGTTTGCTTGGGTTAAAAAACAAGTTAACAAAGATAAGTAATATAGTGAGATTACGTAACGTAGCCAAAAGTAGGGGTAAGCAACCCTAAAACGCGTCAGAGCGCCGGTTTATTGCCGATATCGTTGATGCGCATACCGAAGTCTATCAGCTCCAGAATGCTGTTCTCGTCGGTATTCAGAAAATTAATATCGAGCGAGAATTTATAGGCATTGTCCACATACTTGCCGCCCTTCAGGGTAATGTCGCTGAGCAGCTTCTTACTCTCGGAGATAATGGCTGAATCGCGGGGAGAGTTGGAAATACCGGGGTCCACGTTGCGGAAAAGCTCATTGATATCGAGGGTGAGCGCGAACGGCTGGCCATAGGCTGCATCGGTGTAGATATCCTTCATCTTCTGGCCCATAAACGCCCCCGACAGGAAGCCGGTAGCGTAGTTCCGCTTGCTGGTGATAACGGCATAACGGTCGTTCATCATCAGGAACACAGAATCGCTGGAGGTGAGCGGCAGCACAAAGCCTGAGCCATCTTTGAGTGGCTGCATACCGCCTTCTTTGGCCATATCCAGCAAGTGAGTGAAGTTCTCCTTCTTGTTGATGCGGATCACGTAGGTCATAGTCATAGATGCCTTTTGCTCTTTATGGGTCACCATTTGCCCCATGAACATGTCCGACTTCATCTCGGCATCCAGCACGAAGTCGCTCATCAGAATGGCCATGTCGCCGGTGAATGCTTCGAGCAGGTAGTCTACGTCAAGGCCCTTGGTGGCAAGGCCCACATTGGTTATACCAAAAAGGCCCAGCTTTTCGAGCAGGGTGCGCACACCGGATGGTGAAATGTGCATGGAGAGCAGCATATCCATGTTCTTCTTGGGCAGGCGGTCCAGCATTTCGCGGTCGGCCTCTACCTCGCCGAAGTCCCTGGTGGCCTCTTCCACATGGGCGGGCAGGAAGTAATTGACCTCGGCACCTATGTTGCCCTTGCCAAACTCGAAGCCGGCCGTGATGATGGCATCCTTCCACATGGCGGAAGAAAGCGAGATACCGTTGAAGCTGAGTGGTGTGCCATCGCTGTTGAAGGCCGAGCCATAGTTGAGCCAAAAGGAGAGATCGTACCTATGCGCCTGAAATGCAGAGAAGCGCTTGTTGCTGACAATAGAGTTGGCCACCGGCACCTTGAAGGCTTCATCCATAGCAGTGATGAGGGCAGCGGCAATGGAAGTATCTTCCCCTGCATCCTCTTCGGCAAGCGACACCGCGGGGGCATTCATGAGAATGAGCAACTCCGCCGACCAGCCGGCATACATGCCCTTGCCCAGTGCTGCCTGCCTGCGGCCATTCTGCTGCTGCACCGTAACTGCAGGAAAAGCGGTCTTTATGTACTGCTCCCACTTGGTAGCATCGGAGAGGGGGATGAGCCCTACAATGACCTTACCATCGGTGAAGCGGTTGTCGTTACGGGTATAAACGTAGAAGGTATTGGAGACGTCGAGTCCGGCGTCTTCAATACCTCCTACCATATCATCCGCGTTTTTCGCGGGCATTCTTTTCTGAATCTCCTTAAACAGCTTGCTGCCTGTGATGAGGTTCCACGCTATCTTTTTGCTGAGGGACCTAAGATTGACCCCTACTACCCCCACTGCATCCTGCGGTATGTACCGGGCGTTGTCGGGGACCTTGCTGCAGGCACTCCATAGTACCGCAACGAAAGTGAGCAAAAGAATTACGCGGCCATATCGCGGCATAGGCAAGTAGTTTAATTAAAACGGCAGATCATCAACCGTGCCGGCAGATGAGCTGTTGTATGCAGGTGCGCTGTTGTAGCCGCCCTGGTTTGGAGCGGGTGCATTGTATGCAGGTGCCTGCGGAGCCGAAGCAGCAGGTGCACCGGCTGTTGCAGCCTCTACACGCCATGCGTCCAGGTTGGTAATATATTTGGTCTGGCCGTCCCTCTTGTCTACGTAGGAGTTGCCCTTGATGTTGAAACTTACTTTGATCAGATCTCCCGTGTTGAAACGGTCGATGATCTCGCACTTATTCTGAACCAACTGCAACTTCGCGAAGTTGGTGTAGATGTTACCATTGATCTCTTCTGCAAGTTCCATCACAAATTCACGCTTCTTGAATTTTTCACTTACCTGCAACGTGTCGTACTTAACCAGCAATTTACCTGTTACTTCTAAACTCATTTTGAAAATATTTAATAATTAAAGACAATTCAAACAAAAATACAAATATCAACGGACGAAAACAATAAAAAAAACGCCCGATAAGTTCGGGCGTTTTAAAATGAGTGTACCTCATTTGGGGAGGCTGAAGGGTTTCGAACCCTCGACCCTCAGAACCACAATCTGATGCTCTAACCTACTGAGCTACAGCCTCCGTGATATTTGGGACGGCAAAGGTAGACAACTTTTTTGAAAAATCACAGGTATTTGTCTGCCATTATTCCGGTCATATACCTGACATTATTCTTTAATAAGCTTGAACGACCTGCCGGCTCCATGCTGCGTATTGACCCTGAGCAGGTACAGGCCTGCTGCCAGACTTTGAGCCGGTACTGAAACTGTGCCAGAAGCAGTCTGTTGCTGCCAGATGACACGACCGGCAATATCGGTGAGGGTGAGCGCAGCGCCTGCTGGCAGACCAGCCACTTCCCAAGACGCGGATGTAGGGTTTGGCGCTACGCCGATCATCTCCATCTCCAGTTCGTTGACGCCCATGGTCAGATCGCGGCCAATGTTCTGAACACTGTCAATCAGCCAATCGTTCGGATCGAGCGAAAGTCCGAGCATAGGCACCTTCCATGTGAAATGGAATGATTGTGATGGTTTATCAACTACAAAACGAACGGTTGAGTCGCCTGAAGCGGATGTCACCTTTATTTCGAGCGGCAGGGAGAAGTAGCGAACAGACCCCGGTACTGATGTTGTCTGGTCGATCTTCATATACACCTCTGTACCTACCTGATTCCACTTCACGGAGTAGATCGGGAATCCCTCGGCATAGAACCACTGGTGGAAGAATGTGTCGAACTTAACACCATTCACTTCGGGCGTCATCATACTGATAGTCATATCGCGAAGATCGGCGATGGTACCAGTGCCGAAGCGTTTGGCGTGCTGCCATCCTTTGAGGATATTGAAGTAGAAGGAATCGTTATTGACCACGTGGCGCAACATGTGTACTACACAAGCACCCTTGTCGTATGAGATACGGCTGTCGAATATGCGACCTTCGTTGGTAGTATCATCTACATAGATAACGCCACCGGGTTGAGACATCACATTGCGCTGCCTGTCCACCATATCGGCAGTAGCGGCGGCGTGCCCGCGGAACTTATCGAGATAGAGGTACTCACTGTAGCTGGCAAAACCCTCGTTGATAACAATATCTTTCCATGAAGCGCAAGTGACATTGTCGCCAAACCACTGGTGACCCAGCTCGTGCGCTACCAACCAGCTCTGGAAGAAACCCAGTGTGGTCATGGTCTGGTGTTCCATACCCCCACTCAATGGTGCCATGGCATGTCCGTACTTTTCTTTCCAGAAAGGATAGCGGCCAAAGAGGTCGCTGAAGAGGTTGAGTTGCTGTGCTGTACTGTCTATAATGCTCTTGTTGAAAGTGAGGATGGTTGGACGGTCGTACACGTAATTCTGCACCAACATAGAATCGGTGCTGCCTGTGAAACGCATGTAGAAAGAGTAGTCGCGGTATTTGGCAATTGCCACCGATATGAGGTAGTAATCTATAGGATAACGCTCCTTCCATTCGAAACGGTTGCGACCACCACCCATTGGCGTGATAGACTGCAGGAGGCCGTTGCTGCCCACCTTCAGCGAATCGGGTACAGTGACCCAGATATCGGCAGAGTCGATCTTATCGGTAAGTGACTGTTTGCATGGCCACCAATCTTTAGCACTATACGGCTCGGACAGCGTGAAGGTTACCCAATTGCCCCAGGAAGGTGATTGAAGATTGCTGATACCATGTATGTCCGAAGTAGTGCCTGACACCGGCGTACCATGATAAAACACCTGAGCAGTGAACATGCTGCCGGCTGCGCGAGGTGTGGCAAATGTTACCGTGCAAGTATCTCCGGTAACGACGACAGCGTGGGGCACGCCATCTATAAACACCGAATCGGCAACGAGCGGTGGGAGCATCTCAAATACATAGCTGGTCAGTACCGGCTCCACCACTTGCGCAGTTGTGGTAACATTGCCCGCGATGGTGGTACTCTTGTTGTTCATCTCGAGATCGAGCTTCACGTACTTAACATCATACTTATCCTCATCGGGGTGCGCGACAGTTGGCTTTGCAGCATTGCCCATCTGCGCCATGCGACCTTTCACCGCGCTACACTTCCAGTCGTGTGCATGTTGCTGTGCGTTTGCGCCACAAAGAACTGTGACCAACAGCCCCAATGAAAATATTATCTTTTTATTCATCCTGTAATTGTTTGATCGGCAAAGCTAACGCATTTGACTTTAACAGCAGGTAATACAGGACCGTTGGAAGAAGAACAATCAATCGAGTGTGACCCAAGCCATGCGGAGGGAAATATAGCTACCGCGCTTATACCGTATGAGTGATGCATAGACACCACGTTGCTCATCGAAATCGCCGCCTTCGACGTAACAACTCTTGTACTCCTTGTCGAGCGGCTCACCCAACAGATACTCTTTTGTGATCTGTCGTTTGCGGTCCATGCGGTAGTAACAGGCATTGGCCAGTTCGGACGCATAGAGGGTGTCGCCGGGAGAAGTGATGGTATTTCTGATATTCTTTCCGCAGTCGTTGTAGATGATGTAGTGATTGTCGCCACGGGCATAAACTGCCGCTGAAAGGAATTGTCGTTCGGTTATCTGCGGTGGCAGATCGTTGAACATAGCGTGATCCTGCCAACGTTTGGCGAGGTAGGTTGGGCGATAATAATGACGGTAGCTGCGATAGTATTGTGACCGGGGTAAGACAGTGCCCCAGATCTCCTTACCAGTATCATCGACCTGAGTGATGCATATACTGCCAAGGTAGGTTTCGAACGCACGGCTACGTGTATAGTTCTCGGCGGACATGTAGCGTTCATACGACTCGGACACAACAGTAGAGAGACCATTACTGTTGGTGAACATACAAAGCGGTAAACCGGCAAATGAGGAGGCCGTGTCTGTTTTTTCGATCAGCAGACTATTTGCCAGCTCATTTCTGAACCAACTGTAATTGCCGGTGAGGTCATGCTCATCGAGCCTGAAGAGCAGATTTGACACAAATGCCGTGGGGCGCATCTCCACACCATATCTGTAAAATGCCTCGCGATAACTGAGCAGCAATACATTGATAGAGCCGGCAAAGGGGTTGTAAGAGCAGGTAGTGTAATATGGGTATATCTCGGTAGAGAGATCGGCCTTGCGTATGATGGGCTTTGCACCACCATTGGGTATGTAAAAGACCTGCAGGTAATGGTTGTAGCGGGCGGCAGATTCAGTTAGACTGCCTGTGCCATTTACCAGCATTACCGACAGTCCCAACGACACGCATATACCCTGAGGAAGGGCCTCGGCACCTGTGACAGTGAGGAAGTCGTAGTTTTTACGACCGGGATCCAGCTCCATTCGCTTGTATTCGTCATGGCGCTTGTTGTAGTATACCAGTTGTATGGAACATTTACGGAATTGGGGTACATCCTCCGCGAACAAAACAGCATATCCCTCCTCAGCTCTATTCTTTAATACAAAGAAGCGCATGGGTTTGGCGATGCCGTGAGAGCGCCCCACCCTATCTTCGGCAACGAGCTGGCCTGTGCGGGCATTGAACCGGAGACGAATGAGCGTGTGCCTGCCCATGCGTTGCTGTTCCATAAAAAGAACGGCCTCTCCGTTCACTTCGTACAACCCCTTGAAAGATGACGTAGGCAGCAGGATAGCATCGAGCAGGTCGCTGGCAACAGTGCGGTTGGCCACCCTGTTGTGCGATGAATCGTATACGATAACAGTAAGCGGCTTATTGATCTCAAAATGAAAAAGGAGGGTGTGTCCGTTCTTCATGCAGAGGACCTTGTTGATCCCGTTTTCGGAGAGTAAGGTTGGCGGGCTTATGACAAAGTTGTCTTTTGCCGGTGCCTCAGCAGCAAGCAGCAACAGACCTATGAGAGAGAAAACGATGCGAAGCATGATGTCAATTACTTCTCAAGTTACGAAAAAAGCCACGGGATGAACCGTGGCTTATTAAAAAGTTAGTTATAAATGATGTTACCAAACGATGCAGAGGAACAACATCCGTCTATGGCAGCAAGGAACTTAGTCGTTCTTGGTTGTAACAAGATCCATGTGTTCGGAGCTTACCATCTGCAGCGCAAGGCTTTTGATGGATGGGTACACAAGCTCATAAACTCCCTTCTTGCTTGGAGGGACATCTGTCTCCTGCATAGCAACGATGTAGATGATAGACTCGGGTATATCGAGCACAGCACACACTTTTGAAATAGTTCGCTGGCTTGGGCGCTTGATACCGGTCTCGATCTGTGATAATGAGGTCTGTGAAAGGTCGCATTTCTCAGCCAGTTCATACTGAGTGATGGACAGTTTCTTTCTGATGGATTTAATAGCTGATCCGATATTCATTGTATCAAATTTTATATTGTAAGAATTAATAGTTTTATAGGTCTTTTCAACTAATACTTTTAATAACAACTGTTCGAACGCTATAATAGACGTGCAATTATTGGAAAGCGTTGGTAAAATCACAGAATTTCACTTTAATCAAACATTTGCGTGACGAAAGGGAGGATAAACCCCTAATTTTACCGCATGCCCGAGAGCTTTTCCCGCCATCTGACATTTGAGAAAAAGACATTGCTTGCAGTAATAATACCACAAGCCCGGAAGGACGGGATGTATTATGAGGTAAACATCCAGGGGTTTCCCAGATTTTACATGAAATGGAGCGCACTGGATCGGTATGATATTGCCGGTGCAGAACCACCATCAATACCCTACGCACTGCTACTGGCAGTAAGTGATGTTATTGAAAACAGATAATCAAGCAATGAGGAATTCCGGTCAGACCGCAGCCATGTCCACCCAAGCATCGTTTTCCTTCAACAATCCTATCAGTTCCTGCACGGCTATATCGCTGGGGACATTTCGTTTTACCACTTCTTTTCCTTTGTAAAGGGTGATCTTGCCGGGACCTGAACCTACGTAGCCAAAGTCGGCATCTGCCATCTCGCCCGGGCCGTTCACGATACATCCCATAATGGCGATCTTAACTCCCTTGAGGTGATGCGTTGCCGCGCGTATCTTGGCTGTGGTTTCCTGAAGATCGAACAGTGTGCGACCACAACTGGGGCAACTGATGTATTCAGTTTTGCTGATGCGGGTACGAGTAGCCTGAAGAATAGAGAATGCGGTATTATTGAGGAACTGTTCGTTGTTCTTTACCTCGAGGTAGGTTCTGCCGCTGACCTTTACGTTATGAAGCGCGCCGGTGTTGGACAACATCACGCCATCGCCCATACCATCGAGCAGCAGACCACCGCAATCGGTAGCCAATTTTATGAGGTGCTTATCGGGGGTATCTCCTTCGGGGTAGGCGCGCAGAATAACCGGATTGGTGATGCCAGCCAGCATGAGCAGTGTAATGAACGACCTTACCGGCTTCATACCATCTGCAGATATAACAAGGACTGCAGCCGGACATTCCTTTATGCGTGCGAGCAATGCTGCGTCTGCCACGAAACCTGATGAAAGGTGTATGCCGATAAAGACCGGACTATTGATGCCTGACGCAGCCATAAAACTATCTACAGGCATCAGGTGCAGGGTATTTGATGTACCCTCATCTGTAATAACCTGCAAAGTACCCGGCAAACCGAATGCAGGAACTGCACTACCGGTGTAGATATAGTCGGCGGCACCATCGGATATCTTCCACTTGTCTGATGCAGCATCGTAATCGTAGCCGATGGGTTTCAAAGATTCAGGCGTCAACGATGTTTCTTTGCTCATATCTGCCACAACCACGGGCACCTGATGGCCGCCAATATTTCCTACGGGTACTGTTTCGCGGCGTTTGTATTCAAACGGACTGTATGGCAACGACGCTGGTAATTGCGGCGCATAACCCACAGTCCCTATGGGGTAACGGGCAACAATATCTTTACAAACGGGGATCTCGAACTCGGGATCTTCGGTAAGCGACACACGAATGGTATCACCAATGCCATCTTCGAGCAGAGTTCCGATGCCAATGGCACTTTTGATACGCCCATCTTCACCATCGCCCGCCTCGGTGACGCCAAGGTGCAGTGGATAACATTCTCCAAATTCTTCCATCATCTGGCGCACCAGCAAACGATAGGCCTGCACCATTACCTGAGGATTGCTGCTCTTCATGCTGAGCACGATCTGGTGGTAGTCTTCGCTGCGGGCAATGCGCAGGAACTCCATAGCGCTTTCTACCATGCCTATCGGCGTGTCGCCATAACGACTCATGATGCGATCGCTGAGTGAGCCGTGATTGGTGCCGATGCGCATGGCAGTGCCATGTTCGCGACAGATGCGCACCAGCGGCGTGAAACGCTCGCGAATGCGATCGACCTCCGCCGCATATTCTGCATCGGTGTATTCTATAAAATCGAACTTCTTTTTGTCAATATAGTTACCGGGATTCACGCGCACCTTCTCTACAATGCGGGCGGCGATCTCCGCAGCATTGGGCGTAAAGTGAATATCGGCAACCAGGGGAGTATCGTACCCGCGCGCGCGCAATTCGTCCTTGATCAGTTGCAGTTGTTCCGCCTCTTTTTTGCTGGGTGCAGTGATGCGCACGAGTTCGGCACCCGCCTCTATGCATCTGATGGTCTGCGCCACAGTGGCCGCCACATCCATAGTGTCGGTGGTGGTCATTGTCTGGATACGAATGGGATTTCCGTTTCCTATAGACAGGTTACCGATCTTTACCTCACGTGTAGGCAGGCGTTTATAGCCGGCAAGAGATGCGCAGTATTGCTCCAACATAGGTGCGAAGGTAATACATAGGCAAATTACCGGTGACAACAGTCTACCTACGGGCCGATAAATAACATTTATCTCACAACCACGCTATTTTCTACCCAATGAGGCCCTTACTGTGCAACAGCTTCGCTATCTGCACTGCATTGGTAGCCGCCCCTTTGCGCAGATTGTCTGCAACGATCCAACAATTGAGCGTATTGGGTTGTGAGTAGTCGCGGCGGATACGGCCAACGAACACCTCGTCCTTTCCCTCGGCATGGAGCGGCATGGGGTAGCCGTTCATAGCCGGATTATCTATAACTACCACGCCAGGCTGGTTCGACAGCAGTTCGCGGACGTCATTCTCGTTAAAATCGCTCTCGAACTCGATATTCACGCTCTCGCTGTGCCCACCTGACACGGGTACGCGCACGGTTGTGGCTGTGACACGGATAGAGTCGTCGCCCATGATCTTGCAGGTCTCCTGCGACATTTTTATCTCTTCTTTGGTGTAACCATTATCCATGAACACATCAATATGCGGCAACACGTTCATATCTATGCGGTGGGGATATACGTGGTGTTCGGTACTGCCCGCGCGCTGATCCATCATTTCCTTCACAGCCTTCTGACCGGTTCCGCTAACGGACTGGTAGGTACTTACTACCACCCTCTTAATGCCGTATTTCTTGTGAAGGGGTTGAAGCACCATTACCATCTGAATGGTAGAGCAATTGGGGTTCGCAATTATATAATCATCGGCAGTCAACACATGTCCGTTCACCTCAGGCACGACCAATTTAATTTCTTCCTTCATGCGCCATGCCGAAGAATTGTCTACTACCCGGCAACCCGCTGCCGCAAACAGAGGAGCAAGCTCGAGGGAAGTACTGCCGCCGGCAGAGAATAGCGCCAGGGCGGGCTTCATAGCAATAGCAGTCTCTGCAGATACCACACTGTATTCCTTTCCCTTGAAAGACACCTTTTGCCCTACCGACCGTGCCGAAGCCACCGGTATCAATTCAGTTACAGGGAAATTGCGTTCTTCGAGGATACTTAACATTGTGCTGCCCACCAGGCCGGTGGCACCTACTACTGCTACTTTCATTAATTATTTGTTTTGTCGGCAAAAGTAGGCTGATTAGGGGAAATACTCCCTTCCCCACCTGGCCGGATCGGGCATTTTATACCGTTATAAGCATTTTAAATACTCCACTTTCCATGTATGTACATATATTTGCATCGTAAAACAATAAAAAACCACAAAAAAAGATGAACATGACAAAATCAATTCTGGCAGCAGCATTCCTTTTTGCAACGACAGGCGCATTCGCACAATCTAAGTGGAGCATTGACGCGAGCCACTCAAACGTAAAATTCTCTGTTGATCACCTGGTAGTATCTGAAGTAGAAGGTTACTTCAAGAAATTCGATGGTACGATCGACGCACCGGGTGCCGACTTCAACAATGCAACTATCAACTTCAACGTAGATGTTGCGAGCATCAATACCGACAACGAAATGAGGGATAACCACCTGAAAGGTGATGACTTCTTCAACGCTGAGAAATTCCCTAAAATGACTTTCAAGAGTACTTCCTTCAAGAAAGGAAAAGGTAACAACTACGTTCTTGAAGGTGATCTGACCATCCGCGACGTGACGAAGAAAATGAAATTCGATGTGGTATATGGCGGTACAATGGTGGACCCATGGGGCAATACTAAAGCAGGTTTCAAAACAACTGCAAAGATCAGCCGTAAAGCTTTCAACCTGAAATGGAACACAATGACTGAAGCAGGTGGTGCAGTAGTAGGTGACGAAGTGACTATGATCCTGAAAATGGAGTTCGCTAAAGCGAAATAATAAGAATCGGTTAGTTTAAGTAGAATGAATAAGACAACGGCACGGCTTTCCGTGCTGTTGTTGTTTACAGTAAGTTGCTAATTTTGATAGTATCATGGAAGTGACCAACAACAAAAAAGAATTCAGGTTTGAGACCTTGCTGCCCGACGGCGAATACATAACTCTTGGCTATAGATGGCTGAAAGGAAGTATGGCCCTGATGCACACACTGGTGCCGGCATCGGCACGAGGCACGGGCATGGGCAAGGCGTTTGTGGCTGAAGTGCTGAAGCAGGCGGCAGAGAAGGGCCTGAAAGTAATACCCTACTGCTCGTTTGTGGCGCAATACATCAAGGATCATCCCGAATTGAATGATCTGGTTGATGAGGCGTACCGCGGGAAGTAGTTACTACTTTACGATGCGCAACTTTGCAAAGTTCAGCATGATCTTTTTGACACCGTGTGCCGCACCAAAGTCTATTGCCGCAATGCGGTTCTGGGTTCCACCCTCAAGCGACATGATAGTTCCGAAGCCGAACTTCTGATGTTCCACCTTCATACCTACCTCAACTCCTGATATATCATCGGGAACAAAATCGGGCGACGGTGTGTGTGCTGCCGGCTTGGGCGCATTCAGCTTGTCGGCCAGTTTTTTGAGCGAAGGCATCTTGTCAAAGCCCGGAGGCAGGCCACTTTGCGCTGACGAAGATGGCGAGGGCCGATTACTCATACCTGTATAGGTGGCATCGATATGCATGGGCGGCACCTCCTTAATGAAACGGCTGGGATCGTTCTGTACCAGACTGCCGAAACGATAACGACTATTGGCATAGGTAATCCATAACTTCTGCTTGGCACGGGTAATGGCCACATAAAACAGCCTGCGCTCTTCCTCCAGATCGTTCCTGTCGTACATACTCATGGCACTGGGGAAGAGATTCTCTTCCATGCCCACAAGAAATACGCAAGGAAACTCAAGACCTTTTGCGGCATGTATGGTCATCAGCTTCACCGCATCGGCGTCTTCGCCTTTGTCCTGGTCGGCATCGGTGAGCAAGGTGATCTGCTGCAAGTAACTACCGAGGCTCTTGTCCAGCAATTCGCCTTCCTCGTCGGGTGTTTCGGTGAACTCTTTGATAGAGTTGAGCAATTCCTGTACGTTCTCGTAACGTGCCACACCTTCCACACTCTTATCATCATACAATTCCTTGACCAGGCCGGTGCGCTTGCCAATAGCGAATGCCACATCGTAAGCATTCTCCTTTTCGAGCATGGTGCGGAAGCTGTTGATCATGTTAACGAAGTCATCGGTGTTCGATGAGCGAAGTCCATCGATATCAGGGTTGGAGATGGTCTCCCAGAATGTTGTGTTCAATTCATTTGCCCTGATAGTAATGCGGTCGATGCTTGTCTTACCGATGCCCCTGGCAGGATAGTTGATAATACGTTTCAGATTCTCTTCGTCCTGAGGATTGACGATGATACGCAGATATGCGAGATAGTCTTTGATCTCTTTGCGCTGATAGAACGATGTACCGCCTACCAGCTTGTATGGAATATTGAGTCGGCGAAGGCTTTCCTCGAAAGAACGGCTTTGGGCGTTGGTGCGATAGAGCACCACAAAGTCTTTGTTGGCATAATGATTGCGCATCTGCTGTTCCTTGATGGCATCGGCAACGAACTTGCCTTCGTCATTGTCGGTCATGGTGCGCACAAGGGTTATCTTTTCCCCCTCCGAATTATCAGTCCACAACTGCTTGGGGATCTGGTTCTTGTTGTTGCCGATCACATTGTTGGCAACGTTCAGAATAGTTTGCGTGCTGCGGTAGTTCTGTTCCAGCTTGATGACACGGGCGTCTTCATAATCGTCCTGAAACTGAAGTATGTTCTGCACGGTGGCACCACGGAAGGAATAGATACTCTGGGCATCGTCGCCCACCACACAGATGTTCTCGTTGCGCGCCCCCAACAACTTGATGATGGCGTACTGCGCCAGGTTCGTATCCTGATACTCATCTATTAGGATGTACTTGAAACGGCCCTGGTATTTAGCCAGTGCATCGGGATAGTTTTTTAGCAGCAGGTACATCTTGAAAAGCAGGTCATCAAAGTCCATGGCACCGTTCCTGAAACAGCGCTTGGAATAAGAGTCGTAAATATCTGCTATCAAGGGGCGATTGCCACGCGCGTCTTCTTGTTGTATGTAGGTATCCTTGCGATAAGCTTCTGCATCAATGAGGCTGTTCTTGGCTGCGGAGATACGATTGTAGATGAATGCCGGCTTATAGTGCTTATCATCCAGATTCATCTCTTTTACGATATTCTTGATGATGTTCTTTGCATCATCAGTATCGTATATAGTGAAGTTGTTGGGATAACCGAGTTTGTTGGCATCGGCACGAAGAATGCGCGCGAACACCGAGTGGAAGGTACCTATGTAAAGATTGCGGGCTTCGGTATTGCCGAGGGCTTTCTCCACACGCTCCTTCATTTCGGCAGCGGCCTTATTGGTGAAGGTGAGCGCAAGGATATTGAATGCGTCCACACCACTGTTCATAAGGTGGGCGATGCGCGTGGTGAGTACTTTCGTTTTTCCGCTACCGGCGCCTGCCACTATCATCAATGGTCCGTCAACATGCAAAACAGCAGCGAGCTGCTGTTCGTTCAATCCCTCTAAATATTTGTGCATGCAGCAAATTTACGTCAGGGAGCGTTAACAGCCTGTGTGAACCTAATGCCACACAGGCAATATTTATCAACATTACCAATGCGCTAATGCACAAAAAAAACGGGAGCGATTGCTCCCGTTCTCAATATAGTACTGAAGTTTTTTTATTGTTTTGTGAACTTGCGTGTAGCAACCACGTCGCCGTGTGAGTTCATGAGCCTTACAAAGTAGATACCTGAAGGAATGTTCTCAACGTTGAGGCTTGCACCTGCATTATCGGTAGGGCGAAACAGGCTCACCTGCTTGCCTATGATATTGTACACCGCAATGCTTTTGATGTCTGAAGCAGCATCAAACAATACGTTGAGTGAAGATGTAGCGGGGTTGGGATAAACCACAACATCGTTTCCCACTTTTACACTTGACACGCTTGTTGCGGTACGAGTAACGATGAAAGTGGCAATTGCAGTATCTGAAGTGGCGAACTTATTATTCAAACGAACCCTGAGATAATAAGTACCGCTCGTTGAACCCGCACCTATTGGTATCTGAAGCTTGAAATCGTTGGTTGCAGAAGCCGGGTAAGGGCTTTCGTGTAACGTTGAAGCAGTTGGAGGCCAAATGCTTGTACCCGAGAAACAGTTTGCGGCATCGCAAATACCTACTGCTGACAGCCAGTCAGCCGGGAAATCAGTTGCAAACACCTTCCACTCGAGTGTGACAGTTGATGTCGTTGTATTGGTTACGTTATTGTAAACATAATCTGCTACAGCAAGGTTGAGCGTTGCTGTATCTTTATGCATTGTGAAGGACTGTGCGTTTGAATTAACTGCAAATAAGGTTGTACAGGCAAACGCTGCGGTTGCGAAAAACTTCTTCATGTTGTTTTTGTTTTCTGAATGCAATTTAGCACTCCTATATCACTTTTCCAAATTATTGTCTCACATTTCATATTTTAGAGAAACATTAACCATTTGATTATCAGGCAAAAAAAGGCGTCGGGTGAAAGCCCGACGCCTTTTTTGCTATTCAGTGAGGAAAACTACTTGGTTACATTCAACTTTTCTGTGATTGTTCCCATTTCAGTTTGAATCCTTACAACATAAATACCGGAAGTGAGGTCTGCCAAAGGCAACACCACACGGTTGGTACCAACCTGCATTTTACCGGCAGGAACGTTCAGAACTGTCCTTCCCAACATGTCAACAACATCAACCTGAACATTGCCGCTATTTTTCAGATCGAAAATAACGTTTGCAACATCAGAAGCGGGATTAGGACGAACAACGAAGTTCTCAACACCAACTGCTACGTCAGCAACACCAACTGTAAGAGAGAAATTATTGCTATTGAGGATCGTTCCTTTTGCACCATCTATCAGCATAATGATACCATGCAGTTTGTTGGTTGCCCACGTTGCCGGAATCGTTTTATTGAAAGTGTAGTTATAATCAGTGCTTACCGCCATAGTTGCAGGGAGCAAACCAGCGCCACCGGTAACAGATGGGTCAATAGAACGAGCGACGAAATCATACTTCATCTGAGAAGCAGGGATCGGGTTAGGAAGCGCATTGTAGTTGATGCCACCACCACTGAGGAGGTTGGTAGTTGAACCGCTGTATGCATTGGCCTGAGCCCAGCCAGATGTTGTGCCTGACATATCATCTTCAGTGATAACCATTGCCAGTTTAGCGTTTTTCAATTCGATCGCCGGCTTAACGGTAACCGCCACAGACAAGCTTGTACCTGTGAGCGTAGGGGCAGCTGTTACGCTTGCAAACGCGAAATCGTCATTAAGCTGTGTGTAAGCAGCCAAAACGTCGCTTGGATCCATAGTATAACGACGATCGGCCAAAACTGACGGATAACCGCTGATATTTCCGCCTAACCATGAGTCATATGCAGTAAGAACCATCGGATCGCCATTGTGAACAGCGATAAGACTTACGCCATTACCATAAAGAGTATGGAGCGAGTCCATGTACACTGCACCACGAGGACACCACTGGCACCACGTACCTGTACCTTCTTCAAAAACGATCTTCTTGGTAGGCATAAACGCTACTGTGGTGAGCGTATCCATTGCGGCACTATCATTTGTAGCGTTAGCATCGCCTGTAAGGGAAGCCCAAACTTTCAACTGATACGGCCCCACAGCTGCCGGCATTGTAACCGGAGTTGTAGCTGTAAACGTTGCCGATGTGAACGGAGCGATTGATACGCCTGTAACAGGGTTAGTAACAACCGAACCACCATTAAATATGTACTTCACATCATATGAAGTAATTGTTGTACTACCGTTGTTAAATACCTGACCTATCACAGTAATGTTGCTGCCACCGGTCGCGTATGACTGAGGGTCAGCGGGGGTAGGTGCAATTGCTGTAAGAGCAATATCGTTTGCTGCAGGTGAGAAAACAGAGATGTCATCGATACCGGCACCAAACAACCATCCACCACCGTCTTTATAACGGAAGCCAACCTGTACGTTTGACATGCCTGCATAAGCAGACAGGTCAACGTAACGTGTAGACCAACCTGATGCGCCATTCAATGTTGACACAACGGTCCAGGTACTACCTGCATCAGTTGTTACCTCAACGGTAAGTGTTTCTGTAATTGAACTATATGTTCCTTTAACATAGTAAGCGTCAAATTTCAACCACCATGAGCCAGACGTCAGCGAAAAAACCGGTGAAACCAGCAAACTGTTGGTGTTATTGGCACCCGCACGCTTGTCATCATTAAGTGCCACAAACTTTGTGTGTGCCGAAAGCGGGAAATCGGTGCTTCCGAGCGCCGTATTGATACCACAGTTCCAACCTACTGAGTCATTGGGCATACCAACTGCAACTGTTTGAGTCCAACCGGAGGGCAGGGCGGTGCCGGTTGTACTTTCAAAATTTTCGGTCAACTGTGCATCTGCCGAGAAGGCGATAGCGCAGGACGCAACTAAAGAAGCAAATAGTTTTTTCATTTTGGATAAATAAAACGTTTAGAAAGGTTTTGTCTGTAAAATTATGGGAATGCCATCGATTTGAAAAAAAATAATTTTGACACAACAGTCAAACTATCAGAACCAAACGATGACGTTTAATTTTTAATATTTTAATTGTAATATGTTAACTAAAAATGTAAAATTGTAACACAAAGCCTTCATTACTCCATCGTATAACTCACACTGCCGTCTTTTTCGTCTTTTAGCAGCACTCCGCTGGCTGCCAATTGATTGCGGATAAGATCGCTGGTAGCAAAATCTTTCCGCTTTTTGGCATCCTTTCGGATGTCTATGAGCAGAGAAAGTACCTTGTCCAACTTATCGGTCTGCTGCACCTGCAACGGTTGCATACCCAAAATGTCTACCAGGTAAGTGCTGAAAGTATCTTTCACCAGCGCGAAGGTTGCTGCAGAAAGGGCATTACCGGACACCTGACCACCCTTCATACCGTTGATGACAGGAGCCATTTCAAACAGATTGGCGATGACTTTGGCGGTGTTGAGGTCGTCGTTCATAAAATCGGCGCATTCATGGCACCAGGCAACAACTTTGGCATCAAGGTCTTTATCGGCAGCATCGGCATTACCCGCATGTGCCAGATTTTGTAACACTTCATATGCTTCCCACAAGCGACGGAATGCCTTTTCGGAACCCTGAAGTGCCTCGTTGCTGAAGTCTAGCGTGCTGCGGTAATGTGTTTGCAGAATGTAAAAACGAACCACCATGGGGTGATAGGGCTGCGCCAGAAGCGGGTGATGACCCGAGAAAAGCTCTGACAACTTAATCACGTTGTTGTAGCTTTTACCCATCTTCTTCCCGTTGATGGTGATCATATTATTGTGCATCCAGTAACGCACGGGCGGGTGACCGTGAGCGATGGTGCTTTGCGCTATCTCGCTTTCGTGGTGCGGGAACTGGAGGTCCATGCCTCCACCATGTATATCAAATGTCTCACCAAGATATTTGCTGGCCATGGCAGAGCACTCGATGTGCCAACCCGGGAATCCTTCGCCCCAAGGGCTCTTCCACCTCATGATATGCTCCGGCGGAGCCTTCTTCCACAACGCGAAATCGGCTTTGTTGCGTTTTTCCTCCTGACCATCAAGCTCGCGGGTGGTTTCCAACTGGTCTTCCAGCACCCTGCCCGACAACTTTCCGTAGGGATAGGCAGCGGCATATTTAGGCACATCAAAATATACAGATCCGTTAACCTCGTAGGCAAAACCTTTCTCAATGATGGTCTCTATCATGGATATCTGCTCTACTATATGGCCTGTGGCTGTAGGCTCAATAGAAGGTTCGTCGCAATTGAACATTGCCATGCCCTTGTGGAACATGGAAGTGTACTTATGTACCATCTCCATTGGTTCCAGCTTCTCCAATTTGGCCTTTTCGTTCACCTTATCCACCGCGTCACGGCCTTCCTCTTCAAAGTGGCCGGCATCGGTAATGTTGCGTACATAACGCACCCGGTAGCCGAGATGTTTCAGATAGCGCTGCACCACGTCGAAAGTGACGTATGGACGGGCATGTCCCAGGTGAGATTCGCCGGAAACGGTAGGACCGCATACATACAGACCGGCATGACCGGGTGTAAGCGACTCGAAACGTTCCTTTTGGCGGGTATATGAGTTGTATATGTGAAATTCAGACATAATGTTCAATTTTCATTCCGTGCTGAACGTTTGCTCAACGGCGGAACAGGATGTAAAAATAAGTGTGTGCGGGAAAATGCAGAAACGGTCAACATCGGGCCACTAAACAACCTTGTGGCCCCGGCAGTGTTGGCTCAACCAACTGAATGGAATATGTATGTTGTGCGCTGATCAATTTGCATGCATTTAATGCAAATGTAACTAAAGTGCGGGATTTTGGCGAGGTCTCCCGAGGAACATAATTCTCTTACACTATTGCTCGTCTCCGCCCTTACACCGCTTGCGACCGGCAAGATCGTGTAATATCTGATCTAATTGCTCGGCACTCTCGCCTATACGCTGGATGGCGAACTTAGTATTGGCATCCAGGTTGGTGGTGTCAATAATGTCGATAAGTCCCAAAATGTTTGCAACAGGTTTACGCACCTCATGAGACTGAATGAACTGCAATCGTTCGATCGTCCGGTTTTTCAGTTCTATCTGATCCAGCAGTTCAGACACCTCATAACCGATACACATCACTCCCTCCATGACCCCTGCTTCATTCTTAAGTGCAACGAAATCCCAATCAGTGGTGGCATATCCGCCGCCTTTAACAGGCTTTCTGATGATGATGGAACGGAACTGACCGGGCGCGCTCATGCAATCTTCTACAACACGATAAACCTCGGGTGCATCTTCGGGGTGCACATCTTCCATACAGGTCTTACCGATGAAATTGTTGGTAATAAATCCAAACCTCTCTGAGAAGGCCTTATTGACGTAGGTGTAATTTCCCTGCATGTCAATAACGATGAGGTAAAAATCGGACATGGAGTCCAGTAATTTCAAAAGATATTTCTGCCCGTTCTGCATAATTCAACTGTAAATAAGTGGGTGACGGGCAACAAAGTAAAAAGCGTAGACAGCGTCGAGTCTATCAGCCGTGCAAGATACCATATTTCTACGATGTTCTTTTGGCAAAAATGCTACTCGTCTTTCCTGGATGTAATATCATTCAGCCTGCGCACAATTTCATCGAGCCGCATTAAAGCTGTTCGAATTCCGCCAATAAACACGGATAGATCGTCCTGCGTAAGATGAACGCCGTCAATAACATCAGACACGCCCATTATAGTGGCGAGTGGCCCGCGCAGGTCGTGTGATACCATCATAGAAAATTGTTCCAATTCCTTGTTTCTTTCGAGGATCACCTCCGACATCTGCAGAATGTTCTCTTCTTTTTGCTTTTGTGTTGTGATGTCCTCAGCAATTCCCAAAACCGCATGCTCGGTTTGTCCTTTAGGGATGTACGGGATCTTGATGATGCGCCAGATTTTTTCGACACCATGGTGGTCCTTTTGCCGGAAATCGGACACAATCAATTTCTTACCAGACGAAAGAACCAACTGGTCCTGTGCAGATAACTCCAGATACTCTGCTTCGGACCGAACAAAATCTCTTAAGTTCTTACCACGCAATTGTTCGGCCGTAATGCCATAATGCCCGAGGAATACATGATTACCGAAAATGTAGTCACCATTTGACTGCCGGGCATATATAGATAGGGGTATAAGATCCAGTATCAACTGAAGGTTCACTTCTGTTGTCTTGAGGTCTTTCGTAGCCTTCAATGATTCGGTTACATCCTGCGTCACTCCATAGATACCTGCAAGTGTGTTCTCAGGCGTATACTCACATTCGACAATACAGTGGATATTCCTTACCTCGCCGTCGGGTCTTACTATCCGGCAGTCAAAGGTTACACTGGTCTGATTATTCCTTATGAATTCAATACTGCCGCGCACCGAACTAAGGTCGTCAGGATGCACCATGGCCTCCCATTCATCGTAGTTATGGACATTGTTGGTGACCTCAAGGCCATGTATCCTGCAGGCCTCTTCGGACCAAACAGAGATGCCTGTTGACAGGTCTAATTCCCAACTACCAAATCGGGCCAGGCGTTGTGCCTGATTCATTCGCCGTAAAGTGGCCGCAAGGTGATTTTCAAGGTTCATGGTTGTTTAATATTTGATATCAAATACAGCCCATTTCTTAAACAAATATAAACAGAATCGTCCGTCTAACCACACTTCACCAGGCTGCCATTTTTAGTAGGTGCACCAGTACACCATAGAAGAACACTGCGCCAAAACAGGTGTACTGGGAGTACATGCGGCAGTGTTGCTATTGGAATACCTGAACTCGAGCGTATGGGAACCGGCAGCCACAGTGTAAGTGGAACTGGTAACACCCGGAGCCAACGTGGTCCATACAGAACCATCCCACACAACGGTATAGGTACTTGACGATGAACGATTACTGAACTGTACCTCGGCCGTGTTGTTCACCACACAACTCTGCACCTTGGTCTCGCAACGGGTACCTGTGTATCCGGATGGGCATAAACACGCTCCTGCATCGCAGGTGCCACCATTCTTACAATTCACGTCTTTACACTTATCCTTGGTACAGGCTGTGTAAAGTGTAGCAGAGAAGATACCTATTGTGGCAAGAGCAGATAACAATACATAACGCTTCATAACAAGATGACTTTGCTGTGTCAATAATGCAAAGTTCACCAACCGCTCTCCGCTACTTGCTGACTGTCGTCAGCAAGATGACTGTTATGGATCAACTACAAGGCACACCGTTATTCGATCGAGATCTTTCGCGTGACACGACCTTCTCCGGGTATGTCTGCCGACAGAAGATAAGTACCCTGCGCCACCAACGGCAAATGAATGAGCAATGAATTGCGGCCGGCTAAAAGTC
The DNA here is from genome assembly GCA_016786565.1 of Flavipsychrobacter sp. Classification (GTDB taxonomy): domain Bacteria; phylum Bacteroidota; class Bacteroidia; order Chitinophagales; family Chitinophagaceae; genus Nemorincola. The sequence goes on from JAEUVY010000102.1 coordinate 75,670, forward strand.
GCTCATTAAAGCTCATAACCTGGCGACCGGTAATATCGCACAAAGTGAAAGCGACAGGACGATCAGGCGCAACAGGCGCTGAAATATCCATGCGCAACCACTCTTTGCATGGGTTGGGATAAGGATCAGATATTACCCATGCCCCCATTGTATGACCACCGATCGCAACAGTGTAGTTGGTAGTGTCGTTATTCACTATGATGTACTGCGCATTAAACGCAGTATCGAACAGGTTGTTCCTCCACGTGAGTTTGCTGCTGCCCGAAACGTACTGCAATCTGTCCGCACTATCCAACTCGGCACTCCAGGTATTGCCGAAGTCACCGGTAGCACGCTTGAACAAACGGAAATTTCCCGCTTCATAACCGGGATAGGTAATATTCAACCTACTGAACACAACACTATCAGGTGATGAGAAACTCTTGTTGGTACCGTAATTATTTATGATGAAATAACCGGGAACTGCCGGGCGATAATCCGGACGGGTATCAGGTCCGCTCAGCAAATGGAAGGCTACCACCTCTCCATTGGGGTGAGTACCAGACGCAGGCAAATACTGGTCAACATCTGCCGTACCAAATGAAGTAAGTCCGCCGGAAGCTACCATAGGCAGGCGAAGCACACGACCTGTTGCCACCGGTGCAGATGAGGTTACAATGTTTGCGGACGGAACCAGGACATTGAAGTTCCCCTTCACATCGTATACACTGCCGCTAACAGGATCGTACTGATTGAACTGGAAGTACTTGAGTAAGCCTGCTTCAGTAGCCGGGTCAGTAATGAGGTGCATCTTTTCGCGCACCTCCTCTTGTGTAAGCGCGTAGTCGTAGAATTTCACCTCCTCTATAAGACCCTTGTATTTAGAACCCTGTCCGTTGTGCACGTCATAGTTTATCTGGAAAGGTGTCTGTGACAGGTCTATCACCGGCATGGGGCCGTTATTGACCGTATCTCCTACCCCATTGAGGTAAAGCACCACCCGCGACGGGCTGTAGGTGAGTACAACATGGTTCCAGCGGGTACTGTCGCATACCAGCGTGCTGGTGCCTGAGTAGTTGACAGTACTGTCGGTATAACACAAAATGAGGTTGGGCGTATACCCGTTGAATTTAAACCCAAAACCAAACCCATAATTGGCTGAACCCGGATAGGCAGGATGCCCAACGATCTGTGAAAAACTCTTTTGTCTGCCCTCAGGCTTTATCCATGCGGAGATAGAGAAATTGTTGCTGTTGATATTCGCTACACCAAGGCTCACCGTTTGCGAGGTGCCGTTCATCTGAAGACACTTGCCGGCAACCGTATCAGGACTACAATTGTCGTTGGCAACAATTACCATGTCGGGGATCGTCTTTGTGTGCGTTTGGCCAAGCGCATTGGTTACTGTAAGAGATACCGTGTAAGAACCTGCGGCAGGATAAACCACTTGCGGGCGCAATGCTGTGGTACTGCTGACCCACAATGCACCGGGGAATGCCCACGTGCGTGTTGCGCCGGCATGGTCGTACATGGAATAATCGAAGAAGTTGACGGTATCGCGGGGACAACCCACATTCTTTCTGTCGGCCATAGGCTGCGCAACAGGCGCACCGGTGGCATATAACGGCGTCTCCCAGATGCTGCTATTGCCGGCCAAACGAAGCTTGTTGTCGCGGTAGAAGATCAAAGCACCCACACGCGCCTCAAGCCCTTGCGGCAAGCCATCGCTGAAGGCGAACCAATCGGACATGGTAGTGTCGCGGTAATACACTTTTGACGGACGGTTGTTGGTCACTGCATACACACCACCTGCACCGCCCTGATACTGCAGGAATGCTACCTTTTTACCATTGAGCGCAGTGCCGGTAATATTGGTCCAGCTACTGCCTCCATTCACCGAGCGAAACACCTTGTTGCCGGCAGCACCATTTGCCATACACAGGTAAACGTCGTTCTCATTCAAAGGATTTACAACTATGTCAGAATTATAGTACTGCCACGTTACCGGCAATGTGATAGATGACCACGTCGCCCCGCCATCGGTTGTTTTATATACTCCGTTGGTGACGCACACATAGATCACCTGCGGATTGCTGCGTGCTATGTCGAACCGCCATACCTTATTGCCCGGACCAAAATCATGCAATGCCTGATAGGAGGAACCTCTGTTGGAAGACTTCCACAGAACAGTGTCTTTGCCCAGATAGAATACATTGGCGTAACGAGGGTCTGTCATCAGCTTGCTGGAAAACTGACCATAGTAATTATCCTGCGGCCACATGGAGTTGGGCACGTTTGCCGCCGAGTATTGTGCCGCGCCTGTAAGCGTTGCCGGGATGATAACGTTTCCGATATCGCGGAAGCCGGTGGTACGAGAAAAACCGTGATACACATGACCGGTAGCGTCTTCGCCACCACCCAGCGACAACGCCTTACCACCACCATATACGTCGAACAAAGCAGCATTGCCGTTGTGGTAACGACCACCTACCACAATATCCTCGTCCCACCCCTGGCCAAAGCCCCAGTAGTCAGCACTTCTGAGACCGTTGTTGCGGACAGACCAATTTGAAGTGTTCGTGAAAAAGTCGCTTGAATAGTTAACACCACCGTCGGTAGCAATATAGGCATCGCTGCCCAGTGCCACTGCCTGTTGAATATCGGGGTGCAGACCGAATGGACCCGAATAACCGCCCAACGGACTGAAATTCACGCCACCATCGGTAGACTTATAGGTGGTAGTGGTGCCTACAATAACATGATTGACATTGGACGGTGATGCCACGATACCGAGATCGTAGAAGCCCTGCCCGTTGGACATACCCAAACCTGTTGTTGCAGAAGTACCCGTCAACGATGTAGACGTAGATGTGGCTGTAACCGACCAGCTTGCGCCCCTGTCGGTACTGCGAATAATGCGTGGAGGCGTTGAAGAGCTTCCCAGATTCACACAATACACATAATTGGTGCCGGCGGGGGTAACCGCAAGGCGCGCCCCGGCAGTACCTGTGCCTGCTATTGCGGATCCCGTTACATCGGTAAACGTAGTACCGCCGTTGGTGGACCGCAGCAATACTAACATACCACCGGATGCTCCGGCTACATAAACAGTATCGGTGCCTACAGGGTTGATGACAATATCGTACAGCGACCCGGTAACGGTGCTACCTGAGGCTGCAGTCCAGGTGGTGCCGCCGTTGTCGCTGTAGTACACGGCTGTAGCGCCGGTTATGAACACACGACCGGTATTATGATTGACGGCAATAGCATTACCTCCGCCGCCTGTGTATGATGTAAGAGCCGACCATGTAGCACCGCCGGAAGTGGTTTTTAAAAGCGTAGCTGCTGTGCCGTCGTAAGCATAGACGATGTTCTCGTTCCACGGATCGACCGCTATAGACCTGTTGCCACAGGTAGTAAGCGAGTTGCTCACCGATGTCCAGTTGAGCCCCTTATCGGCTGAACGATAAAAATTACCCGGCTCGCTGGCAGCATATAGCACCGACGGGTTGGATGGCGCAATAGCGATACAGTAGATATTTGTCTGGTAATTTTTCAGAGCGCCGGTTCCTACATTATAGGTCTGCGAAGGCCCAAGCAGTGTCCAGCTGGCAGCGGCGGTAGTTTTAGCTGCTGTACCCGGCTCAGCCTTTGTGTGTTGTGCCTCCAGCGAACGGATCAGCTCGTTACGGGCATGATCGGGGTTGTACCGTATCGTACCGTCAGGCTGAATGAACGGAGACATACCTGTGCGCCACCGCACATAAGCATTCAGGTAGGGATCCTCATGAAAGTCGTGTCCGTCCACATCAAATGTTTCCCTGCGCTTCTCTGTTGCTTTATAAACTTCGATCAGTGAATCGACTATGAAAACATTCACGTTTTTCCAGTCGGTCTGGCGTACCCATGCGGGGACCGAAATTTCGCTCGGCAATCCAAAAGGATCTGATAGCTGAGCGTGACTGACAGTTGCAGACAGAATAGAAATAACGAAAACTCCTGAGAGTATCTTCGCAGAGCGAACAATTGAAGACATCATGTATTGTTATTATACTTTAACCAAAACTTAAAGTTAAATATAAATAACTGACCAACAACCGACTATCGTTGTTTTTTGCGTAAAACCTTCATTATCCGGACACGGAAATAGTCGTAAAACAGGGCAATAACCAACAAAACCGCCGGCACCAGAAACGCGTGAAAAGAAAAATGCAGGAAAGCTATACCACCGGCTATACCGCCAAAAAGAAAGAATGAAATAATCGTAAGCCTCAGAACGATGCGATTGCGTACTGCTGTTGCAGGACCAACCGATGAAAAGACTGATGCCAGGTCTATACCCAGGTCGGTGAACATACCGGTAAGGTGGGTGGTGCGTACCACCGACCCTGAGATAACAGATACCATGGCGTTCTGCATCCCCATAGCAAACAGGAGTGCACCTGCAAAATACCGCTCGTGCACCCATGACGCAATGTGATTGCCTGCCCATAACGCCACGACAAGCACTACAGACAATATGACCACAATGGGAATAGTGTATGCATTGGCTTTATCTCGGCCCACAACTTTGATAACAAATGCCGAACAGAATGCCCCCAACAGGAACAAGGAAAGCCATGCTGCCGCAGTGGCGGCCATGTGAAGATCGGAGGTGGCTATGCTAACAGCCATAATAGCCGCATGCCCCGTAACATTGGTAGTAAGTACCTTAAAAGCAAAATATCCGGCGGCATTAATAAAGCCTGCATTGAGACACAGAAGCACCGCCAGACGCAGATTATGTTTGAAACTTCGATTCTGACCGGTGTGACGCAACATTGCCTGCAAAGGTCGGAAAATATTCCCGAAGCTATTTACCGCACCGTTAAAAACAGACTAAGCGGGTAATTTGATGGTTACGGTGGTGCCTACACCCACCTCGCTTTCAAGACCTATGGAACCCTTAAGGACCTCCACCATTGCTTTTGACATAAACAGCCCGAGACCTGTACCGTGCCCAATATTATGGAACCGCTTATTCAGCCCGAACAACTTGTCGCCATATAGCTTCATGTTGATGCCGATACCATTGTCGGAAACAGAAATGACCACTTCGCTGTTTGTCTTGCGCGCACTGATCACGATACGACACCTGCGATCGGGATGGTGATACAAAAGACAATTTGAAAATATATTTGATAGCAGGTCTGTAAAAAGTGAACTTACAGTATTGATCTCAAAACCCGGCTCAAAATCACTAATGATCTCAGGGGATACCGCCTTCACCCCTTCCTCATGTTTTTTCTTAACCTCCTCAAGCACGTCAGACAACAAAACGCTGCGCACATGTGCGGTAAAGGAACTCTTAATAGACAAAGCGGTATTCAGTTCCCGCACCACCTTATCCAGTTTCTCTGCATTCGCCAGCAAACCAGTGGCCACATATTCGGTATCAAGTTCTTCCTTCTTAGCGTTTATGACCTGACAGAGGCCGAGTATAGTTGACAACGGCCCGCGCAAGTTATGGGACACGATCTGAGTAAACTCAGTGATATCCTTGTTGCGCTGCACAAGATCAGCTATTATCTGTCGGCGTTCCTCTTCCAGGTGTTTACGATCTGTGATATCTACAATGGTACCAATAACTGAATCGGCCCCACGGAATTGCGTCTTAGATCCAAAAAACTCCAGCCACACTATACTGCCATCTTTTCTGTATGCACGTACTTCAGACTGCACTTTGTCCAGGTTCATGTCCAGTCTCACTTCGATATCCTCCTTCGCCCTTTGCTGATCTTCCTCAACAATGAAATCAAATATGGAATGACCTATCAGTTCCTCCTCCTTATAGCCAAACTCTTTCAGCACCCAGGGATTCGCATAGACAAACATTCCATCCTGCACTATATAAACACCCACCACCGACTTCTCAACCAGATCGCGGAACTTCATCTGCGATTCTATCCGCTCGGTGATATTTTCAATTTGTGCAACGTTGTAAAGCGGAACACCTTTCTTATCTCTCAGCAATGCAACGTTGAGATTGATCCATACTGTTGTACCGTCTTTGTGAATAAACCTTTTCTCAGCACGATAAAGATCCCGCCGACCAGCCCTCATATCCTTCAGTGCTTCAACATCTGCAGGGAGGTCCTCCGGGTGTGTAAGGTCCTGAAAGCCACACTTCAACATTTCTTCGTGCGTATATCCAACCATATTGCATAACGCGCTGTTCACCATCATCCACTTTCCCTGCAAAGAAACAAGCGCCATTCCTATCGCTGACTCTTCAAAAGCGGTTCTGAACCGTGCCTCCGAACTTTCCAATTCCCGTCGCTGAGCAGCCCTGTTGAAGAACACCTCTATCGTTGACGCAATAGTATTTATCAGGCTCCTTTCTTCAGCAAAGAACGGCCCTTCATCTTGCACGGGCATCTGCTTCGAATAAGCAACTTCGATCACACCCACACGACCATCCGCCAACGTGAAGTCTGCACGCTGACACCATTTTGTCTTCCTGAACCCTTCTGTCATATGCTTCACACCTTCAAATGTGATGCAGGCACTGCATATCTCAGGGTACTGCCAGCCTGGTGGCAATAACGGAACGATGCGGGAAAGGGTTTCACCCTTATCAACTATTTCATTATGAAGGACCTGGTACACATTGTATATGGCAGACAACTCCTTCACGCGCTCATTCAGCATGTGTTTGGTATGTACTATCTCCCAGCGCGTGCGCATGGCTCTGATAGCGAGCGAAAGGTTCTCCGCAATTCTATCGAGGATGGTCACCTCATGTTCATCAAATGCATCTTCATTACCGGCATAGATGTTAAGCGTCCCAATATCTTCTCCACCAAACTCCAGCGGCAGCACAATTGACGCGGCTATGTCGAACTGCTTAGCCATAGCCAGCCATGGCCTGAAACCGGGTGAATTACTGAGATTATTCGTAACCACCTTTTCTCGCCCCATCAGGGTACGTGCGGTTGGACCCTTAGACAGTTCAGGATCAGTCAGAGATATCTTGATGCGGGATAGATATTCAGTTTGTCCGAATGACGCCACCGGCAGAACTATCTGCTCCTTACCCTGTCCGCCATAGCTCACCCATGCAAGACGATACCCACCATACTCCACGATCAACCTACAAACAGAATCCAACAGGTATTGCTCGATCTCGGTAGAAAGAATAAGGTCATTCACCTTTGTCAAAAGCGTTAACTCGCGGTTTGACTTTAACAGGCGATCACCCAATTTCTCCAATTCAAGTTCTTTCCTCTTTCTCGCATCAATGTCGGTAGCTGTAAAAGTGACACCAATTATCTCCCCACTACCGGCAACCAGCGGATTCACTTTCATCTGAAACCACAGAACTTCAGTGCCTATCTTTATTAGGCGCTCCCATACAGATGTCGCACCGGTCAAAGCGGTTGCATACGCTTCAATAAAACTGTCCCTGTTTTCATCTGAGACAAAGTCCAGATAGTTGACACCGGCTTTAAGTTTTTTATTGCGCATCCGGAGTTGCCGGGCATGCGCAAGATGATTGAAACAAAGCACTTCATGATTGCCCCCCATCACCACCACATCATCGGTAATGTTGTCGAGAACTGTCTGCAACAGGGTAGTTGCATCAGCACCGGAGAATATGGTTTGATTCGAACTCAAAATCAATAATTATTTTGTTTTCCTTTCTGAAATGCAGCCGCAAGATATTATAAAAACGGCCACAATCTGCAACTCATTGTTATTCAACTCAAGCGTAACCCCTTGAACAGCAATTTGCCTACCCGGCCATTGTTTACAGTACTCATTACATACACTTTAGCAACACCAGAAAAAGATGACAACATATCATTGAACACTTTACCTATTAGTTAAAAATAAATGGAGTAAAATAATTACACTATGTGCGAAAAAGCGTAATTTCATATTAACAAAATCTCCTTTTATGAAGAATAGTTCTTTACGTTATTTATGCGCATCAGTTCTGATGGCATTTAGCACCGCAGCCGGTGCGCAAGGAGTGATCAACACCATCGCAGGGACGGGGATCTCCGGCTTTGGCGGTGATGGTGGTCCGGCCAACGTGGCAGTTTTGTCGGCGCCGTCGGGCGTGGCAACAGATGCTGCAGGCAACATCTACATTGCGGACAAGAACAACCACCGTGTGCGTAAAATAGATGCCTCGACCGGCGATATCTCGACATACGCAGGCAATGGTACTTACGGCTACACGGGTATGGGGGGCGATGCAGCCTTGGCAAGTATCAAGTATCCTTCGGCATTATACTTCGACCATGACGGCAACCTCTTCGTAAATGACAACTTCAACGACATTGTCTTCAAGATCGACGGCAGCACCCACACGATATATAACCACTGCGGCGACGGGCATCAGGGCAGCTCGGGTGATGGAGGCCATGGAAATCTCGCACGCACATGTGTGCCTGACGGAGTGGGTGGCGATAATGCCGGAAACATTTACGTGCTGGACATCGGCAACCACAAGATAAGGAGGGTGAGTGCAGACAACATTGTATCAACGTTCACCGGAACATACTACGGACCGTACGCCAACCCGGCACCACTTGCAAGCACCAGATGGGGTACTATGACAGGTATTTGCAGCGACAACATGGGCAACCTGTATGTGTCTGATGGCGGCAACCACATCGTGCGTAAGATAGATATGGCAACAGGCATGGTGCGCACCGTTGCAGGCACGCCCGGCATAAGCGGTTATGCTGGCGACGGCGGCAATGCTACCAATGCCCTGCTAAACAGCCCCAAAACACTTTTCCTGAACAATGAAGGGTACCTGTTCATCTGCGATCCGAACGCGAATGTGGTACGTGTGCTGAACACGGCCAACGGTATCATTAACACGCTTGCAGGCACTGGTGCTATGGGCTTCAGCGGCGATGGTGGCACACCAACATCGGCACGCCTCAGCCGGCCAACCGGCGTGTGGCAGGATGCGACATCGGGCAAAATATACATAGCCGATGCAGGCAACCAGCGTGTGCGCGTAATAACAGGTAGCGCTTATAGGAACGCTACGATGGGCGGAACAGCATCTGCAGTATCACGCAGTATCTTCCCGAATCCGTCAACCGGTTCGTTTACAGTTGAAACAGCCGGACCGGCAACGCTGGAGATCTTTAATGTAACCGGCCAACTGATACACACACAGGCAACTACCGATAACAAGACAACAATTGACCTGAAAGAACCTGCAGGCACATACACTGTAAGGGTGAACTCAGCCACAGGCACCGAGACGCATAAAGTCACATTAGTGAAATAGTCTTACCCCTGAGAATATCTATCGAAATGCACCCCTACCGGGTGCATTTCGTATATTTGGTAACAACGAAAATGACAACTGCTATGTCGCGTGCCTGGTTGTATATAATGGCTGTATGTGTGCTACCTGTATTGCAGGCCCGGGGTCAGAACGTGATCACCACCATTGCAGGCGACGGCATCACACAGTATATAGGCGACGGAACGCCTGCCACCATATTTTCATTGGCACACCCCGAGGGGATCTATGTAGATAATGCGCTGAACGTTTACGTTGCCGACAACTACAACCAACGGATAAGGAAGATAACACCGGGTGGCACCATATCAACCCTTCTGGGGAATGGCACCACAGGCTACACAGGTGACGGAGGACTCGCATCAGCAGCCACCATGAACAAACCTAACGGTATAGTGCTTGATACAGCCGGCAATATGTTCATTACCGAATGGTACAATAGTGTGGTAAGGCGGGTTGATGCGTCTACAAGCATCATTACAACCGTTGCGGGCACAGGCACCAGTGGGTATAGCGGAGATGGTGGTCCTGCAACGAGTGCGCAACTGGGCACACCGGGGGGCGTCTGCTTAGACAGAGATAACAACATTTACATTCCAGACTACGCCAATCACCGAATCCGGAAAGTGAATGCAACGACGGGCATAATAACGACTATTGCAGGCACAGGCACAAACGGTTATACCGGCGATGGTGGCCCCGCAACTGCCGCTACTATCTCTTATCCGGTAAGTATATGCAGAGACCTTTGGGGCAACCTACTGTGGGCGGAATATGGCAACAATGTGATACGAAAGTTGAACCTGACGACAGGCATCATATCAACCATAGCAGGAACCGGCGTGAATGGATATAGTGGCGACAATGGTCCGGCGACCGCTGCTACGCTTGGGCAACCCAACGGCGTGTTTGCTGACGCTGCCGGAGTTGTGTACATATCCGAAGACGGCAACAACGTTATCCGCGCTGTGAACATCGCTGGTATCATCAAAACAATTGTGGGTACAGGCGCCTACGCCTATACCGGCGATGGTGGCCCCGCAACTGCTGCAACCATATACAACCCTTATGGTGTATTTGTGGATAACATAGGCAATCTATACATAGCAGATGCAGGCAACTCGGTGATCAGGAAAGTAACAAACCCGATGGGTGCAACCAACATACACCTGGCCAGGCAGCCCTTCATTGTGGCACCCAACCCATCCGCCGGCACGTTTTCCATCACACTTCCACACCACTGCTCCTACGTTGAGATCGCGGTCACTGATGTCTGTGGACGGCTAACCTACAAAGAGGCCACATCGGGAAAGCACTTTCAGATAGACCTGAACAATAATACAACCGGCATATATTTTGTTCACGTACATACCAAAGATGGCAGCGACACCCGCAAGTTGTTCATTGCACGGTAATAACAACGAACTCCACTCGTTGTTTTCACCTAAAACAAAGTATTTTAGCGCATCAAGGTTAGACTATGTTTTTAGAACCACATCAGCCCGGCAGACAGAAAGGATGGATGGAAGTGATATGCGGCGGTATGTTCTCCGGCAAGAGCGAAGAACTGATCCGCAGATTGAAGCGCGTGCAGATAGCGGGAAAGAAGGTAGAGATCTTCAAACCGTCCATGGACACTCGCTATGACGCCGAGAAGATAGTATCGCACGACCAGACCAGCATACGCTGCACACCGGTAAACAGCCCCGGAAACATACTACTGCTGGCGTGGGGCGTAGACGTTGTGGGTATTGATGAGGCACAGTTCTTCGACGAGGGACTGACGGAAGTTGTAGAAAAACTGATGATGCTGGGCATCCGCGTTATTGTTGCGGGCCTTGATATGGACTATACAGGCAAACCCTTCGGGCCAATGCCGGCACTACTGGCTAAGGCAGAGTACATTACAAAGCTGCACGCGATATGTGTGCAATGCGGAGACCTGGCGAACTATTCTTACCGAAAAACAAAGACAGACGACCTGTTGCTGCTGGGCGAAAAAGACGACTATGAGCCACGCTGCCGTCATTGTTATTATGAAGGATAGCACGTCAGCCTTGCCTTGGTGTCATGATAAGAGTCAACAAATAAAAAAATTCCAGACCGATGAAAACCGGGCTAAGCAGCAATCTCCAAAACATCATTGCAAAGGCGATGGTCATACCATTTTGCCTGTTGCTGTTCTCGGGAAATGCCGCCGCTCAGGATAGACGACCTGAATACGCTACATTGTTTTCCGAAGGCAAAAAAGAAGAAGCGTACGCTTTGGCGCATATTGCTCTATTGAAGAATAGTGATGCTGGAACAGCATCGCTATTTCTAGGGCGCTATCATTTCCGCAACAACCAAACTGATTCCGCCATCTATTACTTCAAAAATACCCTTTCTCTTGACAAGGATAATTCATGGCGGTCGGCATGGGCTCACGCCGAACTGGGCGTATGTTTGGCGAAACAGGGCGACCACGACGCTGCAAACGCAGAACTTTGGAGGTGTATTGAATTGAATAAAACAAAAAACTCGAGAGCATTTGCCAGTTCTCGGCTTCAATCTGTAACAAACCCATATATTCTGTTAGCCAAATTCAGCTTAAAGAAGATCGAATCCGATTCTATCGTCTACTTTTTTGAGAAAAATAAGAAGTTGCTAAAAAACGCACCGGCTTATGTGGCACTGCACAACAGTGTGTACCAAAGCCTGTCAAAGGAGTTCGAACCAGTGCTGCCGCGAAAACTCTCGTTCTATGTTTTCGCAAATAAGAAGAATGCAGAAAAAATTCTTAAAAGGAAACTAGGTTATTCGTTGCCTGAAAATGCCAGTTGTTTTTCCATGCGCGACCAAACTCCCGGGCACGAAATGGCACATGTCCTGTCATACTGGTCTGAGGGAACGCCCTGCAAACACAGTAACAAGTTTATCAACGAAGGAATTGCAGTTTATTTCGACCACACATCGCGAAACAAAATGCAGGAAGCAAGGGCGGTCATAGACCGGTCAACTTCACGGATAAGTGTAACCGAATACTGGAACTCACCCAATGCTTACCCAACAATTACACTTTATCCGATTGCAGGCGCTTTCGTAGAAAAGCTCCATAAGGCTCTCGACAAAAAGCAATTCAGATCGTTCATAAAAGATCAGCGCCCCGAAACCCTGAAGCAGATCCTCGGAGACAGATACGATCAATTGATCGCCGAATTCAACGCAGAACTTTATGCGCCTGAATAATACAACTGCAAAGAAATAGTGTTCACAAAAAACAGCTCTTAAAAGCTGCAATTCACCTGCACATAAATGTTACGCCCCGGCCTGTACACACGGCCCCAGTCGGTATGCTCACGGTAGGCAGCGTCAAATATATTCTCGCAACCGCCCTCTATGGTAAACGCTGTAAGCCTGTACATTGTGGCGTAGGCCACGCGTACGTTTGCCTTAAAGAAATCCGGTGTCTTGACCTCACGTGCCGCCACGTTCACCCTATCTTGTCGCAGGGCCATTTCGGCATCCAGTTGAGTGGTCCACCTACCCGTCTTTTTCCTCACAGAAGATATGTTGCGGAACGGATTGATGAGCGGTAGTGGTGTCCTCTTATCGTCCGCGCCATAATTATACCTGAACGTAGAAACAACCTGTGTTCCGCGGGGCGCCTTCCATACAAACGCAGCCTCAGCCCCTGCCATATTGCCATACCCCATATTGGCATATCGCTTCACACCCAGGGCACCAATGGTCATAGTGCCCCATGTGGGCTCATACAAACCCATTATGTAGTTATTGACCCTGGAAGCAAATGCCGCAAGACTCACCAACACATCAGACGTGCTGTAAGACAGCGACATATCTCCCTTATAGGCGTTCTCGGTCTTCAGATCGGTGCGACCTATGTAGTCGTAATTGTCGAAGGCATTGAACAGGTAAAATCCATACAGCTCACTTTGTGTAGGCATGCGCTCGGCATATGCTGCAGTTGCCACAGCCCTTACACGTCCTGAAAGGTCACGTGAATATGCTACAGATAAATTTTTCAGCAAACGGTTCACCGATGTCTCGGGATGCTCCTGTAATACTGTCAACTGATCTCTTGCATCCTGTGTGGTGAGGAGAGACGTGAACTGGTCTATCCTCGTCGTAATTACAACCGACGATTGCGTATCTGGACGAACGGTGTAGGTTGCCGCTATGCCTGACTGTATGGTTCTGTTATCGGGCCACGTCAGCATATACATATCCGGCTGCCCGGGCTGGTACATGGTCATGGACGCATACAGGTCCGTAGCCGACACATCGCCGCGCAACATCAAGTGACGGCGAGCGCCCAGACGAAGCGCGGCCTCACCAAATGTGCCCACCGTAGTGCTGCGCCCCGGCATGTCCATGTGCATGGCTACATTGGGCCGGTGTGTGTCGTCCATCAAATGATACACGGTATTCCCATACACTTTGTATTGCATGCGCTCCCAGCGCGACTCAGGCTTCCACTTCATCACACTCAGCGAGGCAATGCGCGCTGCTGCATACCCCACATCCATCGGCAATGCCGGATAACCAATGAAATATCCATCGTCATACAAAAAGTCAGCCTTCATATTCCAGCTTTCGTTCAGTTTGTAGATGGCTGATAAACCGGCATTCATTTTTTCGTAGCGCGAATTGGCCACAACAGCTCCGCCACCGGCACGGTAGTCGCCTGCCTTTCTGTAAGTAGCATTCGTGCGTATCGCCCACCTCTCCTTCGAGAAACTCAATTGGCCGCTTTCATAAAAATATCCGGCCGCGCTTTGGTAGCCACTGCTCAAAGCACCTGAGACCGGGCGCTCGCAACCGCAAACGGGCTCGCGCAACCGCAGGTCCACAGTACCACCCACATTAGACCCTACTTGTGCTGCACCCGATGTCTGGATGTTGATGCCTTTCAGATTCTGCGGCTCTACATAAACCGTTGCAGGATCCATCTTGTCGGTACATGCACCATGAATGCGCATACCATCTATCAACACACTCACCTGACCCGAGTTGTAGGTTCTGAGTAATGGCTCTGAACCATAACTACCCCGGCGCACCATTGTCACCTCCGGCATACGCGCCAGGATGTCTTCTGTAGTGGCAGCCTTATTGGCAACGTAAAAGTCCTTGATCTGGCGTGTCTGATCCGATAACATTCCTCTCACTACCACTTCGTTCATTTCAACCACTGTATCCTTATGTCCCGATTCTTGCCCGTAGGCGAATAGAGGCAACGCCGCTAACGCCAAAATTATACGTACTCTCATATATGAAGAAACTGCCGGAACAATCTATGCCCCGGCAGCAGGGGGATTAGAATGTGAAATCAATATAGTGCGTTGAATCTACTACTGTTGCTCCTTTAGATAACACGAATGCAAGCTTCCAGGTACCGGTCATTGTGTAGTTCACTTTGCCTTTGTAGTGGCCGTTCGCGGTGTGTACCGGATTTACATTGTTGGGCGAACCGTGCCCCATTGACGGCATTGTAGGTTCAAATGAAATAGTCAGACTACTATCAGCAGGGTATGACATCATGGATACCTTCCTGTACACCACCAGCTCCAGGTCGTTGGCACCAACAATTGTTTTCTCACCGGGCACCAGTCCTACAAAGTATTTTGCGGAATCAAGAGGAGACACAAAAGAGAACATTCTTGCCGCTGCCGGATCTTTAACTTTCAACGACAACATCGCCTTGCCACTCTTCGAATTCGCAAGATTCTTTACAGAAACCCCAAGCGACCATGTGCCACCCATCGATGACATAATGAAAGTGGCGCTGCATGGGAACAACATGTTCTGCGCTTGGGATGAAGCAGGGTTTTCAAAAGGAGCAGAATGCGACATAGTGGTCATGTTCATATCCGGCATCAGACTGATCTCGGCATTCTCAACATATTTATTGGTCACAGAGTCAGTAAGCGCGATATATAGCTTATTGTAGCCGGTAAAAGCCGAGTCTTTTGCATATACGTCCACCTTTGTTGCAGCTCCATCGGCATAACCTGATGCTATTTTGACGTATCCTATCGTAGGATCGGGATTGGTGGTTACATTATTGTCGCTTTTCTTGCAACCAAATATTGATGTAGCAAGAAGGGCAAATGTGAGTGTCTTGGTTATTTTATTGAAATTTTTCATTGTTTGCTTGTTTAGAATTAAATCGATAGCACCCGGACTGAACAAAGCCCGGACATAGTGGCCCGATGTGCATTAAACACATGCCGGCCAACAGCCAAATAATAGTATTGAATTGAAAAATGCGGGGGTGAAGAACTCACAACCCTCAATCGGTTACTAAGACCTAAACAAGCAAAGACGGCGGACGAAAGACGGAGCGCGCCACATCAATGGTCAGCAACACATCCTGGTTCCTGAATACGGACAATGCGGTTGACACATCAGGATCATAAGAGATCTCAAATTCGTGTCTCTCAAAAAACAACACAACAACATCCTCTGCGGCCCGGCTCCTTCTTTCACCATTCTGACCACCGCTTTCGCCGGCTATTTTCTTTTTCAGATAACACTTGCCGTTGCAATGTAACTGGGGCCGACTCCTGTTCTCACAGAGTTTTTCAGCAATAAACTTCTTGTTTGCCAGATATTCCGAAACTACGATAGCCGCGCTGAATGTCTGCAACAAAACTGCAATAAGAACCCATATGGCAACTATCTTTTTCAGATCCCGGCTATTTACTCGATGGCACAAAGTTATCGACTGCTACGTATCGACTGTTATGACTGTACGCATATTTCCTATTATGATCTTCGTCAGTTTTTATCGGAAGCTGCAATACTCACGAAGTTTCAGCATTTGGGGTACAGCATCGGAAAATACCCTTGATAGGGTATCATAAATTCAACGGGGCAACCCACTTTTGTAATTGCCGCAATAATGACGTATATTAATGGTGCTCCTTCTATTCATATTAGTTGTAACCAGGATCAGAAACAGTAATAATGAAAACACTCCTGAACACGCTGCTGGCAATAATGCTTCTGTGTGCGGTGCCATCCGCGGCACAATCTGATGGCCTGGATAGCCTGAAGCGTCTATTGCGCACAGAAAAAGATGATAGTGCCCGCGTTGTCCTGCTTTCTGAACTGGCATACAACCTGTCTATGGTTTCGCCCGACTCGGCACAGCCATACATAGACGAAGAAATGGCGCTATCCCAAAAGCTGAATACTCCGCGCCTTATCGCAAACGCGCTCAACGACCAGGCGTTGCTGTGCTACCACCGTGGCGACATCAAAAGGTCGCTTGCGTTCAATCTCAGAGCGCTGGAGATACGCCGTACCATTGGCGATCCTGCCCTTATCATTAGTTCCCTGAATAAGATAGCAAGCTGCCACAGCGAATTGGGCGACCAGAGCAAGGCACTGCAAATTAACCTGGAGGTATTGAAGCTATCGGAACAGATACAAAATGAACAATACATCGGTATCACGCTGGGCAACATTGCAGATGTAATGCTCAATACCAAACGCTATGACGAGGCTGCAAAATACCTTCGACGGGCCATAAATATCGCAATTGCCAATCAAGACAGCGCGCGCCTGGGCGTTGCCTGTCACGAAATGGCTTCTGCTTTCGACGGGCTGAAAAAATTCGATAGCGCATACCACTATCAGAAAACTGCGATCACTGTTCTGGAGTCGGTTTCACCCGACTTCAACTCACTTTCACGCGCATATAACAACATGGCATTTATACTCAGGGCCATGATGCGCGATGCAGAAGCGCTTCCCTACTATAAAAAAGCCCTGCAACTCGCTTTGGAACAAGATAATGGCGACAACATCTGCTTCTATGCGGCTAATGTTGGTTCTATTCTCGTTGACCTGCGCTCGCTCGATTCAGCAAGGCACTACCTGCGTTTTGCACTCTCGCGGCACCAACCGGGCTACAACCTGCGCGCACTGAAAACCGCATTTGCTTCCATGGGCAACTACTTTATTCTGAAAGGAAATGCCGACTCTGCCATCACTTACTACAACCGCTATTCCGCTATCTCTGATTCAGTTTACTCGGAAGAATCGCTGCGACAGATAAACGAACTGCATACCCGCTACGAAACAGAACAGAAAGAGCTGCAACTACAACATCTGAATGATAAGAACACTATCATGCAGCTTTCTATCTTCAGAAAAAACGTGGCTATCGGGGCCATCTCGGCAACGTTTTTGCTGGCACTGGTTTTAGGCATCCTTTTCTATAAACGGTATAAATTGAAGCAGCAGGCGAAATTACAGGCCGAGATACTGAATCAAAAACAGATCGCTTCGGAAGCGGTAATAGCTGCCGAAGAATATGAACGCAAGCGCATTGCGGGAGAACTACACGATGGCATTGGGCAAATGTTCTCAGTGGTCAAAATGAACCTATCCGGCATTGCCGACCGGACCGGAATATCAGGCAATGACAAAGACCTTTTGGATAAAACGATAAAACTTGTTGACGAAAGCTGCCGCGAAGTACGCTCCATCTCGCACCAGATGATGCCCAATGTACTGAACGAGACAGGCTTCACTGCAGCCATCAATCAGTTTGTAGATAAGATAGACAGTCATAGCCTTGAAGTGACACTCGACGTTACGGGCTTTGACAGAAAAATACCCGGAAATGTGGAAGCCGTAGTGTATCGGATCGTACAGGAATGTGTCAACAATGTCATCAAGCACGCGCAGGCATCACACCTCGATATTCAGATACATAACGAAGGCGATCACATCTCAGCCACTATTGAAGATAACGGAAAAGGATTCGACACATCACTCCTGCAAACATCCGGTGGCATAGGCGTAAAGGGCATGATGGCCCGTGTAGAATTCCTGGGCGGAAAAATGGAATACGATTCCTCACCCGGAAAAGGAACAGTTGTAGCAATTCACATACCCCTTAAAGCATATGAACAACAATAAAAAGATCAAGGTCTTCATCGTTGACGACCACCAGATCGTTATAGACGGAATTTGCTCGCTTCTCGTCAACGAGCAGGAATTTCAGATATGCGGCACCTGCAGCGACCCTACAAAAGTAATGAACGAACTGCAGCAGCATGTACCCGATATTGTGGTAACTGACATTCAGATGCCCGGTCTCTCGGGGGTTGAATTGGCCCGCAACATCGCGAAAAAGTATCCGGACACGCGTTTGCTCGCTCTGTCCATGTTCGGCGACATCAGCAGCATCCGCCAGATGCTTGACTCAGGCATTTCAGGCTACATTCTTAAAAATACCGGCCGCGAAGAACTGATACGCGCACTGCACACACTGGCAAAAGGAGAGAACTACTTCTCTCCCGAGATAACCCGGGAACTGGCTACTGCAGTGAAAAGCAGAACACAGCACAGCGCGGCACACCTCACCAACAGGGAAATAGAGATCATTCGCCTCATAGCGCGCGACCTGAGCAATAAGCAGATCGCCGGCGAACTATTCATCAGCGAACGTACCGTGGAAACGCACCGAAAGAACATCCTGCGCAAGACCGGCAACCAAACGGCGATCGGACTTGTAAAATATGCCTACGACAATAAGATCATCTGACAGGAAACGGGCATACTACTTACCCTCCAATGCCACAGCGATCATCCCCTTCAGCACTTTCAGGTCCACGTCTGTCAGCTTGTTGATGTAAAGACACCCCTTCCCTGTCTTGTGTTTGCCGAGCTTCTTCAGTGTATCGGCATCTTCATGAATATTGGCCAACAGGTATAGTGCGAAATTTGCCTTTCGGGGAGAGAACCCTATCTTCATCCAGTCCACTTCCCTGCCTGTGTTGGGGCTTTTGTACTTTCGATTGCCAAAACCTATTATTGAACTGCCCCACATCACCGCCTCCTCACCCGATGCCTCACTCATCATCCCAATGATAGCGAACGTGTCTGCACGCTTGTGCTCATCGGCAATCGCGTTCACAAAATCAGCTACGCTCACCTCTGTGGGTTTCGTCTTTATCTCCGCCGGTTTCGATTTTTTCTCCGCCATAATATTTCATTCAATAGATCCCGTCAATGCCCGCAGACAACACCGCTCACCGTTTTACTACGCAGCACTGCAGCAAGCCCTGCCTTACGTTTATTACAATCACTTTGAACATCCACTATCAGAATCGCTCCACAAATGCGTCTACTCCATAACCTGAATAGTATGACTCGGTACTGATACAATATATCCCGCCACTGTAATAAAACACCTTTATCGGGGATCCCTGTGTTATGATCCGCTTTTCCTGCATGTATGTAGATGTGTTGTACACATGCACCTCTTGCCCTGTTGTTCCGCAATACAGCTTTGCATTATCCGCATCCACTTCAAACGATCTCAGAAAAACGCTGCCACGCGGCAAAGTGCTGACATAGTTGAACCCTGTGTCAAAGATGACCCCTGTATTTGCACACACAATCCGGTTATCTCCCGGCAAAAGCGCATAGGGCGGGGCCACTGAATACGAACTGATATAACTGCTTTTGGCCCACTTCATCACGCCGTTCGCGTCAAAATTCATCCGATAACGGACTGATGACAGCCCCAGCAGATCTGTATTTGTACCCGGCAACACCAGCAGGCTCATGTTTGCAAACGAATATGCGGTATCAAACAGCATTGCCTTGGTGGTGCGGTCGTAGGTCAACAGACCAGGCGTTACATTGCTGGAACTGATAAACAACTTGCCATTGGCGTAAACGATGCTTGCAGGCACAACTTCAGTATTGAGCTGGTCGGTCTTATCCAGTGTCTCCGGATCATACATAAACACCCATCCATCGTTTCTCGACAAGTAGATCTCTTTTTTGCCGTTATGGGTAGCCATGAACATACTCATTATTGTAGCGCCGGTCTCAATTTTATGCAGCACCTTTCTTGTTGTGATATCATATACTGCCAACTCGCCGATGGCACTTATCAAATATATGCGACCTGTCTGCTTGTCGCAGATCGCGTCTTTCGGCACAAAAGGAAGGAAGTCAATATCTGACCGGGTAAAAACACGCGTGTTACTGTATATAGTTTTACCGACACCGTTCACAAGTACCTGGGCCCGCACCCTGTAGGTAACATAACTGTTGAGTGTGAGTGTATCCGTGTACTGCGTATCTGCAGCGTTAACCGTGAGCAATTGCGGCGGCTTATTTAAGCCGGTATCAATGCTCCGCTCCATGTATATACTTGAAATATACCGCGCTTCGATCCCCGACCACTTGAGCATAATTTTCTTACCGGATACTGCCGGAGTGTCAAGTGTTATTACAAACGACGATTCAGACGGTTGGTCATTTTTCTTTTTACCACAAGAGGCAACTACAAACAGCAGTAATACTGCTATCAATCGGGTACATACTTTCATAATGGTGATGTTTGTTATTTATGAAGCAAAAATAGCATTATTTCTAACTTTGGGCCGGTGCGCTTTACGCTTATCATCTGCATGCCAGTCAGGAAATGTGCCGATTGCCAATTTTGCAGCTACTTTTAAACACACAACAACGACCAATGAACGCAACCATAAAAAAACGAGGCCCCGGCAACAGATTACTCGTACTGCTGGTGACACCTGTCATCGCATCGCTCATCATTCCCGTCGTCATACTCGACATATGGGCCGAGATCTACCACCGCATTTGCTTCCCTATCTACAAGATCCCCTATGTGCCCCGCGGCAAGTATGTAATGGTGGCCGACAGGCTGAAGCTGCCCTACCTTAACCCAGTGCAGAAAATAGGCTGTGCCTATTGCGGCTATGTAAACGGTCTGATGCGCTACTGGAAAGAGATCGTGAACCTTACAGAAAAACACTGGTGCCCGATCAAACATGCCATGAACCAAAAATTCGCCGCAGCCGAACATCAGGAACGCATGAATTTCGCCGAATATGGCGATGAAACCGCGTTCAAGGACAAGTACATGAAAAGCTGAAACAACCCGAATTATTCATCGTTCAGGCCCTTACCCGCAAGTATGGCCGGAAGACATTTTTCGATCCTGGCAGTGCGCGTCTTAGATTGTTTTGCCGATGAAAAGTGCAGAAGGTATGCCCGCTGCCGGCCGGGTGTAAGCTTCGTGAACGCGGCCTTCACATCAGGCGCTCCGTCCAGATATTCCTGAAACTCAGGAACTACTTCAAACTCTTCCACCGCCTTCAGTACAACTCGTTTCCCCGCTTTCTCCAATGCCGCTGCTTCCCTGATGTAGGTCTTCAGTATTGCCGACTGCCGCTCCACGGTTGCCGAATCAGTAAAACGAGCCTGCCGTGCAGCCTGCACATTGACCGACTGCTGCACCAATATCTTCTTCGCGTCTTTCAGCAATGCGCCATTAAAGAAAAGGAACGCGCAATAGTCTTTAAACACATGGATCAGCACCACGTTGCGCCCTTCTACGGTATAACACGGACAGCCCCACTTCAATTCTTCGGTGAGACCACAATCCAGGGCTATAGAACGCATCAGTGCTATCTCCTGCTGCCAGCGTCCGGGCCTATCAAAATAAAAATCAACTTTCGGGTTCATAAAACATAAAAGTAGTCAAATTGCCGGTCGGTCATAGTACTGACGACTACTTCACACTTCGCTATGCAGGCACTTTCTCGCCGGGTGCATAGGCCACCTTTTCTATCTTGTTCTTCACCGGTTGCAGTGTGCGCAGATAACGATACACCGCCTTCAGTTCCATATCGCTCATGCGCGAGAATGACCCCCATGGCATTTGCGACCCGCTATACACACGCCCCTTGCGGAAACGAGCTATAAATGCCTCTTCACTCCAACGGCCCATAATGCCTGTCTCAGGATCGGGTGTGAGGTTGGGTGTGATGAACGTATACCCTTCAGACATAGCATCGGCGGGCAGTTTGAAACCGCCTGCAAACAACGTGCCCAATGCCTTGCCTGTCTGAAGATCTCTTTCTGTGTGGCAACCCACACAATTCGCCACCCTGTGCGCAACATATTCGCCATAGGCTATGCTGCTATCCACAGGCACCGAAACAGGAGGTGTATTCACTGGAGGCATAGGTTTGAAAGCGCCCAACATTATCAGCGCCTTGCCCAGCAAAGAATACTCTGTTGGCTCCACCTTATTCTTCACAGGCTCTTGCGAGCGCAGGAACGAGATCAACGCCACCACATCTTCGTCGCTCATCTCCTGAAACGGCATGAACGGGAACATGGCTTTGTTATTGTGGTTCACCGAATAACGAAGCGCGCGAACCAACTGCCCATCGGTCAGTTTGCCGATACCTGTTTCTTCGTCCGGCGTCAGGTTGCCCGCCCTGAATTTCCCGGGTGGAATGTCCACAGCCCAGCCCCCTATAAGCGGCATTTCCTTACCCTGGTCTATATCAGCTTTGTTAGCCAGTGGTGTGTGGCACGATGCGCAATGCGCCGGGCCGAAGGCCAGGTACTTTCCGCGCGCTATCACCGCCGGGTCTTTACTTGCATGCAGATTGTCGGGCATCGGCACATCAAAGTCCTTATTGCCTGCCACACTGATGTATGCTATCAGCGACCCGAACAGGATTACAATTACCAATACAACACGGAGTAGTGTCTTTTTCATAGTTTTTGTTTTTGGGAGAATTGTGAAATCAATACTTAACCTAATGATGCAATCCTTTTGTTAAGTATCAGCGTAAAGATTATAATTATTATTATAAAATCATAGAAATTTAAATAGATATTTCCACGCTACTATTACGCGGCATACCATGATGACCCTATCGATGTTGTCCAAAAACAAAAAGACCACCCGTGTCGGGCGGTCTCTTGTTACAGACGTATCAAATACTTCGTCAGGCCATTCTATCAATGCGACACCAACAATTTGCCAACAGCAACTATCGCTTCCCCATCCGAGATCCTGTACAAATAAACACCTGCCGGAAAGGACGATGAAGGTATGATGGTGGTACCACTGAAACGTGCGTCATAAACCACCCTGCCTGTTACCTGAGATACAACGATGCGTGATACAGCCTCTCGGTCAGACTGAACAATGATCTTGTCCGGTGCGGGATTGGGATAGACCAAGAAACCTGTTGATAGTTCACCAACCTCAACACCTGTGGTGCTGCACAAGGTGCAGTTCTTCGCATGGGTCACAGCCCCATCTGCCGCCAGGTCTGTCTCAAATGTAGTGCCGGCAGCGCAGTTGCCCTTCAGGGTGTAGTTGAGCCATGGCACAAGATATTTGTTGATGGTGGCATGCTGCGCGGCACGGGTAATGCCGGGTGCCGGTGTGCAGGTAGCCTCACCAAAACTGCAGGTGGTACTCGCTCCGGCCATCTGGCAATGGCTGCCCCCTTTAATGGTTATGTAGTGTTTGCAAGCCGCGGTAAGCGCATCATACATAGGGCGCTGGTTGGTAGCCGGCGCTGTCACACAGTCGTTCTCACCGGCAAACACAAGCGATGGCGCATTTACGGATGAGGCCGCAGTTATTGCCGACGGAGTGGTCTCGGCGGCAGCAAATGTCACCATGGCCTTTATGGACGGGTCGTAAGAACGTGCCAGAAACGCAGCACCACCGCCCATGCTATGACCCATTACACAGTTGTTAGTATCTGTCTTGCCATATAGCAGCGATGCTGCTTCCGCCCCCAACGCCGTCACCTCGCGCACCACAAACGCCAGGTCCTTTCCAAACTCGCTGTGCGACGGAGAAAACGACCCCTCCGTAGTGGGAAACGCAATGATGTAACCATTGGTCACCACGGCATCTCTTATGTTGGCATAGGCATCGTAGGTCATCACAAATCCATGCCCGAAGCTGATGACAGGTGCCTTGCCCGGGTAGGCTGCAGCGAATGGCTTGTTGTCACCTGCCACATCTGCAGGATAGTATATCTCTACCGGTACCGACCTGTTACTTCTTGCCGCATCGGTAAAGGTCTTTGTTATGTGCCCCACCTGATATGGCTGACCATATGCCACACTAAACCCACACAATGCAATACAGAAAACTATCAGACGGCTGATTGATGATATCGACACCATTTTGTTTAATATTTTAACTACAATATTAAACAAAATAAGCCAACACAAGCAGAATATTACACCACGTGCTGTGTTTTACCTGTGGTAATCCCCCACGGCAGGCCCATTTCCGCAACGTCCATCCCCACAGCATAAAGCATTACAGGAAATAGCTGAAACAGTAATCGCTCGGCCGAGGTAGACAAATGCCATGCGAGGTCCTTGGGTGTCACAACATACACCAGAAAGTAGGCAAACGCGCAAACTACCACCAGAAGGAATCTCTTGGAGGGCAGGCGCTTTTTCACCACACACAGCACAAGGTAAGCAGCCACTATCCACCGGCTGTAGGCGAAACGCTGATTGAACACATCCGCAAAGAAATTAAAAACTGTTGTCCACCGCTCACCGTGCAACAGGAACCCCATAGTGCCGCTGCCCGCCTCCTGCACCAGATCGTTCTGAACCGGACACACCAGTTTAAATACAAACACCACCAGCAATGGAACTGCAATAGCAGGCAATGTGTAACGCAATGCTGCACGCGAGAAAAACACCGGGGCATACAGCACCATAAAAATGCCCGCCAGAATGGCTCCCTCATTTTTTGTCCACACGCACAGGCCTGCAAATACTGCCGCAGCCATCAGATACTTTTTATTGTCACGTGCATATTGCACACACACCACCGCACACAACAGAAAAAACGACAACAACGCGTCGGCATACTGAGTAGTACTGTTGATAATGTAATAAGCCTCCACCACAAACAGAGCCAGTATCACTACTGCTACCGGCAGGCTCCTTCGCTCTATCTCGCCATACACAAGCACCGGTACACTGATCGCAACAAACATACTGAACACAAACGGGATCATATAACCATCGGCCGATGAGAACAACCGCATAAAGAAAGCCAAAGTGGCCGGCAACGCAAGCGGATAGTCGGGGTGGCCATTGGCTACATTCTGAAACATTTTGCGCCAGTTCTCGGCGTCCGTCAGTGTTCTGGCGTGCAAGTTCCAAATGGTCCACGCATCCCAGCCACCATACTTAGGTGCCATAGCCGGCCCCGTTATAGCCAGTGCGGCCACACCTGCGGCCAGCACCACCAGCGATATCCATTGCTGCTTTTCAGTACCACTCGCCTGCACTTCGGACACCGTCGCGCCGGTTATCAACCATCTGCCCAGTGCAAATAGTGCGGCCGCTGCTAAAGGCACTGCTAACCAAAATGGCAGCCCCATCAATAAATACAGAAAATAAATGCTGCTGATGCAGCCAATGCCCATGCCGGCAAATATCATATACCGGTTACGTTCGCTCATTTGCTGCATGTGGCTACAAAATAAAAGTTCTTACTCCTGGTCTTCGCCAGCACACGGCGGTTACCCTCTATAGCTGCCTGCACTTTGCCATATACACTTTCATTACACATGGTCAGCACTGTATCACACTCGCGCTCATCGGGCGACACATACCGTGGGGCCAGAATGTACCGGGCATAAGCCAGCGCATAATCCTTCCGGGCAGGATCGCCGATAAACTGAAACGACATGTTGCTACCTGCAGGCGTAGCAGCGGCAACCTCATTCAGGCCGTCGCGCAGTCCGTCTATAGCATCGTAAGCCGTGGATACGGTTTTGTCAAAACCAAGTGCAGCCCATGCCACACCCAGCACTACCAGCAAAGGAACCAGCTTTTCTTTCACAAACTGCAAGATAAGGAGATATGAGAGAAGTGTACACGAACCTGCATTCACACCGGATTATGTCTCCTAAGATCATCAGCGGTCGTCATGTTGGAAATACAACCGGAGCGAAATACCTTGCGAGGAAAAGCCAGCGAGATGCAGCAGAGAATACTTCATTTACTTTTTTATTTTGGTATGGCAGCACTCTCCATCGGCACGCTTTTCAAAATACAGCATTGGCCATACGGACGGCTTCTTCAATCAACCGGACTATTCCTGGAATTTCTTTTCTTCTTCTTTGTCCTCCTTGAGATCATTTTGTCAAAGAAAGCTGGTGTTTACCAAAAATTGATATTCTCAATCATCTATGCAACTGTACCTCTTGCCGGCTATTTTCTTCTACCCGCATTGGCTCTTTTGCTTGTTGTGTTCATCGCAGGGAACACATATCTGACCAATGTACGCACGAAGTTCATGTTTCAGATGGAGAAAAGAAAATAGAACGCGGCGTTCGCGCCTCAGGCACACTTGGCCAGACACAACAATAACCACTATTCCCCCTTCATCACATCCAGCACTTCCACATCAAATATCAGGATACTGTTGGCAGGTATGCGCGCGGCACCTTCCTCACCATACCCCATTATAGATGGTATATACAGAGTAGCCACAGTTCCCTTTTTCAGCAGTTGAATGCCTTTGTCCCATCCTCTTATCACACGGCCAGCTCCTATTTCTGTCACAAACGGCTCCTGGTGGCGGAATGCCGGATCAGTGTTTGAGTCAAACACGGTACCATCCAGCAGGCGACCGGTATAGTTCATCTTCACTACTTCACCTATCAGTATCTGCCTGCCGGTTCCCTCCTTCGTAATAGAGTAGTACATACCACCGGGACCCTTCTTCGGGTGCAGGTCGTTCTTCAGAAAATACTCCTGTAGTTTCTTCTCGTCTATCTTCCGCTGTGCCGCGTCATGCACCGCATTCTGCGCAAGCACCTGCGCCGCCGCAATCAACACTACACAGAACAAAGCAACTAAACTCTTCAGATACCTCATAGATACATCTTTCAACAAAAATAGGGAAGAAATGAAATGAGAACCGCCCACCTATTGGTTGATAAATACAAAAAACCGACCGACTATCGCCCTAGTTGCTCGTTGTGTCCTACCGGCACATTGCTTTCCGTACATTTGATTCAGAAATTATCAAAGTGACCTACATCAGATCAAAGCTCGGTTTCAGGCGTGTGTTGACCTGGCTGTTTTATGTCTATACAATAGGAGTCGGCGTGTTTTTGATTTCAATTGCTTTGAGGAAACCCGACTTTTCGGTTCCAATGTATGCCGTTGCAGGGATGGGGATCTCTTTCTTTATCATGGCATGTTATGGCTTTTACTGGGACTACAAAAACGTTCCATCCTTTGTTGCAGATGATGAAAAACTCGTTTTGGGTCGGAACAAGGTCTACTATTGGCAGGATCTGGAAATAGTGATGATCAATGCAAAGAAATGGATGGGCAAAACCGACTACAAAGCTATCCGCCTCACATTTCGCAATAACAGGCCATTTTATCTGTTCAAATATGCCTATTCAAACATCAAAGAACTGGAATCATTCCTCACAGACAGGTTTCCCCATCAACTAACAGAATGAGGTAGCAATCTGGCTACATCCGTTTGCAGTGCCGGCACCATTCGTGTATCTGAAAAGATGAAGCTGTTACACGTTATGCGTAACAGCTTCGTAGCTTTCAGAATGATAAGTAATACTTATTCGGGGCAACCATTTGCGGCCATTCAAAAACACAATAGTGGTCCGGTCGGCATCATTTAATTCACCACAACGTTTGCGTGGTAATTGGCATTGGATGAAACCGCCTTTACCAGATACATACCGGCAGGAACATCCAACTTCATTGACAGTGTTTTATTTGTTTGCGCTACTGTTTCATACACCTTTTGGCCCATTGCGTTATACACAGCTATCGTCACCGCTTCGCTTTCACCCGATGGTATGTTCATAGTGAAGCTACCACCTTGTGCGGGGTTGGGGAACAGTTGCACATCTGTTGCTTTGCCTACAGATGCCACAGACACTGACGAAAACACAAAGTTTGCCGATGTGGCGCTGCAGCCACCTGCATCTGTAACACTAACTGCATAAGTGCCGGCAGTGGTGGCATTATAGGTAGCATTTGTTGCGCCTGATATTGGTGTACCACCCAGCGACCATTGGTAAGTAGCATACGTTGCCGGAACCGAAAGTGTACTGCCCGCGGCCGTGATAACCGGCGTTGCGGGTACATTCACCGTTACTACTTTGGTGCCGAACAAAAGACCTTTTACATAGGTAATAGTTGCAGTACCTGCCGCTACGCCTGTTACAACTCCTGCAGATGATACTGTAGCAACGCCGGTGTTGCCACTTTTCCAAACAGCACCGGGTTCAGAAGCAGTGAGCGATGTGGTGCCACCGGCGCATACTGATGCCGTGCCGGTGATAGTTGCGGTATTGGCCAACACTATACGAATGCGGTGATTACGTCTGGTTGATATTAGCAGATTACCATTTGAGAGTACTGAAACACCTACCGGCTGATCCATGCCTGCCGCAGTTGCCGGGCCTCCGTCACCCGTAGCAGCGGTGGTACCGTTTCCGGCAACCGTATCTACAACACCTGATGGCGATATCCTGTACACCATTGTTTCTTCACTACCTGCAAAAATATTGCCTGCTTGGTCTATATCCAGATACATAGGCTCAAACAGACCCGTGGCATGTGTGGATATTACTCCGGCCGGCGTAATTTTCCTTATACTTCCGGTTGAGTATTCTGCAACGAACAGATTGCCGGAAGCGTCAAATATCATTCCCAGCGGATACCCGATTTCTGCCGCCGTGGCAGGACCGCCGTCTCCTGAGTAGGCCGCTGTGCCGGTTCCCGCTATAGTGGTTATAATGCCGGTAGCAACGTCTATCTTTCTGATCCTATGTCCACGGTGTTCTGCGATATAAAGGTTTCCGGCAGCATCTATAGCCAATCCCATCGGGTCCCAAATGCGGGCTGCTGTTGCAGGGCCACCATCACCTGAAGAGCCGGAAGAGCCATCGCCGGCAACAGTGCTGATAATACCCGCCGGGGTGACCTTGCGTACGCGCTGATTATACAAGTCGGCAAAGTACATGTTGTTACTGTTATCAAATACTATATCCCCCCCGGTGCCTCCAAAGTAAAGCTGGGCAGCCGTAGCCGCAGCACCATCGCCCGAAAAACCCCATGAACCCGATCCTGCAACAGTGCTGATTGTGAGCGAACCCGACTCTATTCTCCTTATTCGTTCATTGTTGGCATCAGCGAAACAAATATGCCCGCTGCTGTTATAACGTATCGCTGCCGGCCGGGATAGCTGCGCCGCTGTAGCCGGCCCACCATCGCCCGCAAACCCGGCAGCACCACCACTAAAGGTGTAGATGGTTTGCGATGTGGCACTCATTGACAGTAATATGCCTGCCATACAGCCGGCAGCGATCTTGTAAATGTTAGCTTTCATATCAGATTGTTTTTTGTAAGACACAAATTTGCATTGGCAAACCCTGCAAGTGGGGGCATTTCTTATGAAAGTAGCTTTTGGCTTTCGCAAAGTGACTGATGAGTATATGAGCGCACTCATACAAAACGAGCCATCCGTCCCTTTGCATGCCATGCCGGCAAAGGGGACAAGGGTTATTGCTGACGGATGCCCGGCACCAGATGCCGGATAACGCACCGCACAATTTCTCCCAAATCTGCAATTCTCATTTTGGGGGCGAAATGGCGATTTCTCATTGATCTTCAATTGGTTTGTGGGGAACAAGTGGGTAGTTTGCTTCCCGAAAAACTCCCGAAAAACTCCCACCTACCTAATCGGCAGGCAGGAAAAACTCCCGCCTGCCTCGTCGGCAGGCAGGCCCCACTTTTTTCTCTTCCCGATTGCTTTTCGGGACAATAAAATAAAACCACCGCACACACCTCTTAGCCTCATTTTCTGCAACATCTATACAAGTTACAAACGTGCACATTGCAGGGCAAATGAAAGATCTATGATAAGCAGCACGCTGCCTGTGATGTAACAGAATTGGTGGTTTCGTAAATGTTGGCAACTCATGCCGCACGCGTTACAAAACTGCGTAGCGGCACCCTCGAAACATTTGAGGACGAGTGCGGAAAATTCAACTTTAGGATTGCGATAGGAGGCAGGTTCCTAAAAAAGGAGACCGGCTTGAGACGGAATGCAAAACACCAAACATGTCCTTACTAAAGTCTTACCTTTGGATATTATGCGATTATGGACTTCAAATTCAACATAAACTCTAAGGGACATATTAGACAAAGAGAGAGTTCAGACCTGGAATTTAAAGAGAGCTTTCACCGTGATAGTATTCCCTTCTATTTACGCTCACTTGTTG
>JAEUVY010000074.1 GCA_016786565.1 Flavipsychrobacter sp.
GCGGTTGCCACCCGGTGTCGGGTAGTTTCCGGTAAAGTACCAGTCGCCGGGGTTGTGGGGGCACGCGTCGTGAAGTCCCTCCAGCGATTGATAGATCACATCTACCTGAGCGGTCACCTCTTCGTGGCGCAGCATCTGCGCTATCTTGTCGCTTATCTCCTGGTCTGCGAATGACTCGTAAACTCCCTGCACATAGTTGCGCGCGTCCAGTGTGCCATTGGCTGCCGCGTCTTTACACAGTTGATAAATATCGTGCAGCTTGCCTGCCTGTCCGCGCTCGGTCAGCAGTTCCACCGCTGCCTGGAAGGCAATAAAGTCGCCCATGCGGCTCATATCTATGCCGTAGCAATCGGGGTAGCGGATCTGCGGTGCCGATGACACAATGATGATGCGCTTAGGACCCAGGCGGTTCAACATCTTGATGATACTTTCCCTGAGAGTAGTGCCGCGCACAATAGAGTCGTCTATCACTACTATCGTGTCTTCGCCACGCTTCACAGTACCATAGGTTATGTCATACACGTGCTGCACCATCTCGTTGCGCGACGCGTCTTCGGTAATGAAGGTGCGCATCTTCACATCCTTGATAGCAATCTTTTCTATTCGTACCCTGCGACCTATCAGCTCGCGCATTTCCTCTTCAGGCATGTCAGGGCGCGCCAGTATGCGCTTCACCTGTATGTCCTTCAGGTAGTCTTCCAATCCTTTGATGAGGCCATAGAAAGCCGTCTCAGCCGTATTGGGTATGAACGATACTATTGTCTGCCTCAGGTGATTGTCCAGCGCGTCCAGTACACGACCGGCAAGGTTGCGGCCCAGGGCCATACGCTCGCGGTATATCTCGGGGTCGCTGCCACGGCTGAAGTAGATGCGCTCGAAGCTGCACGCTGCCAATTGGCGCGGCGCCAGTATCTCGGCATTTGTGAATTCGCCCGCTGCATTCACTATTATGGCGTGACCCGGCTCCAGTTGTTGTATCTGTTCCTGTGTCAAGTTAAAGGCCGTCATGATGGCAGCACGCTCGCTGGCGGCTATCACCACTTCGTCGTTGGCGTAGTAGTAACAAGGCCTTATGCCGTTGGGGTCGCGCATCACAAAGCTGTCGCCGTTGCCTATAAGTCCGCAGAACACATAACCACCGTCAAAGTGAGCTGTGGCCTGCTTCAGGATACCTTCTATATTCAGGCGTGCCGGGTTGCTGTCATCGGCCATACACAGGTAATAGTGAATGGTCTCTATCATAGCACCCAGGTCGCTTTCGCGCAGTGTATTGTTGGGGTGCTGCCCCAGCCTTGCAAACAGCTCGTCGGTGTTCACCAGGTTGAAGTTGCCGGCCATGGCCAGACTGCGTGTGGGGTTGATGTGCGGCTTGATGAACGGATGGCAGAACTCCACATTGTTCTTGCCTTGTGTACCATAGCGCAGGTGACCCATTATCACCTCGCCCATAAAGCGCATGTAGCCCTTCATAAGGCCGGGGTGCTGCGCTATATCGGGGTACATTTTCTCCAGGTCGCCCACCTCCTGACTGATGTTCTGAAATATCTGCGCTATAGCCTGCGCACCACCTACCCGCAAGCGGTGCATAAACTGATGACCTGGCTCGGTATTCAGCTTCACGGTGGCAATACCTGCCCCATCCTGGCCGCGGTTGTGCTGCTTTTCCATAAGCAGGTACAACTTATTGAGGCCGAAGAAGGCAGTACCATATTTCTGGTGGTAATATGAAAGTGGTTTCAACAGCCTTATGTAGGCCAGTCCGCATTCGTGTTTTAGTGCATCAGACATGAGGGGGCAAAGATACATTGAATTGATAAATGACATTCATAAAACAATGTCAATATGAAGGGTAGAAATACACAAGCCGCAGGGAATGTCAAGCGTAAGCCCGTAGAACCCCAAAGTGTTGTTCGTGATGTTAAGCAGCGCATCAGGAACAACAAGGTATATGCACCTATGCCGGTTTCCGGTCACCCCACCCCGCAAAAATCCCTCCATCGTCAGATCCTCTGAGTAAAAAGGGGAAAAGCCAAATAGATGTCCGTCATTTCGAGCGCAGTGCAGGCCCAACGTCAGTTGGGACAAACGTAGCGAGAAATCTCCCGGGCATATGCACCTACCCCCGTCACTTGCTCCACAGCAACGATCAACAACAGTACTCATGCTCAGGAGATTTCTCCTGTCGTCGAAATGACGGCTTCGATGGTGCCCAGTGTTGTTCCTGATGTTAGCACAGCGCATCAGGAACAACCTTAGAATAATTACTATGATCAACATAAATGCGGATATTATTCTATAATTTTATACTACAACACCGATCATGAAAAAATTCCTCTCCCTTATCATCGTCTTATTACCACTTTTCGCGATGGCGCAGAAATATGCCTGCATATACCCCGGTGCGCGACTCTACTTTACAAATAGCAATTATTATCTCCGAGGTATCGCCATTGACTCTGTAAAGGTGTCAGGCACTGACTCGCTATTCTTCCCTTTTAAATCATTACGAAGCTCGTGCACACCCTGCGATCCGTCTGAAGCAAGCTGGGTAGGCAGCCGCATTATAAAGAAGCCCGACGGAACCTATTTCTTCAACACTAAGTTGATGGATACAGTGATCATAAAGTCGAGGGCATTACCCGGAGAAAAATGGATGTTCTACACCGACGGTTTTTCTGCCTCCCGATATGAGGCTGAAGTGCTATCGCTGGATACAATGACGTTTGCGGGCATCTTCGATTCAGTGAAGCGCATCAGGCTGAACGCCTATATAGGCACAACGCCCGATTCATCGGATACCCTGAACGGACGGGAGATCATCATCAGCAAGAATAACGGATTTGTACAGATATTCGACCTCTACACGTTTCCTTATCGGCCTCCGGTTGCTGATATTACGCTATCCCGTGTTGGCGGCGGAGTGTTTACACGCAGCGATTACCACAACGCTACAACATATGAGACTTATGACTTTTCTCCGGGCGATGCATACCTAACGGCAGAGCGGACAAACAATGTTATCGGTAGCGTTACGACTGATGTACTTATGTATGACAGTATACTAAGCAAAACTTCCCCTGACCCGTACCATAACGTATTTACTATTCAAAGGTGGAAATCATACCGACTTTACCATCCTGACCCATATCACCCCACACTTATCATCAACTATGAGAAATCAATCTACACCTTATATACAGATTCTACTTTATTGCTTCCGACATATATGCCTGAGTCTTACCATCAAACCATGATAGAACAGTTCTACTACCCACAAGACAGTGCATGTGCAATAGGAAAACTCCATGAACTAAAGCGCTACATACCGTTTGAAGGATGCCCATACTATCTATCCTACAAAACCGGCTTCCCCAGGTTGAAGTTCTTGTTTACGACCGTCGCCACTCCGTGGGATTGGCTGTGTAACGAAGAAAGCGGTAGTCTCAATTACTCGTTCAAGAATGGCAAACATTGCGGTGAGTACCCGGGAAAACCGAATAGAATTGACGAAGTGCCGGATAACGTATCTTTCAGCATTTTCCCTAATCCGGCATCATCCAAACTGACATTACAGAGTCATGCCCCGATCACAACCATATCTATTATGGACCTATCGGGGAGACTTGTTTATACAGAAAACTGCAACGGCAAAACGACTATTGACATTGATATCTCATCCATTCAGGACGGATTGTACATCTGCAGGATCAACGACAGCTACAGGCGAATAGCAATAGTCCACAGTTCTAATTGACGCAGCTGCATTGCGAGATTGCTTCGTCACAACCCACCCGCGGACTTCGCTATGTTCGCAATGACGGCCTACATGATAAAGTTTTACCTCAAAACAACTTTCTATCACACTACACAAAACGCACTATCATAAAACTTTCCTCTTGCCCGTTTTCACGCACCGTTGTAACTTGAATAGAAACAGAAGAAAATGAGGCAGCAAACCAAATATTAAAACATTATTCCACTTCCCACCTGCGCACCAGGTGAGAAGAAGTGCGCAGGTTTTGGGAAGCAAGTGGGAAGTAAGTGAGAAGCAAATGGGAAGCAAGCCTGCCTGCCGACAAGGCAGGTGCGCAGTTTTGCGAATTGGCAAGAAGCCCAACCTCTCGAAAAACAATTGAAAATCAATGAATTAGATAAAACCGAAGACCAAAACACCCAAAAGAAGAAAAAAACCGGCTGAGTGAGAAGTAAAATACAACTGATGCATAAGAAGACAACGCACCGCATTCTGCCTACCGGCACAAAAAAAAGCCGCGGCGGTTGCCACGGCTGATTAGTATTGTCAATTGATCGAAACCTTATTTGCGCTTGATGCTGCAACCTATAGATTTTGTAGCTGCAGGGTCCGCGGGCTTGCCGGCGATCATGGCATCAATTGCGTTGTTGATGTAAGACACTTTTGCTTCGGCAGGAGTGGCAGGGTTGTCGTTCATAGCACCCTTGTACACCAATGTGTTCTGGTTGCTGAACAGGAATACTTCGGGCGTGTGATTGGCACCAAACGCGTCGGCCAGTTTAGAGTCCTTGTCCATAAGGTAAGGCACTGAATAGCCCTGCTTGGCTGCATAATCCTTCATGGCACTGAAGGCGTCATCACCTTCGCGCTTAGCCTCGTTGGAGTTGATGATGGCCACGCCTACATGATGCTGACGCGCATAGGCAATGGTCTTGCGGATGGTCTCTTCGTTCTTCACCACATAGGGGCAAGTGTTGCACGAGAAGATCACCAGCATACCGTTCTTGTCGGCAGTTTTGTAGTAAGGGATCAGGGAGCCGTCGGTGGCACTGTACATTTCGGTGCTCACACGTGGCATACCATCTCCGGGTTTCAGTTGCGCCTGCTGCGCATAGGTAGTTGCCGATGCTGCCGAAACGAGAGCGGTAGCGATGGCAAGAAAAGTTTGCTTCATATCAGGTTGTTTTTGGTAAAGTTAATGATATT
Organism: Flavipsychrobacter sp.; assembly: GCA_016786565.1. Taxonomy (GTDB): domain Bacteria; phylum Bacteroidota; class Bacteroidia; order Chitinophagales; family Chitinophagaceae; genus Nemorincola. The sequence continues at coordinate 4,961 of JAEUVY010000074.1, forward strand.
GTGTCAATCGGTTATATGGCTATTGTTTGCGTTCCAGACTCACCTCCTCGTCGCCGGGTTGGTAGGGCACATAGGTAACAATGAACTGGAACATCTCGTCGGTGGCCTTCATGCTGCCGTTCTGGTCGGTAACAAGGCGCGGCGGGCTGAAGGGGTTGTTGAGGTTGGCGGTGGTGTTGTCGTAGATGCCCTCTGCAACAACGGTACTGCCTGCAGGCACCTTCACCATCTTTTTGAAGGTGTAGAAGTACTGCCAGTTGAAGTCCCACCGGGGAATGGAGATGAGGCGTATAGTGTCGCCATTAGGCTTCAGGGCATAAGCCTTAAAACTCTTACCCAGCAAGTGCATGTGCGGGTTGATGGTGAGTATGGAGATATCGGAAGGTACTGTGTACCGGCTGTACACCGGCTTTATAGTGTTGGGCAGTATCTGCATATCGGGCTGGGCAGGTACTACGCCCCAGGTACCCAGTTGAAACTCCTGCACCGGCCTATTGGGCGGCAGGGGCGAGAAGAAGATGTTGATGAAGGAACTGTCAGTGACATCGGCCTTGTTGTTAAAACCGTAGTGCATATCGTTGAGCAGGAAGGCACCCTTGCGCGGCAGGCGGTAACCGCCCAATCCGTCGGGGTAGCGCTGGCCATAGACACCGGGCAGGTAGTTGACCACCGACTTCTGCAGAACAGGATAGCTGCCATCATCGTTGGGAAGACCCAGCCGCTGAAACGCCTGCAATAGCGTGGCCGTGTCGCCGGCCATTTCTACAATACGGTCGCCGGCAAACACATCGGTCTTGCGGTCGGCATCATACTTCACCATGTCGCCATTGACGTGGTGCACGATATTGGCACGACCGGGGATGAACTCTATGAGACTGGCAAAGGTATCGGCGGGCAGCTCGTAGGGTACTTTTACGAGCAGGAACTTGTCGGCACTTCCGCCGGGCAACAGATAGGGCTGCACAGGTATGCGCATATCTGGCGTGCCCACCTGAGAACCGAACGGGAACTGCGGAAGGGCCGGCAGGCGGTCCTGGGGGCCTTCGGGTGTGCCATCCTTGACCCATTTTTCCAGCAGGGCGATATCGCGCTCGGTGAGCACACGCTGCCCTACGAACTCGGTGTAGTGCGGATCGGCGGGCCAGGGCGGCATAATGCGGCGACGGGTCACATAGGCATTGGGCACCGCATACTTGCGGGCATCGGCATAGGTGACGAGCGAGAAGTGGGCACTGCCACCGGGGCGGTGGCAAATGGCACAGTTGGCATACAATACGGGTGCCACATGCTCTGTAAAGGTGACGGTGGCCGGCACACTACCGGCATTGCCGCACCCCTGCAACCACAGTGCCGCGAACGCTGCTACCACTACCGGAAATTGCCTGCGCAGAAACATAGTCAGTTTTTTCGGGCAGCAATATACTGACTATCGGTGTTACCACAGCATTACGGCGGTATTGCCGCAATGTTGACAAAGGGTTATATGCCGGTTATTTCTGCCGGCGGTGTGGTTGTGGTAATATGCGACGGCTACATTGCAGGTATCATTAACCATAAAACAAACAAAATGGAAAACACAGTGCAGCAACAAACCGAAAACACCTCAGAGGTGATGAACGCGGAAGAAAGTACCGCACAGACAGAGACAATTGTATTTGAAGAAGAAACAACGGAAGAAGACAGCATTGAAGGCACTGAAGAAGCCGGGGAGCTGAGCGAAGAGGATGAAGAAACAACATCGGACGACGAGATCTTTTCTCAGGACGAAGAATAATTGCCGGTCACCGTGGGAACGCCGAAAGCAGGCTACCGTGGATACGGTGGCCTGCTTTGTTGTGGAGCGGCAGGTTATTTGCCTATAAATATCTTATTTTGCACCGTCTGAAACCGCACCCCGCCGCCATGCGGTAGTGGTGCCAAAATGCCGGCCATGTTTGAAGAGATATTGAAAATAGCCAACCGCTACAACGACGGATATGCCAAGGTGAAGGAAAGAAGAGATCAGTGGTTACACAAGTCGGAAGAACTGCGTGAACACCTGATGCAGATAGCCGACCACCTGAACAACAACGCTACCTACAAGCAAGGCTTTTACGTAGATACGCTGCACGCCTTCAACGAAGACATAAGGGGCACGAGCAACCGCATGCCATCGGTAGCATTCCGGTCGGGCCCTATGCCGATGCTGGTGACCTTCCGTAACTCTATGGGCGAGAAGAAAACGTATGACGAAGAGGGATTCAGCATATCCTTTAACCCAACTATAACGGGACAAGTGCTGGTGCTGCTGCAACCCCACTACAGCGATCTGGACAAAGAACTACCCGAGATGGTGAGTCTGGGTATGTTTCAGGAGCCGGGCGAGATAACCATGAAGGATGCGAATGAACTGATACAACGCGGCATGGAAGAGGCTTTCTATTCCAGCTTTACCGGTATGGCCTTCCCGCCTCAGGATGAAGAATCGGAGAACACCCCACCCCAACGAACACTTATAGGATTCAAACGACATGACACTACACAAAAGATATAGTTTACTGCTGACCCTGACACTGCTGCTGGGCGCCTGCAATAATGAAAAACCGGCAGAACAGGCCACTACCGAAACGGCACCCAGTGAGTCTGTTGTGGTACCAACCCCTATAGGCTACAACATAGTAAACCAGTATCCGCACGACCCGAAGGCGTTTACCGAAGGGTTGGAGTTTCATGACGGGTTTCTGTATGAGAGCGTGGGGCAGTATGGCGAATCGGATGTGCGTAAGGTGGAACTGACAACCGGCAAGGTGGTACAGTCTACCAAGATGGAAGCGCGCTACTTTGGCGAGGGATTGACGCTGCTGAACGGCAAGTTCTACCAGCTTACCTACCGCGAGGGTAAGGGCTTTATCTATAACGCCAAGACATTGAAACAGGAAGGCACATTCCCCTTCCCCACACAGGAAGGCTGGGGCATGACCAACAATGGCACCCACCTGATCTTTAACGATGGCGGCAACATACTGTATTTTATGGACCCTGCGAGCGGCAACATAGTAAAACAACTGGCCGTGACGGATGAACGTGGCCCGGTGTACCGCATCAACGAAATGGAGCTGATAAGGGGCTTCATCTATGCGAACCAATGGCAACTGGACCTGCTGCTGAAAATAGATACGGCAACCGGCAAGGTGGTGGGCCGTGTGGACCTTAGCGGCCTGCGCCAGCAGACAGGCATCCCGCCACTGTCGGGCGATGAAGACGCGCCTGAGGTGCTGAACGGTATTGCATATGACGCTACCGGCAACCGGATCTTCATAACGGGCAAGAACTGGCCCAAGCTCCTCGAAGTGAAACTGGATAACTAAACTTAAGGATCAGGAAGCAGTGCCGTTAGATGGCTGGTTTCGACCGGCCACCATAGTGCCTACCATCATGATAAGTGCTGTTAGGACCACTACCTGAATGACCAATCCGCGGGAGATGACGGGAACAGTGGCCGCTGCGGGGATGGAGAGAAACAGCAGGACCGTGATAAGGCCCCGTGGGGCTATGAACAACAACGGCAAAACCGGCAAACGCAATAGCCGCAGGAACAAGGCACGGATGGCAAAGATGGCCGCAACAAGGCCAAGCGCAACCGCCAGCGAGCCGGTATCAATAAGCTCGGAAACATTGATGGTATAGCCGAACAAAAGAAAGAACGAGGCGCGTGTGAGGAATGCAAGTTCGGTGACAAGCTCGCCAAATTTGTGCACCTGCACCTTGAGGGCGCGGGGATCGAGCCGGCTGAAAATGCTGATACCCGAGAGCTTGCCCACGTTGCCGAGGAACAAGCCCAGCAACAGGATGAAAATGAGGCCGGGCAAGTGGTATACCTTGCTGAGGGCATATATGAGCACTATGAGCAGCACGATGGGAATGAACTTGACATGGTGATCTATCTTGCGGAGTAAGAATGCCAGACCGATAGTGGCAACAAAGGAGACCAGCACCATGACCAAAAGCTGCCCCCCAAAGTGAAGGAATGCCCAGCCGTTGATGACCTCGTTGGCGACGACAAAGTTGAACAACACCACACCCAGGATGTCTGAGAGGCTGCTTTCGTAGACCACAAATTCGTTGTGAGCCCTACTGAGCGCGCGTGCAGTGGGTATGGCAACCGCACTGCTGATGACCGCCAGCGGCACCATGTTGATGACGAGGCTGCGGAATGAGCCCTGCCCCATTGAGAATAGCAATGCGGCGCCGGCGAAGACCATAACCACCATGGGCAGCGCGGCCATATAGGTGGCCTTCCTGACCACAGCCACCTTTTCGGGCGCCACTTCCAGCTCCAGCGCACCTTCAAGCACAATAAGTATGAGGCCGACGGTGCCGAGCACGGGTAGCGCCACCGTGAGATCGGGCAGGGAAATGTGCAGCCACCTGAGTACGTACTGAACGGAGAGCCCAAGGGCTAACAACAGGATGACAGAGGGTATGCGTGTTTTACCGGCTGTAACATCGAACAGGTAGGCAATGAGCAGCAGGCTGCACAACGATATGATGATGGCGGTTGTCAATATGTTTAAAGATAAGAAATTGCGCCCTTATGCAGGCGGCCGGAGCTGTTAAAATAACCTGAAACAAAAAGGCCCCACGTTTGTGAGGCCTCTTGTTTGCAGGATCATGTACCCATCATTTGCACGTTCATCTGTTAGTCATCGGTTCTTCTGTTTCGTTCGTCATCAGCACAGGGTACACTATAGCAATGTTATTGATGCACTGCGTAGGTGTTGTAACCCTCGGCGCCAGGCGTAAAGAATGTTGCAGGATCGGGAGGCGTCAACTCGATACCAGACTTCATGCGGTGCACGAGATCGGGATTGGAGATGAACGGATTGCCGAAGGAGACCAGGTCGCAGGCATTTGCCTCAATGTCTGATGAAGCACGGTCAGCAGTGTAGCCGGCGTTGAGCATGAGGGTACCATTGAACGCCTTGCGCATCTTTGGTATCATATCCTTGGGCATAGCGTAAGTAACAAGGTGCAGGTATACCAGGCCCAGGCTGCTGAGTCCTTCTGTTAGCATGAGGTATTGCGCCTCTTCAGTTGCATCAGGTGTGATACCGTTGTACGGGTTGAACGGAGACAGACGGATGCCTACTTTGTCGGCACCAATTGCTGCTACCAATGCGGCTGCGAGTTCCAACACAAAACGGTTGCGGTTCTCGGGGCTACCACCGTACTGATCGGTGCGCTGGTTGGATGAGGGGCTGAGGAACTGCATAGGCAGGTAGCCGTTTGCAGCATGGATCTCTATGCCGTCCAGACCCGCAGCTACAGCCAGCTTTGCGCTGTGAACATACTCGGCTATGAGTGCAGGTATCCCGGCAGTTCGTATCTCTTCAGGAACAGGATGTGCCTGCATCTGATGCGTGTCGGTCCACATAGTACCATCGGCAGCTATAGGCGACGGGGCCACCACTTTGGCGCCGGCAGGCATGTTGTATGCATGGGCTATACGACCGGTATGCATGAGCTGCATAAATATCTTGCCGCTTTTGGCGTGTACTGCATCGGCAATGTTTTTCCAACCGGCAGCCTGCTCGTCTGTGAAACAGCCGGGAATGCGCGAATAGCCCAAGCCGTTGGCGGAAGGTGCAACGCCCTCGGTGATGATAAGGCCGGCGCCGGCACGGTCGGCATAGTATTGTGTCATGAGGTCGTTGGGCAGGTTGCCTATGGCACGGCTACGTGTCATGGGTGCCATTACTACCCTGTTGGCGAGACTGATCTTTCCCAAGGTGTATGGGCTGAAGAGTACTGATTGTTCTATTGTCATTGGTTGTGTTTTTAAATGTATGTACATGCAAAATTATGAAGGATTGATATCCGCGACTATTGAAAAACAAAATAGGGTGATGTGAAAAACCGAGGTGGTGTTCAAAGGAAAATGCGTTAATACACATGTATTAGCATGCCTGCGGAATATATGCATGACACTACTTACACTAGCAGCAAACAAGGCACCACGTTAAGTATTTTTGTCGCTTGCTCTCTGGAAAATTATCAGAGACTATGGAATTATACATTAATATATATTCAAACAACTACTTAAACAGTAACTTTATAGTAGAACATTTACACTCTTAATATGAAAACTCAAACTGAAGAGCTTGCTGTGTCGGAGAATAGGTATAAGATCTTGCTGGAGTCGCTCAATGGCATTGTTTGGGAGGCTGATAGAAAATCGATGGTTTTTGACTTCGTGAGTAAGAATGCCATATCAATTTTGGGGTATACGCCTGAGGAATGGATGGGCACCGAGAATTTCTGCCTCAATCATGTCTATCCTGACGACATGGAAATGGTCAAATCTTTCTATTATTTCGGAGGGGATACTGATACCTATGATCTTGAATTCAGGATGATGCATAAAGACGGGAGCGTTGTATGGCTGCGCAACACAACGTCAGTACTGAAGGGGAACGACGGAAGGGAACGGCTTAGCGGTATCATGATGGACATAACGCTGAACAAACTTCTGGCCGATCTGGAACAGCTGGAAAAGCAGGTGCTGGAAATGAATGCCGAACCAAACGCTGAGCTGGACAGGATCTTACATTTCCACACGAGCGGAATAGAACGCCTCTTCCCTGCGATGAAATGTTCGGTGTTGCGGATATCGAACGGCAAGGCCTACAACTGGGCATCACCATCGCTACCGGAAGGATATGTAAAAGCGATCAACGAATTAACCATAGGGCAGAATCGAGGATCTTGCGGGACTGCGGCCTTCCTTAATAAGCGAGTGATCGCAACAGACATTGAACATGATGAACGCTGGGCTGACTTCAAAGACCTGGCAATGGGGTATGGGTTGCGGGCGTGCTGGTCTCAACCAATCGTAAACTCTAAAGGTGCTGTGGTAGCGACATTTGCGATGTACTACACTACGGTGAAAACGCCGAACGAGATGGAGTTGTCGATCATTGACAGATCAGCGTCGCTGATGCAGGTGATCATTGAGAATAAACGGTATGCCGCGACCATTAGCGAAATGAACCTGATGGCATCGCAAGCCCAGGAGCTTGCCAATTTCGGAACGTGGCAGTGGGATATGGCGTCTGAACGTTTACTGTGGTCGGACGAACTGTACAGGATATATGGTCTGGACAGCAACACCTTTGTGCCGAGCTACGAAAACTACCTTTCAAAAATACATGACGAAGACAGGGAACGAGTGCGTGCCGCAATGGGAAAAGCTATAGAGGAGAAGAAAGAAATAGCGTTTGAGGAGCGGATAGTGCGTCCAAGCGGCGAGGTGCGCTGCTTACAATCCTGGTTGCGGGTGATGAAAGATGACAAGGGAAATATGGTGAAGCTGGTGGGTGCCTGCCTTGACGTGACGCGTGCGAAAGAATCGTCGAGGAAGATGCAGGAAATTGCCTGGCAGCAATCGCATGTTGTGCGGGCGCCGCTGGCACGCATCCTGGGGCTTGTGCAGCTATTGCAGGATGGGGTGCAACGCAATGAAGTGGAAGACTTTGATCTGTATAATTCTATTGTACAGTCGGCAAATGAGTTGGACGTGATCATTCGTAAGATATCTGAAACGACCTACGACACGCCAGAGAGCCAGAGTCTTTCTTAAGAACCGGAATAACTTGCGGTATCTTTGACTATCGCAAAAAATACAAACATGACTACCTATAAAACCACGACCGACATGCCGGCGTCGGTGATCATACCAGGGTTCATTGCAGTAATGATAATTGTCACTGCTGTGACCGGCTATAAAAGCATTGGCGAAATGGAAGGCAGTCCTGCAACAATTGTAGCCTTCATAGGGCCGGTGCTGCTGACGGTAATGCTTGTTGCCTTCTGGCTGTACCGCCCGGAGGCAGTTACACTGACGGACGAAGCAGTTGTGGTGGATCGGAAAATATCGAAAATATCAATACCCTACTCGGATATCGCGCAAATAATTCTGCCAGAGGCCAAGGACATGCGCTTTGCTGTGCGGACCTTTGGGAATGGAGGATTATTCGGATATACAGGGAAGTATTTCAAACAACCATACGGGTCTATGACTTGGTATTGCAGCCAACGGAAAAACTATGTGCTGTTGGAGACATCGGCAGGTAAGAAGATTGTGGTTACACCAGATGAGCGGGACGCGATGGTAGATGAGTTGACAAGCAAAATAAATGCAACAAAGTAAAAGACCGACGGCAACAGCCCAATGCCACTAAATGGCTCAAGAGATCAACTTGTTACCGACATAATCTAATGATATGGCGCTTCAATGGATACAATTCCATCTGTTGCAGTGCATCTGATAAATATTTTCTATTGGTAAAAATATTTTGGTATTTTTGTTAATGAAAATATACCCATATGAAAAATTTCATCAAAAACACTCTCATTGCGGGAGCATTGTGCCTTCCCGTGAGCAGTAACGCCCAATCTACGGGCAACAATCCGTGCATGGATGCCGGATATCTGGACACCAACATTGTGATCAACGGAGATTTCAGTGCAGGCAACACCGCCTTCACCACAACCTACGTGTACTGCAGTTCTTACAACTGTTTGTTTCCGTATCACGATGAAGCGTACTCGGTAGGAACCGACGCGTTTTTTCTACACAAGTACTTTACCGGGCACGATCACACTACCGGAACGGGTAATTTCATGATTGTGAATGGTCAGGATAGTACGCTGCAAGTGTGGACTGAGACTCTGCCGGTGGTACCATCCAGCAATTATGTATTCTCAATGTGGATCAGCGCCATGAACCTTTTACCTACCCCCGGAGCAGCTGTGCTGAAAGTGTTGGTGAACGGCACTTCTTTGGGAACAATGGCAATTCCAACAACAACAGGAACCTGGATCGAATATACCGGTACCTGGTATTCGGGAACCAGCACAACGGCAACGGTAAGTATAAAGGATGAGACGTCGGATTGGAATGGTTTCGACTACGGGCTTGACGATATATCCTTCAGAAGGTGCAGTGTGAACATGCCCCCCAGTGCTACCAACGACAAGAAGATTAACAAAGTACATCTGTCGCCCAATCCATCAAATGGCATTGTATACATCGCCAACTGCCCTGAAGACGGCAACATAGATGTATATGACCCGATAGGACGGAAAGTACTATCGACCAACGCCGGGAAACTTGCGGTAAATAAATTGGATCTGAGTGGTGTTGCGAACGGGCTTTACATTGTACAGATCAGTTCTGCCCTAAAGGAAATTAACCAGACAGAACGAATAGTGATAAACAGATAAGTTCATCGATACAGGAAAAGCCGGTGACCACATCGCCGGCTTTTTTATACCCATGATCTCTGCCAGTACTCTCCGTCAAGCAATAAGAGTTGATAACTGGCCATACACAACAGGATCAATCACAGATTTTTCACTCACCCAAACTGTCCTTTGTATATCTTTCTAAATAAATGAATGTACACGCACAAATAGCCACCTATATATCCAGTTTGCCTGAGCCAAAACGACGGGACATGGTGACGCTGCATGAGCTGGTCAGTCGCATATCAGCAGGTAAGCGGCTGTGGTTCTTTGACGGGAAGGATGCTAACGACAAAACGGTGAGCAACCCTACAATCGGCTATGGCTTGTACACTATCCGGTACGCTAATGGATCGACCCGTGAGTTCTTCAGGGTGGGATTGAGCGCCAACAGCACGGGGATATCGGTGCACATAATGGGTATTAAAGACAAGACCTTTCTGCAGCAGACATACGGAAAGGAACTGGGCAAAGCCACTGTGACGGGATATTGTATCAAGTTCAGAAAATTGCAGGATATAAAGATCGAGGTGCTGGCGGCAGCGATGCAGTATGCGTTGGATCTTCCGGGGGAGTAACGGCAGCTCCTGCGGAGCACTTCGACGCAAGCGAGACGCGTCGTCCATTGGGTGCGGTTTTCGGCAATCTGGAGATAGCCAGCCGCTATGACGTAGTCGGAGACATACGCCAAACAAGTTTATGCAGACTACGTTGAGCAGAGAAGCGTGACGCTTCAACTAGTCGGGTCGTTGTCCATATCTGCCGTAACAGTTGAGACGGTAACAGATCAGCGATCCGGAACAATTTTGAAATTCTCGTTTACGCTCAGAAAGTAGCAACAGGACGACTCACTACTTTTGTTGCGATACGGGCGAACATCGGCAAGGTAGAGTTCTGACCGGCTGATCCGTATGAACATAAAATCGTCTACAACGCGGCGTGTAAAGTGATGATATAGTGTATCGCTGCCCCGATAATGCAACAGAGGGCTCTGAAATTTTGCCGTGTCTTTAAATAGCTCGCGTACATCTATCAACGAATACTCGCGCTCTTTGTGACGAAAGAACTGAGCCTGTGCGATGGGGCACCAAAAGAGCATAATGCACAAAATGAGGGAAGTAATGCCCTCGATGTTGCGACTACATTGCATCATGTAATTTACAGAGAATACGCGACATGATGGTTGGCCATTCGCCCGCGTGATCGGGTAGCTCCTACGGAGCATGAAACACATGACAAACAAGTTGCTACAAAGCTGATGCTCCTAACGGAGCATTGTTTTCCGTCGCATTGGAGACTTCGACCAGTCGGGATTACCAATGCAGAATAGTTGTCTTTTGTGCTCATCTCGTCTGAACACAAAAAAAACAAACTATTATCCCTTCCCCCAATTATTTTGCTTGATCCATTAAAACCGCCATCTATTCCGCCACCTCATAGGTAAAATAACAAAAGACCCGCTCTAGGAGCGGGTCTTTGCGGACCGGACGGGACTCGAACCCGCGACCTCCGCCGTGACAGGGCGGCATTCTAACCGACTGAACTACCGATCCATTCAGTTGGGAGTGCAAATGTAGTAACAATTCTGTAAAAGCAAAAACTTCGGAGGCATCTTTTCATATTTTTTTCTTTTCAACCCATGAAAGTGTGGAGAGAAAATAAAACGCGGGAATGAGTACGGATTAGTTTGTAGAAAAGGCGAGCAGAGACAGTGCAAAAAACAGGGTCCTTCGCCGAAGACGAAAGACCCTGCCACAACTAATAAGTATTGCTATTAACGGTTGAATATGGTGCAGCGCATCTGGAACTGCACATAATCGCGGTCGATGAACTTGTCGCTGAGATTGATGACACCATTGATGCCCTTGCGGTATGACACGCCGGCGCGTACCCGCTGCGTGAGTGCGACCTCGGTCTTACCTACAAAACCCACATCAAATGTTGGCGCCACTTGAAGATTGCCCCTATCTACTTCGGATGTAGCCGGACGATTATCAACCAGCATTTTCTGGAAGTCGGGACCGACACCTACTGACAAACGCTTCATGACTTTGTAGCCGATGCTGGGCGTGATCTGGGCATAGTAGAGATTGTAGTTGATATCCTTCATCTTGGCCACACCAACCGGGCCAGACGTGGCAGGCGCTTTGTCGGTGGTGGTTACAGAGCTGGTCTTGGAGGCAGAACCAGGCCTTGCGGCTGTGGCACCGGTAGCCCCGCCACCAACATATGTACCGCCGCCACTGTAATCCATGTACATTGTCTGCTGTGTATTGTCGGACGTAGCGAAAGCGATGTCGCTTTCCACATACACTTTATCGTTGATCATTTTACGAACAGTAGCACCGGCCATGTAGCCGCTGTTGCGGCTGCCCTGACAAACACCACCCATCACTATTACAGAGAGATTAAGTGGCTTGCGAACGGTGTGCATCTCGTGACGGAAAGTGTGTAATGGTTCGCGATCGGGTGTTTCTTTTTTGCGAGGAACAACAGCCTTTGCCACAGATGAGCCTACTACAGGTACTGTTGCCGACGCAGGTGCCTGTGTGGCAGGAACGATATTATTAAGCTTCAGGCCGATGTTTGAAGCAACGGCGGTATTGGCAACAGGCTTTGTGACAGCCCTCGCTTTTCTGATATGTTTGGGAACAGTGTTCTCAGCAGTATGAGGAGTATAGGGTATCATGGCAACAGGAGCCGGTTGTGCCGGTGCCGCCCATTTGCCAACATTTGCGTAGCCGGCTTTGGCATTGCCGGCAGGAAGATCCATTTTCCAGAGTGAAGTGACACCCAATGCCAATGCAACGGACGCGGCCATACCGGCGGCGGGCATCCATAACCACATGAGCATACTGCGCTTTTTCGCACGGCCATCCATTTGCTCTACAAGCCGGTCCCAATTGCCGGGGTTGTAGGCAAACTCGTTCTGATCAAACTTCTGTCTGACCAGTTCGTCAAATTCTCTTGGCTTCATACGTAACGTTGTTTTGTTCAGTTTTCATCACTTTCTTCTGCAAAAGGTTTCTTGCCTGGTGCAAATGCCAGTGCGAGGTCCCTTCGCTGATATCGAGTTGTTCGCTTATTTCTTTATGGTTGAACCCGTCAAAAACAAACAGGTTAAAAACCGTGCGTGTCATTGCGGGTAGTCCTTGTATCATTTTGACCATGTCTTTGAACTCGATCCGCTCGAGGCCGGAATTGGACACAGACAGGTTTGTTTCCTCGGCGGGTACCGCCCTTACGTGCATTACCATTTCCTCTTTGAGCGCGTGGCTGCGGAGGTAGTCGAGGCAGGTATTTACGACAATGCGCCTCATCCAGCCCTCGAAGGAGCCTGAGTTCCTGAAATTGTCTATTTGAGTGAACACCTTTAAAAATCCATCGTTAAGGAGCTGTTCAGCATCCTGCATATCCTTGGCGTAACGGGCGCAAACCTTAAGAAACATACTGTAGTACGTTTTGTAAAGGTGCTCCTGTACCGCCCGGCTTTTTTGCCGGCACCCTGCTATTATTTCCTGTTCAGAATATGCGGGCATAAGGTGGTGGTCAGTTGGTCAATACTTGGTTATTTCATATGGTTCATTTCGTCCTCTTATTTTTCGTGGTGCTTCGTCACACCGTTTGGCTGACAGGCAGTGGTTAGTGACAGCCTGTAACAAAGATAGGTTTAAAGGGGCCGGTTGGCTTTCAGGGTTTTAGTTATGAATGTCTTGTTTTGGTAAAAAAATCGTTTGGTAGTGGTCTGCTTCGTTTGAAAAAGGGCCCTTTTTGCTATTGAAACTAACCACTCAGATATAAAGACGCAAAACCGTGCCAAAACCTTGGGTGAGAATATATATTTATTATCCTACTTTATAATAACGCAATCCGGACCCTAAGCACATGGGGAGCGGGAAGTGATCAATACCCTATGGAAAGCTGAAAACCACCGTAACTATGACTGTCGCCGGTGGCGAATTCGCGGGTGAGGGTGGTTATAAAGTACTCGACAGAAACATTCTGCCAGGAAGCCACAAAGCCGAGTCGGTTTCGCAAAACGGGGCGCGAGATGTCGGTTTCGCGGATGACGTATGGAGATGTGCGATTGAAAACACCACCCTGCAGGGTTGCATTGTAGCCCGGTAAATAGGCAGCAGGTTGATCGTAGACATAGAAGTGCAGGTGCCTGCGGGAGGCGCGTTCATCGGAAAAAGGCGAGTGGAAATGCCCCAGCATAACTGTACTGCTGACACAGGCACCGGTGAGCAGGGTGCCGACATTTACGGTGGCCGCAGCCGAAAGGAGGAAAAACCGACGATAGCGAAGCACCTCTTTCTCGTAAGAGGCATCGTAATTGACAATGATATCGTTACGGATCTGATGGAGCCAGCCATTGGGCATATAGTTGCCCAACAGTTTATGTACAAAACCCTGAATGTCGCCTGCAATAGCGGATTTGCCTATGACCCCGGCAACGGCTGATGTATAAAAACGCTGGCGGCGCATGGTATCGACAGCAATAGCAAAGTTGCGGATAGTGAGTACTCCGGCATAGGGACGATCGCCTACCAAGAGTGCAGGGTCTGAAACACTGCCGGGGGTAAAGGCATTGTGCTGAATGCCGATACCGTAACGGGTGTAACTGAAGCGAGGGGTGTATAGCAGTTTATTGGTAATGAGGCGATTGAACAATGGTGTGACCATTTCCAGATCGAGGCCCTGGGTGTAGTATCGGTCGGAGCCAAGGAAGAAATCGTTTTCGAATACAGTCCGTCCGTAGCCAGCGCCAGGGAGGTCTTTGTATGCCTGCCAATTGCCAACAGACTGTGCTGAACCGACAAAAGACGCGAAAAGTGCAACAAAAAGGGGCAAAGCCAAAAAGAAACGAAAGCGCATGTGGAGTAAAAATACAAAAGCAGAAAATGGTATTCAACGTTGGCTGTTGTTAACATTGACACAAACTATGTGTACATGCCGAAAAGGGTTAGGATATTGATTAAATAAAGTGCATATTTGTATAATAAATAGTATTTATGCCATCTTTTCTTATAGCCGAGAGCGGGTCTACAAAAACCGACTGGTGCCTGTTGAGAAAAACAGGGAAACCAGTGTTTTTCAAGACCCAGGGTATCAACCCATACATACAGAACAGCGAGGCTATAGCGGCTATGCTGCAGGAAGAATTTCCGGCGAAAACATTGAAGACAGTTCCCGATGCTATCTACTATTACGGAGCAGGGGCATCGGCAGCAGATAAACAGAAACAACTGCAACAAGTGCTGCGCAAACACTTTGGCGTGAAAGACGTGAAGGTGCAGAGTGACCTTACGGCGGCCGCTCAGTCATTGTGCGGCAACGAGAAGGGAATAGTAGCGATACTGGGCACCGGCAGCGCATCATGCTATTACAACGGCAGCAAGATAGCGGTGCAGCAGCCCTCTCTGGGCTACATAGCCGGCGATGAAGGCAGTGGGAACCATATAGGAAAGCGGATATTGCAGTACTATGCCTACGGCACTTTTGACGCCGAATTAAAGACAGGATTTGAGCTACGATTCGGCAAGGATATACAGGCTATAGTAAGCGACTTGTATAGTGCCCCCTACCCCAATCGTTATCTGGCTTCGTTTGTTCCGTTCATTAACGACATGCGGGGACATTACATGGCAGAGAACATTATTGAAGATTGCCTGAACGACTTCTTTCACCACAACCTGCTGAAGTACCGCCAGAGCTGGACCTGCCCGCTGCACTTTACGGGTTCGGTAGCTTATACATTCAGGGATGTGATTGAGAGCCTCTGCAACCAGTATGAACTGGAACTTGGCAAAATAGTGCAAAGCCCTATGGAGGGTCTGATAAAGTATCACCGGAAGAATATGGGCTAAACCCGCCGACCACAGACGGGTGGGCAATCTAATAGGCTTACTCCTCGTGTTTTGAAGCGGAGTCGAGTGCGGCCTGAATCACCTTCATCTGCTTTTCTTTTTGCTGACGGGCATACCTGCCTGCATGGAACAATTCATCGAGATTATCGAAGGAACGGCGCCAGCTTATACCCACGCCTGAGCGTTGGATATTACGGTCTCTTGTGAGGTCATAGTCGCTGGTGTGGAATGCATTCAAACGTAGGCCACTGGCCGGCGCCAACAGATACTGCAACCTGAAATCGCCCGCGAAGTTGAATGAATTTGCCGCATTATTGGCTGTTGCGGGTCTGCCCCAATCGGAAGTGCTGCCCACAGAAATGAGCAAACGATCGTTGAGGTAATTTTTAGTTACGCCCAGCTTCAGCTGGCTTCTATTGATCCCGCTTATCTGTTGTGACTGATCGCTGTAGTTATAGTTGGTGTACTTTACCGCTACGTTAAGATTCCTATCGCCTATGAGCCTGTTCACAATATTTGTGAGGCCTGACGAAGCGGTGGAAGAGATGATCTGGCTAACATTGTTGATGGCACCACTGAGGGCACCCTGCCCCATACCTTCAGGGGGAATGAATGCGCCGACCAGCAACAGCGAGGCCACCTGATCGAACTTCTGGCGATCGTCGTTGTTAATGAGCAACAACTTGGAATAAGCCAGGGATCCTTTTGTGTGCTTGCTTTCGAGATCGAGATCGAAAGTGAGCTGGGGTGTGTAGATAGGGCCCTTCATGTGCAACATCACATTTACTACCTGCGGCGCCTGCGCGTCACGGGCTTCATTGTCGCGTATCATCATACGCTCGCCCGATGAAAGCAGATCGTACAGGCGCGCCTTTACAGAATAAATAGCGTCGACGGCGATCTGAGTGGATTCAAAAGGACCATTGAACGCTATGGTGCTGCCCTGATTGAGGCGGAACATACGATGGATGCCCACCTGCTGGAAGGTGAGCGTGTAATACCCCTGATTGATGGTATATAGCCCGGACATGCGCATGTCGTTGCTAGGCGGTATATCCATCTGCACATTACCTTTTCCGGTAGCTACTATCTCGTCACCGGTGGCTGCATCCATAACTATGTGGATCTCGGCCAGGTCGTTGAGGTTAGCATCGAGGTTGATGGAAATTTTGTCTTTAGTGTGGCGATCCGTTTTTTCAGGTTCGGCACCATACGTTTTGAATGATACATAACTGTACGCCCCTACGTACCCACCCGAACTGGACGGAATATACAGGACAGACTTTGCTGCCGGGTAACCATTGTACAGGTTCAAACGGATATTATTGAACGGACCACGGATAGTGAATGAGTCCATGCCTGCGATCATCTTGCCGTAGAAGATATCGTTCTCGTTGCGTGCCAGATTCATCAGCTCCATTTTGGGCGTAGTGACCTTGAGACGCATGCGCATTTTATTGAACAGCTCGTGTGAGAAGTAGCCCGAGAGCAGGGCCACGTTCTTATAGCTATCGAATACCTGTATCTGCCCCAAACTGATGCGCTGGTTGGTAACGCCAATAGTAGCTTTCGGAATGGTGTAATAACAGCCAAGATAATCGAGACGGAAGCCGACGTCTGAAACAGTAAGCTTACCCTCCATTACCGGCTTGTCATTGGAGCCGGTGACAGACACGGTACCATTGACCGCACCACGAATGTTGCTGAACAACCCTGTAAGGAATGGCGCAGCCCATGCCACACGGGCGTTATTGAAAGTAATTGCACCATTGATCTTCTCGGCCGCGGCACTATCGAGCGCGACCTGACCCGATGCCGAAACACTTGCATGATCGCGGTAAATGCCGGTCTGAGGATCGATGTACAACATCTTCTTCATCACATCCCAACGGCCAACTGCATTTATTGCACCAACTGTGTCAGCACCCAACTTAACGCCGCTGGCACGGATATTGGTGCTGATCTCGGTATTGGCAAATGTATTTGCAACTACGATATTCCCATTTACGCGACCATCGGCCTGTAATGACGAAAGCCCGAAAAGATCGCCTAGTTGTGCCATATCCAGATTGGTGGTATTAACAACCAGCCCGCTGCCGGGACCCGGCGTAGAAGAAAGGGAAACCCGCTGGATACCGGAACTAAGATTGACACCTGACACGCTAAGGTACTTGTCGGAATAAACTACACTGCTGCCACCCGCAATATGCCACTTTACACGATTCAAATAGAACTGCGAGGGAAACACGTTCAGGGTCAGCGTGTCACTGTGCGCAAAAATGCGACCATTGAGCGCAAAAGAACTTGCCCGATCGGGCGACATGGTGGCCAGATTGAACAAAACGGAGTCACTACCCACCGTTGCAGTGAGGCTCAGACCACCATGCAGGATACTATCACCAAGGGCTATGTTGCCAACCGTTGTGTTGACGCCGAGTATATTAAAATCCCCTTCGCCCAAAATGCTTACGTTACGCAAATGAACATTGCCAACACGACCATAAGGAATGGTTGCATTCAGCAGCAACTTCTTCGCGTTTGTGTTCAGCGAACCGGATACCACTGAATTATCGAAACCACGCAGGATAGGGAACGTGATGGCAAAAATGCTGTCCACCTTTGCGGTGGTGACGCGGAAGCTTATGTCCTGATCGGGCGCGTATTTTTCAGGCGCCTTAATGTAGTTAGGAATGTACCTTGAAAGATAATACTGAACCGATGCCGGCAATGCGCTGAGGCGATAGTTACCGTTTATCTCGGCAGTAAAGGCATCGCTCGTGAGGCTGATGTGCCGGTTGCGATCGTTGCCGGAGGACAACATGAACAAAGAGTCGACAGCTAGTTTACGGCCGTTTCGCTTGAGGTCGATATTGAACAGTTTGGCGTTTCCGTAGAAGTCATCAATAGTGCTTCCCGTACAGTTGAGGTCGAAGTCGGCAGCCGCGGTGAAATTGTCGGGCGTGAGTTTGATCTCGCGGAAGTTCGCTGCAAGCAGATGCGCTGTCGCATTGATCTTCATGAGCTTATCGGCATAGTTGAGGCCTCCATCGAAGGTGAGGGCCAAATTAGGATCATCGACTATCAGCTTACCTTTAAACTCTTTTTTTGCCAATACACCATTAGTGTAAATGTTGTGATAGTTGTAGCCGTTGACGCCAAATTCGGTGAGCAGACCATCCATGCGAAGCTGCATCACTTCAGGATCGAAGGAAGTGCCGGATATCTTTTCGTTGGCCGAAATATTACCGAGGATCGGTTGTCTCAACAACCTGCCTAACTGAAGCTGTTCGGTGGTGACAACGCCGGAATAAGTAGCATCGGCAGGAGTGAAGCCCGGCATTTTCATTCGTACATCCGCGCCGACGGTACCCATATTGGTCTTGAGCACACCATTGACCTGAAAATCTTCGAGATAGCCTTTATAGTTGCCCGAGAAGAAAGCGAAGGTGATACTATCCGCGGCAATGTTGGGATTGTTGTGCAGCGCAGGCGCATAATGGATAATGCCTTTCCCGGTGGTGAGTATCTCACCTTCAGAAAAGGTGATGTAAGTGGAATAGATATCGGGCAGGCCGGTCATTGTGAGATCACCCTTCAACGCTACCCTACCATCAGAAACATTGAGGTTCTTCGCTGAAAGATTGGTGACGGTTCCCCTGCCGTCTCCGCTGATGGAGACCTTCATGTCGGGGAAGTCTTTCATTTCTTTTGCAAAGAATTCAATATCTCTCTTGTCAACTTTCGCGTCGCGCAGGCGAGCCACCATTGTCACGCTATCGAGGTAGTGATTAAAATCGGGGAAGTGCCGATAGTGCATCGCGTAATAGTTGCGCAGCTCGCTGTGGTCGGTAGCCAGGTAGAGGTTCTCGCAAATGGAAGCGATGGGCGATACCGTGGCCTTGCACTTCATCTTGCGGATGGCAATACCGCAACGTTCCTCTGCAGTGACGTTATTGATATCGCCCCTGACGGTGTCGCCGATGATGTGTACATCTGTAACGTCGATATTGATCTTCCGGATGTCCATGTGACTTTCGTCAAACTCATCGGGCGTAGGGGCATTATCGTCCGCCTTCAACATGAAGGAACAATCTTTGAGATCGACCTTTTTGACATTTACCGCCCACATGTCGGGGTTGAACGGAGTAACATCAAAGGTGTCGAGGTACTTGGGGCGAAGATGCGGTGGACGGCCGCCTTTGTATTCGTTAATAAAAATAGACGTATTGCTGACGGAGATAGTTTTGATATCAATAAGCTTCTTCGGGATATTCAAACCATCGGAATTGACCAGCAATGAGCCGATGTTGTATTCCATGTCTTCACCTATCCACTCATCGTGCATATGGAAGCGGACGTTCTCCAACTCCACCTTCTTCAGGTCAATTTCGAATGGTTGCGACTGCTTTTTATTGGTCTTGGGGGGAGACGCAAAAGCATCGGCAATAAAATCGTAGTTCCATACCTTTGAGTCACGGCCACGGTTCAGGTTGACATAAGTATTCTCTAAACCAACATATTGAATGACCGGCTTGTTTTTGAAGATGAACCAATCTGTGATGCGAACGGAAACCTCACCCGCATAGAGCAAAGTATCTTTTGACTGATCTTCGACATACACCCCCTGAATAAGGAGACTATTGAGGATACCAATTCGAACATTGGCCACTTTGACCTTTGTGTGCAATCGTTCGGAGAGGATGTCGGTTGCCCTTTGCGCTAAATAAGTCTGTATGGGCGAAAAGTTGATCAGAGCTACCACCATCAGCAGAAGCAGGAGGATAACCAATACTACATAACCCGATATTTTCAGAAATCTTTTCAGGACCGGAGATAAATTACGCAAATAGTTGCAAAAATAACGCCAAACGACCTAAAAGGGAGGAAAAGTGCTGTTAAAGATGGAATTAGTGTCCAATATCTGTGTCCTGCAGGTTATCTATCAACAAAAAGTCCCCGCCGTGATGAGGCGGGGACGGAAATAAATGAAAGTATGCCGTCAGAGTTTACGCAGGGGTACATGAGCACGGGGGCGCCCTGTCTGGTCGCGCACGACTACCACATAGTTGCCCGGAGCCACATCGGAAACCGAAAACCGGTCGACCGCGGTGCCAGATGCGTGGAAACGGGCCACCTCTTTTCCCATAAGATCTATCAGGTACAGCTTATCTCCTTCTGAAAGTCCGGCGACCTGCAACAGGTCTCCTGCAGGATTGGGGAATACCCGCACATCGGCACCGGTTTTCAAATCGCTGACACCTGTGGGCGGCGGCGGAACAATAACGGTTGCGGTATCAATCAGATTCGCGATCGCCGAGTCGGCACCGGCCTGACTGAAAGCATAGAAGTAGGTGAAGGTCTTTTCGTTTGCAGGGTGCAAATGTGTTGTGGCAGAAGACCTATATCCTACACTATCAGACGCGCTATCTACCGGAGCAAGGTGAGGGATGCGGAATACGAGACCTATGGCGACATCGGCATAATTAGTAGCACCGGCCGCATATAGTGACGTACCGGTAGCATAGGTCATGCCATAAATGGTTGAAAGGTCAATACCTGAACTGATGGGCCAGGAGGTATAAACAAGACAGCGGGCATTGGTATCGAGCGTACCCAGCGACATTTTAGTAATAGCACCGGTAATGCCGGTTGCAGAGACCATAGTGGCACCGAGGGCATTGGGCTGCTGAAACTCAATTTTGTTGGTTGTGGGGAAGCCACCACCGGGCCAGGTCTGATCGTTATCGGGATCGAGACTACGCAGGTAGTAGATATCGTTCTTGGGCACCGACGCATTATTTATGAGCGTCACTTTCATGGAGAAGTAAAGCGCGTTGGTATCGAGCGTTGTAACCTGCCTGACGGTCATACTGTCGAATGTACCCTCCCAAGTGCCGATGACCTTACTGCCGCTTACGGCATAGGCAATATTTGATCCCGTGAGGCCTGTACCGGTGAAACCCATACAACTGTGTGCCTGAGCGCGAATACTCCCTATCTGAAGGTTCCAACCTTCGAAAGGACTACCGGGCACAAAATAATCGCCAACGTAGGCCGGCGTGCCCGTTGCCCAGCCATCCATTGCGGGATCGGCGACAAAACCGAGACTGGCTCCACCACCTGCAGATGAAGTGTGCGGGTGATAGCCGGCGGGTGGCGATGCGGCACCAAAATCGCCGTTACCACAGATACCGGCTTCTACATAGCGACCTTTGAGAAATACGTTTCCTCCTGTCATTTGTGCCCGCGAGTTCACCGTCGCGATGCTGCATACTGCAGCGAGGGCGGCCGCAATTAACCTTATACTTTTCATAAAATGTGATTTGTGTACCCTTAAAGATAGCGCACATTATACTGAAAGCAACGTCTGAAAACGCACTATTTTCTGTGTTCGGCGAAAATATATCAGAAATATAAATCAAGGGTTAATAACCACAAATAAAATGTCGCACATCAGGAACCGGAAGCGGCCCTATGCGCAACAAGATCAATGAGTAAGTGTCTTATTTGCGCTCGCCGATCTGCTGACGCCACATGGCATAATACAGACCGCGTTCGGCCAACAAAGCCTCGTGAGAACCTGTCTCCACAATGTTGCCTTTTTCGAGGACGTATATGCGGTCGGCATGCATGATGGTAGAAAGCCTGTGCGCGATCATGATAGTGATATGCTCGCGACGGGCCGTGACGCTGCGGATGGTTTGCGATATTTCCTCCTCGGTCAGTGAGTCGAGCGCAGAGGTAGCCTCATCAAATATCATCAGGCGTGGATGACGCAGCAGTGCGCGCGCGATAGAGATCCTCTGGCGTTCTCCGCCCGAGAGCTTCAAACCTCCCTCCCCTATCACGGTGTCAAGACCGTTCTCGGCGCGAGACAAAAGGTTCTGGCAGGAAGCCTGCTGTAACACCAGATTGATGTCTTCTTCGGTGGCTGTTGGGTTCACAAACAAAAGATTCTCGCGAATGGTGCCGGAGAACAACTGCGGATCCTGAGTGACCAACCCCATTTGGTGACGGAGCTCTTCGTAATCTATGCGCGAAAAACTATGTCCGTTGTAGGATATGTCGCCACGGCCCGGCTGATACAGCCCCACCAACAGCTTTACCAATGTGGTTTTTCCGCTACCCGATGGTCCCACAAAGGCGATCGTCTCTCCCAGTTTCACTTTGAACGAAATACCATCAAGCGCAGGACGATTGGAGCTATTGTGTTTGAAGAGCACATCTGAAAAAACCACCTCTTCTATATCATTGATCCTTTCAGGCGATTCGGGGATGAATTCTACTGGTTTCTTCAGCAACTCCTGCATGTTGTTCAAAGACGCTTCAGCCTCCCTGTAGGATAGTATAACGTTTCCTATTTCCTGCATGGGGCCGAAGATGAAAAACGAGTAGAACATGAGTGTGAGGTACTGCCCCGGAGAAATGGCGCCACGGTAAATAAAATAGAGCAGACACATGACTATGAGCTGCCTGAGCAGGTTTACGAACGTACCCTGAATAAAGGAAATAGTGCGGATGCTGCGTACCTTCTTGAGTTCCAGTGTCAGTATCTTGATGGTAGTGGCATTCAGCCTTCTGATCTCCTGATGAGTGAGTCCGAGACTCTTCACCAATTCTATATTCCGAAGCGATTCGGTAGTGGAGCCTGCAAGCGCGTTTGTTTCTGTTACAATTTTCTTTTGTACCGTTTTGATGCGCTTGGAAAGAGAGTTGGTGAGCAAGGCCAGCAAGCCGGCACCACCCAGATAAATGACCGGCAAAAGGGGGCTGAGCGAAATGGCGTAAATGATAACGAAAACGATACCGATGAGGGTGGGCAGAAGGACATTGAAGAAAGACTGGATGAATTTTTCGCAGTCTACCCGCACCTTCTGCAGCACAGATAGTGTGCGACCACTGCTTTGGTCTTCAAACTCCTGATACGGCAACCGCAGCGCATGCCGCAAGCCATCGGTGTAGAGCCGGGCACCATATTTTTGTATCACTACATTGACAACGTAATCCTGAAAATTCTTGGCGATACGCGACACCATGGCAACACCAATGAGCGCGCCAATGAGCCCGAGTGCGCCGGTGAGAAAAGTATGGAGATCGCGGTGATAGTGGCCCTCTTTATCAACTGTGAGCGGATGGCTTACGTATCCATCCATGAGTTTACCGGCGATGAGGGGATCGAGCAGGGAAAAGGTCTGGTTTATAGCCGCCAGCACTATCGCCAGGACGATCATCCCTTTGTAGCGCGAGAGGTACTGCATCAATAATTTCATAGTGTGCAAAGGTATGGTCTGACCAATTACGATTGACAGAATATAATATCTGCATTATTTATTCGTCTATATCGCCCCTGCAATATCGCTGCAAAAGGCCGCCTACCACCTTGTCAATGGGCAGTGTAAACGTATCGGCAGACACTTCTGAAAGCGGGAGCCAGAAAGTGCGTTCGCCGGGCACAAGGTTGTTTATGACCGCCGGCAACTGCCCTTCCACCAGATAATAGATGCTGATAACCTGAGAATTATCGAATGCGGAGGCCTGAAAGAAGTCGGTTGTATAGAAATGCCTGACAATATTTATGTCAAGGTCCAGCTCTTCTTTCCATTCGCGCTTCAGGCAGTCAGCAATACCCTCGCCCCAGTACAGGCCACCACCGGGAAACTTGATCACCATTCGGCCGGCAATGAGTTCCTCGTTGACGAGGACATGGGTTTCTGTAAGCCAGATACCATAAACACGAATATTGAATCTTTTGTTTTCGGCCATAAATACGCATCCATCATTTACTGACAGGCAATGGCAAAAATAGCACCCTGACACCTTATACCGCAATAAGAGGCAAAAACGACCGTTATGACATTACAAAAATATTACTCATTGCCCCTTATTCAAGGGTCAAATGCAGTAACTTCGCACCCTCAAAATCAGACAAACAGCATGCAGAAACTACAAATGGTGGATCTGAAACGCCAGTACGAGAAGATAAAACCCGAAGTTGACAAGGCTATTCAGAGCGTTATTGACAGTACTGCCTTTATAGGTGGTCCGCAGGTGAACCAGTTGGCTGCTGAACTGGCCACTTATGTTGGGGTGAAGCATGTGATACCATGTGCCAACGGTACCGACGCGCTGCAAATAGCACTGATGGCATTGGGACTGGAACCGGGCGATGAAGTGATCACACCTTCCTTCACCTACATGGCAACTGTAGAAGTGGTGGCCCTGCTGAAACTAACACCAGTGTTTGTGGACGTGTATCCGGATTCATTCACCATGGATATCGATCACCTGAAAAAAGCGATCACTCCCCGTACCAAGGCTATCATACCGGTTCACCTATACGGCCAATCGGCAGATATGGAACCACTGCTGGCAATAGCCGCGCAACATGGCATACCGGTAATAGAAGATAACGCACAGGCAATAGGCGGCACCTACACCTTCAGCGATGGCCGCACCGTGAGAACGGGGTCAATGGGACAAATAAGCTGTACTTCTTTCTTCCCGTCTAAGAACCTGGGATGTTATGGCGATGGCGGCGCAATGTTCACCAACGATGATGCACTGGCCGAGCGCCTGCGTATGATAGCCAACCACGGTCAGAAGACCCGCTACTACCACGAGATGGTGGGCTGCAACAGCAGGCTGGACGCCATGCAGGCTGCAATACTGCGTGTGAAACTGCCTCACCTGGACAGTTACTGTGACGCGCGCCGTGCTGCCGCGGACTTTTATGACAAAGCATTTGCCAACAACCCAAAGATCACAACTCCGTTCAGGGCGGCCAATGCGCGCCACGTGTTCCATCAGTACACGTTGAAACTCAATGGTGTGAACAGGGATGAGGTGAACCAAAAACTGGCCGACCGCGACGTTCCATCAATGATCTACTACCCGGTGCCTTGCCACAAACAGGAAATGCTGAAAGCTTATAACACAGCCAATGCAGACCTGCCCGTAACCAATATGCTGCAGGATTGTGTGATATCGCTGCCAATGCACACGGAGCTGACCAACGAAGAATTGACTTATATTGCAAACAATCTGCTGGAAATAGTAGGATAAAGGATTCATTATGATCATAACAAAGACACCCCTTGAAGGACTGCTCATCATAGAGCCGAAAGTACATGGAGACGACCGCGGCTACTTCTTTGAGAGCTATAATATGAAAGAACTGGAAGCACAAACAGGGTACAATACTCCGTTTGTACAGGACAACCAGGCGCGTTCGGTAAAAAATGTGCTGCGCGGACTTCACTATCAGAACTACCCGGTGCCACAGGCAAAGCTGATACGCGTGCTGGAAGGTGTGATATGGGACGTAGTGGTGGACGTGCGCAAGAAAAGCCCTACCTACGGACAGTGGTTCGGGGTGGAGTTGTCTGCCGAGAACAAAAAACAATTCCTTATTCCTCACGGCTTTGCTCATGGATATGCTGTACTGAGCGATAGGGCTGAAGTATTCTACAAATGCGACAACTTCTACAACAAGCCAACTGAGGGCGGTGTATTTTATAACGACCCCGCACTCAACATAGACTGGCGCATAGACCTGTCAAAGGCAATTGTGTCGGAGAAAGATATGAAACAACCTTTGTTGAAAGACGCCAACAACGGCTATTAATAAGGTCCGGCAAAATCTTGTCAAAACCGCCCGTCACAATTTGTCGGGCGGTTTTGTTTTAAACCGCATCAACCGGCAAAATCTAAAATTCCCCTATCTTTGACCATATGGATGTACCGCATCTTTTATTATATATAGTTATCTGCATTTTGCTGATCGGCTTTTTTGCCGGAATGGAGATCGCATTCATCTCAGCAAACAAGCTGAATATAGAGCTGAGAAAGAAACAAGGCAAGTATTCGGGACGGATATTAGCCAAATTCATGGATAACCCGGCCGAGTTTATCGGTACGGCACTGGTGGGGGTAAATGTGATACTTGTTATATACGGTGCGCTCACCTCTCAACTTACCAATACGGTACTTGAATCGGCAGGGCTGGACCTACCCGAGTATGCGAAACTGGCCATAGACACCGTTTTTGCCACTTTGGTGATATTGATATTCGCTGAATTTCTGCCCAAAGCCATATTCAGGCACAAAGCCGACACGGTGCTATCGGTATTCGCCATTCCCATGAAGGGAATGCATTTTATCTTCTCACCTATAGCGGGTGTTTTCGTATCCATCTCTGAGTTTATCCTCAAAAGACTGTTCAACGTAAACATAAAGGAGAACAAGCAGGTGTTCAGCCGGGTGGATCTGGAGTTATTTGTGAAACAGAGTATGCGCGGCCACGAAAACGAATCGAACGAAGTAAATCAGGAATTGTTTGAGAATGCGCTGTATCTGGTGAATGTGAAGGTGCGTAAGTGTATGGTGCCGCGTAACGAGATAGAAGCAGTGGACATTACCACGCCTGTAGAAGAGTTGAGGGCAATGTTTATTGAGACCAAACTCTCGAAGATCATTGTCTATGACGATACTGTAGATAACATTCTGGGCTATGTGCACCACCTGGACATGAACCGCCGGCCCTCGCAGATCAAAGAAATACTGCACAGCATAACGGCAGTACCCGAAGCTATGAGTGCGGTGGATCTGATGAACCGATTCACGAAGGAGCGTAAGAGCATAGCGTGGGTAGTAGATGAGTTTGGAGGAACAGCGGGTATTGTGACCATGGAAGACGTGCTTGAAGAAATATTCGGCGACATCAACGACGAGTATGATGAAGAGCAGTTTGTGGAAAAACAAATAGCTGAGATGGAGTACATCTTCTCAGGCCGTCTGGAACTGGACTATCTGAATGAAAAGTATGGCTTCAACTTCCCTACTGACGACTCAGAGACACTTTCGGGATACATCATTACCCAACACGAGACGATACCAAAGATCAAAGAACGCATATTCATAGGCCGATACGAATTTGACATACTGCTGGTAACCAACACGCGTATCGAGACAGTAAAAATGAAGGTACTGCGTTGATCTTCGGCAAACCATTAATCAACAACCGCGGGTTTGTCCCGCTACAACAAAATAAAAATCAAATGCCTGTACTACGTCCTTTCAATCTGCATAAATGGATAGAAGAGAACCGTGATCTGTTGAAGCCACCGGTAGGGAACCAATGTGTATATAAGGAAGCTGACGACTTTATTGTGATGGTAGTGGGCGGGCCAAATGCTCGCAAGGACTTCCATTATAATGAGGGAGAAGAACTCTTCTACCAATTGCAGGGCGATGTCGTTGTACGTATTCAGGAAGATGGAAAGATCGTTGATATTCCGATAAAAGAAGGGGATATGTTCCTGCTGCCGGGTCGCACCCCTCACTCACCTCAGCGCGGTGCCGACACGGTTGGATTGGTGCTTGAGATCAAGCGCAAGTCGGAGGAGATGGATGGCTTTTTGTGGTTCTGCGAAAACTGCCACGAAAAGTTATATGAAGAGTACCTGCACGTTTCGGATATAGTAGCACAGTTGCCGCCGGTAATGAACCGTTTCTATTCGGACGAAGAAAAACGTACCTGCAAAAAATGCGGCACCGTCATGGAGCCACCGGTTAAGAAGTAACCATATAACCTACATCAGTCCATCATCTTCATCGCGCAGAAGACCGATCATCAGCGCCTCCCATTGGCCGGCCGTGAGCCCGTGCCACAGGTCATCGTCATCGGTCGGGCGGTTGCGCCCATGATAAGAAGCATAAAGGACCTTCCCGCGTCTGCCCACAACGATCGTTGTGGTATCGGTATCGCCCTCAGC
Organism: Flavipsychrobacter sp.; assembly: GCA_016786565.1. GTDB lineage: Bacteria > Bacteroidota > Bacteroidia > Chitinophagales > Chitinophagaceae > Nemorincola. Next base: position 32,889 of record JAEUVY010000074.1, read on the forward strand.
CTGATCAACCGGCTTTAGCCGCACTGCAAATGTTTCCTCATCGGTATCGGGATAGTCGTCATATTCGAGTGCTTCGATCACATAGGCGTCCTGATCGGCTTTTTGTTGGCCGGGAGAACCCGGACCTATAAGAATATGGTCGTGGCGACGCGCATGACGACGCACAGGGTGACCTGCAGCGTCGTTCAGTTGGAAACGCACTTCATCCAGCGCACCCACGGTTGCCCAATCGGTGACGGCCAATAACCTGTCCTTTGCGTCAACAAATATGAAGGATGCGTCGTCGACCGAGTCGCACCCAACTTTGCATACAATGTCAGTTTCTGATCCGATAGTATGAGCCGGAACGAGATAGTGTATTGTTTGCATGCGTGTTATTTTTATGAAAGATAAAGAAAATATCGTGCCATATTTCATACACCGGTGCTTTTTGAACATGAAAATGAGAGGTGCCACAAATTTTGTGGTAACTTGGAACCCTGATAAAGACGATGACTGCAATGCCGCCTGAGATACGAACCGTGAACGTGATAAGGTATGTGACGCCACTGCGCGAGGGCGGCTCTATGCCCGCGATTGCAGAAGGCGATGATGGCTTTCTGTATGTGCTGAAGTTTCGAGGGGCGGGTCAGGGCAGAAAAGCCCTGATAGCCGAACTGATAGGCGGCGAGCTGGCCCGTGCCGCGGGACTGAAAATGCCCGAGATCGTATTTGCGCAACTGGATGCCGCTTTTGGCCGCACCGAACCAGATGAGGAGATACAAGACCTGCTGAAAGCCAGCACCGGACTGAACCTTGCAGTGCATTATCTGTCGGGGTCTATCACGTTCGATCCAACGGTTACAAAAGTTGATCCCAAAACGGCGTCGATGATCGTGTGGCTGGATTGCCTGCTGATGAATGTGGACCGCACCTGCAGAAATACAAATATGCTTTGGTGGAACCGCGAATTGTGGCTCATTGACCATGGGGCTTCGCTATACTTTCACCATTCGTGGCAAAACTGGGAGGAAAAGGCAACTATGCCGTTTGGTATGATAAAGGACCATGTGCTATTGCCGGCCGCGGTTATGCTTGATGAAGTGAACCGGCCAATGAAGGCAATATTTACACCGGAACTGGTGCGCGGCATAGTGGACCTGGTGCCGAACGAATGGTTGGTGGAAGATTCACCATTCACAACCGCTGAAGAACACAGAAATGCTTACTACCGTTTCCTGACCGAACGGATACAATCTTCGGATAACTTCATAAAAGCCGCAATTGATGCAAGATCAGCACTTATATGAGTATGCCGTGATAAGGGTGGTGCCGCGGGTGGAAAGGGAAGAGTTCATCAACGTGGGGGTGGTGCTGTATTGTGCAGGTAAGAAATTCCTTAAAACGAAACTCACGGACAATCTGGACCGGCTGCAGTTCTTCCCCGATGCCGACCGCGAGGAGATATCGGCCTATCTGGCTGCTTTCGGGATGGTGTGTGCAGGTGCAAAAGATGGCGGAACCATAGGTAAACTGCCCCCTGCCGAACGGTTCAGGTGGCTGACAGCAACGCGTAGCACGGTGGTGCAGGCATCGAAGGTGCACCCAGGGTTTTGTACCGAACCTGACAAGAAACTGGAAGAACTCTTTGAACAACTGGTAGCCTGATAGGTGTATAACCAATATCATTTTTGTGAAGTTTTGTGGTTGGTACCTTTGCGCTGTACTTCAACAAGAATGGTATGCCACTACAAGCAAAAGAGAAGGCTCCGGCCTTTACTGCATTAGACCAGAACGGACAAAAACACTCACTTAAAGACTATAAGGGGCAAAAAGTAGCACTCTATTTTTACCCGAAGGACAACACATCCACGTGTACCAAGCAGGCCTGTAACCTCCGCGACAATTTTGCCTTGCTGAAAGAAAAGGGTGTCACGGTTTTGGGAATAAGCCCTGATGATGTGAAAAGCCACAAGAAATTTGAGGCAAAATTTTCGCTTCCATTCACGTTGCTGGTAGATACTGAATCTGAAATTGCCAAGGCATACGGGGTTTGGGCATGGAAAAAATTCATGGGAAACGAGTATTGGGGTATTCTGCGCACTACTTTTCTCATAAATGAAAAGGGAAAAATTGAGCATGTGATAGAAAAGGTGAACAGTGCAGAACATGCCGCCCAGATCATAGAAGTGTGGGGACTGTAGGGGATATCATCACCCTACCCTGCACATGCGCGGGCTTATCGAAACCATTGTTCCGGGACTAGACGAAACAATGACGATATTTTTTTAATAAAAGGTTGGGGTAACACTACCAACTCACATAATTTTTGTACCTTTCGGGCGGTATGAGCAATCATACCCTTTTTTGTCTTTATAAGAGACTGAAAGACAACAGGATAGTAAATTTTAGCTACCCACAAACCGAATAAGACAATGTACGCATTTATAGGAGGTGACCTTGTGTATAAATCTCCGTCCCTGCTTCATGTAGACGTAAATGGGGTGGGCTATGAAGTAAACATCACTTTGCAGACCTATGCCAAGATACAGCACCTGGACCGGTGCAGGCTATTTACCCACCTTCAGATAAGAGAAGACGCTTGGGTCCTATACGGGTTTGCCGACGAGGACGAACGCACAACTTTCCGCCAACTGCTGAATATAAGCGGGGTGGGTGCCGCAACAGCACGCATTATACTTTCTTCGCTTACGACAGACGAATTGGAACGTGCCGTGTCTGATGAAGACTCGAAAGCACTGGAACGTGTGAAGGGTATAGGGGGTAAAACGGCCCAACGGATCATACTGGAACTGAAAGGAAAGCTGCAGAAACGGCAGAATAACACCACTATAACCACCCCGAAACACAATACTACCCAGGAAGATGCGTTAATAGCGTTAGTGAATCTTGGCATCAGTAAGTCTGTTGCCGAGGGTGCTATTAGTAAAATTAACAATATTTCTTCACTATCGGTCGAAGAGATCATAAAACAGGCATTGCGGGCCTTATAGACACGCAGGCGGTTAACCATTGAAGGGGCAGAGTAATTTCGGATACAGGTTTTTATTATTCATTGCGCTGGTAGTAGCAATAGCCAATGCTGCTGCCCGCGGCTTTCATCCGCTTTTTCCGAAACTGCTGCCAGCCGAAGACACAACCGGCACCGACACCACGAAGGCGGACACATCCCGCAACCTGAAATTTCCCATTCACGACAAAACGGGTAACCCGGTAACCGATCAGTCTTTGCCGAAAAGTATAGATCTGGAAGACCCGAAGAATGTAAGAAAGACCTTTGAATACGACCCGGACTCCAACCGATATTATTACACATCAAAAGTGGGTAATGAATACCTGCGCAACCCCACATATCTGACCCTGGACGAGTACATGAGGTATCGTGCGAAGGAAGATGAGAACGCCTACTTTCAGCGCAGGCTGGACGGGCTGATGCTCTTTAACAAAACACCAGAACTGCCCACCATGTATAAAGAAGGGCTGTTCGACCGTATATTCGGAAGCAGCACCATACAGGTGAAACCACAGGGTAACGTGGACATCACGTTCGCCAATATCTGGCAGAACATGAAGAACCCTACCCTGCCGATCAGAGCACAGAAATATAGTACGTTCGACTTTGACATGCAGATGAACATTAATCTGCTGGCTACCGTGGGCGACAAGCTGAAGCTGAACATCAGCAACAATACCAAGGCTACATTCGACTACCAAAACATTCAGAAACTGGACTACAACGGTAAGGAAGATGAGATGCTGAAAAAGATAGAAGCAGGAAACGTAAGCTTCCCGCTGAAGAGCAGCCTCATCAATGGTGTTCAGTCGCTATTCGGTATCAAGACACAGTTGCAGTTCGGCAAGCTGTGGGTGACGGGTGTTGTTTCTCAGCAGAAGTCGCAGCGCAAGAGCCTTACCATACAAGGCGGGTCGCAGTCTCAGCAGATAGCGATAAAGGCAAACAACTATGAAGAAAACCGCAACTTCCTTCTGGCGCAGTATTTCCGCAACAACTACAACCGTTCACTGAAGGACTATCCGGTAATTGCATCGGCAGTTACCATCAACAAAGTGGAGGTGTGGGTCACTAACCGCACCGGTGCTGTTGCGGGGGTTAGGGACATCCTGTGTCTTATGGACCTTGGTGAATCCAACCCATACAACCCGATAATGGCGAACGGCACGCCCCCTGACGCGCTGCCTGACAACGGTGCTAACCGACTGTACAGTCAGTTGCAACTGAACCCGCAGGGCAGGCAGCAGAAGTCGGCGACGAACGCTGCCGTGGCACTGGGTCTGAGCCAGGGTACCGACTTTGAACGTACGACGGCACGCCAGCTTTCTCCCTCGGAATTCTCGTTCAACCCTCGTCTGGGTTACATCATGCTGAACACGCAGATGAACCCTGACGATGTGCTGGGCGTGGCTTATCGTTATACCTACCGCGGCAAAGTGTATCAGGTAGGTGAGTTCGCATCAGACCTTCCGCCGGACACGACCAACCCGAAAGTTCTGTTCCTGAAATTGCTGAAAGGAACCGCGCCACGCACCAGATTGCCGGTGTGGGACCTGATGATGAAAAACGTGTATGCGCTGGGCGGCTTCGGTGTATCGAAAGACAACTTCACACTCAACATCCTGTATCAGGACCCGGGAGGTGGAGAAAAAAGGTACATGCCGGAAGGACCATTGGCAGGAACACCGTTCATCAGCCTGCTGAACCTGGACCACCTGAACGCGCAGAATGAACCACAGCCTGACGGTATCTTCGACTTTGTAGAGGGCATTACGATCAACACGCAACAGGGTAAGATCATCTTCCCGGTGCTGGAACCGTTCGGTAGTGACCTGAAAAAGACTGTGGTGAATGAACCGATACTGGAGCGCAGGTACATTTATCAGGTGTTGTATGACTCTACGAAGTGGGTGGCGCAGCAGTATCAGCAGAACGACCGCTACATCATGCGCGGTACATACAAATCATCTTCTTCATCGGACATCTTCCTCGGGGGCTTCAACATTCCGCCGGGATCTGTATCGGTGAGCGCAGGTGGTACCCGACTGGTGGAGAACCAGGACTACTCGATCGAATATGGTCTGGGAAGGATCAAGATACTGAACACGGGTATCCTCAACTCGGGTGTACCCATCAATATACAGTATGAGGATAATGCCACGTTCGGTTTTCAGCAACAGAACTTTATGGCGATGCGCCTGGACTATTACCAGAGCAAGAACCTGACGATAGGAAGTACCATCATGCGTCTGAAAGAAAGGCCATTCACGCAAAAGGTGACCTTTGGCGATGATCCTATACAAAACACTGTTATCGGCCTGGACGCGAACTACCAGAAAGAAGTACCGTCGCTCACCCGCATGATCGATAAGCTTCCGGTATATTCCACCACCTCTCCGTCATTCCTGAACACCAATGTGGAGGTTGCGGGATTGTTGCCTGGCCACCCTAAGCAGATCAACGCGCTGGACCCTGAGGGTGCTGTATACATTGACGACTTTGAAGGTACCAGCAGCGCTTATGACCTGAAGTTTCCGGCACAGGCGTGGTCGCTGGCATCAACGCCATTCGGTGCGGTCAGCGCAAGCGGGCAGACACTTTTCCCTGAAGCATCGCTGAGCAATAACCACGCATACGGCATGAACCGTGCCCGCCTGGCATGGTATATGCTGGACCCCACGCTGGTGTACCCCAGCAGCGCATCGCCGGGATATGTGAAAAATGATTCCAACCAGCACTATATCCGTAGTGTGCAGGTGCAACAAGTGTTCCCGAACAGAAGTGCCACACTGGTAAACCAAACGCTGAACACCTTTGACCTCGGCTTCTACCCAAAGGACCGTGGGCCATACAACTTTGACGTAACCAACATTGACCCCAATGACGGCCGACTGCTGAACCCAGAAAAGAGGTGGGGAGGTATCTCAAGGGCAATTGACAATACAGACTTCGAGGCATCGAACGTGCAGTACGTGCAGTTCTGGGTTATGGACCCCTTCTTGAACAGTGCCAACCCCAACGGAGGGTCTTTGTACATAAACCTGGGTAACGTATCTGAAGACGTAATGAAAGACTCTCGTCTGTTCTTTGAGAACGGTATCCCTTCGCCATTCGACAAATCGAAGATGGACACAACAGCATGGGGTTATGTGCCAAGATTTCAGCAACAGATAACAAGGGCGTTCGACAATGATAATGCCGCACGTCAGCTACAGGACGTGGGTTACGACGGATTACCGGACATGGGACAACCGGGACAGGAAAGTGAACAGACAATTTTCAGGAGGTTCCTTGCCGGACTGGCACAAAAACTGAACGGTGGTATTGCAAACCCTGCCTATGTTCAGGCAGAAAACGACCCCGGATTTGACAACTATAAGTTCTTCCGCGACTCGTCTTTCAGTACCGCTCCCGACCCTGACAAGATAAGTGTACTGAGCCGCTACAAGTATTACAACAACCCTGATGGTAACACACCGATCAGTCCGGCAACAAGTACTATTGCCACATCGGGCACTACCACACCGGAATCTGAAGACATCAACAGGGATAATACGCTGAACGAGTCTGAAGCCTACTTCCAGTACCGCATCGACTTTAAGCCGAACATGGCAGTGGGCACCAACTACATCATCAGTGTGCAGGACAACCCCGGAGGCGTGAAACTACCCAACGGAACTACCGAGCCTGAACGTTGGTACCAGTTCAAGATACCTATTCAGAACTATGAACGACGTGTAGGTGGTATATCCGACTTCCGCTCCATTCGCTTTATGCGTATGTTCCTGACGGGATGGCAGGACAGTGTGTACCTGCGTTTCGCATCGCTGGAACTGGGCCGTAACCAATGGCGCCAGTATAACTACTCACTGAACCAACCGGGCGAAAATGTTCCGCAGCAGAATCAGGGCCTCACTGACTTCTCGGTGATCAGCGTGAGCCTGGAAGAGAACGCATCGCGCGAGCCGGTGCCTTATGTACTTCCTCCGGGAGTGAACAGGCAACAGACGGCCAACCCGCAGGGTGGCGCGCAAACCCTGCTTCTGAACGAACAGTCGCTTTCGCTGCGTGCTTGTGCCCTGCAAGATGGTGACGCGCGCGGTGTATTCAAGGAGGTGAATGTGGATATGCGTCAGTTCAGTTACCTGCGCATGTTCCTGCACGCCGAATCAATGGTGGGTCAGACACCGGTAAGGGATGCAGACGTGAACGCGTTCATCCGTATAGGTAGTGACTTCACCAACAACTATTACGAATACCGCACACCACTTACTATTACTCCATTGGGCACGAGCCGTAGTGCTGTGACTACCATCTGGCCTGAGGCAAACAACGTGAACATCAAATTGCAGGAGCTGGTTGACGCCAAGAAAGAGCGTGACGCGCGTGGCTGGCCAATGCACATCCCATTTGAAACCAGAGACTCGAAAGGCAATCCGATCATTATTATAGGTAACCCGAACATTGGAGGATCGAAGAATATAATGCTTGGTCTGGTGAACCCCAAAAAGGCCAGCAATACTCCGGGCGATGACGGACTACCCAAATGTGTGGAAGTGTGGTTTGATGAAATGCGTATATCGGGCACCAACGACCAGGCAGGATATGCCGCAGCAGGAAAAGTATCGGTACAACTGGCCGACCTCGGTAACGTGACCCTTTCGGGCAGCATGCACACACCAGGTTATGGTAACATTGACCAGAAGATCCAGCAGCGTTTTCAGGATATGTACTACCAGTACAACGGAGGAACCAACCTTGCACTGGGCAAGTTGCTGCCACGTGAATGGGGCGTGCAACTGCCTGTGTACCTTGGCTACACGCAAAACGTGAGCACACCAAAGTACAATCCTTTCGATCAGGACGTGTTGCTGCAACATGAACTGAATAATGCGCGCACTCAAAGGGCCCGCGATTCTATACGCAGCGCCGCACAGGACTTCACATCAATAGGTAGCTTCAACATCACGAACGCGCGCATACAAGGCAATGCGGCAAACCCCAACAATAACAAACGCATGCCGTGGAGTGTAAAAAACTTCGACTTCACCTACTCGTATAACAACCAGTTCAAGCATAACCCGGTGCTGGAAATGGACAAACTGAACACACAGCGTTATGGTGTAGGCTATACCTATGCCATCAAAACAAAGCCGGTAGAACCATTCAGGAACGCCATAAAATCGAAATCTAAATGGCTGTCGCTGGCGAAAGACTTCAACTTCAATCCGCTGCCATCAACGCTTAACGTAAGAAACGACCTGAACAGGGTATCTCAGGAGATACAGATACGCAATATTGATGACGGTAGCGGCTATAAGATACCGCCCACATTCTTCAAAAACTTTACTTGGAACCGAACATATTCTCTTCGTTGGGAGATAATGAAATCAATATCGATAGACTACTCAGCAACGAACATATCGAGGGTAAATGAACCGTATGGGCGTATTAATACGCCGGAAAAACGCGATTCACTCCTCAGGAATGTGAGCACGTTCGGGCGTAACAATTCATTTAATCAGACCTTCAACAGCACCTATAATGTGCCGTTGTCAAAACTGCCGCTGACCGACTGGATGAGCACGCGCCTTGGCTACTCTGCCACCTATAACTGGACTACAGCACCGCCTATCGCATACGCGCAGGGTAATACCATTGGCAATACACAGACCAAGACGGTGACCGGCGAATTCAACATGACGCAGCTCTACAACAAGTCGAGGTGGCTGAAGGCGCTGAACAATAAACCACGCAAACCGGGAGAAGCCCGAAAAGGTGATGCTCCGAAACCCGGAGAGAAAAGTAAAGAGCCAACCGACCTGAGAAAATCGGCACCTGCAGGCATGGGAAAATCGGGAATGGACCGGGGTGGCAAAGTTATGGACGACCAGATGGATGCCCCTCCCGGCGAGGAAGGAAAAGACGACAAAAAACCGAAAAAAGAGAAAGAAAAGAACAAGGATAAGGATAAAAAAGAAGAAGCTGACACTACAAAAGAGCCGGAGACAAAGCTGGATAAAGTGAAAGCTGCCTTCCCGAGGCTAAACACAGCCAACCTGACCGACGACCAGTTGGATTCGCTGGTGCAGGTACAGAAGGAGGCTGACCGGGCAAAAGCTGCTGAAGAAAAGAAGAAGAAAAAACTGGCTAAGAAGGCTGAGAAAAAAGCTAAGAAAGCAAGACCACTTGCGCTGTCACCAATAGAGCATGTGATCGGGCATGCACTAACAATAGTGAACCGTGTAACGGTAAACTTCACAGAAACGCAGGGAACCATACTACCCGGCTTTATGGACAGTACGCGCATCATGGGTGTAAACAACTACTCTGGCGCGCCCGGATTTGATTTCGTGTACGGCTACCAGCCGGACTATGCGTGGCTGGAAGCGCAGGCTATGGCCAACCGCCTTTCGCGCGACACCTACTTCAACGCTCAGTTCCAGCAGAACTACTCAAGGAACATTAACGCGCAGGCTACCCTGCTGCCACATAAGTCATTCAGGGTGGATCTGACGCTTACTCAAGCATTCAGCAAGGCACACAGCGAACTTTTCATTGACACTACCTACAGTCCGAACGGAAAATTTGAACACCTGACACCCTACCAGACAGGTTCTTTCAACATATCCTATTTCTCGGGCAAGAGCATGTTCCGCAACTCAAGCGTAAGCTCTGAGGTTTATAACCAGTTCCTGGAGAACAGAGCAATAATATCGAGACGACTTGGCGCGAACAACCCATATACCGCCAACATTCCGGATCCGTATAACCCTGCTTATACAAAGGGATATGGACCTTTCTCTCAAGACGTATTGATACCATCCTTCATCGCGGCGTATTCGGGTAAACCGGCACAAACATCACCGCTCATAGATTATACCCACGAAAAAGTGCGCGATAATCCGTTCAGGTACTTCACCCCTACCCCTAACTGGAGAGTGACCTATAACGGATTGAGCAAGCTCCCTGTATTCTCGAAGGTGATGACCAACTTTGTAGTGAACCATGCCTACACGGGCACGATGGCGATGAACAGCTTCCAATCGTCGCTGCTGTTCCGAGATTTGTTTGGGCTGGGATATCCTTCGTTTATAGACTCCAACTCGAAAAACTACATTCCTTATTTCCAGGTACCGAACATTACTATCACGCAGGCATTCAACCCGCTGATAGGCTTTGACGCGGCATTCAAGAACAACCTTACTGCGAAATTTGAAGTGCGTAAATCGAAGACACAAAGCCTGAGTCTTATTGACTATCAGGTGGGCGAAAACTCGAGCATGGAATATGTAATAGGTGGTGGT
>JAEUVY010000129.1 GCA_016786565.1 Flavipsychrobacter sp.
TTTGGTATTTGGTATTTGGTATTTGGTATTTGGTATTTGGTATTTGGTATTTGGTATTTGGTATTTGGTATTTGGTATTTGGTATTTGGTATTTGGTATTTGGTATTTGGTATTTGGTATTTGGTATTTGGTATCTGTTAACAATAACCTTGATCCGGAATGTTTCCGATACTCAACTTTCTATTTTGACCTTTATACTGCTCGATTAATTATTCTTATGTTATTCTTGATAAAATGTTATTATTTTTACAATGTTGAAGATGGTATTATGTGTTGCCCGATCCACTAACCCAAGAAGAAATGAAATCAACACAAACTACACTCGGGCTTATGGTAGCCGATACCGTGCCTGCCATGCTTGCCTATTGGGACAATCAGCTCATTTGCCGATATGCCAACGAATCTTACCTTGACTGGTTTGGAAAGATCAGGGATGAGATGGTGAATAATATTTCCATTACAGATCTTTTTGGCGATGCGTACGGCCCGTATGAACCCCACGTAAGCGCGGCGCTCAATGGTAGCCCTCAGGAACTTGTATTGGTAATGCCGGCTCCGGGCAAGAAAAATAAGCGGTACCTGCAGGTTAGCTTTTTCCCTGATGTTGAAGCAGATGTGGTTAAAGGTTTTGTGATGCATGCTGCCGACATTACACCTGTAAAGGAATTGGAGAAACAGATCAAGAAGTCGAATGAGACAATAAAGGCCCAGAACAAGAGCTTACTGAACTTCGCCAATATCGTTACGCATGACCTGAGGGGATACACTTTTAATCTGGAGGGATTGCTGGATCTCTACGAAAAGGAGCCCAATGAGCAGGAGCGACAGTTGATATTCGACAATATCAAGGATCTTTCCGCGCTCTTTAAGACAACGGTCAAGAATCTTTCGGATGTGGTGGCTATTCAAAACATGGGGGATATTCCTGTGGAGGAGGTTAACCTGTTTGAATGCGTGAACAAGGCTGTAGAGGTGCTTGGCCGTCAGATAAAGGAAACAGGTGCAAGTGTCAAAATAAATGTAAGTCCATTTGTTTATATCGATGCCAATCCGGCCTACATGGATAGTATTGTTTACAATTTCCTGAGTAACGCCATAAAGTATCGCCATCCCGATAGGAGCCCGTCAGTTGAATTTTCAACCATGGTATCAGGCAACGAAACTATTCTGAGTATCAAGGACAACGGAAAAGGAATTGATCTGGACAAGCACAGACACCAATTGTTCGGTATGTATAAGACCTTTCATGGCAACAGCGACGCCACCGGCATTGGTTTATTTATTACCAAATATCAGGTAGATAGCATGGGTGGTCATATAGGTGTGGAGAGTCAGGTAGATAAGGGTACGTGGTTCAGGGTTTATCTAAAGACAAAGACCCATGCACACAGCAACGTGGTCCGGTTTATTTGATAGACGATGGTCAGATGAGTACCTCACACTCGTAGCCCATTTTTTCGACAAGGCTTTTGATCTGGTGGCTGTCAAAATCAGCGCCTTCTACTCTCAGGATCCTGTCGCAATCATCCAGGTCAAATGTGGCAGATGAGATCCCTGGTCTGCGGCATATGTTGCTACAGATGGTCGATGCGGTATCGTGGTTCTCCACATTCGTTTTGAATACCTCTATCATTTGCCTTTTTTAGGTTTCAATTGCGCCTTTTCTCGATTTTCTGTCAAGCGGAACCTGACAATGTCAGTGATCAATTGCTCAGGCAGTGGTCTGTCAAGCGGAAATTGGATTGCACCCTTCGACCATTTGTAGTCGGCAAATTGCTCTTTGAAATATTCAATACCTGAGCCGGTAGGGTATAACCCTATATGATTTTTATACCCGGCATAGTATACCAGAACACCGTCCTGAAACACGGCAGGCATATTATAACTTATGACTTCTTTTGCTTCCGGCGCTGCCTTGCGCACAATAGACCGCATTTTCTTCAGGTGGCGCAGTACATCACCCGAAAAGGTCGCGATATATTCGTCTGTGGTCTCGAATTTAACTCGTTCCATACCTTGACGCAGGGTGTTTTATTCGTTAGCTGTTGTTTTGCGATAGTAGATATATGATAGAACAAAAAGCACAACCCAGATAAGCATTATCAGCATTTGTGGCTGAAATCCATCGACGGATATAACTGAGTAAATGGCCCCCACCAGATCAAAAACAAGGCCTGCGTATGCCCATTCTTTCAGTGTTTTCAATCCGGGGATAAGGATCACTATTGAGCCCAGTATTTTGGCAACACCTATGAAAAACGTGAAGTAATTGGGGAAGCCGAGGTGATCTTTCATAAAAGTCACAGCATCGGCAGAAAGCAGTACATCGGGCACAGCGGTAAAGATCATTGCAGCCGAGAACAATACGGTAAAGATCCAGTAGAGTGTTTTGGTTCTGTTCATTTAATAGTTGGTTTATTGGGTTACTGTCAGTTACTGCTCAATCAGTGTTTTTAAATTATTGAGGCTCTGATCGAGGCTTTTCCCAAGCATCTTCTTCATCAACGGTTTCATGACGTTCATCGGAAATTTCATGGTGCTGTTGAACCCCCAGGTTACCTGAGTCTTGCCATCGGGGAGGTCATTTGTCTGCATCGCAACTGCTGCAATATCCTGCATGGGCCTGATGAACTTCAATTCGTAGGCTATGGATCTGTTGGTTTCAATTGAAATTATCTTCTGTTCGCCGGCACCTACATTACGTTGGTTCGCGCTGTCCCAGGCATACACAAAACCGACTTCTCCGTCCGTGCCACGGAATTCCTTTTTCATGTCAGGGTCCATCATCATCCACATATTGAATTTGTCGTGGTTGCGCAATAGTCGTATCACGCTGAACACTTCGTCTGTCGGCTTGTTTATAACGACGCTGCGTTCAATATTCAGTTGTTTATTGCCGAGTGCAGCCAAGGCGAATATTACAGCAAGTATGCATGCAATTGTAATAACTATAGTCATGTGGAGTGTGTTTATACTATGTAAGGTAGGGGTAATAGATGTGTTATTTTGTTAACTCGACATAATTTTTGAAATTGTCCAGTATTGCCTGCCAACCCATCCGCTGCATGTCCTCAGGATTTTCATTTTCCATCTCAAATGTCTCCTCAATGTTGGTCACGCCATTCTGAGTGTCAAAATGGATAGAGACGGTCCTGTTGTCGTCAAGCGTGTACGCGATGTGCTTATGTGTTACAAGGTCGGTGTAAGTTCCGCAGAAGTCGAACCCGAAGCTTCCGTCTTTTGCTTCCATTCGGGTTAGAAACCGACCGCCGATGCGCAGGTCGTTTTCGGCCCGGGGGGTGTGCCAGTCGGGCGAGGCGCTGCACCATTTTGTTATATGTGCCGGTTCGTTCCAGCATGTCCAAACCTGATCTGCCGGAGCATTGATATTTGCAGAGATAGTTATCTTCTTGTTCCCGTTTTCCATTATGTGTTCTGTTTAAGAGATGATCGTATTGCAAAGGTGCATATCCCTGCTGAAATAATCTATGGTGTAATTCGACATTCTCCGGGTAAAAATGCGACAAATTTGATCGGATCTGTTTTGCCCTCGCCACAATATCAACTGTCACTTGCGTACATTTGTTGTGCTACAATGCCGGGTCATCGCCGCTATTCAATAATTGCGGAGGAAAGTCCGGACAGCATAGAGCAGCACACTACCTAACGGGTAGGCATTGGTCGTAAGGACCGATGACAGATAGTGCCACAGAAAATTACCGCCTGTACCAACCGCTTTGGCGTAAGTCAAACCGGCTTGAAAGGGTAAGGGTGAAAATGTAGTGTAAGAGACTACGGCTTACCATGGCGACATGGTTTGCGGGTAAACCTTGTGTGCTGAAATGCCAAATAAGCATGCGCTTGAGGGTGGCTCGCCCGATGCATGTGGGTTGGCAGCGTGAGGCAGTGCGTGAGTACTGTCCCAGATAAATGGTGATCGTTTTTGCTTAGGCAGAAATACAGAATCCGGCTTACAGGCATTGTAGTTTTTTTTCTTTTGAGGTATATTGTGCCTACTCTTTCGATCTGTTTGATCGGGCACCGAGGGTACATTATCTTTCGTCACAATAGGTAGCATGATCTTCAATTCCATTCACTTCCTGGTGTTTTTTATCGTGGTCACGGTTTGGTTCTTCCGTCTACAACACCAACGGTCAAGGGTTTGGCTCTTACTGTTGTCCAGTTGCTATTTCTACATGACGTTTATTCCGGTATATATCCTGATACTCTTTTTTACCATTTTGGTAGATTATTATGCCGGTTTGTTTTTGGAGCGGACTGACGGCCGTACCAGGAAACTAATCTTGACGGGAAGTATTGTGGCTAATATCGGAGTGTTGGTTGTATTCAAGTACTTCAATTTTTTGTCTGCGTCTTTGCAGCCGGCACTACACGCTTTGTTTCCGTCTGTTCATACGCCAATTCTGGATCTGCTATTACCGATTGGGTTGTCGTTTCATACTTTTCAGGCGCTTAGTTATACCATTGAGGTTTATCGCAGGAAGCAACCCGCCGAGAAAGACATCGTTGTTTATGCGTTGTACGTTATGTATTATCCCCAACTGGTAGCAGGCCCTATTGAACGACCACAGAATATGCTTGGTCAGTTTCATGAATTCAGGCCTTACAATTGGAATAATGTCAAGGAGGGGCTGTTGAGGATGTCGTGGGGCTTTTTCAAGAAGATGGTCATTGCGGATAGGGTAGCAATGATAGTAGATCATGTTTATGATACTCACCAGCAACAGTCTTCGCTAACACTAGGCATAGGTGCCATTGCCTATTCGGTGCAGATATATTGTGACTTTTCGGGCTATTCGGACATTGCCATCGGAGCATCGAAGGTGATGGGGATAAAATTGATGGAGAATTTCCGGAACCCTTATGGTGCGCAGGGGCTGGCCGCATTCTGGAAACGTTGGCATATTTCGCTTTCATCCTGGTTTCGCGATTACCTGTATATTCCCCTGGGGGGAGGCAGGAGGGGGGCGCTACGTACAAGGTTGAATGTTTTTGTAGTCTTTCTTGTCAGTGGTTTGTGGCACGGTGCCAATTGGACTTTTGGTTTATGGGGTGTATTGCATGGTTTCTTCGTTTCCTTGTTTCCGGGAGTGAAGACCACTGAAGGTGGAATGCCGAATGGTAGCCGAGTTGGAGCTATTGCCCGTGTAACTGCCACGTTTTTGTTAGTTACCCTCTTATGGATTTTCTTCCGCGCCCCCACGATACAGGACGCGTTCACTTACATAGGAGGGATTTTTACACTTAACGGTGGGGGGCTGTCAACCGGACTGAACACGACTGAGTTTCTGTTGGCCGTTTTGTTGTCAATATTAATGTTTGGTGCTGAGGCCAGGATAAAACGGTTTTATTTCGGGAGCGATGTATTATTCTTTGTAACGGTTTTTTTGTCTGTTATTGTTTGCTACTTTCTTGGTGTGGTTGGAGAAACAAAATTCATCTATTTTCAATTTTGAGGAAGTTTAAAACCATATTTGCGTATACCGTCCTCGTTGTGGGGCTATTGGTTATGGTGGCCGCCTCATCCAAGTCGTTTGTATTTGCCGTTTGGGATTGGCATAACAAACATGGTGGAGACAACAAGTGGTACATGATATATCATTCCCCCTGGGGAGACCTTGTGTCCCAGGCAAACCTGGATAATGAAAAGAAATACCTGGAACGGAAGAACTATACGTACGATCGTCCCGCGGATTGTGGAAAAGGAAATGTGGCGTTATATATATTGGGAGACAGCTATACCCGCGATATTCCCGATTCCGTCTTCTGCAATGTTACGTCACTTGAAAAATCCCGGGTTACACAGGCGTGTACTTTTCGTCCAAAGAAGGGAGCAAAAAACGTACTGATCATTGAAATGACTGAACGCTATATCAGAGAGATGCTGCATGTAACCAAGGATTTTTCTATTCCGCCTCCTGCCAATAGTTCTGCTGCCGGTGGTGCGGACGGTGTGAAGAGTTATGCGGCATTCATGAATAGAAATCTTGAGTATCTGTTGTTTCACTTCAATTTTGTGAATCCGATAAGGAGGGCCAAGGCATCCCTTGGTTTGAACTACTTCGGAAGAGGTAGTGGTAATACGGTATTGTCAAAAGATGGAGAGTATCTGTTTTTCAGATCTACAGTTGCGCCAAACGGAAGATTCAGTAGCTATTCCTATGTTTCTGATTCAGAAGTGGATTTTTGTGTTAAAAAGATGAATTATATATATGATCATTTCAAGGCGAAGGGCTTTGATGAGATGTATTTTTCTGTTATACCCAATCCGGCAACGATCTTGCAGCCTGAGGGGTACAACGGGCTGATTCCGCGGATACAGAAAAGCGCGATGCTGAAAGTGAAGGTATTTGACTTGTTCAGTGTTTTTTCTTCATCTGCGAACCCTGATGTTCTATACAGAAAAGGGGATACTCACTGGAGCGACTACGGAATGCACATTTGGATCGATATGGTGAATTCAGAAATGGTGAAATATTGATAAGTATTGGTTGAGGTGAATTTTCATGTTTTTTCGTCTCATTTCGTTATTTTTTTGTTGTGTTTTCATACCTTTGCAGTCCATTTGGCGTTTATGGATTCTTCAGTAAAGATTTTTTCAGGTACAGGTTCAACTTACTTAGCGGAACAGATCGCGAAAGCATACGGCAAACCTCTTGGTGCGCTTACTATTCAGAAGTTCAGCGATGGTGAGTTTCAGCCTGTTTTTCAGGAGTCGATCCGTGGCGATTATGTTTTTCTCGTACAGTCCACGTTTGCGCCTTCAGATAACCTGATGGAACTCCTGATGATGATCGATGCCGCGCGCAGAGCTTCGGCAGGTTATATTACCGCTGTAATTCCATATTTTGGTTTTGCCCGTCAGGACAGGAAAGATAAGCCAAGGGTTGCTATCGCATCGAAACTGGTTGCTAACCTCCTCACGGAGGCAGGCGCAGACAGGGTGATGACCATGGACCTCCATGCTCCGCAGATACAGGGTTTCTTTGATATTCCTGTTGACCACCTCGATGCGTCAGCGATTTTTATTCCTTACATTGAAAATCTGAAGATAGATAACCTGATCTTCGCTTCGCCGGACGTCGGTAGTACCAATCGTGTACGCGAGGTGGCCAAGTATTTCGAGGTTGACATGGTGATCTGCGACAAGCAGAGGAAACGTGCCAACGAAATAGCTGCAATGACAGTGATAGGTGATGTTTCAGGCAGAAATGTGGTGTTGATAGATGATATCTGTGACACAGCGGGTACCCTCAGCAAGTCAGCTCAGATCCTAAGGGAGCGCGGTGCTTTGTCTGTTCGTGCGTTCTGTACACATCCGGTACTGAGTGGTAATGCTTATGAAAACATTGCCAATTCCATGCTTGAGGAGTTGGTGGTGTGCGATACAATACCCCTGAAGAAGCAGATCGACAAGATCAAGGTACTGTCGACAGCGGAATTGTTTGCTGTGGCGATCAGGAATACATTTGAAAATAAATCAATAAGCTCTCTCTTCCTGCACAATAAGAAAAAATAGTTGCCGGAGGAAAGATCAATGATACTAGTAACGACTGTTTAAGCAAAAAAATCCGCCTCCCGAATTGACAGGGAAGACCTTTATTGTTAAAAATTATTTCAACGACCGGATGTTTGGCGGAATAGCGACCGGCGCTGAAAGACCAAAAACACTAAAAATGAAAAGTGTAAAAATTGAAGGTAAAAAAAGAAGCGAATTGGGCAAAAAAGCTACACGCCAGATTCGTTCTGAAGGAAACGTTCCAGCTGTTATCTACGGTGGAAACGAAACAATCCATTTCTCTGCTCCATTGATGGCGTTCCGTCCATTGGTGTACACGCCTGAATTCCAGATCGCGGAGATCTCTGTTGACGGTAAAACTTACCGCACCATCATGAAAGATCTGCAGTTTGACGTGCTTACCGACGAGTTGAGCCACGTTGACCTTCTGGAACTGGTTGAAGATCGTAAGGTAGTTGCAACACTTCCTTTGAACTTCACAGGTCAGTCACAGGGTGTTAAAGACGGTGGTCGTCTTGAACTGAAGATCAAATCACTGAACGTGCGTACTTTCCCTAAATACCTGAAAGAAAGCATCGAAGTGAAGATCGACAACCTGCAACTGCATGGTAACATCCGTGTACAGGATGTAGTTGCTGATAACATGGAGATCCTGAACTCACCACGTATTCCTATCGCGTCAGTTGTTACTACACGTGCTCTGCGCCAGGCAGACAGTGAAGCGGCTGCAGCAGCTAAAGGCGGTAAGAAGTAATTTAAACGTACTTATATCAACAGAAAACGCCCCGATATCGGGGCGTTTTCTGTTTCAGGGATATAGGCAGGAGATTTCTACTATCGGAATAGTACTGACATTTTCGGCATTTCTTATGCTGTGCTTTTATTTTCAAACACTTTTTTACTAACTTGGCTCCTTATTCGTATCTTTTACAACGCACACCATTCCGTAACATCACGATAATATGTCTCTACTGAGTAAAATAAAAGCAGTTCACATAGCAGGGATAGCCCTTGTTTCCCTTTCCGCAGGTACAGTTTTCGCACAGAAAACATGCAAAAATCTATATCCATGCGGAGAGTGTGCAGTTTTTG
>JAEUVY010000017.1 GCA_016786565.1 Flavipsychrobacter sp.
AGTATTTCCCACAAGAGAAGCCGCTATGAAACGCGAAAAAGAAATAAAGAACAAAAAGAGCAGAAAATATGTCGAATGGCTTGTAGGCTCAGTCAGCTAGAGCGCTTGCGTGTCCCGAAAGCCTTCGGGAAAGAGGTCACCGGTTCGACTCCGGTATTCTCCACCAAGGGCTGTCGCAAAACGACAGCCCTATTTTTTTATGTCCTACACCGTCTACATTATCTATTCACTGACACTTGATAAGTACTACATCGGATATTCTGAAGATGTTTCTGTACGTCTCGAACAACACAATTCAGGTATTTCGACATTTACATCGAAGGCCAGTGATTGGCAGCTGAAGTACTCGGAAGTATTTCCCACAAGAGAAGCCGCTATGAACCGCGAAAAAGAAATAAAGAACAAAAAAAGCAGAAAATATATCGAATGGCTTGTTGACTCAGTCAGCTAGAGCGCTTGCCGTCCCGAAAGCTTTCGGGATTCTGCCTCAGCAGGGTCTCTGTCCTTCGCAGGACCCGGCAACATTAGCTACGGTAGTTGATGAAATTTCCACGGCAATGAATGTATATTGGCCACGGTAGGAAAATATACCGCCGGGTCCCTCCCTCGCACACCGCCCGGCAGAGGAGACCCGGCTGGGACGGAAATCCGGCACACTACCTACATTACTATTGCGACATGTTCACTTCTGAAGGCTCTTTAAGAATTCACGAATATCGTGTTCATTATGCAAATAGCTATCAGGAGCATCTTTCAAGTCTACTCCTTCTAAAAACAAAATGCTCTCCCAAAGTAGCGGTTGTAACTCTGCTGGATGATACTGTACCTCTCCCTTATCATCTGCTATCCTTAAATCCATCGCCCACGTAGCGGCGTCTTCTCTCGATAATACCCCATCGAGTATCCTGTTTATTACACTAATTACTGTATCAAAATCAAGTGTCTTCATATTTCTACCATTTACCTTTGTAATTGCCGGATTGGTCAAATTCATAATGAATCTTTGGGCCGCCCGTTTCAGGCCTTACAATTCTTATCTTACCGGCTCCAGCAATTGTCTCCATCCACGTCCTGGAATTTCCCGTTGCAGGAATCCACTCTCTGACAACTCATGCAATCCCCAGCTGGGACGGAATATGGGTGTCGGCGAGTCCCCCGCAGAAAAAGTGGGGGAGACTCACCGAGGACGGAAGTTAATGAAACGACTGTACTAATTTCTTATTCGTAGCGAATCCGGTATTTCAGTCGTGTCAATAGTATTACCGCTATGGTTATTGATGTAGTTCTGTATGTCATTGACAAACGGGAAGCCCAATACTCCAGTATTACTATAATAGACCCAAACGATAGTTATTGCCGCTAATAATTGCATTGGGAAGTGCGCCTTTTTTCTCTTTAGAGTTATATTAATGATGATATTGGCAATAAGAGATGGGACAAATAACTCAATTATTAGTGAAATACCACTCATGGCTAACCAACCATGCTTATCAGTGAATACCATACAATACAAGCCATACAATAAAGCAAATACGGATAAAATTGAAAGTGGAGTTATCAGTTTCATTATCCTTGTCATTATTTCGTTTTCTGAAAAGATAGACAATCAATTCTAAATCATGGCGAACTTTTACCCAGTTTACCCGTTTAAAGAATTTCTGTCTCAGCCGGGTCCATCCCTTGCACACAGCTCAGCAAAGGAGACCTGACCGGGGCTGAATAACGACCCCGCTACCGCTCAAAGTTGCTTGCGGTCTTTTTTATCAGTTGCTTTGCACCTGAGACACTCACTTAACATATCTATGCACGACCAACGCATTGAAGAATATCAAAAGCAGTACGAACACCATCACCGTCTGTTTCAGCAGGCGCATTTGTTGCACCACAGGTTGGGCATGGCGCGGCTGGCAGCAATGCTGGTGGCGCTGGCTTTGTTTTATTACGCCTACAACTCGCAGCAAACCGCAGCCTGGGTAGCCGGTGGTGTGTTTGTAGCGGCATTCATAGTGCTGGTGAAGCGGCAGCGACGTGCCGATGCCGAGCGCCGCCTGCAGCAGGAGCTGAGCCGCGTGAACGAAGAAGAAGCCGCCTATCTGCGCGATGGCAAACTGTCGTGCGCAGACGGAGCCACATACAAAGAGGATACTCATGCTTTCTCTGCCGATCTGGATCTGTTCGGTCCCCGTTCGTTGTACCAACACATCAACCGCACGGCAACGGGCATGGGGCGCGATGCGCTGGCACAGTCGCTCACGGTGCTCAATGGGCAGGGCACTATTGCTGCGCGCCAGGCTGCAGTTGCAGAGCTGGCCGGCGAGGCAGAGCAGCGCCACCTGTTTTATGCGCATGCCCGCATCGTTAACGACGAAATGCAGGACAGCGCCCGACTGCTGGCGTGGTCGGCAATAGAAGAACAACCATTGTCGCCTATACTGCGGGCAATTTCTTTTGTGCTACCATCGTTGCTGGGTCTGTTCACATTGCTTTATGTGCTGACGGGTGGCGAGCAGTGGTGGTCGGCAATGACCTATGTAGTGCCACTGCAGCTGAGTGTGTTCCTCTTCAGTTTCAAGCGCATTAAAAAGGCTATTGCCGGTACCGAACAGGTGCAGAAAACGCTGGTGGCCTATGCGCGCCTGCTGCAACTGGTAGAGCAGCGATCCTTCAGTGCGCCGCACTTGCAGGCATTGCAGATACGCCTGAAAGAGAACGGACAGGCCAGCGGGCAGATACTGCAACTGGCGGCTATCTATGCATCGCTGGAAAATGTGCAGAACCCGTTTGCCGCCATGGGCATGAACGGCATGTACCTGCACCACATACACGCACTGCACCGCCTGGTGCAATGGAAAAGCCTGTACGCGAAATTTATACCGGTATGGTTGCATGCAATAGGAGATATAGAAGCACTGAACAGCCTTGCCAATCTGAAATACAACAACCCCGACTTCTGCTTTCCGGTGCTGAATGCACAAGGTCATATTTCCTTCACATCGCTCGGGCACCCTACCATTGCTGCGGCGCGCAGGGTGTGCAACGATGTGACGTTTGAGCAGCACCGTTTCATAATACTCACCGGCTCTAACATGTCGGGCAAGAGCACCTTCCTGCGCACACTGGGCGTGAACATGGTGCTGTGCAATGCAGGCAGCGCCGTTTGCGCACAGGAGGCCCGTATACACCCCATGCCCATGTATGTGTCTATGCGCCAGTCTGATTCGCTGGCCGATAATGAATCTTATTTCTTTGCCGAGGTGAAGCGCCTGCAGCAGATCATTGGTCATCTGGCCGATGGTCCGGCTTTTGTGCTACTCGACGAGATATTGCGCGGCACCAACTCTGACGACAAACGCAGCGGCACCATAGGTGTGATAGAGAAGATCATCCGCACACGGGCCATAGGCGCAATTGCCACACACGATCTGGAAGTATGCCACACAACAGATGCATACCCCACTGTGCTGACCAATATGTGTTTTGAAGTGGAGACAGCAGGAGGAGAATTGTCTTTCGACTATCGCCTGCGGCCGGGGGTATGCCAGAACAAGAACGCCACCTTCATCATGAAGAAAATGGGTATCATAGATTAGTCTGTCTTTACAACTTCGCCAGTGCCATCTGCAGCATCTCCATATGGTCGAATGCGAGGGCGGTGATGTCTTTTACCGGAACCCACGCGGCTTCAGTAGCGTCATCGGCACCGGTAACCGGCAGAGGGGCATCGATAGAGGTATAATAAGTGACGGTAACTGTGCGTCCACGGCTATCGCGGCCCACGCGGCCAAAGGTATATAGCTGGGTCATGGCGTTTACTTTCAGTCCTGTCTCTTCCTCCAGTTCGCGCATGGCGGCAGTGTCCAGCTCTTCATCGTCCTCAACAAAACCACCCGGTAGTGCCCACATGCCTTTGTAGGGATCGTTCTTTCTTTTTATAAGCAGCAGTTGCAGGTCGTTGCCCGTACCCGCAAACACCACCGCGTCTACGGCCACCTTTATATTCTGTATCAGCATAGGTTCAATCGGCAGTTAAAAATGTCGGTCAATACCGCAAGATAGCCTAAAAACGGCCAATGCGGAGGTTGTTAAATATTTGCTGTGATGAGGCGCGGAGCGGCCTGAATATCATAAATCGTTATCTTCGTGTTAGAAAAACTGCTATTATGAAGAAGCTTGTTTTCGCTCTGTTGCTGCTGGCAGGTTTTTACGGCGCAACCGCTCAGGAGATCTACAACAGTTCGGGTAAGGCCAACTATAAGAAGAAAAAGGAAAAGAAAGGATATGATGCCGACAGGCTGGTGCTGGGCGGTGGCATGAACTTTGGCATGGGCAATGGTTTTTTGCGCGTGGGCGTTTCTCCTATAGTAGGTTACCGCCTGCAAAAGAACTTCTATGCGGGTGTAGGCATGGGCTACCAATACGTAAAGGAACCCTATGACGAGACACACAATGCGTTCAAGAACATGTACTACCCCAATATCTGGGCACGGTACTATGTATACCGCAACATCTTTTTGAACGCCACATATGAATATGATTTCATCAACTACAGTTATCCCAAGGAAGACTATAGTACTGGGCAATTGCAGTTGTTGCAAACTAAGACCGCCGTTACTAGCCAAAGCTTGCTGCTGGGTGTGGGGCTGCGGCAGTCGCTGGGTGGCCGCCTGAGCTTTTACGGCGAATTGTTTTATGACGTGATGCAGGGCCAGTATAGTCCTTATCCCAAGGGCTTCCCGGGCATGAGGTTCGGTCTGGCAACGGGTTTTTAGTTACTGAAGAAATATGATGTAATTTCAGGCTTTGCTTTTAGGGCAAAGCCTGAAATTTTTTATACAAGCATGAATTCAGCCATCCTTCTGGGCATCATATTGCTCTACTTTGCTGTGCTGCTGGGCATAGCGTTCTATACATCGCGCGGGTCCGACAATGAATCGTTCTTCATTGGCAACAAAAGCAGCAAGTGGTGGCTGGTGGCGTTCGGCATGATAGGCACCAGCCTGTCGGGTATGACCTTCATCTCGGTGCCGGGTACTGTGGGCAAGGCAGGCTTCAACTACTTTCAGGTGGTCATTGGTTACTGGCTGGGCTACTTTGCGGTGGCCTACATACTACTGCCGGTCTACTACCGCATGAACCTTACCTCTATCTACACCTATCTGGAACGGCGGCTGGGCATGAACGCTTACAAGACCGGTTCTCTGTTCTTCATACTGTCGCGCACGCTGGGGGCTACACTGCGCCTGTATCTGGTGATAAAGGTGCTGGAGAAGTTTGTGCTCGAAGACATGGGCATCTCCTTTGGCATGAGTGCTGTAATCATTCTGGGGCTTATCCTGTTGTATACCTACCGTGGCGGTGTTAAGACCATTGTGTGGACAGACACCCTGCAAACAACCTTTATGCTGCTGGCCCTGGTGATATGTGTGGGCTACATCATGCACTCGCTGCACCTGGACTTCGGAGGCACGTGGACGGCCATGCAGGAAAAGGGCTACACCAAGCTGCTGCAGACCGATTATAAAAGCCCCGGCTTCTTCCTGAAACAGATATTGGGTGGCGCGTTCATCACCATAGCCATGACCGGGCTGGACCAGGAAATGATGCAGAAGAACATAAGCGTGAGCAACCTGAAAGACTCGCAAAAGAACATGGTGTTTTTCTGCTTTGTGCTGCTGGTGGCCAACTTCATTTTCCTGCTGCTGGGTGGTCTGCTTTACCTATACGCGGGCAGCAAGGGCATCACCACTGCCGGCGACGACCTGTTCCCCACTATTGCCATCAGCAGCGGTCTGCCGTTCTTTATCACCGTCTGCTTCATGATAGGGCTTATCTCGGCTGTGTTCCCCAGTGCCGATGGCGCCCTCACCGCACTTACCTCTTCTTTCTGTATAGACATACTGGGCATCAAGCGCAATCCCAACCTTTCGGAGGCGCAGCAGAAGCGCACACGCCTGCTGGTGCACAACGGATTTGCCGTTATCTTTCTGGCATGTGTCTTTTTCTTCCGCATGATAGATAACGGATCGCTCATTGATATACTGCTGAAGATGGCGGGCTTCACTTACGGACCATTGCTTGGTCTGTTTGCCTTTGGCATTCTCACCGGCAAAAGCATCAGCAACCGCCTGCCTATATGGATATGCCTTGCCGCGCTGTTGTGTACATTCGGCATAGATCTGGTGAACAACGCCACATGGTATGTAGACAAAATGCACCTGGGCGCCGACACTTCAGCATCGCTTACGGCAC
>JAEUVY010000080.1 GCA_016786565.1 Flavipsychrobacter sp.
TCGCTATGGATGAGATAGACTATCATGTGCCGCTGGACAACACGGAAATATGGGAGATAAAAAGCACATCGGGCTTTGGTCATCCATTCCATATTCACGATGTGGAGTTCCATGTGCTTACGATAAACGGAGCCGCACCACCGGCCTATCAGGACGGCTGGAAGGATGTGATATTCGTGCCGGCGAACCAGACAGTACGATTCATTGCAAAATTCAACGACTATTCTGACTCTTTGAAACCCTACATGTTCCACTGCCATATCGCATTGCATGAGGATCTTGGCATGATGGGCCAATTTGTCGTGGGCAACAGCCCCGCGGGCATCATGAATAAGGTGAAGAATGCCAAAATGAAACTCTACCCTAACCCAACGAAGGGAGCTATCAACTTTGAAATGGAGAACGGAATAGTGATCCGACACGCTTCTGTGATCAACATACACGGACAGCAGGTATTTGAGGCAGAATTGAATGCAGAGAAAGCGGAACTGAATGTTTCGAACCTGGCAAAGGGAATGTACTTCCTGCGTCTCACAGATACAGAGGGCGGCAGCTACATAAAATCTTACCTGATGGAATAACAATATCGCAAACCCTCAACTGACTGTACCAATGAATCTAATAAAACCAATATTGACCACAGCAGTGGCAATTGCACTGAATATAACGGCCTTCGCAGGCTACAAGCCGGGTGACGAGGTGAAGGACTTCAACCTGAAGAGCACTGACAACAAAATGATATCGCTGAACGGCTACAAGGATGCACGCGGCTTCATTGTTGTCTTTACCTGCAACCATTGCCCGTTCGCAAAACTGTATCAGGATCGCATGAACGCTATGAACAAAGAATATGCATCCAAAGGCATACATGTGTTAGCGATCAGTTCGAATGACGCGATAGCGGTACCTGAAGATAACTTTGAAGAGATGGCTGCGCGAGCCAAAGAACAACACTATAACTTCCCGTACCTGTATGACGAAACTCAGGACGTGGCGCGCGCATTTGGCGCAGTGAAAACGCCACACGCCTATGTGCTGTTCAAAGAGAAAGGAAAATGGATCGTTAAGTACAGCGGATCTATAGACGACAATGGCGCTGAACCGGACAAAGTAAAAAACGCCTTTGTGAAGAATGCAGTTGACGCATTGCTGAGAAACGAAGCGGTACCGGTTGCATCAACGAAATCGGTGGGGTGCGCAATCAAATGGAAACCATAAGAATATAGTAGTTGACACGAATAAAAAAGGGCGCTCAATGCTGAGCGCCCTTTCTATTGTGTCAGATATTCTGAATTACAGCTTAGTTATCTTCACTTTGCGTGAGATCTCATTCTGCCTTACTTCAAGAATGTACACACCTGCAGGAAGATCGCGACCTGCTTTGATAGATGTGTTTGTTGATTGTGCTTTCTGCATCTCAACTACACGACCGGTGATATCGAAGATAACGATGTCTGCAACATTGCTGATCTCGCTTTCGATGTCCACATTGATGTCGCTTGTAGTTGGGTTAGGATATACCAACATGCTGAAGTTGTTCTCGTTCACAACCTCTGCAGCGATAGGCATGCCTTCTTTTGCAGATGTTCCGCAGCTTGATGCGCATGAACCCAGCCTGTCGCCTGCGTGGTTCGTCAGGTGAGACGGAACGGCGCTTGATGCTATAGACAGTGTCTGCGGATTTGACGGATTGCCCGGAGGAACGTGACAAAGGATCACTTTGTTGCTGTTTGATGCGTCACGTGCGTCTATCACACACATGCTAACGGTAGCTGTGGTGCTGCAGCCGTTGCTGTTGGTAACCGTAACTGTGTACACATAAGTACCTGCAGCAGTTGGCGTGAATACAGGGCTCTGACATGTAGTGCAGCTAAGGCGTGTACCCGGTGTCCATGAGTAAGTGAAGCCTGAACCACCTGTGCCATTTGCAGTAAGCGTAGCGCTCTGCGGACCATATCCCAGATAGATGTTGTTGGCAACGCCACCTGTGTAGGTAGTGTTAGCCGGTGTAACTGAGATAGATGCAGATGGCTGGTACTGTACAGTTACAGTAGCATTGCATGTAGATACATTACCGTTAACGTCTGTAACAGTAAGCGTTACTGTGTTCGCACCTGCATTAGCACAGGTGAATGTAGATGGACTAACACTCATAGAAGCGATACCGCAGTTGTCGGAGCTACCATTGTCAACGTTTGAAGCAGTGATAGAACCGCTGCCACCTGACAGACTCAGTGTGTAGTTCTGGCAGCTTGCCACAGGGTTCTGGTTGTCAACTACAGTTATTGTCTGAGTTGCAGTTGCAGTATTTCCGTTCACGTCTGTAACAGTCCATGTGATGTTGTGTGTACCTACAGCGTAAGTACCTGCATCATCGCTGGTAACGCTTGCTACACCGCAGTTATCGGCAGTTGTTGCAGTACCCAGGTCATAACCTGTTGCGTTACATGCACCGCTGTTAGCGTTTACAGTAACATTGGCAGGTGCAGTGATTGTTGGATTCTGGTTGTCAACTACAGTGATCGTTTGCGTTGCAGTAGCTGTGTTGCCGTGTACATCTGTAACAGTCCATATAATGTTGTGTGTACCTACAGCGTAGGTGCCTGCATCATCGTTTGTAACGCTTGCTACACCGCAGTTATCAGCAGTTGTTGCAGTACCCAGGTCATAACCTGTTGCGTTACATGCACCGCTGTTAGCGTTTACAGTAACGTTTGCTGGTGCAGTGATCGTTGGATTCTGGTTGTCATTTACAGTAACTGTGAAGCTGCAGCTTGCAGTACCACAACCATTAGTTGCAGTTGCAGTAACTGTAGTTACACCAACACTGAATGATGAACCTGAAGCATGAGAATAAGTAACGGTAGGAGACGTTCCGGTTGTTGTTGCCGCGTCAAAAGAAACGTTTGCGCTACAAGCACCTGTTGCGGCATCGGCCGAAACTGCACCCGCACAAGAAATTGAAGGAGCCGTACAAGCAGACAGGATATTTACAGTATAGTCCTGTGCCTCACCGTAGTAGTAGTCACTACAAGGATTCATGTTAGGATATGGAGTCGCGTAGTAGTAATATCCGCAACGCACCCTCATAGTATGGCTTCCCAGTGCTGCGCCGGAAGGAATGGTCAATGAGAAAGAATTAGTGTTAACAAAGTAGCTGACACCACCAACAGCCTCTGAGCTTTCAAAAGTACCGTTGTTGTTGAAATCGATCCACGCCTGTACATTCTGTTGATAATATGAACCAACCGTGATAGAGGCTGAATAGCTATTTCCCTGAACGAAATTAACCGGTGTCACCACACTTCTTCTGTCCTGATAACCTGAACCATTACAGCCGGAACCGTTGTCTACCAGATTTGAACCCGATGCACCGGTTACTGAGAAGTTGTTAATGTACATATCGTAAGAAGAGCAAGCATATGATGCAGACGAGTATGCCGGCGTACAGTAAGTAATTGCTACTGCCATTGGCTTTGTAACGTAGCAGCTTCCAATTGAATAGGTGATCGTGGCGTTTCCTATCGCAACACCGGTAACAACACCGGTTGAAGAAACCGTTGCTATAGATGTGTTGCTACTTGTCCATACACCTCCGGATGTAGCGTTCCCCAAAGCTGTAGTGTAGCCCGGCACAACTGTGCCCGCCCCGGTAATAGCTGTAGGGCCGGTAACTGTAATTGCGTATGTAGCTGTACAACCTAATGAATAGCTAATAGTTGCAGTTCCACCTGCCACAGCTGTAACCACTCCTGTAGAAGGATCAACTGTTGCTACGGCAGTATTGCTGCTGCTCCATGTTCCACCGGCTATTGAAGCGCTCAATGAAACCGTTCCACCACCACACAGTGTGTTTGTTCCACTGATGGTTGGTGCTGAGTTTACTACGACTGTAGTAGAAGCTGAAGCCGAACATCCGCCACCTGTAATGTTGGTAAGAGTAGCGGTGTAAGTACCTGACATATCTGTAGTAACGTTTGTGAGGATCGGGTTGCCACCTGTTGCAGTGAAACCGTTAGGACCTGTCCATGTGAAACTTCCGCCATTTGCTGCGAGGAAGTCCATCTGGTTCAGCATGATCTGGTATTGGTTACCGGCAGTACCACCACCCCATGGGGCAGTAGAAGCACAGCGGCATGCGTGATAGTCCTGGTCGGGGCCCTGAATTATGAGGCGTCCGTGATTACCACCCGGATAAACACCGGCTATGGCAACTGTTGTCGATGAATTGGCCATGATATAGGCATGCATCCAACTCGGCCAGCTGGTAACAGACAAGTGGTGATTGGTAAAGCAGCCATTAATGCCATTGGCCACCAGAGTAGGGAACGGCGCGGGATTTACAAGGATATAACTACATCCGGCCGATCCGTCATTCTGAGTACCAACGATGTTCGGGTACAGATTTCCGATGTTGGCATAATCACCATCCCAGAATATGCTGCCACCGGTGGCAAGATATGCCTCAAGCAGCCCCCACGTGATATTAGCATCGTATGGAGACGCCCATGTGAACATGAGTACGTCGTACTGAGCCTTCAATAATGCCGCGCGTGCCGCGTTGGTAGAAGCACTTGCAAATATTGCATCGAAAGTAGCATTGCTGATACGCGTGATGCTACCGGGGCGGTCTCCTGAAGAGAACAACTCGTTGAATTCCTGATTACCGGCATTACCCCCGATACCGGCAACCCGCACGAAATTGGTCGATGTTCCGCCCACAGTACCTACCGCGGTAAGCGATATACTATTGCCAACACAAGCCGGGCCTGTATTCGCTACCGAGGAAATGACAGGCGTAGTACACTGCGCTTGCGTGGTGTTATTTACTGCGAGGCCAAAGGACATCATCAGTAAGAACCGTAAGTAATAATTGATACGTTTCATAAAATAGTTTTTGAAGAATGTTTTGAAATTGGTTGTGGATAATGGTTAATCGTGCTGATGATTTGCGTGAATCATCATCCAGATCGCGTGCAGGTCCCAATAGATATCTGCGTCCTCCGGAGAAAGACCTACCGGCGGTACCAGTTCATCAAAATGATCTTCAAAGTAGTGTTTGTATTCGTGTGCCTCATCCGGGTAACTTATCATCCACAGCTTAGCTGTGTCTTGCGTGGCCTGTGTGTACTGAACTACCACACCGTCGTGCCATTTCTTGCCATCGCCGGCGGTCCAGCGGTGAACGGTTGGTTTGTGCGGCGCAAGTGCATTAAGCGCAGTTCGGTGCTCTGCCATACTTTGCGCATAACCGGCTATTCCCGATACGAGGAACAGCATGAAAAGCAATAGTGTTTTCTTCATTGTTCTGGTTTTTTGTGATTAAAAAATATATGTTTAAAAAAATATAAATGTTATGACAACAACAAGCCGATACACGCGTATTGCATGTAAGTAATTATCATTTAACTAGATCAGCCAAAAATCAATCCAAAAGACAACTCCAGTCATCGCGGTACACGTGGCACCGGTCGATCATAATCCTGAGTACTTTGATTAGGGAGGTATTGGTTAGAAAGGAATAATAACCCTTGCGGGTGTTACAGTAAAAGTAATGTTAAAACGATAAATTAAACAACAAATTCATGTTTTCGTTTTGTTAATCAAATGTCAAGCCATGTGCATACATAACCTAAATAGTTGAAAACGAATAAACAGCAACTGAAGCCGTAAACTGAAAAATAATTGAAGACTTGCCCGAATTTAGCCCGAAAATGACGACAAACAATCGATCAACCTGACTGTTTCAGGCTCTGTATTGTAGTAATGGAAGCTGATACGAACAAGACCGTTGCGAACAGTGACCACAAAACCATTGTCTTTCAGGTATGCGCCCAGACCATTATCATCGCGCAGAAGAACGAAGGAGGCGCGATGTGTAGTGCTCAGATCGCCGATGACAGTGAGCTTCAGATCAGCTATGGATCTGAGGAATAGGTCTGTGAGTTGTCGGTTGTGGGCTTCAATAGCAGCAAGTCCCATTTGGTTCTTTCGCTCTATCTCGGCTGCCAATATACTGTAGCCATACATGTTGGGGCTGCCCGGCTCGTAACTCTTGATGGACGGCACATACATCCATTTGTCGGCCACCATATGGTAGCTGTTATGGCCACCTACAACAGGTGGGTATTGCTGCATAAACGCATCGGCAATGTAGAGTGTGCCATTACCAAATCCGGCGTTCATCCATTTGTAGTGGCTTGAGATCAACACATCAGTGTTCAGTTGGCTGAGATCGATCGTAATTGCTCCCAGCGACTGAGTGGCATCTACAATAAAGACTACTCCATGTTTATGACACAGGTCGCCGATATCCTTCAGGTCTATGCGGAAGGCAGAGTTCCACTGCACGTGGCTTATAGCAACAATGTCAACTGTGCGGTTAGTGACTGCAGAACGCACTGCATCCATGTCGATATGAAAACCATCGGGGGCATCTACCCAGGTGATGGCGAAGTTGTTGATACGGAATGGTTCGAGCAATGAGGGATAATCGCCCTTGTATAGTAGCACACGCTCTGTACCCTTTAAGGACTGTACTACGGCATTGAGTGCCCAAGAGAAGTTGGGGACGAGGGCTACGTTATTGGCATTGGCACCTATGAAGGCGGCCATCAACTCTCGGGTCCTTTGCTCCTCGTTGAAGCGCCACTCTTCTGAAGCGGTACTACTGTTGGTGGTGAATGCCTCGTAAAGCGCGTTACCGGCAGCGAGAGCTTCGGGGGCTATGAGGCCGCAGCCGGCGGTGTTGAGGTAGGTTGTTTGTGCCATTGGAGTAAGGGAGTTTGGGGTGTAAAGTTCCTGTTTTGAACGTTAAGAACAACAAAAAAGCCGACCCATATTTGGGACGGCTTTTTGTACTATCTATGAGCAGCGTGGCTGCGTCAATGATTACTTGATGATCTCAGTAACCTGACCTGCACCTACTGTACGGCCACCTTCGCGGATCGCGAATTTCAGACCTTTTTCCATCGCGATCGGAGCGATGAGTTTTACCAGGAGGTTCACGTTATCACCAGGCATTACCATTTCCACACCTGCTGGCAGTTCGCACTCACCAGTTACGTCAGTTGTACGGAAATAGAACTGAGGACGGTATTTGTTGAAGAATGGAGTGTGACGACCACCTTCTTCTTTGCTCAGTACGTAAACTTCGCCTTTGAACTCAGTGTGAGGAGTGATGCTCTTAGGAGCGCAGATAACCATACCACGACGGATATCTTTCTTCTCAATACCACGGAGGAGGAGACCAGCGTTGTCGCCAGCTTCACCACGGTCGAGGAGCTTTTTGAACATTTCCACACCTGTACAAGTTGAAGTGAGCGGAGCTTCGTTGAAACCAACGATCTCAACGTTGTCACCAACTTTGATGATACCACGCTCGATACGACCTGTAGCCACGGTACCGCGACCTGTGATCGTGAACACGTCTTCTACAGACATCAGGAACGCCTGATCGATAGGACGTGGAGGCAGTGGGATGTAGCTATCAACAGCATCCATCAGATCTTCTACAGCCTTAACCCACTTAGCGTCGCCAGCGAGTGCGCCTGTAGCTGAACCCTGGATGATAGGTGTGTTGTCACCATCATAATCGTATTTGCTCAGCAGATCACGGATCTCCATCTCAACGAGTTCGAGGATCTCAGCGTCTTCTACGAGGTCAACTTTGTTCATGAATACAACGATACGAGGTACACCTACCTGGCGAGCCAGAAGGATGTGCTCTTTCGTCTGTGGCATCGGACCATCAGTAGAAGCAACCACGAGGATAGCGCCGTCCATCTGGGCAGCACCAGTGATCATGTTCTTTACATAGTCGGCGTGACCAGGGCAGTCAACGTGTGCGTAGTGACGGTTGGCTGTCTGGTATTCAACGTGCGCTGTATTGATAGTGATACCACGCTCTTTTTCTTCCGGAGCCGCGTCGATCTCATCATATCCTTTCTTTTCTGCCAGACCTTTGTTTGCCAGAATAGTAGTGATCGCAGCTGTCAGCGTGGTTTTACCATGGTCAACGTGGCCGATGGTACCAATGTTTACGTGGGGTTTCTCCCGCTTAAAGGTTTCTTTTGCCATTTTTTATTGTTTTGAATTATTAGATTGTGCTTTATCTTAAAAAGTGTGCAAATATAAGGTAAATATCTTCTCCTAATAAAATTATTTTTTGGTTTCCGCTAAATGTTTATGAATTACCTGCATGGAAAAGCCGCAAAACAGACAAATTAGGGGCATGGAAAGGTAAAACATACGCTCGAAAGAGCTGGAAAGCACCATATGTACGAAAATAGCCAGCATGAAGAAGGTCATCCACGCGTGCCAGTTGGCGCGCACTATAGCCTTGTAGCCGGGACCGATGAGAAGGGCAATAGCCGGAAAGATGAGCCAGACGCCGGGATTGGACAGCACATCGTAGGCACCATGGAAGGAAAATAAGCGACGGGTATGATCGGCGAGGTGGTAGATGTGACCCACGTCGGAGGACAAGCCGTCGGTGGGAGGGAGACCGGCGACCCTATCGAATGCATAGCGGAAGGAGAATACCAAAATTGCGGCTGCGGCGAAGTACACGATCTGCCGCATTTTGCTGATGCTGCCAAAGAAGAAAATGAGAGGTGCTATGAACACAAAGGCCTCTTTGGCAAACGGCCCGATGAAGATGGCCAGCGTGAGCAAGGTGCTGTTCCGCTCTTTGATGCCGAGTAATGTGATGCCCACGACGAGACAATATATGGAGTCGGCGATTGGGGTGCCGGCAATGTAGGGTGTCCAGCGGCAGGTGAGCATGACCAGCAAACCGGCCAGGGCATAGACCACAGGGAGCCCAAAGGAACGGCAGAACCTGTAGATGACCAACCCCCACAGACTCATGAGCAGACAATTGACGAGGTAAAAACTTACGGCCAGCGAGAAGTCGCCATTGAAGTTCATGGGGCGCATGACGTTGAATGCAGGCCCGGCCACAGCGTTGACGCCTGCAGCCAATAGCGGCACGATGGGACGGTAACGACGGACGGGACTCTGGTGCAACTCGAAGCGGGCCAGACCGGTGTAGGTCTGGCAGTCGGGGCTGGATAGGTAGTCGTAATTGTCCATGAGCGAGAATGCGGCTCCGTGTATCACCGCGAGGCAAAACAGGAACACGAGTGTGTATTCGTGCAGCAGGAACTTTTTGAGTTGGTCCATCGTATGCTGTAAATGTAAGGCGATATCATGCTATGGTGTATGTGGGTTTGGGTCGAAGGTATTGGGGAGTTGTTTTGGTGTGTGGTGATTCCGTTCCTATTGCTTCTCAATGCGCATTTTTTTCTTTTTTGCTCGTTTTGCATCTAACTGATTGATATTCAATAAAAAGGTGGGAAGCGGGTGTGCATTCTGCTTCCCAAAACTGCGCAAAAACTGCGCACTTCTGCGCACCTGCTTCCCAATTTTGCGCAGGTGAGAAGTGGGCTTTTTTCATTATACGACCAATGAATCCTCATTCCTTTCAAGTTCTATTCAAGTTACGACCACGTATGATAACCGGCAAGGGGAATGTTTTATGATAGTGCGTTTTTTGTAGTATGGTAGAAAGTTGTTTGCTTCTTTCCCATCCGCTCTTGTTCTTTTCTTTTCAAATTCGGATGGCGGAAGGAAGACTTAGAAACGTTCGGGCGTTACAAACGCCACACCATGGGATCCGCGTTGCAAACGCGGACCAGTGAAGATTTGAAGATGATGGGATGCGCGTGTGACATTCTAAGGCGGGAGTAGAACCGGTATAAAAAAGTCTCGAATGCTTTCGGGATTGGGTAGCTCCTACGGAGCATATGAATCTTACTGAAACTATGCTACAAAGCGGATGCTCCTAACGGAGCATTTCTTGACCGGTTATTGGATAATGGAATAGATAAACGGATCTGCTCAGGCGCCACAAACATGGACCAGTGGCGGTTTTGTTTGTCAGAACCTACCTGTCGGCAGGTAGGCTAAGATTGATAGGATCTGAAGATGGTAAGATGCGCGTGTGTGATTCTAAGGCTTGGAGCAAACCCGATATAAAATAAAAAAGTCCCGAACGCTTTCGGGAACTAAATCGTAATACTGTAAATAAAATAAGATTGAACTGCTGTAAAAAGAAAAAAGAAGAGTCCCGAATGCTTTCGGGATTGGGATTGAACTGCTGTAAAAAGAAAAAAGAAGAGTCCCGAATGCTTTCGGGATTTGGATTGAACTGCTGTAAAAAGAAAAAAGAAGAGTCCCGAATGCTTTCGGGATTTGGATTGAACTGCTGTAAAAAGAAAAAAGAAGAGCTGTTGAGCAGGATTGAACTGCCGACCTCTTCCTTACCAAGGAAGTGCTCTACCGCTGAGCTACAACAGCTAAGAATTTAAGAACTTTTGAAAGCGAGCGGGAGACGAGGCTCGAACCCGCGACCTACAGCTTGGAAGGCTGTCGCTCTACCAACTGAGCTACTCCCGCTTAATTTGCTTTTTCGCAAATGAGTCAAGTACAAAGTACAAGACCCATTCGCTATTCGCAGTGGGGACAGGAGGATTCGAACCTCCGAAGTCGAAAGACGGCAGATTTACAGTCTGCTCACGTTGGCCGCTTGTGGAATGTCCCCTTGAATTAAAAAGTCAAAAGTGGAAGTTTACACACCCGACTTTTGACTTTTTATTCTTTTTTTAAACCAGAGCCACTTGCCGGAATCGAACCAGCGACCTACTGATTACAAATCAGTTGCTCTACCAGCTGAGCTAAAGTGGCTTTAAATGAAAGAACTGTGTTCCCTTATCAGTGAAGGGACTGCAAAAGTAGAAAAATTTCTGAGTCCTGCAAATATTTTTCAAAAAATCTGAAACATCTTTCCTGTTTCAATATGGAGCTTTCTTTTCGGAGGCAACGCCGTGTGTACACGGGCGTTCACGATGCTATTTTTTGTTGAGCAAATAGTAATCGAAAGTATCGTTCTGCCAGTTGAAAGACTTGTTGATGCTTCTTGTCCAAACACGGCCTGCGATAGAATCGGGACGGTACATTACGCCCCACCCACCTCTTATGCGGTATTGGTCGTAGAACATGTTCTGCGCCATAGTGGAGTCGAAGATGAAGATATCTTTCCTTACGCTATCGACCTTGCAGAGGATGTTGCTATAGTTCTTGTTGTTGTTGAAGTTGTAAATGAAGAACGTTGTGTAGGTTGCTGATGCCTTTAACTCCATTGGATACACTGTGTCTTTGCCCAAGTGAGAAACAGAATCGCTGCCGATGGTCTTGAAATGCGCGGTCCAGTGTCCGTAATATTTCTCGACAGTCTTTACCGAGCAATCTGTACCCTCAAAACCTACGGGGCAGACACACTTACCGCTGTCGCAAGCACCGCCATTGGTACAAACAACATAGTTGCACGACCAAGGCCTGTCTTCCAGAGGCTTGGTGCATGAAGAGACGTACGTAACCGAAAGAACAACCGATAGAATTCCTAATACTGTTATTACCAGGCCACTTTTCTTAATTACCATGGCATAAATTTAGTTAAAGTTTTCAATTTTGTATCACCGACAACACATATGTTCTTTTTTCAGAACACAAACCATTTTGGAGCTTTGTGGCAGGAATTACATCTGCTTCAGCTCGCCCACCAATGACTGCAGTACCTTCTTGGCATCGCCGAAAAGCATGGATGATTTGGGGCGGAAGAACAGTTCGTTCTCGATGCCGGCATAACCAGGCTTCATGCTACGCTTGTTGACAATAACGTGGTCGGCCTTTTCAACCTCGAGAATAGGCATGCCGTAGATGGGGCTTGAAGGATCTTCCTTGGCGGCAGGGTTCACCACGTCGTTGGCACCAAGGATGAGTACTACGTTTGTGCCACCCATCTGGTCGTTGGCGTCTTCCATCTCCAGCAGTTTTTCGTAAGGCACATCGGCCTCGGCCAGAAGAACGTTCATGTGACCCGGCATACGACCCGCAACCGGGTGGATACCATAACTCACCTCTACGCCTTTTTCGTTGAGTACTTTTTCCAGCTCGTGACAGGTATGCTGTGCCTGTGCAACCGCCAGACCATAGCCGGGGATGATCATGACCTTGGAAGCATAAGCCATAAGCGTGGCTGTGTCATTGAGCGAAATTTCCTTGTATGAACCCTGGTCTTTCGCGCCGGCAGCACCGCCTGTTTTGGCAGCACCGAATGAACCGATCAATACGTTTTTGAGCGAGCGGTTCATGGCCTTACACATAAGGATGGTGAGGATGGTACCGGCAGAACCTACGAGGATACCACCGGTGAGCATTACCGGATTGTCGTACAGGAAGCCCCCGAAAGCGGCAGCAACACCGGTAAATGAGTTGAGCAGGGAAATAACCACGGGCATATCTGCCCCACCGATAGGCATCACGAAGAGAACACCATACAGGGCGGAAAGCGCAAGGATACCATAGAACAGCATGGGGTTGCCGGCAGACATACCCATGATGACCATAGTGGCGAGGACGATGAGGCCACCGAAAATGATGAAGTTGATGACCTGTCCCCCGGGAATAGTGCGGTCTTTGATCTTGCCATTCAGTTTGCCCCACGCTATCATACTGCCCGCGAATGAAACGGTACCGATCATCATACCCAAGGCAATAACCACCAGCATGCCGGTAGATTTTTCTTCAGGCTTGGCATACTCTACGAGCGATATGAGCATGGCGCAGGCGCCACCCATACCGTTGAAAAGGCTCACCATCTCGGGCATGGCGGTCATCTGTACCTTTTTTGCGGCAATGGTGCCGACAACAGTACCGATGATGAGGCCTCCAAAGATCCAGGCGTAGTTGTGCAGCGACTCTCCGTTGTGTTTGTACAGGAAGATGGTAGCAAAAATAGCTATGGCCATACCTGCTGCTGCCACCAGATTGCCTTTGCGGGCAGTCTCGGGGTGCGACAACATTTTCAGACCCATGATGAATGTGATGGACCCGATGAGGTAGCTTAACTGAAGAATCATGTTTTCCATACTGTATAATTAAATTCCAAATTTAAAATTCCAAATTCCAGTGTGAAATCTCCGATCCAAAAATTCAAAATCTCAAGTCTTTCAATCAAAAACCGTCAGCACTTTTGAATTTTCCCAAGACATTTCATTACTGCACTTTATTAATAATGGCTGAAAGTATTCTTCGCAATTCTTCAGCCTCCTGCTTTAATGCGTTCCTTTTCAAATCTTGATCTACAATCACTAACTCCAACCAATATTGTGTTTCTTTTGCTTCCTTCCTTGCAATCCTCAACCTCATCAATAAATCCTGTTTCCCCAACTTTTCATTCGCCTCAATGTAATTCGCCCCTATCGAAGATGAGGAACGAACCAGTTGTTTTATATATACTGTGTTAATCGTATCGTGCTTTAGTATCCGACAAAAATCTCTTACATCCGTTGCAAACTTTAAACACCTCAACTCTAATTCATTCATACTGTTTAGTTAATTCCCCAATCTCCGCCAACCTCAATGTTTCCTTTGGGAATTTGGAGTTTGGAATTTGGACAGAGCGGTGTGCCTGTTATTTCTTTTTCTTTTTGCCGAACATCTCGAGCATGCGGTCTGTAACGACGAAGCCACCTACCACATTGAGCGTACCGAGGATAACCGCGAGGAAACCGAGGGTTAGCGCGAGGTAATCGTCGGACGGAGCCTGCCCCATAACGATGATGGCACCAATGATAACCACCCCGTGGATGGCGTTGGCACCACTCATGAGGGGGGTATGCAGCACTGATGGCACCCGCGAAATGACCTCGATGCCGAGGAATATAGACAGGATGACGATGGTGAGCAACCTGTATGTTGCGGCATCGGTGAAAAGACTGATCAGAGTATCCATTTATATGAAGTTTGTATAGTTTAAAAAATTGCGGTAGCGACAACGGATCAGGCACCGAGCAGGCCCAGCACACGGTCGTTGACCACCTTGCCACCGGCTGTAATAGCGGTGCCCTTCACGATGTCATCTTCAAAATTGAGGTTGACGCCCCCGTCTTTGTCGATGATGAGTTTGGAGAAATTGAGCACGTTCTTGGCATATACCTTGCTGGCATCGGAAGAGGCCGTAGCTGCCAGGGCCGAATTGCCTATGATGGCCACCCCGTTGTGCATGACCGTCTTGTTGTCTTCGGTAAGATCGGTATTGCCACCCGTAACTGAAGCAATGTCTATGATGACCGAACCCGGCCTCATATCTTCTATCATGGCCTTTGTGATGAGTATAGGCGCTTTGCGGCCGGGGATCTGAGCGGTAGTGATGATCACATCAGATTTCTTTGCATGCTCGTGTATCTTATCGCGCTGGCGTTTCTGGAAATCTTCGGACTGCTCAACGGCATAACCACCGGCTTTGGATGCATCAGCAGCACCTTCCACCTCCACAAACTTGGCACCAAGGCTCATTACCTCTTCCTTAACGGCAGGGCGGGTATCGAATACCTCGACGACTGCGCCGAGGCGTTTTGCTGTGGCGATGGCCTGAAGACCGGCAACGCCAGCACCGAGGATGAGTACCTTGGCAGGAGGAATGCTGCCCGCGGCGGTCATAAACATCGGGAAATAGCGGCAGTACTGATAGGCTGCCAGCAACACTGCCTTGTAACCGGCAATGTTGGCCTGCGAGCTGAGTACGTCCATACTTTGCGCACGGGTGGTGCGCGGAATGGTATCGAGACTGAAGACGGTATAATTTTTGGCGGCCCAGTCTTGCATGAGGCGGAAATTGAATAGCGGCTGATAGACACCCATCAATACCGCACCGGGTTTCGCGTTGCCGGCATTGGCTATCTGAATGGTTAGCACAACATCGGCCTGCGCGTTGATATCGGCAGCGGACTTGATGGCAGCACCTGCGGCGGTGTATGCATCGTTGTTGAAGAATGCAGCAACACCTGCACCATCTTCGATCCACACGGTCACGTTCATTTTGGTGAGTGCTGCCACTACTTCAGGAACGAGAGAAACGCGTGTTTCGGGGGCCTGTTCTTTCAATACGCCTACTATCATAAAATGTTGGAAATCTTTATTAATGTTCTGAAAAATAAGTCATTAATTCGAAAAAAGAAAATTTGTAGGTCAATTTTCGACGGGAATACCGCACTATTTTTTTGTAAGGCCGGGATAAAGTGATGGAAATCACATTTTGAACAATTGGTTAAAAAAATGGAACAAGTGCTAAAAACGAGAGAGAGGACCGTGGTCCTCTCTCTCGTTTTATTACTGTGAGCAATAGTACTTATTGCTTTATCATGAACCTGAAAGTCTGACGCTGATCGCCGCTCTGAACGTTCAGCAGGTAGATGCCGTTTGGCAGTGCTGAAGAGAGTGTGATGCGCTCATTGAGCAGACCTGATGCAGCCGCTACCTTCTGCGTGAAGACTGTTTGACCGAGCATGTTGGTAACAACGAGGTCTACATTGTTTGCAGTGAAGCTGCCCAGCGTG
Organism: Flavipsychrobacter sp.; assembly: GCA_016786565.1. Lineage (GTDB taxonomy): Bacteria > Bacteroidota > Bacteroidia > Chitinophagales > Chitinophagaceae > Nemorincola. The sequence goes on from JAEUVY010000080.1 coordinate 15,462, forward strand.
CCGGTGATATAGAAATCGCCAGTGTTGGGGTTTGGTGCCAGTGTAAGTTCAAGCGCCTCCGTGAGGGTCTGCACATCGTTTGACACTTTTACTTTTACCGCATTGAAAGAATACCAGGCACAGTTGCCGATGCTGGTAACCCAGCAGCTAACCGAGTCGCCATTTGCGAGGCTGCTTGTTGTGTACGTATTGGTGGTAGCACCTACTATGAGACTTGAGTTTTTGTACCACTGGTAAGTAAGAACCGGACCACCGTTGAGCACCGTACCTGTGAAAGTAACACTGGTACCGGTCTTGACACTAAGGCCTGTGTTGGTGTTGATGATGAGGATAGGCATGTAGATAGAATCTACACGAAGGCCGATCTTGTTGCTGGTTACATTGTTGACAATAGGGCAACGGTAGTTACTGTTCAGCTTTACAGTGATGGTATCGCCGATGACAGGAATGTAGGTGTATGAAGAACCTGTTGTGGTTGTAGCTACACCATTTTTGTACCATGTAAGAGATGGCGCATCGCCGCCCCATACTGTTGAAGCGTAGTAGTTAACGGTAGAACCCTGACAAACTGAATCGTTGACAGCCAGTGGAACAGAACCCAGATAAGCCGCAATGGTTGCAACAGGGGTTTCGTTGGAAACCACGATGACAGACTTAGACGCTGCCACTGATGCAGGCATAGGACATACCGCACTGCTGGTGAGTGTAACCTCAACCACATCGCCGGCTACCGGTGTGTACTGGAAAGTATCGGTAGTAGTAGAAACGAGTGAACCGTTGACACGCCAAACGTAACCCGGAGTGGTGCCACCGTTCACCGGTGTTGCAGTAAATGTATTGAGCGTGCCTGCACAAACGGTATCACCGGGCGTGGTGGCTACGCTAACTGTTACAGCCACTGTAGGTGTGATAACCACGGTAGCAGAAGCACTCATGTCGCTGACACAACCAAAACCTGTTGTAGCTGTGGCGGTATATGTACCGGCAGCAGGCATAGGTCCAAAGTTGAATGCACCGCCTGCGGCTATGTGCGTTGACGACAATGTAGCACCGTTGTACAAACGATAGGTGTATCCTGATTCGGAGTTGGCCATGCCAACAACTGAACCGGCACCACCCTCGCAGTAGCTGCCGCCACCGTTGACCGCATAAACAACCGGCAACGGACGTGTGCTAACTGTAACAGACCTGCTACATGAAGTAGGTAATATATAAGAAACAACTACTGAGCCTGCACTAACACCTGATACGATACCGGAAGCAGAACCGATGGCTGCTACTGCAGAATTGCTGCTGGTCCATGAGCCGCCGGTAATGGCATTGGTGAGTGTAATAGTAGAACCTTCACAAACATTTGACAAGCCAACGATAGCGGCAGGGAGCGGGTTAACAGTAACGTTCTGTGTGGTGAGGCAACCTGTAGGCAACCTGTAGGTGATGATGGCTGTACCTGCTGCAACACCTGAAACGACACCATCGGTACCGATCGAAGCTACGCTGTAGTCGGAGCTGGCCCAGAGACCACCTGTACTGGTGGTAGCCATAGCTGATGTAGCACCCTCGCAGAAAACGGTTGTACCGGTAATAGCTGCAGGAATCGGATTCACCGTTACGTCCTGGCTAATGCTGCACGAAGTAGGCAGTGTGTAAACGATGCTGGCTGTACCCGCGAGCACGCCGGTAACAGCACCTGAGGTACCAACCGTAGCAATAGCAGGCGCGCTGCTGCTCCAGGTACCGCCAGTAGAGGAGGTGGCAAGACCCACAATGGCACCCTCGCAGAACTCGGTAGTTCCGGTGATGGCTGCAGGGAGTGGATTAACAGTGACATTTACTGTGGTGCTTGAAGATGCACCAAATTGGTCGGTTACAGTAACGGTGAATGCATCGGTACCTACGAAACCAGCTGTAGGCGTGTAGGTAAGGCCTGTAGGCGTAAGAGTGCTACCTGTTGAAGTAACAGAATAAGAAGCAGCGACAGTGCCGTGAGACGGCGCGCCGGTAACTGCCCATGTTTCTGTCTGGCCTGCGTCCATATCATACACAGCCATAAGTGTGTTGATGCTGCGTGCCGGGCTGTTTTCGCACAGGCTGAGCGACTGCGTAGTGCCACCGACAAATGTGGGGACGCTATTGCCGGTAACAGAAATGTTGTCAACGATCCAGTACTGAGAGTGGTCGCCGGTATAACGGAAGCGCACACGGACACCGGACCGGTTGGCTGCAGAGGCCGAAATATCTATGTCCTGGTGTTCGTGAGTAGGCGTGTTAGCATTCACTGAATAAACTGCAATCCAGGTTATACCATTCCAAACTTCTACGTAGCCAATGCTGGAGGGGTCATCTCTATAGTACTGATCCCATTTCAGCTTAACAATGCCATATCCGGTTGTATTAAATGTGTCGGATTCGAGCGCTACAATTTCCACAAGACCGTTATTAGAGTAGTCGCGGCTATCGAAAACAGCGAAAGGCGCGGCGATGGGACTACTCGGCCCCCTGCTACCCGGATTATCAAAGTGCCACACATCGCCCGGGAACCCTGTGATATTGTTATTTGTCCAGCCGGTTGGCGGGGTTGTGGGCAACGTTACGCTGCTAAAGTTTTCGCTAAAGAGCACTGTCTGCGCATTTGCGGCTGTTGCCAACAAACCGGCACCGACAGTCAACAGGAGGGCATTTCTCAGTTTTCTTATCAGATAGAATTGTTTCATAACGTTATATATTTATACGTGTAAATTTAATTAATGCAAAATTAAAGTAAATACAGCACCAAAAGCCATGACAATCATCATAAAATCGAAAAAGGTGGCAGAATTTCTCCGGCCACCTTTCGGGGGAAAAAGTTATTGTGAAGATCAGTCAATAGTAGCAATGCACTTGAGCTCTATCGCGATGGCGGTAGGCAGGGCATCGATGCCTACAGTGGTGCGGCAAGGCTGGTTGTCTTTGAAATACTCGGCATAGATCTGATTATAGGTATGAAAATCGCGTTTCATATCTACAAGAAAAACAGTCACATCCACGAGTTTATCCCAGCTACTGCCACTTTCTTCGAGGATGACGCGGACGTTATCGAACACGCTGCGGCACTGCGCAGCGAAGTCGAACTCTTTGAAATTGCCGTGCTTGTCTGTGACCAGACCCGGTATCTCGTCGGTACCGGCTTCGCGTGGACCTACCCCCGAAAGGAACAAAAGGTTGCCTACACGCTTTGCATGAGGATAAAGACCAACCGGCTTCGGGGCTTTGTCTGTAGAGAATGACATATTATAAGTGCTATATAACTAAATAATTAAATTACTGACGGATGTAGTTGTTGAAAACAACGGCGTCAACCGCGCCATTGCCATAACGACGTTTCAACTGCAACGATACGGTATTGCGGTTGATGACACCATTGCCGGTGTAGTAAACAGATGTTATGGTTGTGGGCGTGATGGTGAAGTTGGAACCACCGGAGGTATTGTTGCCCAGCTCGATAGGGAGTGTAACAACAGTGTGCGCGGCGGTATCGACCCAGGTCACATCCATGAGATTGTAATTGGTGGTATCGTCGGAAGCGGAGAAAATGAGGGAGTTGGTGGTATCGGAATTGGGATCATCGGGTGGAACGCCTTTATAAACACCGGAATAGGTTTTGCGGTAGACCACCTCGCAGTTGGCCCCATCGGTACCGGTAACACATTTGCAGATGCCACCGTTGCATTCGCCATCGTTGAGGCAGGTAACGGCACCGCATTCGTTCTTGGCACAGGAACTATATAACAGGACACTGAAGGTACTCAATGTAACAAATGCGGCAAGCGCTATGTGCTTAAATGGTCTCATAAAATGCTTTGTACCGGATTTTCCGAAGTACGAGTGTCAAAGATAGGAAATACCAATCAACCAGTGAACGGTGAAACAAAGGCCGGCGGGGACAAAAAAAGCCGGCCCAAGCGGACCGGCTTTGTGATATTAAAAAGAACCGAATAGTATTAGTGAGAAGCTTTAAATTTCTTCACCGCCTCGGTAAGGCGTGGAAGCACTTCGAAAACATCGCCCAGCACGCCGTAGTCGGCTGCTTTGAAGAACGGCGCTTCGGGATCTTTGTTGATAACAACGATGGTCTTGGAACCGTTGACACCCGCCAGGTGCTGGATAGCACCGGAGATGCCGGCAGCGATATAGAGATTAGGACGGATAGTGCCACCTGTCTGACCTACGTGCTCGTGGTGCGGACGCCAATGCGAATCGGCTACGGGACGAGAGCAGGCTGTAGCTGCGCCGAGCTCGGCTGCCAGGTTCTCGATAAGACCCCAGTTTTCAGGGCCTTTGAGACCGCGGCCACCGCTTACCACCAGTTCAGCTTCAGACAACGGAACGTCGCCGGTAGCCTTGCTTACTTCTTTTACTTTCACCGCGAAATCGGCGTCGGTGAAAGCTACTGAGAGTGACTCAACAGCTGCGCTGCCTTCGCCTTTTACCACTGCAAAAGTGTTGGGCATGAGTGTGATGACCTTCACGTCGCTGGCGATCTTCACATTGGCGAACGCCTTGCCTGAGAATACGTTTTTCTTTACGACAAAGCCGTTAGACATGTCGGGGTAGGCTACGGCACCGCCTGCCATACCCGCGTTGAGGCGTGCAGCCACACGCGGCGCTACTGCCTTGCCGGTAGTATCGTGGAGGCAAACGATAACTTTCGCGCCTTCCTGCTGCGCAGCCGTTACAACCGCCTTGGTGTATGCGCGTGAGTTGAGCTCGTCGAGACGGGCATCGCTTACATGCAGTACTTTCTGAGCGCCGTATGCGCCCAGGGCCTGCATTTCGCTGCTATTCGCATTGCCGAGGGCCACAGCCGTAACTGTAGTGCCCATAGCTTTTGCTATGTGAGCGGCATATTGAACCGCTTCGAGTGATTTCTTTTTGAACGCGCCCTGCGCGTGCTCTGCTAATACTATTACTGACATCTTGATGTAGTTGAATGTGTTAAAGAGAAAGGAAAGGAACGGCACGGGGCCGCATTTGCCTTCATTTATTATCAGATCACTTTTGCTTCGTTGTGGAGCAGGCTCACCAGCTCGTCCATGTTGTCGGCAGAGATCATCTTAACGCCGGTCTTAGCAGGCGGCATTTCGTATGATACGATGCTGCTGAGCGAGTCAACTGCGGCAGGGGCAACCACTTTGAGCGGCTTGGTGCGTGCTGCCATGATGCCGCGCATGTTTGGTATGCGTGCTTCGGCAACGCCCTTCTGGCAAGAGATGACCAGCGGAAGATCGCAGGTATCAGTTTCGTCGCCGCCGTCAATTTCGCGCTGAACGGTAGCAGTATTACCTGCAACGTCCACTTTTGATGCGAAACCGATGTAGTTCATATCCAGCAGTTCGGCGAGCATGCCGCCTACTGTACCGTTGTTGTAATCGATAGATTCCTTACCACAAAGAACGAGGTTGTAGCCTTCCGCCTTTGCAAAAGCAGCGATCTGAGCAGCGATAACGTATGGATCGTTGCTGTCGGCATCGATACGGATAGCCTCGTCGCCACCCAGCGCCAGCGCCTTACGGATAACAGGCTCGGCATCGGCCTTGCCCACAGTAACCAGGTGAACCGCAGTAGCGGTACCGGCTTCTTTTAGCTCGAGGGCGCGCACCAACGAATACCATTCGTCGTATGGATTGATGATGTAAGTAACACCCTGCGAGTTGAAAGTGGTGTTATTGTCGCCGAAGGCGATCTTGGTGGTGGTGTCTGGCACCGGACACAAACAAACTAATATCTTCATATGAGACCGTTGTATGATTAAGTTTTGATCACAGAGACCGAAAACGGGTGCAAAGGTAGGTAAAAATGTGATTTTTATGGTTTATCACAACATATATACAGTAGCGACGGCGAAGCGGGCAACTGTTTGAAAAACGCCCGTAAGAGCGCAAGAATTATTGAACAAAGGAGTATCAAATGACGGCTAAAACAGGTGGAACCGGTCAGTTTTTGCCGGCCACAAAGATGAAAGGCTTGCCACGCTTTTCGCGTAGGGCAATCTGCACCTTGGCGGCATTGCGAATGACCTGATATTTATTGAGATCAAAAACATCGAGCACACTGCAATAGCTGCGGCTGAACGCCATCTGTTTCATGTAGCCCTGCAGAAATGATGCTGTAACCTTGTCGGTTGCAAGAATATTCTTTTCGTATTGTTTCCAGACGCCCTTTCTATACCACATATATCCGATCTGAATTTTCAATGGATTGATTTGCCGTTCTATTGCTACCTGTATCGCTTGGACGGCTTGTAGAGCGAACCAATATCGGACCCGCAACCACAACGGCGGCTACTCTTGCAGCCCTCTGTAAGAGAGAAAAGGATTGCCGCAGCAAATAAATAAATGACGAAACGAGTCCCTTTAGTTCTTTTCATAAAATCTACATTTGTAAAAATAGAGAAAATTGCCGGTTAGCCAACCTAAAAAAATACTCATAACCCCGCTGGACTGGGGGGCAGGGCACACCACGCGGTGCATTCCGCTGGCGGCACATCTGCTACAGACCGGCCACAAGCCAATAGTGGCGGGCAATGAGGCGCAAATGGCCATTATAGACCAATACTTCAATGGATGTATTGATACAATTTATATAGCGGGCTACAATGTGACTTACTCCGGCATTAACAAAGTGGCACAGGCGGGACTTTTACTGCAAACACCACGACTGCTGAAAACGATAGGGCAGGAAAACATCAGGCTAAAAGAGATAGTAAAGGACCTGAAACCGGACGGCATTATTTCGGACAACCGCTATGGCGTGTACCATGCACATGTGCCGTCGGTGATCATGACGCACCAGCTGCGAATACAGTCGGGTTTGGGGAATACGGTGGACAATGTTTTGCAACGGATGCACTACAGGTACCTGAACCGGTTTGATGCCACGTGGGTAGTGGATACCGAAGCAAGTCCGGGACTGGCGGGTACACTCTCCCACCCTGCGACCATGCCGGACAGGTACAAATACATCGGGCTACTGTCGCGCTTTGCAGACGTAGCTGATGCCGCCCAGAAGGAAGAAGGCCCGATATTGATGTTGATATCGGGGCCTGAACCGCAACGCACTGAATTCTCGAGGATGTTGTGGCAACAGGCATTGAAGCACAATGGAAAAGTGATATTTGCCGAGGGCAGCGAATCGGTGACAGTGCCGGCAGATATTCCGGCGCACATTACCTATCACAAACGCATAGACGGACCTGCGCTCGCAGAAGCAATCAAGAGCGCATCGATGGTGGTTTGCCGCAGCGGGTACTCTACACTTATGGACCTACGCGCAATCAACAAGCCCGCCATAGTGATACCCACGCCGGGGCAGACCGAACAACAATATCTGGGACGCATGCAACAAGACAGCGGTGTATTCTATTCTACAATGCAAAAGGGATTCGATCTGCAAAGAACCCTGAAGGAAGCTGCCGTGTTCCCCTTCCATAAAACAAACAGTGCGGAAGCTTTCTCAGCATTCCGCACTGTTGTGGACAACTGGGTAAACAGCCTGCCCTAGAAGAAGTCGTATGCCCGACGCATAGCGGAGTTGATACGCACCCCAAAATATACATAGGTAGTGGTGAGCGCCCCCTTGCTTGTGCCGGTGGTGGAAGTGTGCGGATAGATACCGTCAACACTTGAATAATCGCGGTACACACCACCACAGTCGATAAACATGTTGCGACGGATCTGATAAGAGGCATTCAGGCCCAGCATCTTGCACCTGCTCTCAGGACCGTTGATCATGCTGACACCGTACTGATAAGCAGCAGATGGATAATTTCTGAAAACGTTGTTGCCATAATTTTTGCTGCCGGTATCGTTGCCGCGCACATAGTAGGTGGCACGTGCGGTAAGCGTGAGGTTCTTAACCGGTTGGTAGCGGATCTGGCCGATGGCCTTGATGAAACCTGACCCCAGCGGATCGGCGAGCGGCTGGTTGTAATTGGTATAGTTGGCCAGGGTGTCCTGTGCTGAATAAGTGTATGGACGTACCGCATCGATCTCGCCCTGAAGGTCGAGGTTCTTGAGACCAAACGCGTTGAAGTACTTGCCGCCCATCTGCACACCCCATTTGTTGCCGTACCACTTATTGCTACCTGTAAGTTCTTTGATCTTAAACTCGTTGAGAATGAACTGACCATAGAACTGGAAATTGCGGGCCACCAATGCCTTGGCGCTGAAGCCCAGCAAGGACTTGTCGCCGGCGCCATTGTAGCGGCTCATAGCAGTACTAAGTATCACAGGGTTGAGGTAGGAAATTTCGTAGCCACCGGTGCGACCAAATACCTGTGCCTCGAAGAGACCGATGTTAAGCCAGCGTGTTACATTGGTATTGAGGTAGCGCATAGTAGAGTATTTGTGCTCGTTGACACGGTCAGCTCCTTTTACGTATTGTGGTGTCAACTCCAGGTACAGACATTCATAGTTCAGCTTCCAAATGCGCATCTGCAAATTGAGGAAGGGCATATTGGATGAATTGTCGGTAAGGAACAAACTCGTGAAACCATCGCCAAAGAAGTGCTTGCCATAACCGAAAGTAGCGTTGAGGTGGTTCTTAACCAGATCAGCGTTAACGTAACCTGATACCTGCAGGTAGTCGTAACCACCGAACTGATTTACCGTCTTTTTGAAGTAATCGGCACCAGGCACGGCCTCCAGTTTCTTTTGTGCCCAATTGTTGACGTGATACGGGAACTTCTCCTGATTATCGGTCATCATGGTGTAGAAACCGATCTTTTTGGCTATCCAGCCGCGCACCTCCAGTCCCTGACTATTGGCGGTGACCATTTTGGGAACGGCGGTACCTGTTACGGGGTCATTGGCAGGAGTATTTGTCTGCATGAGACCTGTACCCACCACCACCGGATTGATGACAGCGAAGAAGTTTGCTGTCTTTACATAACCCAGATTATACTGTGTTTTATAAAATGTGTTGAGGATGCTGCGTTTGGAACGAAGGGTACCATTCTCATCGGAAGCCCATTCGCCACTTTCGCTCACCATCTGTTGCATGTTGTAGCGGTCTATCGCACTCATGTTCTTTTTCATGCGGTCGTTGCCGGCTATCTCGATTATGGCTCCGGAGTCGGCGGGAAAGCCGGACCGGGTAAGGTATTCGAGAAAGTGTACGATGTTTCTGCGGGATTCGGGTTTGTCTCCGTTCGACAGACTGTCACACAACCGACCGGAGAGGGTCTCCCAACGGTCGAGGTTATGGTAACCTTCGGAACCGAGTTGCAGAAAAGTGGTCTGCGCCCCTGCACCAATGGCACCCATCACTGCGGCGGAAACTAATATGGCTTTTTTGAGCATAAAAAGGATTTTGAAACGTGTATTCGGTAGTTTTGCACTTAATAAAAAAGTGCCCCCGGAGCATGGGGCGAATATACTGATATGTTTTCAAAACTTATAAAAGGAGCGACCGTTGTAAATGAAGGTGTGAGCAAGATACAGGACGTGCTCATTGTGAACGGCAGAATAGAAAGAATAGACAATGACATAACGCCACAAGGTAACTGCACGGTTATCAACGCGGCAGGCTTGCACCTGCTGCCGGGCGCTATTGACGATCAGGTACATTTTCGTGAGCCGGGCCTTACACACAAGGCAACCATAGGCAGCGAAGCACGTGCGGCAGTGGCCGGCGGTGTTACCTCGTTTATGGAGATGCCCAACACTAATCCACCGGCGCTGACACAAGAACTGCTTGAAGACAAATACAGAATAGCATCGGGCACTTCCATTGCCAACTATTCGTTCTTCATGGGTGTATCGAACACGAATGCTGATGAGGTACTGCGCACCAATGACAAGAAGAAAGACGTTTGCGGTGTGAAGATATTTATGGGATCGAGCACGGGCGATATGCTTGTGGACAACTACATAACGCTTGGTAAGATATTCGGCGGATCGGAGTTGCTGATAGCTACCCACTGTGAAGACGAAAAGATAGTGACAGAGAACAAAGCAAAATATCCTGATGCTGACAACGCGTCATTTCACCCGGTGATACGCGATGTGGAAGCATGTTTCTCCAGTTCATTCTCTGCCATTCAACTGGCCAAGCAGCATGACACGAGGTTGCACATCCTGCACATCTCTACAGCAAAAGAACTGCAGTTGTTCACCAATATGCTACCGCTGAAGGATAAGCGGATCACATCGGAAGTGTGTGTGCATCACCTGCACTTTACGGCCGATGATTATGCGAAACAAGGCAACCTCATTAAATGCAACCCGGCGATAAAGGCGGCAGAGAATAAAGAGGCATTGTGGGAAGCCTTGCTGGACGACCGCCTGGATATTATAGCAACAGACCACGCACCACATACGTGGGAAGAAAAACAACAACCTTACCAGAAAGCACCTGCCGGTGTGCCGTTGGTGCAGCATACCATGTTGCTGATGCTGCAGTATGTGAAGGAAGGAAGGATATCGATAGAAAAGGTGGTAGAGAAAATGGCACATGCGCCTGCTGTGTGCTTCCAGATAGCGGAACGCGGCTACATTCGCGAAGGCTATCATGCCGACCTGGTATTGGTGAATCTGAATATGCCGTACACCGTGACTAAACAGAACATCCTCTATAAATGCGGCTGGTCGCCATTTGAAGGGCATTCTTTCCCTGCTACTATACACAGCACCTATGTGAATGGTGAGAAAGTGTATGAACTGGGCAAGATCTATGACCATGCTATGGGTGCCCGATTGAGATTTGACCGCTAAGACCAGCTGATGCAGAACGACAAGACCACCCTCCGCGACCTATCCATCTTTACGACCGATGGTAGCGGAGGCGTGTTCGCATTGATAGACCGAACTACGACACAGGAAGGGCGCGAGATGCTGCGCAAGCATATCATTAGTCCTCCCGCCACACACGAGGAACTGCTATCGCTGCAGGAATCGGTGCGGTTCTGGTGCCGGCATGGCAAGAGGTGGCCAACGGTGATCTCGAACGGGACACTGGTGATGCTGGAAAAATTCTACGAAGCGGCAGACCATGCGGCGCCTCCTGCTACTGGAGTTGCCGGTATGCTGGCACAGGCGCTACAAAAGGTATTCAACAAGCGCGAGTATTTCTTTACGCGCTTCTCGGTATCGCACCTCTCGGACTTTCTGAAGGGATGCAGTGAACTGACAGCACTGCTTGACGAACCTGATGTGCCCGTGCGCCTTGCAACAGAGTTGCAGGCCATGAAGGAAGAACTGCAGCACCCGCTTACGGAAAAAATAATAGCTGTGAACGGGCAGACCCGCTTCGCGGAATTGCAGCAACTTCAGTATAAAGCCCGCCGCGACTTGAAGCACATAACCTTCAGGCTGATAGCTATGTATGCGAAGCTGGATGCCTGCCAGTCTATGGCAAAAGCCACAACTGAACATGGATGGGTGTTTCCGGAACTGCTACCCGAGCTACCTGTAATCTTTGAAGCCGAGGGCATCAGGCATCCGCTGCTTGCCAACCCTATCTCGTACGATATGAATTTCGGGCAGGGCCGGAACTTCCTGTTGCTCACCGGCGCCAACATGTCGGGCAAGACCACCTTTTTGCGTGCACTAGGCGTTGGGTCTCTGCTGGCGCACATTGGTATGGGCGTGCCGGCCAACAAAATGCGTATCAGCTTCCTGAACGGCATCATCACCAACATGCATGCCGAAGACAATCTGCTGAAAGGAGAAAGTTACTTTTTTGCCGAAGTGCAACGGATGAAGCAGATAGCAGCCCGCATAGGAGAGGAGCGTCCGCATCTGGCACTGATGGACGAGCTTTTTAAAGGCACCAATGTACACGACGCGTTTGAGTGTACCCGGGCTGTAGTGGAGGGATTGATGAATCATCCGAACCATATTATGGCACTGTCAACGCATCTCTATGAAGTAGCACAGCAGTTCAGCGGCGACAGCAAGATCATCTTCGCTTATTTTGTCACCAACATATCTTCCGGTGGCACCTATAAATTCACCTACCAACTGAAAGAAGGAATTTCCAACGACCGGATAGGATACATTATCTTGCAGCAGGAAGGCGTGATAGATATGCTGAAAGGAACGACCGGGACTTACGCAAAAAAATAAAAACCAAAGAAAGTGACAGAGACAGAATCAAATAAAAAGACGGGGAGGATCATAGCCATTGTTTTTCTGGGGCTGATGATATTGCCGGCATGTTATGCCCTGATCAAGGAACTTCGTTACAAACAAACGGACAAGGGTAATACAAAAACGCAGGCACCGATGGCACCTGCGTCGAAATAAGTAAACGTTGCTATTTTAAGGAGTGTAGTTGAACTTGAAACCGATACCGTGTATCGTCTGCAGCTTAGCCACCGTCTGTGATTTCAGGTATTTCCTGATCTTGGTGATGAACACGTCCATGCTTCGGCCCAGGAAGTAATCGTCCTTGCCCCACACACTCATCAGTATCTCATCGCGCTTCAGCACCCTGTTGGCATTGAGGCACAGATAACGGATGAGGTCTGCCTCGCGTTGCGTGAGCTGGTATTCCACCTTATCGTTCTTGAGCAACAGATTAGTATAATCAAAAACAAGTTCGCCGATATTGAAAGAAACAGGCCCGGAATCATCCTTCTTCTTACTGCGCTTCACGAATACCTGAATACGCATGAGTAGTTCCTGCAGATTGTATGGCTTGGTAATGTAGTCATCAGCGCCACTCTCGAAACCAGCGATCTTATCATTGTCCATGTTCTTGGACGAAAGCAATATGATGGGGATATTCTCGTTCTTTTTGCGGATGCTGTTTGCCAGCTCCATACCATCTTTTTTACCGGGCAACATGATGTCGAGCAGGCAGATGTCGAAGATATTCTTCATAAACTGATGCCACGCCCCGTCGCCGTCGGTGCAATGTGTTACTTCGAAGTCCTGTTTTTGCAGAAAATCTTTTACAACGTATCCCAGAACGGGATCGTCTTCAACTAAAAGTATCTTCAGTTTTGTTTGGGACATAAAGGAATAAGCGTTGTTTCCACCTGCTAATATAATACAAGTATCGACAAGTATTAGAATCGCATAAAGAAATAATATGTAAATGCAATATTTATTTAATACGGTCGGGGTTCTGATTTATGAACGCTTCCCACGATCCGGCCTTCTTTTTTGTGCTTTTTTTCACGGCCGGAAGTGACATATCGGCCGGCATGATACGCGTCTGATAATGGTGACAAAGTGCCACTGCGACAGCATCTGCCGCATCCATAAATTTGAGGTCCTCTCGCACATTGAGCGTATGCTGCACCATATCCCAAACCTGATCTTTAGTAGCGTTACCACGACCTGTCACCGACTGCTTTACTTTTCGGGGCGAGTATTCAACCGGTTGCAGGCCACCCATCATTGCCGCAGCCATGGCCACGCCTTGCGCCCTACCCAGCTTCAGCATACTCTGCACATTCTTCCCGAAGAAAGGCGCCTCAATAGCCACGGCAGTGGGCTTGTGCACCCGAATGAGGCTTTCCATCTTTTTAAAGATCAGCTGCAGCCGTTCGGAGTGGTCCTCGTACTTTGCCAAATGCAGCACACCCATTTCTATAAGCGATACGTTACTTTTGCTGGCACGTATCAATCCATAGCCCATCACCAGGGTGCCGGGGTCTATACCTAAAATGATGTGGCTGTCTTTCAAGAAAAAATAGAATTGACGAGTTGAACAAAAGTACCAAAATATGGATAAACTATGCCACAGGCGGCATTGTGAGCGTGTTGCTGCTGGCGGCGATCTATAAGCAGGTACAGAAACAACTTGGCGATAGAGGCACTTCGACACTGACCGATACCGGGCCCAACTATTTTCTTGTAGCTGCCATAGTACTGATGCTTGCCAACTCGTTTCTGGAGAGTTATAAATGGTTCTCGCTGGTGCGCCGAAGCGAGCCTGTATCTTACGGAAGGGCGCTCGCGTCCTATCTGGCAGGTATTGCCTTCTCTATTATTACCCCCAACAGGATAGGAGAGTATCCCGGTCGCATTCTGTATCTGGGCAGGGGCAGCACCATGCACTACATAGGTGTTTCTGTGACGGGCGTGCTGAGCCAGTTGGCGGCCATTTGGTTTCTTGGATTGGCGGGGCTTGTGTACTATAACATAGCCTTCCCCGACCACCTGGCTCAAGCCGCACTGGTGGTGTGTGTGGTCATCAACATCCTGTTAGGTTTCCTATATCTCAACTTTGACCGCTGGTTGTCTCTTTTGGAAAGGATACCGTGGCTACGACGGTTTTCGGTGTATGGAAAACTAATGGGAAGGATGCCTGTGGCGGAAAAATGGCGTATTTTAACAATTTCAATAGTGCGGGTGATGGTGTTTACGGCACAGTATTTGTTTTTACTTACATGGATGAATGTAGATGTTCCCATTGTTGCCGGCTTTTGTCTGTCGGCACTGTTCTTTTGGGTGCTGGCAGTTGTACCTTCACTGGCACTTACGGAACTGGGAGTGAGAGGCACCGTAAGTCTCTTCATCTTCGGACATTTTTCTGTCAACACCGTAGGCATACTGGCAGCCACTACATGCCTTTGGTTGCTGAATCTGGTGATACCCGCGGTGCCCGGCAGCATATTGATCACAAAAATGAAATGGCTGCGATAGCCATTCCAGGCAAACACAAAAACACATGGAACCAGGAGAAACGGTGACCACCACACGAACAAGCACCATTCGCACAGCACTTGCAGCACTGCTCTGCGTTACGACCTCCACCCTCTCTTTTGCACAAAACGATTTCTGCAATACTAAAAACACCGCCTACAAAGCGGGTGAAAAACTGACCTTCCACGCCTATTACAACATGGGCTTCATCTGGATCTATGCCGGCAATGCGGTCTTTACCGTGCAGTCGAAAATGTATAACGGCCGCAAAGTGTATCACGTAGTGGGCGATGGACGCACGGCGAAATCGTATGAATGGTTTTACAAGGTGCGCGACCTGTATGAAAGCCATATAGACCAGGAAACGCTGTTGCCGCTGCACCACGTGCGTGCCGTGAACGAAGGAACACTGAGCTACAAACACGAGATCGTTTTTGACCGCACAGCCAATACGGCAACATTAGCCAACGGCAATAAGCACCCCATATCGCAATGCACACAAGACGTGGTATCTGCCATCTACTTTGCCCGCAACATAGACTACAGCAAGTACAAGCCGGGCGACAAGATACCGTTCGAGATGTTCCTTGACGACAAGACCTATCCGCTGTACATCAAGTACATGGGACGTGAAAAAGTAGAGACCAAGCGTGGTACATTCAACGCTATCAAGATAGTGCCGCTACTCATTGAGGGTACCTTGTTTCAGGGTGGCGAGGGCATGGCAGTATGGGTGAGTGACGACAAGAACCACCTGCCACTGCGCGTAAGCAGCCCGATAGTGATAGGCAGCGTAAAAGCAGACCTGATGGAGTATGAGAACCTGAATAACCCGTTCAGCTCTGTCATAAAACTGGATGACTAAAACAGGCGCTTATTCTTCCGGATGGTAATGAGGTATTCCTCGAGATCTTTTGATGGCTTCAGCCACAGCAACATCAGCAGATAGATCACTACGATCACGAACGACCGAAGGCCGGCATCGAGCGCGGTATTGATGTATATGTGGCGCACCTGACTGAAAAAATGCGGTAGCAATAGTCCGCCTGCCAATGCAGGCAAGGCCGCCGCAACTACCCTGAGCGTGCGACCGGAGAACGGCAACATGTCCAGCTTCTTCCAAACGAACCAACACTTTGCAGCATTGAATACTACTATGGTTATGGTGGTGCTCCACGCTGCCCCAAAGATGCCGAACTGAGGCACCAGGAACCTGATGAGCAGGAAAAGAGTGGCCATGAGGATGAGTGACAGGTAGAAGTTGAACTTGTAATAGTTGGTAATGGACAGCACCTGATCGTTCATACCGGTGGCAATGTTGACGAGCTGGCCGGCAAACAGGATCAGGAAAACCGGAGCCACATCAGCATATCCCTTTCCGACAACGGCTACCAGCCCCGGCAAGTTGCAGCAAAGCACCAATGCCACCGCCACGGTAGCGATGAAGATATTGATGGACGACCGAACGAAGAGGTCGGCGGCCTTGATATGATCGTTCTCGGCGAATGCTTTTGCCAGCACCGTGAAACTGGCAGTGGTCATTGCCTTGGTAGGAATCTGCAGGAAGGAGATGAGAAAAACAGCCACGCGGAACACAGCCACCACTTCGAAACCTTTGTGATCGTATAGCGGCAGCAACATGGCATCGAGGCTCGCAATGAGGTTTACCGATGCAGTGAGCAGAAAATGATACCAGGTAAACTTCAGCAGGTCATTGTACTCGGCGCGCGAAAGGTCGGACAAGCGAAGAGAAAATCTGAAATTGTCAGTACGCATTGCCAACAGGGCAAGTATGACCACCGGCACGACATAAATGAGCACGGTGCCGATGACCAGCACATCGAAATTCACATAACCGAATGCGAACAACAGGATGAGCGCGATGTTCACCACACGCAGCACGACTTCGCGCATAAATGCGGCCACAGCTACCTTCATTTGTGTGCCCAGATAACTCTCGAACAACATGAGATAAATGAACATGACCGTAAATACAGGTAGCCAGATGAAGTACCGGTCCATGAGGGGCTGATCGGCAGGCTGAAAATGATTCAGTATCCAGGTGCGTAGTGAAAGGTATACGACTGCGCCTATTACCGCCAGCACACCCGGCAAAAGGAAGCTCCAGGTAAGCAGCGCTCGCCGTTTGCGCTCATCGTGATTATACCGATGAATATATACCACAAGGGTATAGTTGATACCAAACAGCATGAGCTGCGATATGGTAACGGCATAGTTGGTGAAGTTGCCGATGAAGCCATAATGCTGCCGGGCGATGAACTTGACAGACAACGCCATAATAAGTGCACCGAGCACTGCGCCCGTAGCCGTTACTATTGCATTTTTGGCAGACTGCCTGAAGACTATACCCATTGGAAATTGTTAGACTGTGTCAGTTGACGGTGACACGGACAAAAGTAGCTATATACGTGTGAATCCGTAAGTCCGAAACGGCTAAAACCACTGTTTGTTAAAAGTTTAACTTCAGATAAAGCATCTTAGAATATCAAAACAAACTAATACCTTTATGCTCTAAAAATTCTTAAAACCATGAAATATCTTACACTGGCGGCTATGTTGCTTAGCGCCAATCTAACACACGCCCAAATCATTACCACATTTGCCGGAAACGGATCAACCGGATCAACCGGAGATGGCGGTCCGGCCATTGCAGCTGCATGTGAATCTCCAAGTGGCATTGCTTTTGGCCCGGGAGGTGATGTATTTTTCAGTCTTTATTATGCGAATACGATACGTAAAGTGTCGTCAGCAGGGATAATTACAACAATTGCCGGAAATGGAACCGATGGTTTTAGTGGCGATGGTGGACCGGCTACGGCAGCGCAATTCTCGAAACCCACAAAAGTATTAAGAGACAATGCCGGCAACATTTACGTTGCCGACCTATATAATAACCGCGTTCGTAAAATATCCACAACGGGGATAATTTCAACATTTGCCGGTAATGGTAGTACAACATTTTCGGGTGATGGCGGCCCCGCAACAGCCGCGTCTCTTTTTCACCCGATTGGTCTTGCCATTGACGGTACAGGGAACATCTACATTTCAGATTACGATCATTACCGCATTCGGAAAGTTACTCCGACCGGAATTATCTCAACCTATGCAGGCAACGGCACCCCGGGCGCATCGGGAGACGGCGGACCAGCTACCGCGGCTCAATTTAACAGGGTATGGGGTATAAAAATGGACGGATCAGGCAATCTGTATTTGGCTGATCAGGTAAATAATCTTTTGCGAAAAGTATCTCCATCGGGGATAATAACAACAGTTGCAGGTACCGGAGCCGCAGGCTACTCGGGCGATGGTGGCCCAGCAACAGCCGCCGTTCTCAACCACGTATCAGATATCGACTTTGACGGTTTGGGAAATATTTACATTGCTGACCAGCTCAATCATGCTATTAGAAAGATCACTCCGGACGGAACAATAGTTACGATAGCGGGTACCGGTACGGCAGGTTATAGTGGCGACGGCGGCAGTCCGCTTGCAGCGCAGTTCGATCAGCCGAATGAAATCGAAGTCTCGCCTTCAGGTAATCTTCATATTGCCGACAACAACAACAACCGCATTCGCATTATGAAAATGTGTGAAGCCGTAGTTACTTCACATCCCAACTCTGACACCGTTGCTGTGAGTGACTCTGTAGTGTTCTCGATAGGAACAAGTACTGTCTACTTTAGTTTTCAATGGCAGGAAGACGCAGGTGCGGGATTCGCGGACCTGACCAATACTGCGCCCTACAGCGGTGTTAACACAAACACTCTGAAAATAAACCCAGTTGGAATGGGCTTCAACAACCGCAGATACAGGTGTGTTCTGAAGAGTGAAACAGCATGTTACGACACGTCGGCACCGGCAACACTCTCTGTATTGAATACAGGTGCGGTCTCAGATAGATTGACTACCGACATGATCAACATTGGCCCCAACCCGGTAACCGGAGTGTTCCGCATTGAACTTCCAACGTCTATAGCAGCCTACGAAGTGGCAGTATACAATAGCGTTGGTCAGCGTGTCTACTCTATTGACGCTACGGCTGGCACCATGAAGGTGGATATCACCAATCAACCGGCAGGAGTATACCTTGTACGTGTGCAGGCAGGTACCGTTTCAGCTGTTAAACGGATAGTGAAATATTAGATCAGGGGTTCTTACGACCGACTACCACAAAATTCAATGTTGAACTGTAGTCTTTATCGGACCGTTCAAGGAATGAAAAAACAGCATTGATCACCCATTTAATACGGAATACGAAATAGAACGCCCTCAACACCTTTCGTGTGAGGGTTTTCTTTTCAAGTGACGATCTGATGCTGTTCAGCATAAGCTGACCGACAAGCGCCCACTTGCCGCCATTAGGCGTTATCTCTACCGGCGTAAACCCATGTTCATTCAAAAGCCATTCAAACCCATATCGGGTAAACCTGAAAAAGTCATGCGGCACCTCGTGATGCTCCCATGCCATGGGGCCAGAAAGAATAATGTATCCACCGGGTTTTACTATGCGCGATGCCTCTGACAATAATTTACGATGATCTGCAACGTGCTCAATAACCTGGGTAGTAAATATGGTGTCTTTACTTGCATCGGGCAGAGGAATTTCCGTAGCCGGACATATAACGTCTACGAGTCCGTCGCTTGACTGGACAATGTCGCAACCGGTATAACCAGTGATCTTGCCTTCGAAAAAGCAACGATAAGGCTTGTTGCCACATCCGATGTCGAGGACCTCACCGGCAGCGTAATTTTTTATGGCACGTTCAAGATCAGCAAACAGAAATTTGTATTCGAGATAATAAGGATCGTTCATACCCGTTTGGGGTACTGACAAACGCTCCAACTTCTCAGACCGTGCATTTAGGGAGTTGTCCATTACAGATATTTACGGAGCTTCCCCTGCTCAACCATTGAGGCGAACTTTTTAGGGAAATATAGTTTTAGAATGATCTTGAATAAGTAACTGAAAAAGCCGGAACGGAACTTGTTCAGGATGTTTTCGTCAATGTATTGCGGGCCGAAATAGGCATCATGTTTCTTTATAAAATAATCGGTGTTCTTGTTCCCTTTTATTTTGTTCGCGATGAGCCGTTTGATCTGGGAATTCTTAGCGACACGATAGTCGAATAAGGGCTTTTCTATGTAATGAAATTTATAACCTTTAAAGGCGGCACGCATCCATAGTTCCCAATCTTCTACACCTACAATAGTCGGGAATGGATCATAACCACCGATCTCATCAAACATCTCTCTGCGGAACATGGAACAATTATCAATAAAATTGTCCAGCATAAGACGCTGTAAATTGAATGGACCTGCCTTGCGAACACCGGATTCAGCACCAAACAAATAATAATCACAATAGACCACCATTGTTTCAGGGTGTTCTTCAAAAACTTTCAACGCTTCATCAATATACTCAGGACGGATCATGTTGTCAGAATCCATGGGAAGGATGAATTTTCCCCTTGAATTTTGAATAGCTGTGTTCCTTGCCACACAAACTCCCTGATTTTTCTGTTCTATTATTTTGTACTTACCTGTACTTGCGATAGCAGCAAGGCGCTCGTTGGTATATGGATCGGGCGAACCGTCGTTCACGATAACCACCTCAAACCTCTTCTTATCGGGTATTTTTTCTATGCTCTCTATGGTCGCGTCAACAAACTCCCCATGATTATAGTAGGGTATGATTATCGAAACGATAGGCTCTCTAAGCTCGTGTTGCATTTACCTTCAAGAATTTTGTGGTCGGTCGTATTGCAAAGATGCAAAATAAATGTTTAAACAATTCCCCCGTGCGCCCCGCCACTACCTGATATTTCTCCCCAGCACCTTCAGTGCGAAGACCTTTATGTAGTAGCGCATCATTTCTTTGAAGGTGAGTATGGCACTGAACAGGTAATAATAGAGTGTCTTTCCCTTTTGTATGGCCATTATATCGAGCTCCAGGGCCAGGAACTTTTTCAGCAATTGCAGTTGCTTGGCAGGGGCGGTGCTGGCGGCGTGGATGTGGATGACGGTGGTGCCGGCATAATAATAGCTGGGGTAACCCAGTTGCTGCGCCTGCAGGCACCACAGCTGGTCTTCGCCATACATAAAGTAGCGCTCATCGAGCTTATTGCCGGGCATATTGTCCAGCAGGGAGTGGTGAAACATGAAGAATGCCCCGCTCACCCAGTCGCACCAGGTATTACGGTCGCCGTGGAAGTATTGGTTGAGCATGAGGGCAGAGCGCTTTTCGTAGGGTAGCAGCTTCAGCAGTGGGCGGGCAAGGTCCAGCAACTCGTTGCGAATGCTTCGGAACCGGCGGGCGGTGTGCTGCAGCTTGCCATCGGGGTAAACCAGCCTCACACCCAACGGACCTATGCGGTCGTGCCGCTTCAGTTCGGCCACAGCCAGCGAAATACTGTCTTCGGTAAGAACGGTATCGGAGTTCAGCAACAGTATCACATCTCCTTTCGCGGCAGCTATACCCAGGTTGTTTCCCTTGGCAAATCCGCCATTCTCGGGGCTTTTTATCAGCCTTATGGTTGGGAAAAGTCTCAGAAACTCATCCGGGTCATCGGTGGGAGAGGCATTGTCTACCAAAACTATCTCATAATCGCAGTTGCGGGTGTGCTGTATGACACTCGCGATGCAATCGCAGGTTATTTTGAACGTATTATAGTTTATTATAACTACAGAGACCATCGGGCACTACCCTGCTTTTGAATAACCTGCACCAGATTACAGCGGAACAAAGTAAGCGAAAGGACGGCTACAAAAAAAATGGCGGCAGTGGCATAGGTGGTGCGTTTGCGGGTATTGCTCCATAATGCCTATTTTTGATGCAAGATGAAACATCTCCCCAATCTGCTGACGCTGGCCAATCTGTTCTGCGGCTGTGTAGCCATAGCCTACATTCTTACCGCACAACCCTATACCAGTATGAGCCTGGAGAACAATATGCCTACCTGGAACTGGGTTTATGGCGCGGAACAGATCTATTATGGTAGCCTTTTCATAGGTCTGGCGGCCATTTTCGACCTGCTGGACGGTTTTGCTGCCCGTGCGCTGGGTGTTTTTTCGCCAATAGGGAAAGACCTGGACTCTCTGGCGGATGTGGTTTCGTTCGGCGTGGCACCTTCCATGATCATCTACAAATTTCTGTGGGACGCGCTGATGAGCGAGAAAAACGCCATGGATGTGAGCATGCTGGGCATGGCACCCGCCTTCCTTATAGCCTGCTTTGCCGCGCTGCGTCTGGCCCGCTTCAATGTGGAGACCGGCGGACACAAGGGTTACTTTTCGGGTATGCCCACGCCGGCGGTAGGTATTTTTGTTGCTTCTCTGCCGCTGCTTGCATGGTTCAATCCGTGGGGAATAGGCTCAGTATTGCACAGCAAGTGGGTGCTGTACCTGATAGTGGCAGTGCTTTGCTGGCTGATGGTGTCTCGTGTCACTTTCTTCAAACTGATGCCGGCAAAACGGTCTTTGAGCGCCGCATGGCCGCAACTGGTGCTTTTAGTGCTGAGTGTGGCTTCCTTCTTTTTCCTGTCGGTAGCCGCTATACCTTTCGCATTCATACTGTACATACTGCTTTCGCTGGTGGGTCCTAAACCACAGTCGGAAGTAACTGAATAGTATTGACCGCAATTTTTGACAATAGCACAAATACTTTCTACTTTTGGGCTGTCAATCCGAACTGACTTTTTAATATTTTAGCATATATGAAATACACTGCGCACATCAACATCATGCCATTGAAAGAACTGCTGGACCCACAGGGCAAGGCGGTGAACAACAGCCTGCACAACCTGGGTCTTACAGGTGTTCATGATGTTCGCATCGGTAAGCATATCCTTATGACCATGGAAGCGGCTACTAAAGAAGCTGCTGAGAACATGACCCGTGAGGCATGCAAAAAACTGCTTGCCAACCAAGTGATGGAATCTTTCGACTTCACCGTGGTGGAAGGATAATCTCCATTTTCTATCTGACTTACTGATAACCTCCGGTTGCTGCTATGCGCCTGTATCTTATACCATCGCCTATTGGCAATCTGGGTGACATCACCTACCGTGCAGTGGAGACACTGCAACGGGCCGATGTGATATTGTGCGAGGACACACGCACCAGCGGGGTATTGCTGCAACACTATGGCATCCGCAAGCCGCTGACGCCCTACCATGCGCACAACGAGCACAAAGTACTGCCTCACCTCATAGAACAACTCTCTGCCGGCAAGGTATTCGCGCTTATTACAGACGCGGGTACACCCGGTATATCGGACCCCGGCTTTTTGCTGGTGCGCGAGTGTATGCGCAACAATATTCCGGTGGAGTGCCTGCCGGGCGCTACCGCCTTTGTGCCTGCATTGGTGCAGTCGGGACTCACGAGCAACAGGTTCTGCTTTGAGGGGTTTCTGCCATTGAAAAAGGGCAGGCAGACCATGCTGCGCACGCTGGCCGAAGAGACACGCACCATTATTTTGTATGAATCGCCGCACAGGCTGGTAAAGACGCTGAACGAACTGGCAACAGCTTTCGGCGCCGACCGCCAGGCTGCAGTGTGCCGCGAGCTTACAAAAATGTTTGAAGAGACCAACCGCAATACACTGGCGGCACTGGCAGCTCACTACGAGAAACATGCGCCAAAAGGCGAGATCGTTATCGTGATAGAAGGCGCTCCCGCAAAAAAGGGCAAAAAACACTTCTCATCTGACGAAGATGAAAGTGAAGAAGAAGACGATTGATGCAACTACGCGGCGCGTTTACCCGATATATACAGGTTTGCTACCAATGACATGAGCAGGAACATGGCCACCAGCTGGTGCAGTTCTGCGAGTATCTCATAGGTACCGAACTGAGCGAATACGATGAGCGGCGCACACAGCACGGTAACAATACCCAGCACCACCTGTGCCACAATTATGACCATTGGCCACCAACGCGCCTTGCCCACTAATGATGCTACATGGGTACGGGCAACCTTTGCCGCATACACAAACCACACCACCATGACCACCAGCAACAAGTAAGCCAGCATGCGATGCATAAACTGAACGTTGATAGGGTTGCTGATGAAGCTGCGGACCATCAATCCTTCGGGTATCCAATCTCCGTTGATGGTAGGCCACGTAGGTGCGCTCTTGGACGCATGCAGACCTGCCATAAATGCACCATAGGCCAGTTGCACGTACATGAGCACTATGACACCCAGTGTGGCACGGAACAGCCCGGGAGCTGCTGCGCGCTTTTCGGAAGGTATCAGCAATACGAGCGCAAACCATAGTGTGTAAGACATGAGCGTGAGTGCTGACAGAAAATGCGTTGCCAGCCACGTGTGCTTCACATAAAGCTCAGTATCGTTGATGCCGCTTTCCACCATTTTCCAACCCACATAGCCTTGCAGGCCGCCAAGCAGGAAAAGCACGATGAACGGGCGTACCATGCCTTTGTCGAAATACTTCCTGACGAAGAAGTACACAAACCCGATGGCGAAGACCACCCCCAACAAACGGGCCCACAACCTGTGCGACCATTCCCAATAGAAAATGAACTTAAAATCGGAGAGCGTGAAGTGGCTATTCAGGTATTTGTATTGCGCAATGGTCTTGTACTTATCGAAAGCGGAGTTCCAGTCGGCCTCGCTGAGCGGGGGCATCGCCCCCATTATCGGCTTCCACTCGGTGATAGACAACCCTGACCCTGTGAGGCGGGTGACTCCCCCCATTATGAATTCTATCACTATCATTACGATACCGGCTATCAGCCACCATGCTACCGCTCTTCTCTTGTGATTATCCACGCTATTCGAAAGTTTGGGCAAAAGTAGGGCGAACAAACTACCTGCCCTATCAAAATTTGCGATCACAGCATGAATTTGACGAATAATCCGACCCACTCAAACAGGCAGGTGACAATCACATATATCATTTATCCGGGCAATTCACCTTAAATTGTGGCGTTATATACCGCATGAGATACCTGCTTGTATTGCTGTGCTGCGCCGAGATACTATTGGCCACCTATCTGATGAATGTTGCCGGACCATTTTGGTCGCCCGTGCTCTTTCTCGGCACTTCACTGGCCATTGCTTTTGTTTATCTACGGGTGCGGTCTCAATCTGCCACGACCACAGCACCCTTCTCTTTGCCGCCGGTGGTTATTTCTGTAGGGCAGGCGGCTGTGTTTGCAGGGAGCGCGTTCTACATTATCAGCAAACTGAAATATGTGTGGTGGTACCACCTTATGTATCATTTCCCAGAGGGCACATCTGATATTATTCCGCAGGTAGAGACACTGGTACACAGGTTCCTATCAGGCGAAGCGCCCTACAATCCTATTCAATTTGTTGGCTACCAGCTTTACCCCACTTATCTGCCCCTGCAATGGCTACCCTATATTCCTGCCGAGCTTGCTCACAAAGACTATCGCTGGATACCCAATTTGGCTATGCTGGCAGCTTCGGTATACTATTTTGTGAATAAACGAAAAATGGAGGGAGACCCGGTCTCGCGTCTATTGTTGCCGTCATGGCCACTTTTTATCTGGATCCTACTGCTGCTGAATGATAATAATAGCTTCGTCTTCACGGTAGAGGGGCTTATAGCTGCTTATTATTTCTTTGTGGCAGAGAGTACGGGCAAAAAGAGCATCTGGCCACTTGCCATCGGTATCAGCCTTTGCCTGTTTTCCAGGTACAGTATCATCTTCTGGGTGCCGTTATGTATCGCGGTACTGGCAATGGCCGGACAAAAGAAGAATGCCATGATTGTGGGGGGAACGGCCGCAGCCTTTTTCGTATTCGTGTATTGGCTACCCTTTCTGCGTGTGGACCCGGAGATATTCATCAAGGGCTACCGATACCACACCTTTGCAGCATACAACGAATGGAATAATGACTTTTCCTGGAATGCGGGCACGGTATACCTGAACAACGGTCTCGGCTTCACTTCCTATGCCATAGCATGGTTTCCCGGCGACCTGCACAATAAGCTGGCACTGTATAAGAACCTGCTTTTCGCTGTTTGCCTGCTTACGGTAGCGCTTCTGGGCTTTGCGTTCTACCGGTCGCGCGGCAAGTATGATGTGAGCACCTACCTGCTCTTTTCATTCAAGATATACATAGCGGTATTCTACGCATTCATTCAGATCCCCTACCGTTATCTGTTCTTTACGCCACTAATCATTACGGCGGCATTGCTGGGTGGCGCCTTCATGCCGCGTGTTAAGAATAACACAATCCTTGCATAAGACCCGTGACCGGTTGCTGAAATGTGAACGGATAACCTGTACCTTTATAACAACTAACTTAGCAAAATGAAAACTATGTTGAAGAGCGGCTGCGCGCTGCTTATAGCCATATCGGTCTCGTTTGCCGCAGAGGCACAAGGCATAAAAGGAATAATGGATGGCGCCAAGAAGGTAATAGGTGGTACCAAAACTACAGGCATCACCAAGGGTGGCACTCTGTCGGAAGCCGACATCACAGCCGGCCTTAAAGAGGCACTGAATGTGGGCACGCGCAATGCCACGGGTCAGGTATCGAAAGTGAACGGCTTCTTTGCCGATCAGGCTATCAAGGTATTGATGCCGCCGGAAGCTAAGAAAATAGAAACAGCGCTCAGGGCCGTAGGCCTGGGCAAACAGGTGGATCGCGCGATACTGTCTATGAACAGGGCTGCGGAAGACGCCTCGGCAAAGGCAGTGCCGATATTTGTAGATGCTATTACCTCAATGTCCATTCAGGATGGACTTTCGATATTGAAAGGCAATAACGACGCGGCAACCCAATACCTGAAAGGACGCACTACTCCTCAGCTTACATCGGCGTTCCGCCCGGTGATACAGTCTTCACTCAACAAAGTAAATGCTACCGCGTACTGGTCTGAGATGGTGACACTATACAACAAGCTGCCTACCACACGCCAGAAACTGAACCCCGACCTTACGGCATGGGTTACTGAACGCGCACTGAACGGTATCTTCGTTTATGTGGCACAGGAAGAAGGCAAGATCCGCAGCAATCCCGCAGCACGCGTCAGCGACATTCTGCGCAAAGTCTTCGGGCAGGGGTAAAAATTGTGGTATTCGGCCCATAGTGGCTTGATGTAAACATAAATAACATTAAATTGCAGTAAAAGAACCTGCCAGCAGTCTGCATATAGCGGCTGTGGCCGCACATTATTGGTATTAAAATCCGGCAACTATTATGTCTCAGGAATTGACTTTCGATTTGTCCTCATGGTGGAATGGTATCTCATTTGATGGTAAAGAATTATTCACGCTCACAGACGATGGCAAACTGACCATCTATGCGGGCAAAGAAGGTAAGGAACGCGTATTGGCGGAAGTGACGGCAGACAACGCCGAAACTGTGCTGGAGCCGCTGAAGGAGAAATTCGCATCGCTGCAGACCAAGGTGAATGAACTCAATACCGAGTGGAATAACACTGAAGACAAACTGAAACTGGCCGACAAGGTGCACCAGTTGAAAAATCAGATACTGAGTGCAAACGCCCTGGGCAATATAGAAGCACTGGTAACTGCGCTGGCCCCTGCCGAGCAGGAAATAGCCAAACGCTATGACGAGAACTATGCCTACCGTCTGAAACTGGCTGAAGAGGCCGAGACACTGGCCGAGGCATCGGAATGGAAAGAGACCACCAACGCGCTGCGTGAGCTGGTTGAAAAATGGAAGGCATCGGGCCACACCGACAAACAACGCAGCGACAAGCTGTGGAGCCGCATAGATGCCGCCCGCAACAAGTTCAACGAGCGCAAACAAAAATATTTTGAAGACCAGGAAAAAGATCTGCTTGGCAATCTGGACCTGAAACTGGACCTTGTGGAGCAGGCAGAATCCCTCATCAATTCGGTAGAGTGGAAGAAGACCAGCGAAACCTTCCACAGGCTTACCACCGAGTGGAAGACCATTGGGCACACACTGAGCAAAAAGAACGAAGAACTGTGGCAGCGCTTCATAGCAGCCAAGAGTGCCTTCTTTGACCGCAAGCGCGAACACAGCGACCGCATTGCTCAGGAGCAGGAACAACATTTTATTGTAAAGTCGGCATTGGTTGAAAAAGCCGAGGCACTGAAGGATAGCAAGGAGTGGAACAACACCGCTATTGCCTATGCCGCGCTGATGGAAGAATGGAAAAAGGCCGGCCGCGTGGGCGGCGAAAAAGGCGATGAACTGTGGAACCGCTTCCTGGCGGCACAGGATCATTTCTTCACAGCCAAAAAACGCCATACCGAAGAGATACGCATCATGCACGAGGCGAACCTGGCCCGCAAGACGGAGTTGCTGCAACGCGCTGAACGCATCAAGAATTCAACCAACTGGAATGACACTACCGCAGAACTGAATGAACTGCTGGACGAATGGAAGACCATAGGTCCTGTGGCCCGCGAACATTCCAACAAGATATGGGAAGAGTTCATAGCCGCACGCAAACACTTCTTTGCACGCAAAGATGCCAACCGTGAGCAACGCAAGCAGCACTTTGAGCAGATCAAAACTGTGCGCTCGGTGCAGGCACGCGAGATGGTGGCAAAACTACTTACCGACATCAAGGAAGAAGAGGATAAACTTGTAGACTTCAAATCGGCACTGGAAAACATCACTCCGGGCAAAAAAGCAGATGAGCTGCGTAAACATCTGGAGCAACTGTTGATAGATGGCGAACAGAAGATCAGGCGCCTGAAAGAGAAGTATGATGCGGTGAAGGACGAGTACGGAAAGCAGGCCGAAGATGCCGCGAAAGAAGTGCAGGCGAATGTAACAGCCGGCCAGACCGCAGAGGCAGAAGCAACTCCGGATACTGATATCCAGCAAGAGGCTTAAGACACATATTGTAGGTATAGTTTTTCAATCACATCTGCATGTCTAAAAAAAACATTGCAAGACCTGATGGTCTTGCCTATTCGACCAATAAAGATTTCTTCAACGATTTTCCGGCAGAAGAAGACGCGGCTACGTTGCCGCCCGCGCAGCAGAAGCTGCGAGTGAAACTGGATACCAAACAACGCGCCGGCAAGGTAGTGACGCTGGTAGACGGATTCGTGGGTAGTGCCGGCGACCTGGAAGCGCTGGGCAAACAACTGAAAACGAAGTGCGGCACCGGGGGCAGCGCCAAAGACGGTCTGATCCTGATACAGGGCGACTATAAAGAAAAGGTAACCGGCTGGTTGCGCGACTGGGGATATTCGCAAACAAAGTAAGCCGATAAGGGTGTGTGGTCATGAAATATCTGGCCACCTGCAAATAATACAAATAGCCGACACCATATGGTATCGGCTATTCTTATAATATCGATGAAGCTTATTTTACTTCAGCAACCAGCTTCTTGAACGATTCAGGCTCGTTCATAGCTAGGTCAGCCAGTACTTTACGGTTCAGTTCGATGCCTTTTGCAGCGAGCTTACCGATGAACTGAGAGTAGCTCATACCTTCTTCGCGCACAGCAGCATTGATACGCACGATCCACAAAGAGCGGTAGTCGCGTTTTTTCAGTTTGCGGCCAACGTATTTGTAGCCAAGGCCTTTTTCAAGTACGTTTTTGGCGACGGTATAGACGTTTTTACGCTTGCCGTAGAAGCCTTTGGCTCCTTTCAGTATTTTCTTTCTTCTCGCGCGTGATGCAACAGCATTTACGGAACGTGGCATAACTTATAAATTTTGTTTCCTTTTTCCGGCCAGCCGGGCAAGGACGGTGTTTTTATTACTATATATTGTTTACTTCTTTAGCTGAGGGCAGGGCTTAAGCCATTACCAGCATTTTCTTCACCAGACGTGCATTGGCTGGGTGTACCAGACCGTGAATGCGCAAGTGGCGCTTACGGCTCTTAGCCTTTTTTGTGAGCAGGTGGCTCTTGAAAGCCTTGTACCTGCGTATTTTGCCAGTACCGGTTACTCTGAACGTTTTCTTAGCACGTGAATGCGTCTTTATCTTTGGCATGGTATTTTAAATTTGGACGGCAAAGGTAAGGAAATTTTTTATTGAATGATAAATTACAGGAATTTTTATTTTTTGTAGCTCCTGTCCGGCTCATTTAGGGCATAAAACTATCGTCCGCGCCGTCCTTTTTCGCGTCCGCAAAGAATTTATTGACCACTCCGCTGAACATAGGCGGCACTTTTCCACCCAGGAATTCCTTCATCGCCAGTATAGCCTTGTGTGCCTGCTCATCGGTCAGTCCGGCTTTGTCCTTTAATAATTGTACGAGTTCCTGCATAAAATAAAATTTATCTCCGCTTAGGCGGCCTTTTTGATCTGTTCCAGTTTTGAATGTTCTATCATCTGCTCGGCATATTCGAGCGTGAGGCGGAAGGTGCCGTCGTGCTGCTCTGAAGGCAGATCGAACATGGCATCGGTAAGGATCATCTCACAGATAGCACGCAATCCGCGGCCGCCCAGCTTGTACTGCACCGCCTTCTTCACCATATAGTCAAGCGCTTCGTCATCAACAGTAAGGGTGATGCCCTCATATTCGAACAGACGCTTGTATTGTTTCACCAACGCGTTCTTAGGCTCGGTAAGGATACGCTTCAGCGAAGCCTCGTCGAGCGGGTTCAGATAGGTTACTATCGGCAACCTGCCCAGCAACTCGGGTATAAGACCGAACGTACGCAGATCCTGCGCGTTCACATACTGCAGCAGGTTAGCGCGGTCGATATCTTTAGTAGCCTTGATAGCATTGTAACCTATTGAACTTGTCTGGATACGGCGGGC
This sequence comes from Flavipsychrobacter sp., assembly GCA_016786565.1. Taxonomy (GTDB): domain Bacteria; phylum Bacteroidota; class Bacteroidia; order Chitinophagales; family Chitinophagaceae; genus Nemorincola. The sequence goes on from JAEUVY010000080.1 coordinate 45,843, forward strand.
GATCATCTTGTCGATACCTTCGAAAGCGCCACCGCAAATGAACAGGATGTTCTGGGTGTTCACCTTTATCATCTTCTGCTCGGGATGCTTGCGGCCTCCCTGTGGCGGCACCAGCACTTCCGACCCCTCCAGCAACTTCAGCATAGCCTGCTGCACACCCTCGCCGCTCACATCGCGTGTGATAGAAGGGTTATCGCCCTTGCGGCCTATCTTGTCCAGTTCGTCTATATATACGATACCGCGTTCGGCAGCAGCCACATCGTAGTTGCTGGCCTGCAGCAGTCGCGACAGAATACTCTCTACGTCTTCGCCCACATAACCGGCCTCTGTAAACACCGTAGCGTCTACAATGGCAAACGGCACCTGCAGCAAACGCGCTATGGTCTTGGCCAGCAGCGTTTTTCCGGTACCGGTCTCGCCCACCATCATGATGTTGGATTTTTCGATCTCCACATCATCCATTTTAGGCATGGTGAGGCGCTTGTAGTGGTTGTAAATAGCCACAGAGAGCACCTTTTTGGCATCGTTCTGCCCGATGACGTATTGATCGAGGAATGCCATGATCTCGCGCGGCTTGTATACTTTAGTTTTTTGTATGTCAGCCGGCTTGGATGGAGGTGTCTCTACCTTTTCCTTGTCGGAGGTAGCCTCGGTGAGCAGGGTATGCGCATTTTCGATGCACTGATCGCAGATATTGCCCTTGATGCCGGTAAACAGGATATTTACATCCGACTCACCGCGGTCGCAGAACGAACACCTTTTTTCAGTTAGCTTGGCCATTAGTGTATTGTATTAATAATTTGGGGTGGCAAAGGTACGTAAAAGCGACATGTGACGTGCACACTTTCTGTGCGGCAGCAACATAGACAGCCATTTATACCCACCGCACGGCCCCACGAATTTTAACTTTTGTTATTTCTATTTACGTCATAATCCGCTCCCGATTTTACTATATTTGCCCACCCTAACGGGAACCGGTTACGATGCGAAGTATTTTCATCAAGGAAATAAATTCTTTTTTCAGTTCCATAGTGGGCTATGTGGCACTTTTGGTGTTTCTGGTGGCCTGCAGTCTTTTTTTGTGGATCATCCCCAACTACAGCATGCTGGAATATGGCTACGCCTCCATGGAGCGATTTTTCGACATTGCCCCTTGGCTATTGCTATTGCTCGTACCTGCGGTGACCATGCGTTCCTTTGCCGATGAGTTCCGCACAGGCACCATAGAATGGCTGAGTACCAAGCCGGTATCTGACCTCGAGATCATACTGGGCAAATACCTGGCCACTGTGGCACTCATTTTCTTTGCCCTTTTGCCAACGCTCATTTACGTTTACACCATCAATAACCTCTCCTACCCCGACATCAGTATTGACTGGGGTGCCATCATAGGCTCTTATGTGGGGCTGTTCTTTCTGGCGGCCACGTTTGCCGCCGTGGGTGTGTTCTGCTCGTCGCTCACGGCCAATCAGGTTGTGGGCTTTCTGGTGTCGTTGCTTGCGTGTTATGTACTGTACACCGGTTTCGAGCAACTGAGCAAGCTGCCCAAGTTTGCCGAGGGTATAGACTACTACCTGAGCATGGTGGGTATGGAATTTCATTACAACTCCATCAGCCGCGGCCTCATAGACTCGCGCGATGTGATCTATTTTATCTCTGTAATAGCATTTTTTATTTCTCTTACCCGTTTCTCACTCACATCGCGTACACGCGGTGCGGGCAGATAAGGGCATATTGTTATGGCAACACAAGAACGTAAGAACCGTCAGCAGCAACAGGCCACCGTCCGCATAGTGATCATGGCGGCCATAGTGGTCTGTGTAAACGTTTTGGCGTCCTACTTCCATAAAGGCATCGACCTCACACACGAAAAAAGGTTCACCCTTACCGAACCTACCAAAAAACTGCTGCGCAGTATGGAGGAAGTAGCGGTGATAGATGTGTACCTGAAGGGTCAGTTCCCCGCCGGGCTGCAACGCCTGCAGGAGGCTGTGCGCGAAAGGTTGCGCTCGTTCAAGGAAGTTGCCGGCAACCGCATCATCTTCCGTTTCATAGACCCGTTTGAGGGAAAGACCGAAAAAGAGAAAAAAGCCATTGCCCACGACCTGGAGACAAAGGGTATAAAGGTGATGGAGCTGGAAAACCGCGACGATGAGGAATACTCTATGAAGCCGTTCTTCCCCTATGCGCTGGTACAGTACAATGGTCATGAGATGCCCATCTACCTGCTGGACGCACCACGTGGCGGCGGCTCACAGGAGCAGCTGAACTATGCCGAGGCGATGCTGGAATACCAGTTTGCCAACGCCATCAACCGGATGAGCAAGCCTACGCGCCCGTCTATTGCCTACCTTACCGGTCATGGCGAACCACTGGGTGTGAAAACCTACGACATGCTTGCCACCCTGCCGGGCATTTATGACCTTGACTCGCTGGACCTTACTCAAACAATAGACATATCTGTTGCTTACGATGCGGTCATCATCAACCAGCCGACCATGCCTTTCAGCGGGCCGGATAAGTTGAAAATAGATCAGTACATTATGCACGGCGGACATGTTCTGTGGATAATGAACGCGCTCAACGCGTCGCTGGACAGCCTGGTGAACAGTCCTCAGTTCATAGCGCTGGAACACCAGACCGAACTGGACGACATCCTTTTTAAATATGGTGTGCGGGTCAACTTCGACCTGCTGGAAGATATGCAGTGCAATCCGCTGCCACGCGTACTGAACAATGGCCGCCCTACACTGCACGACTGGGTTTACTTCCCACGCCTGAACCCTACATCCGACCATCCGATAGTGAAGAACATGGACCTGGTGATGGGTAGCTTCACAAATACTATCGATACTATCAAAACAACCGGCATCAACAAGACCATTCTGCTACATTCATCGAAATATAGCAGGGCGGCAAGATCGCCGGTGAGGGTGAGCCTGAGCATGATGAGCTACCCGCTCAAACATGAGATGTTCACCAAGCAGTATATGCCGGTAGCTGTATTGCTGGAAGGACAGTTCCATTCGCTTTACGAAAACAGGCTTGCTCCCGAATACCTGCGCCTGCTGGATTCTCTGAAGCACCCTTTCAAACCTAAGTGTGACTCTACGAACAAAATGATCGTTACGTCGGTAGGCGAGATGTTCAGCAATGGTTATTCTACCAAAGACGGTGTATTGCCTATCGGCTACTACCAGTTCACCGGCGAATATTTCGCCAACAAGACATTCCTGCTCAACTGCCTTGAATACCTCACAGACAACTCGGGCGTATTGGAAGCACGATCTAAAGACGTGAAGCTGCGCCTGCTGGACAAAGGTCGCGTGAAGCCTGAAAGAACGAAATGGCAGGTAGTGAATGTGGCCATACCTATTGCCGCGGTGCTGGTATTTGCGTCGTTCTACCTGTTCTTCAGGAAACGCAGGTACGAAGTGAAGAAAGACAGTAAAACCTTATCGTAATATGCGAAAGACGCTCATCTACATTGCCATACTTGCCATTTTGGGCGCAGGCATCTACTACATGCTGCCCGGCCGCAACGGAACGGAAACACCTTACGATCCTGCAGAAGCAGGCTTTACCATAAAGGACACGGCGTCTATAGGTAAGATCTTCCTGGCTGCCAGCGATGGTGAGAGTGTCTTGGTGGAACGCACCGATACCGGTTGGATTGTGAATCATCAGTACAAAGTGTTGCAGAGCACACTAAACATGCTGATGACGACGTTCGTGAAACAGAACGCATTGTACCCGGTAACGAAAAGCGCTTATGCCAATGTCATAGAGACCATGTCCACACACGGCATAAAGGTGGAGGTGTATGACCGTGCCGGCAAAAAGATGAAGGTGTTCTATGTGGGCGGTGCCGCGGTGAATAACACCGGAACCAACATGCTGATGGAAGGAGCCAAGACGCCGTATGTAGTGGAATCGGAAGGTTTTGTTGGTTACCTGACACCACGCTATGCCACCCGACTGCGCGACTGGCGCGATAGGGCTGTCTTCCGTCTGCAGGCAGAAGAGATCAAGTCGATAAGCGTACAATACCCCGGCAAACCTGATGAGTCTTTTGTGGTGAGCCGCAGCGATGACGGACAATTCTCGGTGACCTCTACACCCAAGATCATGAGTCTGCCCGAGGGGCTGAACAAACACCGCGCAGAATCATACATGCACTTCTTTGGCAACATCAACTGCGAGGGTTATCTGAATGGCCTCTCTGACAACGACACTACTATAAAGACCGCTCCCAAACACTCGTCTATTGACGTTATGACGGTAAAGGGAGAAAAGAAACATGTGGATGTGTACTGGATGGCGGTGAACAAGCGTAGTAAGAACCAAAAGCATTCGGACATTGACAGTACTACACAGCAATACGACTCAGACCGTATGTATGCGATCATCAACAACTACAAAGACACGGTGATGATACAGCAACTGACGTTTCACAACCTTTTCCGCAAGGCCCACGAGTTCTACCGCAAAGACATAGTGCCGCAGAAAACCGCTGCACAGTCTGAAGGAAAGAGCGGACAACTGGGTCGCTAAAAAACTGTCGCACCCGTGGCAGACCTGAAAGAACATATAGAATGGATGCGCCAACGGCTGCAGGAACCGTTGCCCGGCCTCAGCGCGCAGGAACGTATGATGGGACGAGTGGTGAGTATGCCCCCAAAAGTTCCTGACAATGCCCGCCCCAGCGCCGTGTTATGCCTGTTGTATCCTCATCTGGATGATCTGCACGTGCTTCTTATGAAACGTAAGGAGGACAAGGGGGCACACAGCGCGCAGGTGAGTTTTCCGGGCGGCCGCTTTGAGCAATCTGACTTGGACCTGTCTACAACCGCATTGAGGGAAACCAATGAAGAAGTGGGCGTGGACCCTTTAGCAGTAGACCTTATAGGCGCGCTTACTCCGCTGTACATTCCGGTCAGCAACTTTCAGGTATTCCCCTATGTAGGCTATATGCCACAACGCCCCGCCTTCACCCCCAACCCCGATGAGGTATCGTACATCATAGAAACGCCGTTGGGCGATCTGCTGCACGATACCCGCAAGACCACCACAGACGTGTCCTCGCCTGCCATGCCGGGACTGATAAGAAATGTGAAGGCGTACCGTCTTGACGATGGCACCATTATATGGGGCGCCACCGCCATGATCATCAGCGAGCTGGAAGCTGTGCTGAAAGAATCGGGTACCTTTTTCCTGTAATTATTAATGCCTGAAGTGACGCAGACGGGTCATTACCATGGCCATGCCGTTTGCCTTGCAGTAATTAACGCTGTCGGCATCGCGTACCGAACCGCCCGGCTGTATGACGGCCATTATGCCCGCTTCGTGCGCCATACGCACACAGTCATCAAACGGGAAGAACGCATCAGATGCAAGAACGGCACCGGCAGTTGCAAAGCCTGATTGTCTGGCCTTGTCAAGCGAATGCCTCAGCGCGTCTATGCGGCTGGTCTGTCCGCAACCCTTGCCTATCAGCTGGCGGTCCTTCACAATAGCGATCGCGTTAGACTTCAGGTGTTTGCACACAATGTTGGCAAACAGGAGGTCTGCCTTCTCCGCATCAGTACACGGACGCGCGCCTTCTTCGGCCCACTCAGTGAAGTTCTGCGTGTCTGCAGCCTGCACCAATACACCGTTCAATATGCGCTTGTATTCTTTAACCGGTACAAACGACTTCTTCTGGCGCAACAATATGCGGTTCTTCTTGCTCTTCAGCACTGCCAGCGCGTCCTCATCAAATGCCGGCGCGATGAGCAACTCAAAGAACAGCTCATTGATCTTCGCAGCCACAGCAGCATTGACGGTCTGGTTGGTCACCAGCACACCACCAAACGCGCTCTCGGGGTCGCCGGCCAATGCCGCATCCCATGCATCGCTCACATTGCCGCGTACGGCTATGCCGCATACGTTGGTGTGTTTGATAATGGCAAACGCAGGCTCGGTGAATTCGGATATCACCTGACAAGCTGCATCTGTGTCAACGAGGTTGTTGTATGAAAGTTCTTTACCGTTCAGCTTCTCGAACAGTTCGTCCAGGTCTCCGTAGAAACCGGCCGCCTGGTGCGGATTCTCTCCGTACCTCAGCGACTGCTTGTTGCCGTAAGACAACTGGAAGTATTCGCCCTCAACAGCACGGTGGAAGTATGCTGCGATAGCCACATCGTAGTGTGCGCACTCCTCAAAAGCAGCGGCTGCAAACCTGCGCCTGTCTTCGAGTGTGGTGTTGCCGTTGCCGCTCTCCAGCATTGCCAGCAGATCGGCATATTTGCTGCGCGATGCAACGATCACTACGTCTTTATGATTTTTGCCGGCAGCGCGTATCAATGATACACCGCCTATATCTATCTTCTCAATGATCGCTTTTTCCTCGGTTGTGTTTTTCACGGTCTCCTCAAAAGGATACAGGTCCACAATTACCAGGTCCAGCAGCGGTATTTCGTACTCGCGTGTCTGTGCCAGATCTTCGGCCATTTCCCTGCGGGCCAGAATGCCGCCAAATACTCTCGGATGCAATGTCTTCACCCTTCCTCCCAGAATAGAAGGATAACCGGTCACCGACTCTACCGCAGTGCAGGGAATGCCCAGCCCTTCGATGAAGGTCTGCGTACCACCCGTTGAATAAATGGTTACTCCCTGCTCATGCAGCTTTTTTACCACCGGCTCCAAACCATCTTTGTAGAAAACCGAAATCAGCGCCGATTGTATTTTGCGATCCATTGTATGTATAGATTTAATATTTAATTGAGTGCGCAAAGATACCACCAATGCCCTCAAATCCCAACTGCGACCTTCAACCCAACCCTGAAATCACCGAAAAACGTCTTATCTTGCATGGTCAGGGTGCAAGGTGTTTGCTTATAAATATTTTCGCCCTATATTGTACCTCTATTTAAATAGTTACAGTTTTATGAAGATCGTAAACAAGGCAGCATTGATACCGTTATTGGTTGTCGGACTCGTTTCCTGCAAGAAAACAATCAACTGCGATAAGCCTGTTATAAAAAGGGTTTATTTCTACAGTTCAGTATCTTCTTTGCTTGTACCCGATACGACTGCTGAACTTGTAAAATATCAGAAAGGAAGTAAGTTCGGCAACGTGTCTGAGGTGATCCCATCCATTCGCCTCAGAAAAGATGCTTACAACAAATTCCTGGACCTCCCTAAGGACGGTTCTGAGAGTTACGATTACGACTGGAAGGTTACTTTGCGTCCGTCGAACAAGGTGTATTTCATAAGCGATATCAAGAGCCTTAACGAAACGTCGAAATCACATTACTGCACCAGCACAGTAAAATATACCGTGAACGATTCTGTTACTACTGTTCCAGGCAATCCATATTCACCTACTCCTTTGTTTGTGTCTGACATTCAGATCCAATACTGGTAGTAGTTATCCATCAGGCATTTATAGAAACGGCTCCCGATCGGGAGCCGCTCTTTTTTTGCTGTAATACCGCATCAAAAATAGCTGGAAAAGCCCGCCTGAAACCCCGCGGTGCGGGCAGGCGGATTGCCCAGCAGGTCGGTCTGCATGTTGTATCGGTAGTTGAGCCGGAAAACGGTCTGCGATCCGGGACGCCAGCTAATGGCGGGTACTATGCTAATAAATTCATCGGCAATGTTGCCTCCTGTTTGCGCAAATGTTCCTTTGTTCCAGTCCAGATACTCCAGCCTGCAGGCGATGTTCACTACAGACTTATCAAAGCCGAACAAAGGTCGCTTGTACACCGGCTGCACAATATCTATAAAACCTCCCTGTTGCGCCGATCCGTATTGCTGTGAATAGGTGGCGGGCACATCTACCCGCACAAATGCCCACTCCGCAGTCAGTGCCGTCTGTGTCCGTGGTATAGTGGTGTTGGCGTCTATCGCATACACATGTACATATCGCTTCTGATCAATAGTGAATCCGTCTTCCTGAAACTTATTGTACACACCGCCCATATATGACAAGCCCACTTCTCCTATCCTTCTATTGCGCACAGCAGTCTTGGCCGTGACCATGGGCACACCGTTGAAACTTTCTTCAAACCTGTTGGGATTCAGCTTGCTTGCCGGTAGTAGTGTCCTTCCGTCGGCATTGTTGATGATACGGTCATCAAAACCGTTGGTGAGGTAAGCCTCCCAAGCAAAAGCCCAGTCCTTTTTGTACTGTTTGCCGTACATACCAAAACCCACATTGCTCCAGGTAGCAGGCAGCATCTGTGTGGCCGAAGTGGGCCGGTCAATAAATTCCCACCTGGGGCCGTCATGGTTCTGGTTGAAGGCGCCAATAGGGTTCATAACAATGCCTCCCCTCAGGTTCAGCAACGGATGAATCTCCATATCCAATGCTGCAAACTCTATGTTGATCTCTTTAGTACCATCTTCAAATTCGATCTCCGACAGAAACTTCAGCCTGTGTTCCAGCCCCGATGCAATAAACAATGTTGTTCTCCTCATCTGGAACTGATGCCCCTCCGTTACCCCGTCGGTACCCAGGTGCTGCCAGTTGGCTTCGAGGTAGCCACCCAGCGACACAGGCATCTTTGCCACCGACAGGAACGGACGGTTATACACCGCGTCCATATTCATTAACATACCCGTGGTGTCCTGCTGCTTTCGCTTCAGCAGTGTCGGGTCTATCTGCGCACCGGCATTCATGGCCAGCGAGCACAATGTCAGTATCAGTATCTTTCGCATTACGATTGTTTTCTCATGTCAATGAACAATTGATCTCCCTGCACCGTGACCGGGAAGCTGCGCAGCGGCCGTGTAGCCGGTGCCTCGGTGGCATTGCCCCATTTATCGAACGAACTGCCATGGGCGGGGCAGGTGAGCCGGTCGCCCGATACCTGCAACTCTGCACCCTGATGCGTGCAGCTCATCAGTACTGCGCTGTACTTGTCGTTCTCTATGTGATAGATACAAACAGGGAAGAGCAGATCATCGTGCTTCATCACTACATAAGGCCGTTTACCCTCCTTTCCGTCAAATGCCGACAAGGGCACCTGCATACCATCGGGCATTCGCGCGCCCTTCACATAGGTTGTAGTGGCACAGCTCTGCAACATTGCCGCGCCAAAGGCCATACCAATACAGGCAATACAGCCTGTGCGTAAAAATTCTTTTCTATCCATGATCATAGACTTTCCAGAAACACCAACATCAGCGCTTTGTCTGTTTCAGTTAATGCCTCAAAATTGTTCCTGCTTTTTGTTGCTTCGCCGCCGTGCAGCAATATGGCATCGGCTATGCTGTGCGCCCGCCCATCATGCAGCAGGAAATACTTACCCCCCTGTGAATTCTTAGACAGTCCCAATCCCCACAAGGCAGGCGTGCGCCATTCGGCAGTTGTGGCGGTCCCTTCGGTGTATCCATCGTCAAGGCCGGGGCCCATATCGTGCAGTAGCATATCGGTATAGGGATAGATTTTCACTTTTGCCAGTGGGGCTATCGGCGAGTTGCCGGTGGTCAGCTCAGGCGTGTGGCACTTGCCGCAGCCCGCATTCAGGAACAACTCCTTACCCCTCATTACATCGGCATCGGCAGCATTCCGCTGCAAGGGAGCTTTCAGCGTGCGCAGGTAGAACACAACATCCAGTATCGTCTGCTCACTCACCTCAGGCGCTATGTTCTGACCGGTATATACATCTCGCGGTTCATAAACAGACGTGATACCCATGTCCTGATTGTAGGCACCGGCTGTCTGCTGGAACAGGTCGTGCGCGCCGGCTTTCTTGCCAAACCGCCCGGTACACTTGCCCCCTCTCAAAATGCTGCCTTCCACGGGTTGTACATATTCCTTCAACTCTACCCAGTTCACCACTCCGCTTATGCCGTCACCGTCGGCATCATCGGGGTCGGCCATAGCCATTAGGGTTGCATCGGGCACGGCCTCCAGAAAACCCATTCCGGTATTGGCCGGCGGCAGGAATTTTGAGAATGTGGCTCCGGCAGGTACTTGTTCGGGTTGATGACCGGGTAGCGCACGGTCCTGCAATTGCGGTGCGCCCAGTGCCATGAATTTATTTCCTGTGCTATCGGTTTGCCCGAACCGGGTGAGGGTCGTAAAAGGGTGCCCCTTCCCATCGCCTGCATGGCACGCGCCGCAGGAAGCCGCCACAAACAGCGGTCCTAACCCGGTCTCGCGCGTGAAGATCTCGTTGTTGAACGCGCGATCGCCCCGCAAAAACGACATTTTCTGATCGGCACTCAACCCATCCACCATGCCGTCCAGCACTTCATTATCAGCGGGTGCGGCCGGTTGCAACTTTCTGCAGGAAAGTGCGATCGTCACGCACAGGCCCACGAAAATGAAAATGTATTTTTTCATATCTAAAATTCAACATGGCAAAAGTAATTTATTAGGTATACCTAACAAATTTATTTTTACACGGCATCAACATGACTGTTTTTGACGTATTTGGAAGAGTGCCTACCTTTACGCCTTAAAAATCTCCCTAATGACCAGACTCCGTCTCCTTATTGCTGCTACGTTCATCTCGCTTTCTGCAGCGGCACAAACCGACACCAAAAAAGCGTTTGATCATGCCGCGGAATTTCCGGGTGGGTTGCAGGGACTGCAGGATTATCTGCGTATTTCCATGCGCTACCCAGAAAAAGCAAAAAATGAAAAAGCCGAAGGCCGCGTACAAGTGCGTTTTGATGTGAATGAGAACGGAAGTGTAGGTGCCATCACTGTGATGAATTCCATTCATCCGTCGCTGGACAGCGAGGCAGTAAGGGTGGTAAAGTCTATGCCCAACTGGAAACCCGCTACACTTGACAATAAGAACATTAAGGTATCCATGGTCCTTCCGGTGGTATTCGCGCTCGATGACAAAAAGGCAAAATAAGCCACCACACTGCATCAGGTTGTTATAATATTGCCAAACTGACCGCTCTGTCGTTCTCTTTTTGTTATTTTGCACATATTTCAGTCGCTTATGAAAATTTCAAAAGAAGTAAAAACGGGTACGCTGGTTGTAACGGCTATCGTTGTTTTCTTCGCCGGTTTCTACTTCCTTAAGGGTTCTGACCTGTTTTCAAACGACAAGGAATATTACTGTTATTTCCCATCCGTAGACGGACTGCAAAAATCAACATTCATTCAGATAAAAGGATTGAATGTTGGCCAGGTGACCAATATGGAACTGGCAGGCGACAAGGGTGTGAAAGTGACACTCTCGGTTGCGAACAAAACTCAGATCCCTTCCGGCACTATAGCCACCCTTGCTCAGTCAGACCTGTTGGGCTCCAAAATCATTCGTCTGGATCTTGGCGAAGGGCCGGGCGTGGAACAAAAAGGCGCAATACTGCAAGCACGCAAAGACGGTGGCGCTATTGATAAGATATCAGGAGAGTTGACCCCTCGCCTCGAGGAACTGAAGATAACCATCATCGCGTTCAACAACGCGCTCAACAATATCAACTCCATTGTTGGCCCCGACAATCAGGCGGCCATTACCGCTGCCATACAGTCGCTCAAAGCTACATCAGAAAATGTGGCGCGCCTCTCAGACGCGCTCAACAAAGAAAGCGGACAGATCACGGGTATCATCCGCAACACCAATAGCATTACCGGCAATCTTGCCAAAAGCAACGACTCCATTCAGCGCATCATAGCCAATACCAGCAAGATCACCGGTCAGTTGGCTAATGCGCCTATACAAAAAACTATAACTGATCTGCAGAAAACCACTGCACAGCTTCAGGGCATCATGGACAAGGTTAACAACAACCAGGGTTCTTTGGGTATGCTGGTGAATGACAAAGAATTGTACAACAATATGAACAAGTCGTTGAAGTCTGTTACTGAGCTTACCAACGACCTCAAGGCTCGTCCCGGCCGCTACATTAACGTAAGTGTCTTCGGCGGCAAGAAAAAAGAGTAATGCCTTACAAAACCATCTTCCTTTCTTTTGCACGGCAGCTCAGACCATTGATAATGGCTGTGGCATTATTGCACTTGCCAACTATGCTGCGCGCGCAGGCACCCAAGGCCGATACAGCGGATAAAATAAAGGTGATATTGGCACAGGCAGGTAAGATGGAGTTCTTCAAAACCGACAGCGGCTCGTACATAAAGTATGTAGATGATGTCATCATCTATCAGGGTACGGACACACTCTATTGCGATAGTTTGTACAACTTCACAGAAAAGAAAAAACTCGAAGCATTCAGTAATGTGCGCATTGCCCAGCAAGGCGGCACAGAAGCAACCTGTGACTATCTGAGGTATCAGTCGGATCTGAAGCTGGCCCATATGACCGGCAATGTGGGACTTACAGACGGAAAAAACAATCTGTGGTGCGAGGAGCTGGATTATAACCTCAGTACCAAGGTGGGCACCTATAACCGCAATGGTACGCTGCAGAGTGACAGCACTATCGTGTCCAGCGAGCGGGGCACTTACGATGTTCGTTTGCACGAGGCGCGCTTTATTGGCAATGTTATTGTTTCCGATCCCCGATACCACATAACATCGAAAGACCTGGGGTATAATACCGAAACCAAGGTGGAAACTTTCTTTGCTCACTCAGTGGTCACCAGCGATAGCGGTCGTTCTGTACTCACCACATCAAGCGGCACCTACGATAGTAAAAATGTGGTTGCCCACTTTACCGGCCGCTCTTCAATATGGAACGATGGTCAGTATATTGAAGCGGACTCCATGCAATACGACAAGCTGAGTGGTTACGGTTATGCATTAGGCCAGGTGGTGAGCATTGACACAGCACAACACGCCACCATCTATTGCGGGCGGGCCGATTTCTTCAGGCGCAAACGCGTGCTTTGGGCCACCATAAAGCCCGTGGTAGAAATAGCCACCGGCAAGGATACCTTCTATATGCGGGCCGATACATTCTATTCGGCACCAATGGTAAAAGTACCGGGCCGCGCATTCCGCATGCCGGAGGACCTTCCCGAAGTATCTGCAAAAGACACCGTACGCACAATTGACAGTACGGTTGCCCCAAAACCCGCAGCAACAAAGCCTGCTGAAGGCAGCAAGGGCAAACGCGGCAGAAGTAAGAAAGTTGTGACCGACTCAACAACAGTTGAAATTGTAACAAAACCGGTGATACACGATAGTATGTGGATCGTTCCGGATGTAAAATACCGCCTTGCCGACTTCTACCGCGATACCGGCCGAAAGGTAATACAGTCAGCTACAACCACGCCTCCGCCAAAGAAGAGGAAGAAAAACCAGCACTTGTCCCCTGCCGTGGACACTACTGACGGAGACACAACCGCTCCGGTATTTTTCACCGGCTATCATCACGTCCTAATTTTCTCAGATTCGCTGCAGGCACGCTGCGACAGCGTTACGTTCACCCGATGCGATTCAGTGGTGCGCATGATCAACGAGCCGATCGCATGGTCGCGTGGCAGCCAGATAACCGGTGACACTATTTATATGCAGCTGGACAGTAGCAGTGTGCGAAGCATGTATGTGCCCGACAACTCTTTTGTGGTCTCCCGCACGGGTCCCGAACAGGCCGATCTTTTTGATCAGGTGCAGGGCAAAACACTCACAGCATTCTTCAAGGATAACAACATCCGCAAAATGATCGTGCACCCTGACGCACAATCCATCTACTTCACCAAGGACGATAACGGTGCGTACATGGGCCTCAGCCAGGCCAATGCGGAGATGATGCGCATCTATTTCGGCGAGGAAAAGATCAGCAAGATCAAGTACATCAAGAACGTGCAGAACGTGATGACGCCCATGGAACAGGTGGATCTGCCCAACGCGCGACTCAGCCGTTTTAAATGGCTGTACAAAGAGCGTCCGCAATCAAAAGAAGAATTGTTCCGATAACAGTCTACGCGAATATAGCCAGCGTGTAGTCCTTTTTGCCTTTCTGAAGCAAAACGTACTTTCCGTTCAGCAAATGATCGGTGGTCAGCTTCTGGTCGGCAGCAGTTACCTTTTCTTTGTTGATGCTGATGCCGCCACCCTGCACCATCTTGCGCGCTTCACCCTTTGATGCAAACACGCCTGACTCGGCGAGGAAAGTAACGAGATCAATACCTTCTTTGAGCTGATCGGCACTACCGGTCACCTGTTTCACACCGTCCATTACCTCCAGCAACTGACGCTCAGACAATTCACGCAGCACTTCTACCGAAGACTGACCGAAGAGGATATCTGACGCCTTTTTAGCGAATGCAAGATCTTCCTCGCTGTGCACCATGATGGTCATTTCATCTGCCAGTGCCTTCTGCAACTGACGCAGATGAGGAGCGGCCTCGTGTGCTGCTATCATTTCTTTTATTTCTGCCACCGACCTGAATGAAAATATCAGACTCATCTTGGCAGCATCGGCATCGGGCAGGTTCAACCAGAACTGGTAGAACAGATAGGGTGATGTACGCTCTCTGTCGAGCCACACATTGCCTCCCTCCGACTTACCAAACTTGCTGCCGTCACTCTTTGTAATGAGTTTGCAGGTGAACGCGAAAGCCTCTCCGCCGGACTTTCTGCGGATCAGCTCAGAACCCGTCACCACGTTACCCCACTGGTCTGCACCGCCCATTTGCAGGCGCACATTGTGGTGGTTGAACAGATGGTAAAAGTCGTAGCCCTGTATAAGCTGGTAAGTGAATTCAGTGAAAGATATGCCGGTCTCCATGCGCTTCTGCACAGAGTCTTTGGCTATCATGTAGTTTACGGTGATGTGCTTGCCCACATCCCTTATGAAATCGAGGAAAGAGATATCCTTGAACCAATCGTAATTGTTTACCATGACGGCACTGTTGGCAGCACCGCTGCTGAAATCGAGGAAACGCTCCAGTTGTTTTCTGATGCCGGCACAGTTGTACTGCACAGCTTCTATATCCAGCAAGTTACGCTCGGCCGATTTGCCGCTGGGGTCGCCGACAAGACCGGTGGCACCACCTACAAGGGCATATGGTTTGTGACCCGCACGCTGCAATCGCATCAGCAATGTTATAGGTAGCAGGCTACCCACATGCAGACTATCGGCAGTAGGGTCAAAACCAACATAGGCCGACACCATTTCCTTGTCCAGCAACTCTTCGGTACCCGGCATTATGTCCTGCAGCAGGTTACGCTCCCTTAATTCAGCTATTAAACTCATTGTTCAGATATAGAATGCGGCAAAAATAGCATTTTTCTATACCCTACGAATTACATATCGCCACAATATTATCAAACGCCTTCTCATCCTTGATCACATATTGTGTTGCACCCTTGTTTATGGACTGCAATGCGACACTATACGCGTCCTGGCTTGAGAACAACACCACCGGTATGTCGCGGTTCAGCTTTTTGATCGCATCCAGTATCGCCATACCATTAGCGGCCTCCTTCTGCACCGAGTTCAGGTTGTAGTCCAGAATGATCACGTCGGGCTGCATCCTCAGGTTCCTGATACACTCCTCGCCTGTAGTAAAAACGTGGATCTCGTGCAGCGTGTTTCTTGTAAGATGATCTTCCAGAGCCATTGCCATCATGTCATCATCATCTACAATGAATATCTTCTTTACCATTTTCTTATTCATAATGCGCAGTTTATTTGGGGTATACGGATCGGATCCGACTAAACGAATTTACACCATCCCCTCCAATTCTTTTTGTGATTTATCTATGTCTTCGAGTATGATCTTTACGTCTTCGAATGCCTTCTCGTTCTGAGATTTTGCCATATGATCGACCTGAACGCCCAGATCGTTGGTTTTCTTCATACCCATCATCATCCACTTGGGCTTAAAAGAGTGTACATGCAGCGCCAGCTCCACAAAATCCTTGTTCTCTATCGCCGCCGCTATATTCTTGTGAAAGGCCGGTAAGGCGTTCAGATACACTTTTATGTACTTCTGCATACGCTTCTGGTCGCCCTCGCAGAACGTGGTGAGGTAATCCATATTGGTGACCATTTCCCAATCAAAGCTCGCAGGTACCGCCGGTGTTTCGGCTGCTGCAACAGAAGTGTCCTGTTTTGCAGACTCTTCTTTCACAGATTGAGCCTTCGCCGCGTCCGCCTTAGCTTTTTCAGCCTGCTTCTTCTGCGCCTTGCTGGGGGTTGATGGCGCCCCCGGCTGCCGTTCGCGACCGGTCACCTCGGCAATGGTATTTACCAGTTGCCATGGTTTAAACGGCTTCGGAACATAAGCCGTCATGCCCGATTCAAAACACAGGTCCAGATCGGCCCGCAGCACACTTGCCGTTAGCGCTATGATAGGGATATCCTTTTTAGGAGACTTCATCTCGCCTCGTATATATTTGGTTGCATCTATTCCGTTCATTACCGGCATCTGCACGTCCATCAATATAAGGTCGTAATTATTAGCCTTAAGCAGATCTACTGCCTCCTGTCCGTTCACTACCTCATCTGTCTCCACATCGGCTATCAGGTGCAGCGTCTCATTCACCACCAGGCGGTTATACTCATTGTCGTCCGCTATAAGGATGCGCAGTCCATTCAGGATAGTACCATCCGCATTCTGCTCAGCAGCCAGCCTTTGCTGCAGACGCTCAGCAGAGCCCACCGGATACCTGATCACAAACGAGAACGTAGTACCCTTACCCACTACACTCTCTACAGAGATCGTCCCACCCTGCAGTTCCACCAGGTGCTTGGATATGGACAGACCTAAACCTGTACCACCATATTTACGCGTATCAGAACTCTTCACCTGACTGAAGCTTTCAAACAGCTTGGATACTTTGTCAGCCGGTATACCAATACCCGTATCTATGATGGCGTATTTAACCCATACATACTCACCCTCCTCTTTTTCCTTCGTTACGTCAATATGAACACCGCCTTTCTCAGTGAACTTAAGCGCGTTACCACCCAGGTTAATCAGCACCTGATTCAAACGGTAGGGATCACCCACTATCACGTCGCTGAGCTTATCGTCAACAGTAGTGATCAGCTGCAATCCCTTATCCTCCGCACGATAAGAAAGTGTATCCTTCACCTGCTTAAGTGTATCGGTAAGTGAAAAATCTATTTTCTCCAGCTCGAGTTTGCCCGCCTCTATCTTCGACAGGTCCAGAACGTCATTGATTACGTGCAGCAATATATCTGCCGATTTGCTGATCGCCTTCAAATAGCTATCCTGTTCAGGAGATGGGTTTTTTTGGATCAACAGACCGGTCATACCAATAATTGCGTTCATAGGCGTGCGAATCTCGTGACTGATGTTCGCAATAAACTCCTGCTTGAATCGCTCTGAACGCTCAGCCCGCAACTTCTGCTGTATGGCCTTTTTCCGCTCCCTGCCAATAAAGAACAGGAATGATGCCAGCACCAGAATGCTGATCACACCTATGTATATGTACAGGCGTTGATTACTTAGCTTTCTGTCCTTTATCTGCAACTCGTTCTGCTGCAGTTCCATTTTGCTGCGCTGCAATGCCAGTTCGCTCTGCTGCAACTCCAGCTTGCTGTTCTGCAACTGAATGCTGGTGGCCTGCAACGCCTGCTCTTCTTCCGCAAGGGTCAACTTCCTTTCCTTTTCCAAAGCACTCAACTTCTCCATCGTCAAGTCGGTCTGTGTCTTCTTCAGAGCCATACTCACATTGGTTTTCTCCTGCTCAGTGGCCGACAGGGTTTTACTTGTTGAGTCGAGCTGCTTCTGCTTCAGTGCCAATATCCGCGCCTGCTCTTTCAGATGCTCCTCAGCGATCTGCTTTTGCTGCCGTATGGAGTCTTCGCGTTTCGTATGCTGGTACTCTATCTGCCTCTTTTCAATCTCGGCAACCTTTTTGTTGCTGAATACAGTCCTCTTCAGTGCCAGCATCTCTCTGGATGACTGAAGGGAACCCTTTATATCGCCTGACAGTTTCTGTGCCGCTATAAGCGTTCGATATGACGTGCGCATCTGATCCAGATCACCCACCTCCTCCGACGCTGCAATAGCCTTTCTGGAATAATCAATAGAGCGTGTCAGACTCGTCTGTTTCGCCTTTTCTATCTGTTCAGTTTCCTCGCTCTCAGACAGCTTCCTTGCTACGGCCAGGTACAGATCAGCCGCATTGCCGAGGCTATGCGACATAGCCTGTTTATCACCCTTTGCTTCGAACGCCTTCATTGCTTTCACCTCCCCCTCGATCTTCTTTGAAAGTTCGGGCATCGACAGCTCAGAATAATCGACCTGTGCCCACAGATACATAGGCAGCAGAAGGGCTATCAGTATAAGTAACCTTTTCATTTCATAGTTTTTAAATTAACATTCCGGCAACCCTTTTCCGGTCGCCGGCATTATCGCAGATAGGGTATCATTTATTATGCCGACTCGCAGAACGACAGGATCTTCTCAAACGCACTCTCGTTCTTCACCACATACTCCGACGCTCCCATTTTCTTAGTCTGCAATATGATCCAGGTAGCGTCCTGGCTCGATAACATCACGATCTTGACGTGGTCATGCTGCTTTTTTATCTCTTCAAGAATTTGCAATCCGTCGGCAGCATCCTTCTTCACAGAATTGAGATTGTAGTCGAGAATGATAATGTCAGGTTCCTCGTTCATATGGTCCAGACATTCTTCTCCTGTGTTAAATATCTGCACCTCGCAATTGGTTTTCCTGGCCAGATAATCTTCCAATGCCATAGACAGCATTTCATCGTCGTCTACAACGAAGATCTTTTTGACTTCATTACTCATACTCAACTTGTTTTTATATGAACAATCCCGCAGTACCTATAATTACACTGTTTCAACACCCTGACACCAACGGATAGATTTAGCCAAGATATGAAGAAATAAATCATTTACCAATTTTCAAAATGCAATTCATGCATTTCAGTAACCACATTCTGCCGGTCAGGAAAATATACTTTAGCAATTGATATGTATATTTGATGAATATCCGCAACCCGGATATTCAATACTCAACCTCTTGGCACGCACAATACTTTACCTCCTTGTAGCTTCATTGCTATTGCTTGCACCGCAGAGCAACAGGGCATCTGTGCTGCCGCAACATACGAATGCAATTACAAAGATTGCTGCATCACCGGAAGCAAAAACTGCACCGGCTGTATCTGCAGCAACACTGCAGAACGAAAAAGCTATAGTACTACATGCAGCATCGACTGCTGTGCCGGTATCTGCCCCCACTACCAAGGCGGTGATCATCCTGATACTTGAGGCGTTCCTTGCCGGATTGCTGGCTATGTTCACCCCATACATGTACACCATTCACCCCTTCACTACCGGATACCTCACCCGAAACGTGAAGACCGCAAGGGGACGCCTTTCCAAAACGCTGCAATATGCCGCGGCACTGGCAGTGATCTTTACGGCGCTGGGGCTTTTTGTTTCCGGCATCATTAAGGTGACCGGGGTAAATAAGTTCACAGAGCACTGGGTATTCAATGTTTTCTTCTTCCGCATTTTCCTGATGCTGGGCATCTCTTTCCTGGGCGCATTCGCCTTCAAGCTGCCGGCATCGTGGATCAATGCTATTGCTGAAAAAGCAAAACAAAACGACCTTAAGGGCATCTTCATTATGGCACTCACACTGCCCGCTGCATCATTCTCCTCTACCTTCCCTATTATAGGGCTGGTATTGCTTCAAGCAGGTTCGGTGCCGGTTATAGGGCCTACTATAGGTCTTTTCGCATTCTCTATAGGGCTGGGGCTACCGTTTGTGATCCCTTCTATCATGAAGCTATTTAAGTCGAAGAGCGTATTAAATAACATCAAGGTAATTCTGGGATTCCTTTGTCTGATGATAGCGCTCAAGTTCATGTCGAAGGCCGATGTGGCGCTGGAGCTGGGCCTCATCAGCCGCGAACTCTTCATAGAGATATGGCTGGGGCTTTGGGCACTTATGGGCATCTACATGCTGGGCTATATGAAGCTATCACACGACACCGAAACAGAGCGGAACATCTACGGACAGGAATACACGTCATTATCGCGCATGTTCATAGCTATGGGCGCATTCATCTTCGCGGTATATCTGCTGCCGGGCATTTGGGGGGCTCCGCTGCATGGGGTCAGCGGGTTCCTTCCTCACTGATCTTTCGCAAGTTCTACCTCCAGACGGTTGGCCATATCAACTGCAGTGGGTGTGTCCAATGCCCGTAACGACGCGATCATGCTTTCCTTCTCTGCCCTTGAGAAGGTGTCACGCAAAGTGGTCATCTTCTTTCGTTCATCCGGAACAGCGTCAAATGTCTTTTGCAGGGTGCCGTTCACTTTCAGGTCCATTACCAGATGCACCCTGTCGGTAGTACCACCGTTGCTGATGCGATGCGGTAGATTGAAGTTCATATACCAGCAACTGCCTTCATCCATTACCACACGCTCGCCGTCTATGTAGAATTCCACCAGATCGTTTGTGAGTATGGGCACGTGTATGCGTGCTTCGCCATGCTCATAACACAGTTCTGCATCCTTGTGTTCTTTTATGAAGGCGCCAGGTGCCAGCTTCAGCAAACGCACACCCATCACTTCGCAACCAAAACTATTTATGACCTGCTTCATATAAGGACATGTGTCCATTAAGGCTGTATCCGCAAAGGTCTTATCCTCTCTTGCTTCCGGCAGCAGGTCTGTGAGGCTGCCGCCCAGCGACCGCAGGGGCAACGCACTCCAGTCGCCTTCATAATGGGCTTCGTTGTAGTGCCTGATCCATTGGTGCGAGAGTTGTGAAAATTCTTGCTGTAACTGCTTCGACGAAAATGCAAACGGGAAATGGATGTACCTGATAACTTGTTTCATGGGAAATGGCGGATTGAATGTCCTTTTGCATAGTTACAAAAAAACAATCGCACAGGCAATGCCTGCAATGTGGGGCCTTTCTTCCGGGGGTTAACCGGCTGTCACTGCTCCGCGGATGTGGTCCCACAAAGCCACCCTTGCCTGCAGCGAAGTTTTGACCCATGCTGTGGCCTCAGCCCATTTAGCATCATCGTCACCACATAGTTCCTCTGTCATAGCATAAGCAAGATGCGAATGATGATCTCCATCCACTTCTATGTGGCGCTCCAGATAATACTGAAAAGTAGTTGCAGCACCGCTCATACGTTCATTCAGTTCTTTCACAAACGAGATGAACATACCCGGTATCAGGTCTTCCCTTCCATAAGTGAACACTGCTGCTGCTATATGTGGCTTACCGGTCGCTATCACATCAAATGTGGTGGTAACAAACGAGCGCACAGCCTCGGGAATGTCGCTATTCTGCAAAGCCGTGCAGACACCGGCCCCGCTGCTTATCTGATGTAATGTCTGGCGGATGGTTTCGGTAGTCGCACCTGCCTGCTTCATTGCTTTCAGGTACAATTCAAAATGACTGTAGCGCACTCCATCTTCATCCACATCACTTTCTTCTCCGGTCACGATCTCGTTGATGAGATAGCGTGTGGCGGCACTGCCCTTCGGCTGCCAGGGAAGATCCACACAGGTAAGCTCACGCTGCAGGAACTTAAGCAGCGACATGAAATCCCATACGGCAAACACATGGGCTTCCATAAATATCCTCAATCCCTCAAGCGTTGTGATACTTGCGTAAACCGGATGCGCTGTCAGCGTTGCCCGCAACTCGCCTATTTCCTTCTTCAGTAATTCCGACCTGTGATTCATTTGCTTAATTTGGAACACAAATTTATGATTGAGCTATTCTGCTGAATGTCAGGAGAATATCACAAAATATCTTCGTTGTGCCGGCCACGCTTCAACACGTTGACTACAAAAAGCCCCAATGACGACAACAGGACCAGGACAGCACCAAGCATATGCACCGACTTCTCGTCGGTATGGCTATTGGGATTCGTGTGCCGCAGCATCAAAAAACCGAGAGCGGCAAATAGGATACCCACGACACGATAATAACTATTCATATGTCCAAATTACCGTGGTAGCTGATTCAGGGAACCACTTGTTTTAGTAGCACAAAGCTGACAACGTAACAATTGTTCCATTTCAATAACATTTGTTGCGATAACTTTGCATCAGATAACCAAAGTGTCCCCATCAGATGAGTACGAACACGAATGCCGATAAGAAGCCATCAGTAGTCAAAGCCATCTTTAACATGCAGTGCCCCAGTTGCCGCAAAGGGCATATGTACAAGCAAAAAAGCATGTTCCCTCTCAAGACCATGCTTGATATGCCTGAAGAGTGCCCTGTATGCGGCCAGAAAATGGAACCGCAGACAGGTTTCTATTTCGGAACCGGCTATGTGAGCTATGCGCTTTCTGTCGCACTGTTCGTGTTTAACCTGGTGTGGTACTGGACCTTCTTTGGCATCTCTTACAAAGACAACAGCATCTTTTACTACCTCATTACCTCCATCAGCATTGTAGTGCTCATGCAGCCCTACATCATGCGCATATCGCGCGTGCTGTATCTGTACCTGTTTGTGCGCTACGGGGCACACACCAAAGATCAGCCGGTCGACCACGACCATGCTATTCCTTCGGGTAACAGGGCCTGATAGCCTTTTCGCTTTATAAGCGTAATTTAGCCAACCTATGTACGGTATGCTCCGTCGGTTTGTGGTTGGCATCACGCTGTTATTCAGCGCGTGGTTCCTCGCGTTCTATGGCAAAGAGTCCTATCCCTTCAATGGCGATGCCATGGGCTACTACATGTACCTGCCGTCCACGTTCATCTATCACAACCTGAAGGCACTTGACTGGCTGCCCGAAGACCACAAGTTCGACTACTTTACATTTTTGTTTACTTTTATTTATATCTTTGATATAATTTTTTACCTTAAACAACGATTTTATCATGAAAACACCATTCAGTAGAGGAGCATTTTATCTATTATTTATCTCTTCGTTAATAATTAACAACTTCAGTATCCTATATGGCCAGTGTGGAATAGATTACTCGAGATGGCATATTGTATATGATGAACAATTTAATGAACCAAACGTTTCCGATTGGCTACAGTTCACTTCTGGAGGGCCTTTCACAAAAGGATGGCGAATCGAGGACACATATACGTGCCATTGCGACAACAATCCGAATGGTTGTCCGCCCGCTAATATGATTCAATTCGGCGGCAATGCAATTTCAATGGACTACGCAAACGGATATGCGATATTTGGTAACAAAAAGCTTGTAACCCCTACGCCCACGCATGGATGGGAAGCGTCTTTTGTTAGGTCTACCCAAGAAGATATTTACATGGCTGACTTGACTTCGCCGGGTGAACCTGGTTATATTTTTGGGATGTTCGAAATACGGTGTAAACTACCCAAAAGTCCCGATAATATATTTTCAGCTTTCTGGTTAAGTGGAGCAAATACTTGGCCGCCAGAAATTGACGTATTTGAACATCGAACCAACTCTGACAGTAATATCCGAAATGAGATTTTTTCTACTGTTCATTGGTCCCCAACGTGGGCCTGGGGTGACGACAATGGCTGCTCCAATTACTATCGGTTCAATGAGTTGAACTACTTTGACCTTTTCAACAACTTTCATACATATACCGCTGTATGGACTCCCACACAAATTACTTGGTTTTTTGATGGCAAAGAATTGAAAACAGATGCCATTGCATCTCACTTACCTGGATTTTTTGATCCAACACCATCGTCGGGAGACGCATATTATAGAGATTTTTTCCTTCATAACAAGATGCAAATGGTTATCAATTGTATAACCCAAAACTGCGAGGTATCTGAACCCCTTGATGGCTTGGTTGTTGACTATGTCCGTGTATACAAACCCTTAGATAACAGAACCAAATTCCCCACGGAAACATACGAAGACTATTATAATTACCTTTCAACAATTTACAGTACCGCTGTATCGTCATACAAAACCACTCATGATTGGACAAGAAATCTAATAGACAGCACTGGGTTTGCACCTGTACAGATTCACAGTAATTTGAACGGATATCAGGGTGGAGGTAAATATACGTATATAGGTAATTATAATTTACTTTGGAGTACCTATTATGGCCCTGGAGGGACTTTTTATAGTGTCCCAGTTGACTGGGCTCATGATGCCGATGGAGACTTATCCCTGTCAAACGACGGATACAGAACGTGGTACCGAAAAGGATCAAATATTTGGTATGAGCAAGGTGGCATTTTTACAATGATACCTACTGTAACCAATGCAATTGGCGGCACTAGATATTCAAATATAAAAGCTATTAATAGTGGGACCGCAATCGCATATGTCGGGGCAGCGCCTAGCGGTCTTGGATACGGTGTATATGCAAGCGTAATGACTAGCCCTGGATATTGGGTCACAACTCCGATTTCTCCAACATTCCCCTCAGCCCCCAGCAACATCATATACAACCAGACACAAACACAAATCTTTTATATAGTTAATAATAAATTATGGGCTTCGTACGACTCACCGACGGCGCCAGGCTGGGTAACTTCCCAAATTAGTGGACCATTTGATATGGTACTTCCGGGCATCGCATTTGGAAAATCACCTAATGGTCAAGATGCGGTTTTCTTTAGAACAAGCGGAAACAAACTATACTTTTATGAGTGGAATCCTACCAGTTCAAGTTTCACATCGCAACAACCCTTTTTAGCTAAAACATCTTGGAGCTCAACTCCGGTTGTTGTCAATAATGTGTCGGATAATAATATTATTGTTGGTATCGATCCAGCAAATCAGCAATATTATTATGTTGGGACTGATCTTCGTCCATATTATATTTCCTACGACGGTACTGGGTGGGGAACTAGCTATCTTGATTTAGATTTGCCAAACGTATTAGGCGATTTTCAATTGGTAAAAATGGGCTATCCAATCGGAGACTTCCATCTCGCCTATACAAGCACAAATAATTTTATCAGAACACTAAAATGGCAGAGTTGCGAAAACTTAAACCCTCCTTGCGACCAAGTCAGATATCAAAAACCCTCCACCATACGGTTGACATCCCCCGACTCTTCTGAAATGGAAAACAATTTTCGAATATTCCCGAACCCATCAAGTGGGAAATTTTGGATTGAGATACCCTCTAACAACTCTGTTGTTTCAATTAGTACTATTGTGGGCCAAATTCTAGAGGCCGATTACAAAATAAACGATGGGATGTTAGCTTTCGATATCTCATCATTCCCCTCTGGAGTCTATTTTGTTAACGTTTCTACTGAAACAAACTCAAAAACATTAAAATTAATAAAATATTAATAGCTTTTTTTACCGAGTTAGAATGTACTCAAGAATCTCCCTTTTCCTCTGTTCAGTTGTTATTGTCGCAGTTTCCTTTCTGTATTACCCTCGATTTACCAAATCGACTACGGAATCGGTTATCAGTTGGGATGTATCTGGATATTATTGGTATCTGCCCTCAATACTAATTTATCATGATTTAAAGAAACAAAGTTTCAAAGACGAAATTCTACAAAAATATAAACCAACAAACCTTGACTTCCAGCAGGGAGTGCTACTTCCTAATGGCAACTATGTAATGAAATACTCGGCAGGGATGTCAATAATGTATCTGCCTTTTTTTCTAACAGCTAACTGTATTGCAAAACCACTGGGATATCCTAATGACGGTTTTTCAAAACCCTATCAAGTATCCATTCAGATCGGAGGGGTGTTAATTTCTATTTTGGGTCTTTGGACGCTACGGCGTTTACTAATGTTCTATTTTGCGGACCGTGTTATTGCTATTTGTCTTTTCTTAATTGCCTGTGGAACAAATTATTTAAACTACGCTGCAATTGACTCAGGTATGTCGCACACATGGCTTTTTACTTTGTATTCTCTATTACTGTATTTTACAATTAGATATTACAGAGAAAGCCGGCTAATATTTGCGGTACTAATTGGGTTATTGGTAGGCTTGCTAACGATTACACGCCCAACAGAGATTATTTCCTGTCTTATTCCAGTATTGTGGCCCCTAAACAGATTGAGCAAGTCTTCAATCCGTCAACATTTGTCCTTTTTATTTGAAAATAGATTTGGCATTTTCATTTCGTTGTTCGCAGCAGTAGCCGTAATGTCTATTCAACTTATATATTGGAAGTACGTTACAGGCGAGTGGCTATTTTACAGTTACGGGTCGCAAGGTTTCTACTGGACAAATCCATATTTGGTGAAGTACAGTCTGAACTATCGATGTGGTTGGCTGGTATATTCGCCAATGATGTCATTGGCCGTTATTGCTATTCTTCCTTTCATTTTGTGGGGCCGTAATCGGGTTGCCATAATATCATTTCTATTACTGTTCTATTACCTTGTGAGTGCATGGGACATCTGGTGGTATGGCGGAAGAGCAATGATTCAAAGCTACCCTATTTTTGCATTTCCACTTGCAACAATGGTGCATAGTATCACCAAACATAGAATTGTGAAACTTACATTCAATTCACTTGTTTTTGTTTTACTCTACTACAATACTTGGGTTTTAATCCAATACCACACAGGGGGACTGTATGACGACAATACCATGTCAAAAGAATTTTATTGGCATGCTATTGGTAGGTGGCGGGTGTCTGAGCAATCATTTAGTTTGCTTGATTGTCCTGATTTTTACCAAAAAAGGACTGGTGGCGAAAAAGTACTACTCCAAGAAAATTTTGACACATGTAGTAGTTGCCCACTGTTGCCGATGGCCGGGAAACAAAAGAGGATGATGGTTATAGGCAGCAAAATTAATGGAGCCACTCCATATTATGTTATACCAATCCCGTCAAAGGATTATAATTGGCTCAGAGCATACATAAACTGTAGTTTTTCCACAAAAGAAGTCGACATATGGAAAATGTCAAAAATGTGCATTCGAGTCCTAGAGAAAGGTCATATTATTAAAGACAATGTTTTTAGATTTCCCAGAATAATGAATGAGAATATCTCAAAAACGGTCTATGTTGACATGAAATTACCTTCAACAAAATTTGATCAGATTTTATTTGTTGTATGGAATGACCAAAGTGAAAAAGAAGTTTACATCAGCGACATAAAGGTGACCACATTTCATGATTAATGCGTAGAACGTTCAGCGAAGAGTCTAATGCTGCGTACAACCTCAACATGCTCTTCCGCACCGGCGCCACCTATGCCGACCTGGTGATGATGGATGTGCAGGAAGTGCAGCCCTCTGAAAGCCAACTGCAAAAGGTAGCTACCCTTGCCTGTGTGACCCACGAAGACAGCAACGACCACCACATACCCGACCCCACGGGGGAGAGCCGTTTTGTGTTCCGCATGCCGGCAGGCGAAGAGTACTACCGCGAGCAGATAAAGGTGCCCTATAGCAAGGCTGTCTTTGGCAATGCGCGCTACATCAAATGCAGTGGCCGCTTTGCATGCCCGCAGCACTATACTTACTACAAACACCTGCTGACGCTGGACATTACCACCCGCGACAAACGACCGCTGTGGTGGGGCTGCCGCATAGACAACAAAATAGGTCTTACCGATGCGGACGCACCCCTCAGCGAATTCCACATTTACCACTGCGACCTGAACAAGTGGGGCAGGATATGGTTTTATGTGCCCATACCGGCCGGCCTTGAAGAAGGCGATCAAGTGCGGCTGGATATCTGGAACATCGGCTGGCAAGAAATGCTGGTGGACGATATCTGTCTTGAGTTATATCGCTGATCTATCGCTCGGCCATCTTGTTGCGGGCTGTTATGCACCACAGCAATTCGTTGACAAAGTTGGCCGCACGCCGCTCGATAGTGGCCTTGTCGGCAGGTGCGCCGTTCTCGTCGAAAGTCTCACTCACCCTGGGTACGGGGAACATAGCAGGCACCGTCCAGGCGCGCATCTTCCATAGCGTGAATTGTAGCGAGGTGATGACCTGTGTGCCGCCAAACACACCATCAGATACTGTGGCGATGGCCACCGGCTTGCGGTGCCACTCGTCATACAGCAGGTCCACCACATTCTTCAAGGCTGCAGGGTAGCCGCCATTGTATTCGGGTGTTACGATAATGACGCCATCGGCGGCCGACACCTTGCCGGCAAACTGCATCACCTTTGTGGAAGGCGTGGCCTGATACTTGAGTCGCTCTTCAAACAAAGGAAAGCGATATTCATTGAGGTCCAGTATCTCGGCACCCAGTTGTTGCTGCTCCAGATACTGTTTCAGGAACAGGGCCACGCGGTGGCTGTTGCGCCCTGTGCGCACACTGGCTGATATGATCGCTATGTTTGGCATCGTTCGTTTGGATTTTTACTTTATAACCGCGGGCCTTCTCGTCGCTTCCATCCCTACAAAACATCTCATTTCACCGCGAAAAAAATAATCTCCCACCCGTGTATTGATAATCAGACTGTTGCGCCTAAAAATACTCCCAAAAAACTCCCACGATATCTCATAATCGCCCATTGGCGGGAGCAATCCTATTCTGTGCGGTTTTCTGAGCGTAGCCGGCAGCAACACGCCTTGCTTCTCCTATCTATTAAAGGTACATACAAGCGACAGAAGGGACAAAAGATAAATTTATGATACTACAGAAAACGAAGTGTGATAAGACGGGGACGGGGAATGCTGTGCGATCTTAACCTATGTAAGCGAAGAAAATGTGATCGGCTGCTCACCCCTTCTCCATATCGCCTCGCCAAGTGAAGCGAGTAAAGCCCTGTCTTCCTCATAAACCCTTGCAAAGATGTTGCAACTGTCCAGTCCGCGGCCCTCACCGTAATATATCCCCATGCAATTACAGGTTCGTGCTCTTTTAGCTCCTGATGGACCATACACTACCTCTCCGGGATGCGTGAACACTGATGCATTTTCCTGTATCACATCAAGCGGTGGTGCGTCACCTGTCCATATTTCTTCACCGGAAGTTCGGGCATGCAACAACGAACGAGTAAAGGGAAGTAACGCTTTAAATGCTTTGGCTGTCATTGGTGCGTCTTCATCATATCTGAACCGAATGATCAATCCGTTGGCAGTAGTGATCTTAAAGCCGATGTTAGGGTCTATATTGTTGTTCATGAGGTGAAATTACGATAATTGCATTATTGCTATCCTCGTGTCCGTGAGATCAGGTATTCCGTTCACGCCCAAGTTAACCGACACCAGACCTCAGAATGCCTTACTCCTACTGAATAAAATTATGTTCGGTTTCGCCAGGCTATTTTTCCATGGGATTTCATACGCTACCACACAACACTTCTGCACCCGAATCAGCAGAATTGCCTCAAAACGGCGGCATAAAGACACTATTTTATAATATTTTTTCTTAAAATAAAACAGGTCAAAAAGATGGATGCATTAAGGTAGCTTACTGCATAGAATTTATACATTATTTAGTTCATTATCATTACTTTATAAAGTTATTTATTTTACCTACAAATTGAGTTATCAGAGGGATTTTCGGGCCCGAAAAACCGCTACTTCGACGCTCATTTACTGCCCGCATTGGGGTAAATCGCTTTATTTGACGTACCTTTGCACCCGCTTCCCGAAAAAGGGAGCAGGCAACACCAAAATGGTATTGCTATTTTTTCACAAAAGTTCTTTTAATGATGTTATTTTCTTCGTTCTCCCTTCGGGATGAACTGACGCAGGCTATTTCTGACCTTGGCTTCGAGACACCTACTCCTATCCAGCAAAAAGTAATACCAACTCTCCTTTCTGATCCCAAAGACATAATAGGGCTTGCGCAAACCGGAACCGGCAAAACTGCCGCATTCGGGCTGCCCTTACTCCACCACGTGGATATTGCACAAAAGCACGTACAGTGCCTCGTGCTCAGCCCAACCCGTGAGCTCTGTATGCAGATACAGGAAGAGCTCACCAAGTATGGAGCCTATATGCGCGGACTGCGCATTACGGCAGTGTATGGTGGCGTGCCGATAGGCGGCCAGATACGCGATCTGAAGTCGAACCCGCAAGTGGTGGTGGCTACACCCGGCCGTCTTATAGACCTGCTGGAACGTAAAGCCATATCGCTTGATGAAGTAAAGTTCGTGACCCTTGATGAGGCTGACGAGATGCTGAACATGGGTTTCCGTGAGGACATAGACCTGATTCTCAAAAACACTCCTTCCCGCGACTATACATGGCTTTTCAGCGCCACTATGAGCAATGAGGTGCGTGGCATTGCCAAGCGCTTCATGAAAGACTGGCAAGAGTATTCTGTAGCAGCAGCCAACGCTACCAACGAGAACATTGACCACCAATACTATGTAGCGCAGCACCACAACCGTTTTGAGACGCTGCGTCGCCTACTGGATTTTACACCCGGCATCTATGGCGTGATCTTTACGCGTACCAAGCAGGATGCGCAGGACGTATCGGAAAAGCTGATGAAGATGGGCTATCATGTGAGCCCGCTGCACGGCGATATGGACCAGAAGATGCGATCTAAGGTGATGGAACGCTTCAAGAGCAAACAACTGCAGTGCATTGTAGCTACTGATGTGGCCGCACGCGGTATTGATGTGAACGACATTACCCACGTTATCAACTACGAACTGCCCGACGATCCGGAAGTATATACCCACCGTAGCGGCCGCACAGCGCGTGCCGGTAAGAGCGGTATCTGTATGTCTATCGTTTCTCCGAAGCAGATCTCGAATGTGCGTCAGATAGAGCGCCTGGTGAAGCAGAAGTTTCATAAGAGCGATATACCTGATGGTGCCGAGGTGATACGCAAGCGCCTGTTCTTCTATATGGAGCAGATAGCTACCGCACAGCCCCGCGCCGACTTTGCCAAACTGTATCGCGATAGTATGCACGAACAGTTTGCCGATGTGGACAAGGACGAACTGATACGCAAACTGATATGGCTGCAACTGCGTGAGACCATTGACGCCTACCAGGACGCAGACGATCTGAACGCTGGTTACGAACAAAAAGAAAGGGGCGCAGGCCGTGGCAACCGCTACAGCCGCATCTTCATCAATCTGGGCGAAAAAGACGGTCTGAACACCCAAAGGCTGATCCAGTTCATCACTGAGTCGGTGGACATAGATGCCAACGTGATAGAGCGCGTGACAGTTCGCGACCTGAGCAGCTTCTTTAATGTGCCCGGCGATGCAGCTGAGTATATCATAGAGCATCTGTCGTCGAAGAAATTCAAGGGCCGCAAGGTGCGCCTTGAAGAAGCAGACCAGAGCCGTGGCCCTAGCGGCGGCGGTGGCGACTTCCGCAAGGGAGGTGGCAAACCACAGTCATCGGGTGGCGCACGCTACTCGGGTGATGTGCGTGCCTATGGCAAGCGCGAAGGTCATAGTGGCGGCGGTGGCGGCTATAAAGGCAAGAAAAAATACTAAATAACCATCTTACCATTTATACAAGCGCGGGCGGACGAAAGTCTGTCCGCGCTTTTTCTCCCTAATCCCTACAGGGTATTTTCTTAAATAGAGCCATTCATTAGCTTTGCAGTACAGGACTCTCCCGGCAAAAATGTTCAATAAGATATCAGGCACGGTATTTATAGTAGACGACAATGACATGTTGTCTATGGCGCTTGAAGACTACATAACCGAAAAGACGCCACACAAGGTGCGTGTGTTTGCCACCGGCGAAGACTGCATCCGCCATCTGGACGAAGGGCCGGATGTGGTGATACTGGATTACTACCTGAACTCGGTGAAACACACGGCCGCAGACGGATCTAAGATACTGCAGGCCATCAAGCGGTTCAACCCCGGCATCCACGTCATCATGCTATCGGGGCAGGATGCCTATGGCGCGGCACTGCAAACGATAATGAAGGGAGCCGACAGCTACGTGATCAAAGACTCTGACGCGTTCACCAAGGTGTTGAAGATACTGGAAGGGCTGCGGTAGGGCATGCCACAAAACAAAACCGCCCCCGTTTCCGGAGGCGGCTGGTATCTTAGCGTAGAGCGGAATTATTCGCTTACTACCTCGAATTCGATCTCAACAACATTGTCTTTACCGAAGTCGATGCTTGCTTTGTGTGTACCTGCTTCTTTCACTTCGTCCACTACAGATATGCGGCGACGATCGATCTCGTAACCTTTCTGTTCGCGGATAGCGCGTGCCAGCTGGATAGCAGTAACCGATCCGAAGATCTTGCCGCTAACACCGATCTTAGCACCTACTTTCACAGGGCTTGCTTTCAGTACTTCTGTAACGTTTGCGATTTCAGCCATCAGCTTAGCTTCTTTCTTAGCAAGCTGCTTGCGGCGCTCTTCCATGATCTTGGTGTTAGAGGCGCTAGCTTCGATAGCGTATTTCTGAGGTATCAGGTAGTTACGTGCATAGCCAGGCTTCACTTCTACCATTTCGTGGGCTGCGCCCAGATTGTCAACGTCTTTTATGAGGATAACTTGCATGATTTTTCTACTTTAAAAGGTCAGTAACATAAGGTAAAATTGCCATCTGGCGTGCCTTCTTGATTGCCTGCGATACTTTACGCTGGAATTTCAGGGAGTTACCTGAAATGCGGCGTGGGAGCATCTTTCCTTGTTCGTTCAGGAATTTTTTCAGGAATTCGCCGTCTTTGTAATCAACGTAACGGATACCCATTTTCTTGAAACGACAGTATTTCTTCTGGCGCTTTTCCACGCGCTGCGCGGTAAGGAATTTTATTTCGTTCTGTTTAGCCATTGTTCGGGATTTTATGCGTTTTCAGCGGTTAAGTTTTTACTGCGTTTCCTGTTGTTGTAAGCTACCGCAAACTTGTCGAGGCTGGTAACCATGTGACGCATGATGTTTTCATCACGGTTCATCTGGATCTCCAGTTTCGCATTAACGTCTGTAGGAGCTGAATATTCGATAACAAGGTAAAGACCGGTTGTCTTTTTAGCTATCGGATAAGCCAGGGAGCGCAGGCCCCACGCATCTTCGTGAACAATTTCCCCGCCATTTGTCTTGATGAAGTCTGTGTACTTCTTCTGAGCAGTTTTGAAGTCATCCTCCGCGAGAACGGGGGTGAAGATGACCATCAGCTCATAATTCTGAACTTTCTTGTCTGTTGCCATAAATATGTTTTAGTTTATCCAATTGCCCGGCAGGAACGTTGGGTATCTTTCTGATGAAAGGCAACAAAGCTTTGAAACATTATTACTTTTCACTATCCGGATAGCCGGGAAATTTGGGAGTGCAAAGGTAAGGCCTATTTTTATTCCTACCAAGAAAAATATAACTTTTCTTCTGCATCTGAATTTCGTGTGGTAAAATACACATACTATTTTGCACCATCTTAACGTTATCTGTCCATAACTTTATGAATATCAACTAAAAGGTGCGTTATGAGCCAGATAGCAACGAACAACCGACCCTTCAGCCCTACCGTTGTCTTATTAAAAATGCTGCAGAAACTGCGTGCGCGGGTGCGTGCGCTTTTTGAGCCGGAAGAAGTAGAAGTTACCTTTCTGGAAGATGGCAAAAGTTCTTCCTATACCTACCGAATAATAGAGCATAAACGGGCCGCCTGACCGAAGAGAGGCTGTGGTGGCTTGTTTTTTCGTAGTTTCATGTCGAATTACGCGGCATGCGCAGGATACTGACAGGAATATATTACTTCTTACCGATACAGCTCCTGCTGTTGCATTTCAGGCGGTACCAGTTGTTGCTGGTGTTCTGGCTGGTGTTGCTGCTGACCATAACGGGAAATTTCGCAGCTCACTTCGGCGCATCGTCTCTTTTTCTGGCACCTGAATATCAGGGCGTTATCAGCTACGCCAGTATGTTTTTGCTGGGTAGCGCATTCTGCGTGTTTATGATGATGTGGCATATTACCACGTTCATCATCCACAGTCACCGCATTCCGCATATCTCGGCAACCCGGCACGCCTTTCTGATATATGCCCTGAACAATGCCATTATTCCCCTGGCCTTTCTGGTGTTTTATTCGGTGGTGTCGGTGCGGTTTCAAATGCGCGAGGAACATAACACCGTTAAAGACATAGTGCTGATGCAGGTGGGCTTCTATGTGGGGTTCCTGTCTGTGCTGCTGGTTTCTTTTGCTTACTTCTTCAGGGTGAGCAGAGACTATTTCAAAACGACATTCGCGCGATTTGCCAAACCCGCCTACACACTGAAGAGCGCGATACCGAGAGACGGACTGGACGAGGACACAGACGTGATACATGCGAGATCACACGTATCACTGCGATTGCACATTATTCCGGGCGATGGCAAGGGCAAAGTGCAGCCGCGTATTGCCGGTGTGGTACTGCAACGTCACCACCGCAATGTGGTGTTTGCCACCTTCGTGGCCTACGTGCTGCTGCTGATACTGGGCATGTATATAGACAACCCGTGGCTGCGTATACCGGCGGGCGCGGGCTTTCTGCTGCTGTTCGCCATTATGCTGGGGCTGGTGGGCGCATTCAAATATTTCATGCGCAGCTGGGAAACACTGGGATGGATCTCCTTTATAGTGCTGCTGTCGGTGCTGGTGAAGTACAAGGTGTTTGACCTGCGGAGCATTGCATACGGACTGGACTACCACCAGTCGCTGGAACAGGTATATCACTACAGCACCTTGCGCAGCCTGTTCACCCCGGTTCGCTACAACTCGGATGTGACGACGGAAAAATACAGACTGGACAATTGGAAACACGCAGTGACCAACGACACCGGCAAGCTGCCGCCATTGGTGGTAATAACAGTAAGCGGGGGCGGCACCCGATCGGCATACTGGACATTCCGCACGCTACAATATATCGACAGCGCCACGGGCGGAAAGCTATTCAGGCACAGTGTGTTGCTGACAGGCGCATCGGGCGGCATGATAGGTGCCACCTACTGGCGCAACATACATGACGCCTACCAGCGGGGCGACATCAAAGACCCGTACGCGCCACGGTATCAGGAGAATATAGGAAAGGACCTGTTGAACCCGATCGTGTTCTCTTTTGCGTGCATCGATCTCATCTCGCCCTTTAATAAGATAACCGTTGCAGGCCACAGGTACACCACGGACAGGGGTTATGCAATGGAGCGGGAGCTTGCCCGCAACTCGGAGGGACTGCTAGACCGCCCTATCGGCTACTACGAACGACGCGAGTCGAGAGGGGAGATACCTCAGCTCATTATTAATGGCACAATCATCAATGACGGACGCAAGCTGATGATCTGCAACCAGCCTATTGCCTACCTGACCCAACCTGAGTATTCGCTGAGGCTGCCATCGCCGCCGATAGACGCTGTGGACTATGGCGCCTTTTTTCCCGAACAGAATACGGGAGAACTTAGGCTGACATCCGCCCTGCGTATGAATGCCACGTTCCCTTATATACTGCCGGTGGTGAAGTTGCCTTCGTCGCCACGAATGAATGTTATGGACGCCGGTCTGCGCGATAACTTCGGGGTACAGGTGGCCAGCCGCTACCTGCATGTGATGCGCCACTGGCTGAAACAGAATGTGCGGGAGACAATATTTCTGGAGATACGAGACACCCGGGAAAACGATGTGAGTTCGAACACCGACCAGTCGACCCTGGGCAATATGATCGCCGACCCGCTATTTGTGATACAGAACAAGTGGGAAGCGATACAATCTTACGGATACAACTACGTAAAAGACTATTCGCCTGCCTATGTGGACGACAAGCTGAAGCTGATAACGCTGCAATACATACCGAGGGAATTCAAAAAATCGGCTGCGCTGAACTTTCACCTGACCCGCGAGGAGAAGGAAGATATATACGCGTCAATAGACCATCCGTATAACCAATCGGAGGTGGCGAGGCTGATACAGGCGCTGAAGTGATGTGATATATTATTTTTAAATAACTGACCGGCAAGTGGCAGAGGGGAGAACGAAACGACCAAACCGGCATCAGATTAAGAAAAGTTGCAGGCGATTTGAACCCATTCAACAAATTCTATTTTTTTCACAATATTTTTCTATCTTTGCCGCCTGAAAAAGTGTAAGTTTATTTAAAATTTTGATGCAAATGTCTCATTTTACAGCTGAAAAGAAAGCAAATATTTTTAAAACACACGGTGGAAACGCTGCTAACACAGGATCTATCGAAGCACAGATAGCGATGCTTACAGAGCGTATCCAGCACATCTCTGCTCACCTCAAACAAAACAAAAAAGACTTCTCGAGCAATCGCGGTCTGATGCAGATGGTAGGTCGTCGTAAACGCCTCCTGCAATACCTGAGCCATAAGAATCTCGAATCTTATCGCGCATTGATAGAAAAACTCGGATTGCGTAAGTAATTACGGGCCGTTCAACTATTCCCAACTGCTCAAAGTTGGGAATTGTTGTTTTATGACTTTTCCCTTTCGCTATTGCCGCGACATACTTTTCCAGCAGGAACGGTGTGTCGCTGTGCTGCAAAAGGGCTATGAATTAACCATTTAATTATCTGATGTATGATACCAAATCCCATTTCCGTGTCGTTGCGCACAGCCGACGGACGTGAAGTATCAATAGAGACGGGCAGGATGGCCCGTCAGGCCGATGGCGCCGTAGTAGTTCGCCAGGGCAACTGTATGATCCTTGCTACAGTAGTAGCCAACAAAGACCCGAAGCCGGGTCAGTCTTTCTTCCCGCTTACAGTTGATTACCAGGAGAAGTTCGCATCTGCGGGCCGCATTCCGGGTTCTTTCTTCAAGCGCGAAGCACGCCTTAACGATTACGAAATCCTTACCTCTCGTCTGATAGACCGCGCATTGCGCCCATTGTTCCCGGACGATTATTACTGCGATGTGCAGGTACTGGTTACCCTTATTTCATCTGACCCTGAGATCATGCCTGATAGTCTGGCATGTCTGGCTGCATCTGCCGCGCTCGCAGTGAGCGATGTGCCGATACAGGAAGTTATCTCTGAGGTGCGTGTTGCACGCATCAACGGCGAATATGTAGTGAACCCTACCCGCAGCCGCATACCTGAAGCCGACATCAACATTATTGTTGCCGCTACCGAGAAGAACATCATGATGGTGGAAGGCGAAGGCAAGGAGTGTGATGAAGCAGGCCTGGTAAAAGCGATAGAAGTGGCTCATGCCGCTATCCGCGAGCAGGTGAAACTGCAACACGACCTGCGCGAAAAAGCAGGCGTTACCGGCAAGCGCGAATACACTAAGCCATACACTAATCCGGAACTGGAAGCACGCATAGCCAACTATGGCACCAAGCTGATCTATGATGTAGCGAAAGCCGCACTGGGCAAGCATGAGCGCAGCGATGCATTCAGCAAGATAAAAGAAGACTTCAAAGCTTCTCTGGCAGAAGGAGAACTGAAAGATGAAGATGCAGCATTGATAGGCACTTACTTCCACGACCTGGAAAAGAAAGTGATCCGTGAGATGATGCTGAACGAGCGCGTTCGTCTGGATGGCCGTGGCCTGGAAGATGTTCGTCCTCTGACGATAGAAACAGATCCGCTGCCTTCGCCGCATGGTTCTGCTCTCTTCACCCGTGGTGAGACACAGTCGCTCACTACCGTGACACTGGGAACTGTTGATGATGAGCTGTTGCTGGAAACCGCACAGACATCTGACTATATGAAATTCATGCTGCACTACAACTTCCCTCCGTTCTCTACAGGCGAGGTGAAGATGATGCGCGGACAGAGCCGCCGCGAGGTGGGCCACGGTAACCTGGCTATGCGCTCGCTGAAGCAGATGATGCCTGCAGAATACCCGTACACAGTGCGTGTAGTATCAGACATTCTGGAATCTAACGGTTCTTCATCTATGGCTACTGTATGTGCCGGTTCTCTGGCACTTATGGACGCAGGCGTTCCGTTCCCTAAACACGTAAGCGGTGTGGCCATGGGTCTTATCTCGGGCGACAACAACAGGTTTGCTGTACTCACCGACATCCTTGGCGATGAAGATCACCTGGGTGACATGGACTTTAAAGTAACAGGTACCCGCGACGGCATCTGCGGTATCCAGATGGATATCAAAGTGGATGGCCTGAGCATGGAAATAATGATGCAGGCACTGGAGCAGGCACGTCGTGGTCGTCTCCACATCCTGGACGCGATGTACAAGACCATCGAAGCGCCACGTGCTGAACTGAAACCACACGCTCCACGCATTACGCAGATGAACATCGACCGTGAGTTCATCGGCGCTGTGATAGGCCCCGGTGGTAAGATCATTCAGGAAATGCAGCGTGAGACCGGCACTAAGATCAACATTGAAGAAGTGGGCAACGAAGGTGTTATCAAGATCTTCGCTACCGACAAAGAAAGTGTTGACAAAGCAGTGGCATGGATCAAGAGCATTGTTGCAATACCAGAGATTGGTGCTACCTACGAAGGTGTTGTGAAGAGCATCATGCCTTTCGGTGCGTTTGTAGAATTCATGCCGGGCAAACAAGGCTTGCTGCACATATCTGAAGTGAGCTGGAAGCGTCTGGAAACACTGGATGGTGTGCTGAAAGAAGGCGATACGGTGAAGATACAGCTGACAGGTACCGACCCTAAGACCGGTAAACTGCGCCTGAGCCGTAAAGTGCTGATGCCAAAACCTGAAGGTTATGTGGAGCCTGAAAAGCGCGAGCGCCGCGAAGGTGGTGATGATCGTCGTGGTGACCGTGGTGACCGAGGCGACCGCCGTGGTGGTAACGACCGCAGAGATGGTAACCGTGGCGACCGTGGTGGTAACCGCGACCGTGGCGACCGTCCGCAGCGCGAACCACGCAACGAGAACAACAATGAATCTACAGAGCAGTCTGCACCACAGCCATCGGCCGATGATGCTGATCTGGCACTGTAATTCTAACAGAAATATCTATTTACAACATCCCGCCCCGAAAGGCGGGATGTTTTTTAAAATACCATTCAGGTTTTTAATCCGACATTTGCAAAAATCTGCATAGCATGCCCGCACGGTTTTATGAGCAGGAAGTGAAGTCTGCCCTCAAAGACAAACGTAAACTTTCAGCATTTCTGGATAGTCTGGTAACGAAGTACAGGAAAGGTACCCGCAAGAACGACCTTACGTACATCTTTTGCAGCGACGAGCACCTGCTGCAAATGAATCAGCAGTTTCTGCAACACGATACGTTCACCGACATTATCACCTTCGATCTTTCGGAGGAGGATGACGTGCTGACCGGTGAGATTTACATCAGCGTGGACAGGGTGAAGGAGAACGCGGAGAAATTCGGCACGTCGTACAAGGACGAGCTGCACCGGGTGATCTTTCACGGGGCGTTGCACCTGTGCGGATTCAAAGACAAAAAAACAGCCGATAAGGCACTGATGCGCGCCAAGGAAGACGAGAGCATTGCAGCATACAACAAAGCACTGGCAAAATGAATATAGAGACACTGTACGAAGACAACGACCTGATAGTGGTGAACAAACCCGCCGGCATGCTGGTGGTACCCGATCGCTTTAATGCCGACCTGCCCAGCCTGGGCAAGCAGGTGGAGAAGAAGATAGGGCAGCGTATATGGGTGGTGCACCGCCTGGACCGCGACACAAGCGGGGTGATCTGTTTTGCCAAAAACGAGGAAACACACCGTTACCTCTCTATCTGTTTTCAGGAGCGCGATGTGAATAAGTTCTATGCCGCGCTGGTGGTAGGTGTGGTGATACCGGAGGCGGGAAGGATAGAGAACTACCTGACCGAACACCCTGCAGGCAATGGCCGCATGATGGTGGCCAAACGTGGCAAGCTGGCCGTGACCGACTATAAGGTAGTGGAGCAATGGCCGCTGTATGCGCTGATGCAATTTCAGATACATACTGGCCGCACCCACCAGATACGCGTACATATGCGCTCTATAGGTCACCCCATAGTTTGCGACGAAATGTATGGCGATGGCAAACCATTCAAGCTGTCGGCTATAAAAAGGAAGTACAAACTCTCTGAAAAAGAAGAGGAAGAAAAACCATTGCTGAGCAGGCTGGCGCTGCACGCCTATAAGCTGGAGTTCCACAAAGAGGACGGCACACCTGTGTCGGTAGAAGCCCCATTGCCAAAGGATATTGCCGCATGCGTAAAACAGCTGAACAAATGGTGTCCTCCCGCAAACACACAAGACTAACTATAGCAGCCATTGCATCGCTGCTGATGCTCAGTGCCTTCACTGTGCCGAAACGGGATGGCAGGTATAGGCTATACAAGATGTATCACCGCTACCATGGTCATTGGCAGCGGTCGGTGAAATTCATACAGCAGACCGAGCGCTTCATCGGCGATACGGTAACTACAAAAGAAACGTGGTACGAGACCATAGTCTATCCCCGTTCGTTCCGCATAGACCTGGGCGAACCGGACCAGCGCAATTGCGTGATCTATCG
Source organism: Flavipsychrobacter sp. (assembly GCA_016786565.1). Taxonomy (GTDB): domain Bacteria; phylum Bacteroidota; class Bacteroidia; order Chitinophagales; family Chitinophagaceae; genus Nemorincola. The sequence continues at coordinate 85,951 of JAEUVY010000080.1, forward strand.
CAACGACTCGGCCTATGTGTTCAGAAAGGGAGTATTATCCAGATCGAGGGTGGACAGCAATGAACTGCTTTACCTGCTGGGTGGTATGTATCACGCAAGCAGCTTTAAGGAAGTGACAACCCGCCTTGCGGCCATGCATTACGACCTGAGCAAAAGCTACTACACCCGCTGGAGGGGGCGAGACATATATGTGATTGGCGCTGCCGGCATTGGCGACAGGGCGAATCAACTGTGGATAGATTGGAAGCACTACCGCATTGTGCGCATAATGAAATTTGACAACGGTGCGCCGGAAGAAATTGTGATGGAAGGGCATAAACGCCTGGGGCACAAAAAGTGGACGGAGACCCGTGTAGCTTTCTACAAGAGCGGCAAGCTGTTGCAGCGCGAGACCTATTCGGACATTGTGGTCAATGACGAGATAGACGAGCGCATTTTTGATCCTGCGGCACCGTGGGAATGGCATTGGTACACACCGGCCGACAACGCTAAATAAAGGGAATCTTAATTCTTTGGCCGCATATGCCCTGCGCTGCCAATTGCGTGTTTCTCAATCGTTTTGTTACCTACCTTTGCGCCCATGCGGCGTCTTGCTTCCGTCTTATTACGTTCGTTCCTACAGGGGTTGATCCTCGTGAGCCCGATAGTCATTACAGCCTATCTGCTCTACAAGATATTTACCGGTGTAGACAGTCTGATACCGTCGGTACCTACGGGACTGGGTTTTTTGCTCATAATAGGTATCGTTACCGTAATAGGCTATTGGGGCACCCGTTTCTTTGTGGGCCGCTGGCTGTTCGACGCGTTCTCCTACCTTATGACCCATACACCGGGCGTAAAGTACATCTACTCTTCCATACGCGATGTGCTTACCTCGTTTGTGGGCGACAAGAAGCGCTTTAACGAAGCGGTATGGGTGCGTGTAGGTAAAGACCCTGAGGTGTGGCGCATAGGCTTCCTTACACAGGACGACATGGGCCCGCTGGGCATGGAAGGGAAGGTAGCAGTATATCTGCCGCACTCCTACGCCATATCGGGCTGGGTGATAGTGACCGAAAAAAGCAACATAAAGCCGGTAGACAAGATGAACGCCGGTGAAGCGATGAAGTTTGCAGTGAGCGGTGGTATCACAACAGTAGAAGAGCCTGAAAACAATGGAAAGGAAACTCAACTTTAATGCCGGTCCGGCCGAACTGCCGGGCGAGGTACTGCACGAACTGGTTAAAGCTACGAGCAATTATAAACGCACGGGCATGTCCATAGTGGAGATACCCCACCGTGGCCCTGAGTTCACTGAGATCCTTGAAGAAAGCAAAACACTGGTACGCAAGTTGTGCGGCCTCAGCGAGCAGTATGAAGTATTGTGGTTGCATGGCGGCGGCAGAATGCAGTTCTGCATGGTGCCCATGAACTTCCTCTCCAACGGAAAAACGGCGGCGTACATAGACAGCGGTCAGTGGTCGAACGAGGCTATTGAACACGCACGGTACTACGGTGCGGCATCAATAGTATCGTCATCAAAAGACGAACGGTATGACCGCCTGCCGCCATGGCCCACCGAACTACCTGCAGATACCGCATACCTGCACATCACCACCAACAACACCATATACGGAACACAGTGGCACGACATACCCGCCACTACTGTGCCGCTGATAGCCGACATGAGCAGCGACATACTGAGCCGCGAACACAACTACCACCGCTATTCTATGTTCTATGCCACCGCCCAGAAGAACCTGGGTGTGGCAGGAGTGGCCCTGGCGGTAGTGCACAAGACTATGCTGGATAAGATAGTGCGCCCCGTGCCACCCATTATGAGCTACAAAGAGCAGGTGCGCCAGAATTCGGTGGTGAACACTGCCAATGTGCATGGTATCTATGCCGCCCTGCTGATGCTGCGCTGGATAAACGAACGCGGCATTGTGAACATAGAACGCGACAACCGAAAAAAAGCAGCCATACTGTATGACCTGCTGGACAACAGCCGTGTTTTCAAACCTTATGTGGCCGACAAAGACCACCGCAGTATGATGAATGTATGCTTCACCGCGGCAACACCCGAACTGGAACAACAATTCATGACACTGGCCGAGCGCAACAATATAAAAGGGATAGCTGGGCACCGCACAGCAGGCGGGTTCAGGGTATCGATATACAATGCCATAACCATAGACGCGGTGGCTACCCTTGCCGATCTGATGCACCACTTTGAGCGCACCGCGTAATACTTACAGATCGTAGGCCTCGCCTTCTACTGATACAATAACGTTGGGGAATATGGCCGCCGCCTCTTCTCTGAAGGCATCGAGCTCTTTGTACTTGGACGAGAAATGACCCAACAATAACTGACCGGCACCCGCCTTCACCGCCATTGCAGCAGCCTGTGCCGCAGTGCTATGGAAACGGGCCTCGGCCTTCTCTCGGTCTTCGTTGAGATAGGTACTCTCGTGATAGATCATGTCGGCACCGGAAATGTAGGGCAGTATGGTCTCGGTATAAAGCGTATCGGTGCAGTAGGCATACTTGCGCGGGCGTGGCCCCACATCGGTCACCCATTCATTCTTCACCACAGTGCCATCGGGGCGCACATGGTCCATGCCCTGCTTCAGCAGTTCAAAATCTTCGGGGGCTATGCCATATTCGCGGCATTTGTCAGGCAGTATCCTGCGGCCCCGTGTCTTCATCTCTACCACAAAACCATGACACGCTATACCGTGCTGTACAGGGAATGACGTAACAGTGAATGCCTGCGTATCTGCTATCATCGTTGCCTCATCGGGCAGGGGATGAAAATGCAATTCGTACTTCAGCACGGTATTGGCTGCCTGCAGTATGAGATCGAGTATTGGTTGCAGCGCGGCGGGCCCGTGCAGGTGCAGCGGCGCAGTGCGGCCCAGCAAACTCATGCTGTTGATGAGGCCCGGAAGCCCGAAGTAATGATCGCCATGCATGTGACTGATGAAGACGTGATTAAAATTCTTCCACTTCACACCATAGCGCTGCATCTGCAATTGTGTACCCTCGCCGCAGTCGAACAACAAGACCTCGCCATACACGGTCACAGTTTGTGCCGTAGGATGCCTGCCAAATGCGGGCAGCGCCGAGTTGTTGCCGAGTATGGTAACGCGCATGTAGTACAAATGTAATCAAGGAGGGGGAATGTGCAAGGAGGTGGGCCGCAAGGTCGTCAGAACTAAGATTCTTAGGATGAAAGGATGTTATGATGGCACCCGTCAGGAAAACAAGTTTCTGACGTTTGTCTTCCCCCCTACTTCCCATAATACTTCAATCGTAACTGCTCGCCGTCAAATTCACCAAAGCTGTCGTAACGGATCCAGTCGCCGAGATTGACGTAGAGACTGTTGGAGGGCAGCGGGTATTCTATGGCTATATGGCGATGGCCGAAGATGAAGTAGTCGTAGTGTTCGTGCTTCAGTGTATCGAGGCAGAACTGCACCAGCATTTCTTTATCGGGCCCCAGAAACTCTTTCTCAGGTATGTCGGCATGCTTTGGTCCCAGGCGGCTGAACCAGCCTGCCAGCCCTACTCCGGTATCGGGATGCACCCTGCGGTACAACCATTGCGAGAGCGGACTGCGCAGCACGGTCTTCAATATCTTGTAGCCGGTATCGCCGGGTCCCAGTCCATCGCCATGAGCTATAAAGAACTTCTTGCCATTCACCTCGCGGGTTATGGGCCCGTGGTGCACGGGTATGCCGAATTCGGAGTGGAAATAGTCGAGCATCCACAGGTCGTGGTTGCCTGTAAATACTTCTATGTGCAGCCCCTTGTCGCGCAGCTCGGCAATCTTACCCAGAAAGCGGGTGAAGCCACGCGGCACTACATTCTTGTACTCGAACCAGGTATCGAAAAGATCGCCCACGAGGAATATCTGTTCCGCCGTGGGTGCTATCTCGTCCAGCCAGCGGCATATACGCTTTTCACGCTCGGTGCTGGAGGCGCGGTCGGGTATGCCGAAGTGAAAATCGGAAGCGAAGTATATTTTCTTACCTGCGGGTAGCTGCATGAATGAACAAAGATACTATTTGAGATGGGGAAGCCCAACTAATGGACCGTAGAGCTATTTCTTGCGCAGCGTGGCCTTTTCTACACGCAGACCCACGTGCAGCACATCGGGCAGCGGATTGATGCGCATATTCTGCTCCAGCGTCACTTCGTAAGTGCCGGGGCGGCTCAGGTTCACCGAATCGCCGAGTGATATCGGCATACGCTGCTCGTATATCTCGCCCATACCACGGCCCAGCCAGCGGCCATTTGCCTCGGCCAGGTCTATGTTGATGCGTGCCTTGGTAGCAGTGGAGTCGCCGGGTGTTTTAATGTACATCCACATCCAGATGTTGTTGTAAGGATATGCCTGTGTGTGGCGGATGATGAAGTAGGGCTGGTACTGCGCGGTAGAGTCGGAAATGGTGAAGGTGAATTTTGGTTTGTAGTTGTAGTTCCACGCGTTGCCGGGTATGGCCTTCTGATCCTGATAATGAGGAGCAGGCATGCAGGCAGCCATGCAGCACGTAAGAACAATGAAGAGTATGAAACGGGAAAGGCGCATTGCTACAAAATTAAGAACGACCATGTTTCAAAATGCATCTGAAAGCGATGGTCGTTCTTTTTTATTCTTTTATTGATGTTGTTGTTTGTTACTACTAGATACCCACCATCAGCGGCATGAGCAGCATCATCAGGTCTTCGTTGTCAGTTTTATCAACCGAGCGGAAGATACCTGCACGCGATGGCGTACTCAGCTCCAGTACTACTTCTTCGCCGTCCAGGTTGTTCACTATCTCCACCATCAGTTTGGCGTTGAAGGCGATCTTCATATCCTCGCCGCTGTAGTTGCAGGTAAGTGTTTCCTTTCCTTCGTAGGAGAAGTCGATATCCTGAGCCGAGATGTTGAGGCTGTTGCCGTTGATGTCCAGCAATACCTGATTGGTAGTTTTGTTGGCGAAGATGTTGACACGGCGCAGCGCACTTGCGAAATCGGCACGGTTGATAGTGAGGCGGTATGGATTGTCTACCGGAATAACCGCGCGATAATCGGGGAAGCGTGCGTCGATGAGGCGACAGCTCAGGCTCACGTGCTCGCCTTTCACAAACAGGTGGCTGTTGTTGTAAGCGAGTGTCAGGATAGACTCGTCTGTAGGCAATGTGCCACGCAACTGCTGCAAAGGCTTTTTAGGCACCACAAAACCACCCGCTGCAGGGCAGCTGATGTCGCTGCGGCGCAGCTGTACCAGGCGGTGTGCGTCGGTAGACACGAAGCCCAGTCCGTCTTTGGCCATCTCGAAGTACACACCGGTCATAGCGGGGCGCAGTGTGTCGCTGCTGACCGCGAACAGTGTTTTGTTGATGCTTTCGATAAGTGCTATTGAAGGCATTGTAAATTCAGTAGTATCGCCGGGAGCCGGTTCTTTCGGGAAGTCGTCGGCCTTTTCGCCTACGATGCGGTATTTACCCGAGTTGGAGGACATGTCAATAGACAGGTCGGTCTCGGAGATGATGAAAGTAACCGGCTGTTCAGGCAGGTTTTTCAGGTATTCAAGAATAATCTTTGAAGGAATACAGATACGGCCCGATCCCTCAGCGTCGTTTACCTGCATCTGCACCCGCATCATTGTTTCCAGATCGGTTGCAGTGAGCGTCAGCGTATTGCCGCGCAGGTCGAACAGGAAGTCTTCGAGAACAGAAAGCACGTTGTTGGCGCTTACGATGCCGCCTATCTGCTGCAGGTTCTTGAGCAGGGTTGAAGATGTAACTATGAAACGCATTGTAATAGTGTGTTTGGAACAAAGATATTTGAAATAACAGGCAAAACTGCACCCAAAAACTGCATTGTGGATAAATAGACAGGAGGGTGTGCATTGCCGCGCGGCAGGCAGCTACGCCCCGCTAACGGATGCCCTCCTTGCGCGACAAAGCCAGCACAAATGAAGCGGCTGCGAACAGCGCCATGATGTGGATGAGCGGACCCGGCCGCCACACAAAGTAACCTACAGCCCACCCTATGATGAGCATTACTGCTATGATGTACAAAAGACTTCTTAATATCATGCGCTAAGCCTAATAATTGAAGGGTTGCCCGGCAACGGCCGGCATGAGATGCTGCCACCCTTGCAGGTAACCGTCTGCGGTATAAAAGTAACTAATATGGTATATAAAAAACACAGTCAACACATATGAATTATAGCACGGCGACCCTGTAATTATATATCTATTAATTCCGGGATAAAAAAATTTATCTGAATTACACCGGCTCATATATTTGCAATAGCGACCGGGGTGCGTTTCCGCTCTCAGGATGACATTTTTCCTAAAACAACACATTATGAACAAAATTCTTGTAACGGGCGGTTGTGGCTACATAGGTGGCCACACAATTGTGGATCTTCTGCAGAACGGTTTTGAAGTGATTTCGGTAGACAATCTGTCCCGGGGATCGCTGAAGATGCTGGATGGCATTGAGAAGATAACCGGCAAGAAAGTGAAGAACTACAAGGTGGACCTTTGCGACCTTGACGATACCGAAGCTATCTTTCTGGAAAACCCCGATATAGTGGGCATCATCCATTTTGCGGCCTATAAGTCGGTACCGGAGTCGGTAAAGGAGCCGCTGATGTACTTCCACAACAACATCAACTCGCTGCTCAACATTATGCAGTGTGCCGAAGATTTTGACGTTGACAATTTTGTATTCTCGTCATCCTGCTCGGTATATGGCAACGCTACCAACCTGCCTGTGGCCGAGGACGCGCCGCTGGCCGAACCGGAATCGCCTTACGCCCGCACCAAGCAGATGGGCGAGGCAATATGCCGCGATTTCACCAACATACACAAAGACTTCAATACCATATTGCTGCGCTACTTCAATCCGGTGGGCGCCCATCCGTCTGCACTGATAGGCGAGTTTCAGGACCTGTCGGAGAGTGTGGTGCCGGTGATCACACAAACGGCCATAGGCAAACGCCCGGAGATGACTGTCTTCGGCAGCGACTACCCTACCCGCGACGGCAGCTGCGTACGCGACTATATTCATGTGATGGACATAGCCAATGCACACACCCGCGCGCTGCAGTATATCATTGACGACCGCAACAAGTCGAACTGCGAAGTATTCAACCTGGGCACCGGCAATGGCGTTACCGTGCTGGAACTGATAGACGCTTTCAAGCGCGTATCGGGCGAGAAACTGAACTACAAGGTGGGAGGCCGCCGCGATGGTGATGTTGTGGCCGTATATGCCGATAACAGCCGCGCGCGCAACCTGCTGGGCTGGGAAACACAATATGGCCTGGACGCCATGATGGACACCGCATGGCGCTGGGAAAAGGTGGTTGCTGAAATGAAAAAACAGGCCCCTAAAGCAGTGTAGGCCGATACAGACTGCAACAGAAAAACCCACAATAGCGATATATGCATGTGCTGCTTGTAGAAGACGAACCGGGTATAGCCAACGTGATCACAAAAGGCCTTGGCGAGGCCGGCTACACTGTGAGCGTGGCACCCGACGGAAATACAGGCCTGCAAATGGCGCTGAGTCATAACTATGACCTGTACATTCTGGATATCATGCTTCCGGGTATCAATGGCATGGAGCTTTGCACCTTGCTGCGGAAGGCCAAAGACAACAAACCGGTGCTGATGCTGACCGCTCTGGGCACCACAGAGAACGTGGTGGCCGGCCTTGAAAAAGGAGCCGACGATTACCTGATAAAACCATTCAAATTCTCGGAGCTGCTGGCCAGGCTGAAGGCGCTGCAACGCCGCGCTGCAGGCAACTTCACCGAAGGGAACAAAATAAAACTCAGAAATCTGGAGATAGACCTCGATGCCCGCATTGTGCGGCGCGACCAGACCGAGATCCACCTTACGTCCACCGAATACCGCATGCTGGAATATATGATGAAGAACCAGCGGAAAGTAATATCGCGCATGGACCTGCTGGAGAATGTGTGGGGCGTAGACTTCAATATGGCCACCAATGTGGTAGACGTTTACGTAAACTACCTGAGAAAAAAAGTGGACCGCGACTTTGAGCCCAAACTCATACATACCGTTATAGGTATGGGCTACATTCTAAAGGATAGCTGAGCATGACCATTCAGAAAAAAACGGCTCTGATCTTTACCGCCATATCTGCTACCATACTCATTGGCATCAGTGTCATCGCCTATTTTTTCATGAACACGTTCGCCTTTCAGGACTTTTACAAACGTCTTGAGATCCGCGGCATCATCACAGCAAAAGTACGTCTGGCTGAGCATTCAGTGGGGCAGGAAGAACTGTACAGCAACATCAGGGAGCAACACCTGGAACCGCTGCCGGATGAGAAAGAGTACTTCTTTCCGGCCGACAGTCTGGAGAATTTTGTGAAACTGAATGTACTACCCGACCTCAACCAGGCATTTTACGGCAAACTCAAAAACCGCAGGCACGCAAACACCAAACACAACAATTACTTCTACACCGCCTTTTACTACTATGACGAGGGTGCGCATCCCTACATCGTCATCATAGGGGCGCAAAACGAAGACAGCATCCGGTATTCGCGCAAACTGAAGTGGATACTGATTGCCAGTTGCATCTGCGGCACCTTTGTCTTTTACACATCGGGTATCTTCTTCTCAAGGCACGCTTTCAAACCGATACGCGAGATCATTGAAAAAGTGAAGACCATAGGTGCCGAGAACCTGAACCAACGCCTGGAAGACCGCAAAGGGCAGGACGAAGTAGCGGAGCTTGCTTCCACCTTCAATGAAATGCTGAGCCGTCTGGAAACTTCATTTGAGACACAGAACAATTTTGTGAGCAATGCCTCGCACGAATTCCGGACACCGCTCACCACCATTTACAGCGAGGCAGAGATCGCACTGTCGCGCCCGCGCGGATCAGAAGAGTACAAGGCTGCGCTGGAATCTATCCTTCACCAGACCGAAAAACTACAGCACCTCACCAACAGCCTGCTGAACCTTGCACAAACCGGATTTGACGGAAAGAAACAGAACCTGAAGAAAATATTCATTGACGAACTGCTGTTTGATGTAAAGACCACCATCGCCAACATTGTTCCGGGAAACAACGTAGTAATGGACCTGTCGAGCATACCCGCCGACCGGCGCACGGCAGTGAACGGAAACTATCAGTTACTGAAATTGGGTCTGAGCAATGTCATAGAAAACGCCTGCAAATACTCGGACAACAAACCGGTGACGGTGAAAGCCGAAGTGCTGGGCGACAAACTCCATCTGTGTGTCACCGACAGAGGTATCGGGATACCCAGGGAAGAACTACGATTCATATATGACCCCTTCTTCAGAGCATCGAATACAGGCCGCTATGAAGGATACGGTATTGGTCTGCCCCTGACGCGCAACATCTTCAGACTGCACAAGGGGGAGATACACGTGGAATCCGACACAAACAAAGGAGCGGTAGTAACGCTGATATTGCCGGTAGCATAGGTTGCTTTTCTTATCTCTTTCTAATCTCTTTCTTATTGAAGTCTAATCACTCTCTTACACCCTGCTAATGGTGCAGTGTCACCTTTGTGCTGTTTCCCGACATAGTTGTAACAGCAAAATTGAGACATATGAATACCATTCTGATCCCAACAGATTTCACGGTCGGGTCTCTGGAGATAATGAACACTCTGGCACGCGGCACCGACAACAAGCTGAATTTTATTCTGTTCCATGCATTCGATATGCCCGGCAGCCTGGTAGAGGCAATGTCGCGCGCGGGAATCAACAGCCACAACAAGCTGATCACAGAAAACCTGCGGCTTGCCTGCAAGAGAATTAAGGCAAACAACAACAACATTGCCAATATCTCCTTCCGCAACATGTATGGCACTACTATCGCCGCGTTTAAAAACTATGCCGAAGCAAACGCGATAGATATGATAGCGCTGCCGCCCGACTTTCGTTTTGTTCACATAACAAGAGAAAGTGTGGACCCTACACGCATGTTCAAAAAAAGCGGATTGCCACTATTGTCCAGCCCCTACCCTATCCGAGAAACCACAGACACCAACGCCGATGTAAACATGAACCCCGGTCTTGCTGTCTGATCAATACTGTATTTCCCGATACATTCAATACACATCCGATATGCATTCACACACAACACCAACAACCGTGCAGGGGCGACTGAAGCTCTTTTTCACATTCATGGACAGCCGATGGGAAGACCTGACGGCGAAGGACTGGAAGTCGATCGTGTACCGCGACTTCAGCGCGGGCCTCATTGTGGCACTCACTGCCATCCCTATGGCTATGGGTTTTGCAATGGCCATGGGCCTGCGACCTGAACAGGGCATCATAGCCGGCGCGCTGGCGTGTGTGGTTGGCCGCACCTTCGGCGGATCTAAATATCAGGTGTACGGACCAACCGCGGCATTCATACCGCTTATAGCGGCACTCATCACCAAGTACGGACCCGCCAATGGTGGCACGGCCGCACAGGCGCATGGCTTTCTGGTGGCTGTCTCCATTATTGCGGGTATAATACTCATGATACTGGGCGTAGCGGGCCTCGGTAAATTCGCCAAACTCGTCCCCAATTCGGTAGTTGTGGGGTTCACTATCGGCATTGCGTTCACTATCGCCTTCACCAATCTGGAGGATATTCTCGGCATCGAAAGTTTCAGTGCCATAATGGGAACCGATGAGAACACCAAGGGAGGAATGATCACTAATCTGCAACAAGGCTTCAAGAATCTCGACAAGATCAATCTATGGTCGGTTATCATCGGGGTAATGACATTCGCGATCACTAAAATACTGTTGCGCGTCTCCATCTTCATACCGGCACCGCTGCTTGCGATAGCCGCGTCTACAGCACTCTCCGCAACACTGTTTGCCAACAAAGGCATCATTCTTGTAAAAGATATCTACGGCAGCATCCCCAACAATTTCTTTGTATTTACGCCACCAAGTATGCCGGCTTTTTCTGGGGCAATGGTTTTTGATGTAGTGTACTTTGTCTTCGCCATTGTGTTTGTATCGGGTGTGGAAAGCCTGCTGTGCTCGTCTATGGCCGACAAGATGGCTGACAACAAAAAGACACCCTTCAACCCCGACAAGGAATTCTGGGGCCAGGGACTGGTGCAGATCATCACACCACTTGTCAACGGATTTCCATGCACAGGGGCACTGGCCCGCACAGCCACCAGCATCAAAGCCGGCGCACGTACGCCGCTTGCCGGTTACTTCAAGGCCGTGCTGAAGCTGACCATGGCCTATTTTATAGCACCTTATCTGGAGATCATTCCTATGGCATGTATCGGCGGCATCCTTGTGTGGGTAGCCAGCAACATGATAAAACCATCAGAGATCAGAGAAATGAAACACAAAGGCAAGTTTGAATTTGCCATGATGCTTTATACCGCTGTTATGGTGCCACTCACCAACTTCCTTACAGGGGTGTTGTCGGCATTGGTGATCTACTTTATAGTAAAAGCAATTTTCGCACGCAAAGGAAAAACAAAACCGGTAGCGGCATCAAAATAGGGAAGGAGAGCAATGTGGGGTAGAAAAGGGGCACTGTCGGGGTGTCCCTTTTTTATGGGCAACGGTCAGTTAAGATCCGTTTGATGGCGGTACAGTTTGGCATAATGACCGTTGAGGGCCATCAGTTCTTCGTGTGTACCCTGCTCTGAAATGCCGCCATGATCGAGTACAATGATCTGATCAAATGTCCAGCCCGTGAAAATGCGGTGCGTAATAACGAATGTGGTCCTGTCTTTAAGGTACCCATGAAGGTTGGCAAGAATCGTTTTTTCCGTTTGTGTATCTACCGCCGACAGGCACTCATCCAGCAGCAGCACAGGGCTCTTGCGTAGCAATGCGCGGGCCAGCACCAGTCGCTGCTTCTGGCCGCCGCTCAGCATCACACCACGTTCACCCACCATTGTTTCGTAGCCCTGCTGCAGTCCGGCAATGTCTTTTTCAAGATCGGCAAGGCGGGCCGCTTCTTTCACTTCCTGCACTGTTGCTTCCGCACTTCCAAAGCGAATATTGTTGGCCACAGTATCGGAGAACAGGTAGGCCTCCTGTGGTGCATAGGCTACACTACGACGCAGTGTGTGCACATCGTATCTGTCTGCAGCAACACCGTCGAACAATACGCTGCCCGAATCGACATCATACATACGCAGCAGCATATGCGCTATCGTAGACTTACCTGAACCCGTCTTGCCAATGATGGCGATCTTCTGGCCGCGCTTTGCATGCAGCGAGAAGTTGCGCAGTGCAGTGATGCCTGTGTTCTGATAAGTGAAGGTAACATTGTCAATACGCACATCGCCGGTGGGTGCGGTGGTCACCGCATCGGCCGGACTGGTGATGGTGGGCTTTGTATTGAGAAACTCATCTATGCGCCTTTGCGAGGCACCCGCGCGCTGTGTCATGCTTGCCACCATACCTATACTGGATATAGGGAACATGAGCAGGTTGATGTAGATGACAAACTGCGCGATATTGCCCGTTGTGATGCTGCCATGAATGGCGAAGTAACCACCTATCAGCACCGTCGACAACATGCTCAGTCCTATAAAAAGGTTCATGGCGGGGAAGTACACCGCCTCGGTAAGCGAGAGGTTGATGCTGCTCTTCCTGTATTCTTCTGATGTTGCAGAAAAGAACTGCATCATATTGCGCTCCTGCACAAACGACTTGATGACCCGGATACCTGAATAAGACTCCTGCGCGGTAGTGGTGAGCGATGATAACTGCGCCTGTATGCGCGTGCTCTTGCGGTAGATGACCTTGTTAACGTAGAATATGGACAATGCCAGCAGGGGCAGCGGTGCCACTACACACAGTGTCAGCACTACATCAACACGCAGCATGTCCCACACACAAAAGATCACCAGAAACACAACGCTGGTAAAGTACATGACCGACGGGCCCGTGTACATGCGCACTCGCGACACGTCTTCAGAAATGCGGTTCATCAGGTCTCCCGTGAAGTTGGCCTTGAAGAACTGTGTGCCCAACCGCTGGTAGTGCGCGTAGATCTCATTCTTCTGGTCATACTCAATGTGGCGCGACATCACAATGATGGTCTGCCGCATCATGAACATGAAAAAACCACGCAGCAGTGCCAACCCCAGCAGCATAAGCCCCCCTTTGAACACCAGCGAAAAAATGGCATCACTTTTATTTCCTGCCTTCATCATATCCTGCACCTGGTCCAGAATGTCTTTGATAACGTTGCCCGGCATAACGGCAAACTTGCTGGAGATGACCACGAACAGCATGCCCAGCAGCAACCGCCACTTGTATTTGATGAAGTACTTATTTACCGACTGCAGGTCTTTCATGAAGGCGCAAAGGTCGGGGATTTGAAAGGATTTTCAGTTTCTGGGGGGATGGTCTTAAAAAAACAGATTTTCTGCACCTATCCCGTAGCAATGCAACCTCAGTACTGTCTGATTCGCAACTTCTTTTGAGAAAGCACGGCAAATGCCCCCAGCAACTCGTTTCCGTGAGCATCGATAGTCTGGACAACAATACGGACCTTCTGAGCTGTGGGTGTTTCCGTGATCCGCAACAGCATACTCCCTATTTGCTCTACCTTCCTGTACACCAATTCATCGCCAAAGTCTTTGTCCTCGGTAATAATATAACCTGACTGCATCACAGCCAAAGCTATCACTTCAATATCTGAAATTCCGGGATATTCCTGTGCCACTGAGATCACTGAATATCCGCCCTGTACAAGACCGGCTATTATTCGTGCGTCGACACTCTCGTCGGCAATTATGACGGGGAATTTAAACAACATCGATAAATATCTCGTTGCGAACAAGGTTTGCCCCGTAGCTGATGCATGCGAGAATATCCTCCTTGGTGAGGGAGGGGTACGCTAGCAGCAGATCGTCAACAGTCTCACCAAGACCTATTTTTTCAAGAATAAGATCCACACCGATCCTGGTATTCCTAATAACCGGCTTGCCGCGCAGTACATCCTTTTTTTGTTCAATATGCTCGTACCACATAGTATTTTGCTGTATTACAAAGTTACGCATACCATATCAAAAAAATGGCGACCCGATGGTCGCCATTTTCAAATAAATATCATCGGTAAAGATTATTCTGATTCTGCTACTACTTCTTTCACTTCGGGTATCATGCGCTTCATCATACCTTCAATACCTGTCTTCAGCGTGATCATTGATGAAGGACAACCCGAGCAGGAACCCTGCATCATCAGCTTCACGGTGCCGGTTGCAGGCTCAAATCCTTTGAAGCTGATAGCGCCACCGTCCATTTCCACGGCCGGTTTCACATAGTTCTCCAGCAGTTCTTTGATGCGCACTACTACGTCTGTATCATCAGCCGCAGCTACGTTAGCCTCTTTCTTTGCCTGCACCATTTCTTCGTTGATCACCACACGACCTTCTTCCAGATACTCTTTCAGGAACTGGCGTACCGATGGGATCACATCGTCCCAGTTGGTTTCGGCGGTTTTTGCAAGTGTCACGAAGTTGCTTGCTATAAATACGCTCCTGATGAACGGGAACGCAAAAAGTTCTTTTGCCAGTGGCGATGGTCCCGCAGAAGATTCATCGGGGAAGTCGATGCTTTTGCCCGGGTACAGCAGTTTGTTGGCCACAAACTTCATTGTTTCCGGGTTAGGGGTCATCTCGGTATATATGCTCACGATTGTATTTCCTGTCTTCAGCATTTCTTTAATATTTGATGCAAAAATACTTAATAATCGGCTTTCGGTGAATTGTTATAACTGATATGGATAGTGAAATCGCTGATATGGAGCATGTATATTACTCTACTCCGTCGGCACTCAATACCCACTTTTTCTCATTCAGGTGGCTCACATTCACATCAATATTAAACCGCGCTTTCAGGTGCTGTGCCAGTTGGTTGGCCGCATATACCGACCTGTGCTGACCGCCTGTGCAACCAAATGATACACTCAACTGCTCAAACCCGCGGGCAATGTAGTCTTCTACGTTTATGGCCACCAGCGCATACACATGGTTCATAAAATCAGGCATGCGGGTCTCGCGCTCCAGAAACTGGCGCACCATCTCATCGTTGCCGGTGAGGTGTTTGTATGCCGCATAACGACCGGGATTCAAAATACCACGGCAATCGAAAACATACCCGCCACCATGTGGGCTGGATGTTTTAGGGATACCTGCTTTGTAAGAGAAACTGCATATCTGCACTTCCAGCTTTGGCTTTCCGTCTGTGACATTGGCCGTATGGAAACGCTCCTGCATATCCTTCGAAGAAAGCTTCTCGAGCAGCGAACGCAATTCAGGATAAGCCGGTGTTTGCGGATGATCTGAAAGGAACATGTCCAGATTCTTCAATGCCGGACCTATGCTGGTGATAAAATGCGCCTTGTGCTGCAGCAATCCCCTGAAACCGTAAGACCCAAGCACCTGCAACAAACGCACCAACACAAACTGAACATAACCGCGGCGGAAATGGATCTCATCCATACGCGGCACATGCAGTTCTGCAAGGCTGGCAATATAGCCGTTCAGCAGATCTTCCTTCCACGCGTTTGGCAGTTGTGCCCTCGCCTGCCACAAAAGCGAAGCGATATCGTACTGTGGCGGCCCCTGCATGCTACCCTGGAAGTCAATAAAGAACACTTTGCCCTCATGGATCATGATGTTGCGGCTCTGAAAATCGCGGAACATCAATGTCTGTGGCTGCACACGGCCCAAGTCCTTACTCAGCAACTCCATTTCGCTTATGAGGAGCGAACGGTCATAGGGCACACCCTGAAGATCGGCAAAGTAATATTTGAAGTAAAGCAGATCAGACATGATCGCTTTCTCATCAAACTGCTTGGACGCGAAACACTGTTTGTAATCGGCCTCCCTGCCGGCTATCCACTGCACCTTGGCCAGTTGGGCCAGTGATTTGTGGTACAACTTACGCACTGGCTCAGTGTAGCCATCCTTTATTACCATGTCAAAGAGCGACACCTTGCCCAGGTCCTGCTGCAGGTAGGCGCGGCGGTCTTTGCTTATTTTATATATTTCCGGCACATTGATCTGATGCTTGCGGAAAAGTTCAGTAAAGTAGAAATAGGTATTGTTTTCGGCCACGTTGGTATTATAGGTACCTATGGCAGAAATGCCTTCTGCCGTAAGCCTGTAATACCGCCTGTCGGACCCCGAAATGGCAAGAGCTTCTATGCTCTCGGCCTTCTTCTCATAGTGTTCTTCAAAGAGTTTTTCGAGAATGGTGGTAACCTGTACTGTAGTTTTATTCTGCGTCATGTTCATTTTTAGGGTAATCAAACAAAAAAACGTTGCGTTTCGCCTGCGGGTACTGCGACCAACCGGCCGCTTCAAATGTAGCACCTACCACCCCGCAGGTAGGCATATTACCTGTTGCAAACCTCGGCGACAATTGATTCACGAGATCAGTGATACCCGGATTATGCGTAACGATCATAATTGTCGCTGCATGGTCGGGTGCACCAAATATCACATCTTCAATAGTGGCCGGAGAGGCGTGGTACAACTTTTCCTCCCACTGTATCTTCTCAGTATCGTATCCCAGTTCTTCAGCCAGCAATGTAGCAGTCTGGCGGGTACGTACTGCCGAACTGCTGACGATAAGATCAGGCACCAGACCAGCAGCCTTCAGTCTCTTCCCCATTTCAGGCGCATTACGCAGACCTCTCTCGTTGAGCGGTCTTTCGAAATCGCTCTGCAGGGGAGAGGCCCAGCTCGACTTGGCATGTCGTACCAATAATAATGTACGCTTCATTGGGATTATGTACAGCGACACACGGGCTATTACCCATGGGAAGACAGGTCAAAAGTAAAAAGACAGGGGCAAAAAAAGTGTGACGATACGGCAACCCCACACAACATTTATCCACATTTCCTGCCGTAACGGCACAAAAAGAGTGCTTAACTTTCTTCGTTGAACAGATCGCGCTCCAGTATCTCCATACTTATTATATCTACCGCTTCTATCATCTTCGGGGCTATGTTCAACGAGAGATGACTGTCATTTTCCTTCAGAGCCGCCATCACATTTGCCGATACCCCTGTGAACACCAACGAAGTATCGCCTGCATAACTTTCTTCATGCATCGCCAGCATTTGTTCTATCGCATCTGCCGACAATGATGTGCAGTGTTGCAGGTCTATGATGAAGTTCTGACTGCCGCTTTGCCTCATTTCTTCCATGCGGCGTTGCAGTTCACCTGTCAAATTAACCGTTATTTCGGCCGTTTCCGGCGTTATTACAGTAAATGTGTCTCTGGTATCAATTTTGAAGTTCATCACCTACGGAAGTTTTTATCTTCCCCAAAAGTAAACAGTAGCAGGGAAAAATTAACCATTTGTATTACACACGTTCAGCATCTCCGTTAACGAAAGGTGAATGAGTTTCGTCACCTGATGGCGAAATATGATTATAACATTTGGCAATAGTTTAAAACCCCTGAAAATCGCTAACTTTAATTTCAAATAGTGTTAAACAACCGCAACAATTTCATGGATTCGAACTTCTCACCAAAAGTAAAAGAGATCATCTCTTACAGCCGCGAGGAAGCCTTGCGCCTGGGAAATGATTTCATAGGCACAGAACATCTGTTGCTGGGTCTTATCCGCGAGGGCGACGGCATGGCACTTAAAGTGCTGCAGAGTATGCAGGTCGATCTTTTCGAACTGCGCAAAGAGCTGGAGGTCGCTATCAAGGACAAGAACAACAAGCCCCTTGCCAATATCAACAGTCTGCCCCTTACCAAGCAAGCCGAAAAGGTGATACGCATTACCGTGCTGGAAGCCAAGGCGCTGAAAAGCCCTACCGTAGAGACCGAGCACCTGATGCTGTCTATACTGAAGAACAAGGAAAATGTGGCAACACAGATCCTGGGCAATCTGGATGTAGACTACGATCGCTTCAAGGGCGAACTGAGCATACTGCAGGGTGGCAGCCCCACAGCCGACTTCAACGATCCGGGATCGGAAGAATTTGACGATGACGACGAGCGCCGCCAATACCAGCAGCGCAAACCCGCCGCCGGCAATACCAAATCCAAGACTCCGGTTCTGGACAACTTCGGCAGGGACATTACCAAGTTTGCCGAGCTAGGCAACCTCGACCCCATTGTGGGCCGCGAAGAAGAAATAGAACGCGTATCGCAGATCCTCTCGCGCCGCAAAAAGAACAACCCGATACTCATAGGCGAACCCGGTGTGGGTAAGACCGCCATCGTAGAAGGCCTGGCACTGCGCATTGTGCAGCGCAAGGTTTCGCGTGTGTTGTTCGACAAGCGTGTTATCAGTCTGGACCTTGCTGCTCTGGTAGCCGGCACCAAATACCGTGGCCAGTTCGAAGAGCGCATGAAGGCGATAATGAACGAGCTGGAAAAGAACCGCGACGTGATCCTTTTCATCGATGAGATACATACAATTGTGGGTGCAGGTGGTGCTTCCGGTTCGCTGGACGCTTCCAACATCTTCAAGCCTGCTCTGGCACGCGGCGATCTACAATGCATTGGCGCATCCACGCTTGACGAATACCGTATGTACATTGAGAAAGATGGCGCGTTGGACCGCAGGTTCCAGAAAGTGCTGGTGGAACCACCAAGCATTGACGAGACCATCACTATCCTCAATAACATCCGTTCCAAGTACGAAGACTTCCACAACGTGATCTACGACCAGGAAGCGATTGAAGCCTGTGTGAAACTGAGCGACCGCTATATGACCGACCGTCTGCTGCCCGACAAGGCGATAGACGTAATGGACGAAGCCGGCGCCCGTGTGCACCTGAAGAACATCAATGTTCCGCAGAACATACTGGACCTCGAGAAGAAAATAGAAGACATAAAGCAAGAGAAAAATAAGGTGGTGAAGAGCCAGCGCTTTGAAGAGGCCGCAGCCCTGCGCGACAGGGAAAAACGCCTGGGCGAAGAACTGGACCGCGCCAAAGCTGAGTGGGAAGAAGAAGCAAAACACAAACGCTTCCCGATCAACGAAGAGGCTATTGCCGAGGTGATCTCTATGATGACCGGCATACCGGTGATGCGCATGGTGGAAGCCGAGAGTGCCAAACTGCGCCGCATGGGCGATGACCTGCAAGGTGCAGTTGTTGGTCAGGACGAGGCGATTGCCAAAGTGGTTAAAGCCATTCAGCGCAACCGTGTGGGTCTTAAAGATCCGCGCAAGCCTATCGGTTCCTTCATCTTCCTGGGCCCTACGGGTGTAGGTAAGACAGAACTGGCACGTGCGCTGGCACGCTACATGTTCGATGGTGAGGACGCCCTCATCCGCGTGGACATGAGTGAGTACATGGAGAAATTCTCGCTGAGCCGCCTCATCGGTGCGCCTCCGGGATACGTTGGATATGAAGAAGGTGGCCAGCTTACCGAAAAAGTACGCCGTAAGCCGTATTCAGTAGTGCTGCTCGATGAGATCGAGAAAGCGCACCCGGATATCTTCAATATCCTGCTGCAGGTGCTGGACGATGGTCAGCTGACCGATGGTCTGGGCCGCAAGGTAGACTTCAAGAACACACTCATCATCATGACGTCCAACATAGGCGCAAGGCAGCTGAAGGACTTTGGTACGGGTGTGGGTTTTGCTACTACCGCCAAGACATCGAGCGTGGAAGAGAACAGCCGCGGCGTGATAGAAAAAGCGCTGAAGCGTTCATTCTCTCCCGAGTTCCTCAACCGTATCGATGACGTGATCATCTTCAACTCGCTTGAAGAGAAACACATCAGCAAGATCATCGACATCATAATGAAGGGTGTACTGAAACGTCTCAATACACTGGGCTTCGAACTGGAGATCAAAGACGCGGCACGCAAGTACATTGCCGAGAAAGGTTACGACCCGCAATTCGGCGCGCGTCCGCTGCACAGGGCCATCCAGAAATACCTGGAAGATCCGCTGGCAGAGGAGATACTGAACCACCGAATTACTGCCGGTGACACAGTTATCGCCGACTTCAACGAGACCGAAGGAAAGATCGTATTCAGCATCACTCATGCACCGGCACAACCCGCGCAACAGTCTTCTGAAGGAGAATAATCTCAAGGTTTTATCATAAACGCAATAGCAACCTGTATTTTGGGTGGCTATTGCGTTTTGCCACCAAACCGAAGATTCGTTCCGCCCACCACCGTATCCGCCTGTACAACACTCATTTCTCCTACCTTTGCGCCCTATGACAAACAAGACTTTTGAGCAGGTGGCCGCTACCATAAAGAGCCGCCGCTCGGTGAGCTGGGCTAAGATGAACGGACAGAAGATACCCGACCAGGTGATCAGCGATCTGCTGGAACTGGCACACTGGGCACCCACCCATGGCCGCACCGAACCCTGGTTCTTCCACGTATATGGCGGCGAGGCACTCACCCGCTTTGGTAAGGAACACGCCGAACTGTATTGGAACCACACCGACGAAGACAAACGTCAGGAGGCTACCTACCACAAGCTGGAGCACAACGTAGACAAAGCATCGCACGTGATCATAGCGGCTATGAAGCGCGGCAGCAACCCCAAGATCCCGGTCATTGAGGAAATAGCGGCTGCATCGGCGGCTGTGCAGAACATACTGCTGGGTGCGGCGGCACTGGGCATAAGCGTGCTGTGGAGCACCGGCGGCATGACCCTGCACCCTGCCATGAAGGGCCATCTGGGCCTGGGCGAGGAAGATGTGGTGCTGGGTATGCTCTTCCTGGGCTATACCGACGAACCTGCCCGCGAAGGGGTGCGCAACTCGGCCATATCTGAAAAAGTGAAATGGCTATGATTTTTAGCGATATGAGTGTATCTTTCCGCTTTAAAATCAAAGTATGAAGAAGCTTGTTCTATTCCTTCTGGCCATCGTTGGTATCGCTGCTGCGTGCAACAAACCCTCGGTGCAGACTCCGTTGTCCTACACTGTAGAAAGCGGACAGAATGCTCCCCTCGGTGACACTTACATTCCGGACAATGGTACGTACACCATGCCCGTGCTGGTAAAATACCTGACAGGCGCGTCTGAAGAGAAAGTGACCTTGAGTATCAAGGGCTTGCCAACAGGCGTAAAGGTGAACAAAGATACCTTCAGCCAGGTGCCTACCTACCGTGCCGATTTCGTCTTCACTTCTACCAACGCGCCACATGGCACTTACCCTATCACGGTAACATCCAGCGCACGCGGATCGGAGGTTAAGACCTACAAGTTCAACATGATCGTGCGTTCGGCCGACTGTGCTGCTAACCTGCTGGGCAACTTCAATTGCACCAACGAGTGTACCGGCCGCAACTATCCGTATATAGCTACCGGTGTGGCCACAGGCGTTACTGACGAGCTGTCTGTAAAGAACTTCGGCGGATACGGCAACGGCACTACTACCCGCATTGTGCTGAACTGCAATCTGAACACACTCACCATCCCATCGCAGAACATAGGCAATGGTGTGGTGCTGCAGGGTACAGGTACATTCACGGGCAACTCTATGACCATTTCTTACACGGCTTCAGGCACTGTGTCTGAGACCTGCAACGCTAAGTTTGTCCGTTAATACGGGCACGCTTTGCCATTCAAATAACAAACAAACCATTTAAAGGCAATGTCAAGTCCTTCATTTTACGCACGCCTGCAGCAAGAACTGCAGGAGATAAAAGACGCAGGCCTGTATAAGCAGGAGCGCATCATAGAATCGGTACAGGGTGCCGAGATCACCGTGAACGGCCGAACAGTTCTCAACTTCTGCGCCAACAACTATCTGGGCCTCTCTTCTCACCCGCGTGTGATAGAGGCTGCCCACCGCGCCATTGATACCCGCGGCTACGGTATGAGCTCTGTTCGCTTCATCTGCGGTACACAAGACATTCATAAAGAACTGGAAGCCAAACTGGCTACCTTCCTGGGCACCGAAGACACCATTCTGTATGTTGCCTGCTTCGATGCGAACGGCGGTGTTTTCGAACCGCTGCTGGGCGAAAATGACGCCATCATATCAGACGAGCTGAACCACGCGTCTATCATTGATGGTGTGCGCCTATGCAAGGCCCGCCGCGGCAGGTACAAACACAACGACATGGCCGACCTTGAAGCACAGCTTCAGGCGCACATGGACGCGCGCACCCGCCTTATTGTTACCGACTCGGTATTCTCTATGGACGGCACCATTGCGCAGCTGGACAAAGTATGCGACCTGGCCGACAAGTATGACGCACTGGTGATGATAGACGAAAGTCACTCATCGGGCTTTATGGGCGCTACCGGCCGTGGTGTACACGAGCTGTGCGGCGTTATGGGCCGTATAGACATCATCACCGGCACTATGGGCAAGGCCCTGGGTGGCGCATCGGGTGGTTTTACCAGCGGTAAGAAAGAGATCATAGACATGTTGCGCCAGCGCAGCAGGCCTTACCTCTTCTCCAACTCTCTGGCCCCATCCATAGTAGGCGCTTCTATAGCCGTACTGGATATGCTGAGCGAGACCACCGCCCTGCGCGACAAACTGGAAGAGAACACGCTGTACTTCCGCAAGCGTATGACCGAGGCCGGCTTTGATATTAAACCAGGCACACACGCCATTGCGCCGCTTATGTTGTATGACGCGGTTGTGGCTCAGAAATTCGCGGCACGTATGCTGGAAGAAGGCATCTATGTAATAGGTTTCTTCTATCCGGTGGTTCCGAAGGGGCAGGCCCGCATCAGGGTGCAGATCTCTGCCGGCCACGAAAGACACCATCTGGATACGGCCATCAATTCCTTTATTAAAGTGGGTAAAGAACTGGGCGTTATCAAATAAGTGATACTATCTGAACTGACCGGCGGGTGTTATGGTATTTGCTACCAACATCCGCCGGTTTTGTTTTGCGTATCGGTGACCACGGAAATGAAGCTTTATGATTGTGCGTTTTGGTGGTGTGACAGAAACATCTTTGCTCACCACAAAGTTCACAGAGGTAGCACAAAGCACACTAATATCATAGAGGACTAAAAAAGTTGTCTTGGCAGCCCGCTACCTAACCAGTCTCAAAAACACTTCTTACTGCGCAGTTTTTTCTTTTTCTCGTCATTTTTATCTAACTATTTGATAGTCAATAAAAAGGTGGGAAGTAGTGCTTCCCAAAACTGCGCAAAAACTGCGCACTTCTTCTCACTTGCTTCTCACCCGATAAGTCATAAAATTTCAAATACAAAAATCCTAGCCCGCTTTTCTTACGATTCTATTCAAGTTACAACCGCTTCTTAGTACAGGCAAAAGGAAATTTTATGATAGTGCGTTTTGGGGGGTATGATAGAAACATCTCTGCTCACCACAAAGTGAGCTGAGGTGGCACAAAGCACACAAATACCATAGAGGACTAAAAAAAGTTGTCTTGGCAGCCCCCTACCTAACCAGTCTCAAAAACACTTCCCACTGCGCGGTTTTTTTCTTTTCCCCCATTTAAATACAACTAATTGATTGTCAATAAAAAGGAGGGAAACGGGTGCGCAATCTGCTTCCCACCTGCCTAGTCGGCAGGCAGGCTGGCTTCTCAAAAACTTCCCACTATTGCGCACCTACTTCACATCTGCTTCCCACCCCATTACATTGTAATCATTTGAATGTTGTACTTTTTCCCAATTTTTCTTCCTGTTCTATTCAAGTTACAACCGCATTTCAGAACAGGCAAAAGGAAGTTTTATGATAGTGCGTTTTTGGGGGTATGATAGAAATATCTCTGCTCACCACAAAGGTCACTGAGGTGGCACGAAGCACACAAACATTATAGTGGGGAGAAAGTTATGCGTGTGGGATGATCAGCGCACCATGTCAAGATGAAGACGTTCAGAGAACGGGAGTTATTGGCTGTTCCGGATACGCTACGCTGTGTGGGGGGAACAACAGAAGGTAGTTTTCTCGTAGTTTGGAAATGATATGTCAAGTGAGAGATTTACCTCCGAGACGACACAGTCGGAAGACTATAACGCGCCAAGTTAATTCAGGCGCATCACCAATGTATCGCTTTTGATGAGATGAACTCACAAATAATAATCTCACTTTCAGTGTCCAGGAATACAACTGTGTATTTCCTCCTGAACGAAATGCATTTGAACCCGAGCATGGCTCGTTTTGGATCGCGGCATGATGCATGTATTCTTCGAGAGTCAGAAAATTTTATAAGGAAGTCGTACACTTCATCGGTGAATTTTTCAGCGGTCTGTATCAGCCCTTTAGATTCGATGTACCACGCAATTTCTGCAATCTGATGCGCAACTGACTCCTTTACAGTTACTTTTCTGAGGCCCATTTCCGTATGAGTTTTTTACTTGCGGCTCTGGCCTCCTCAATACTAAGCACCTTTTCCGGCCTTGATTTTAATGCAGCTTTTTTTTGTAGCGCCTCATAGCTCTCCACCGGTACGACAACGTAAGTCTTTTTGTCTATGACTATCGTATTCATAGTGTTGTTTATTAGCAAATATACGAAGAAGGGTGACATGGTTTGATGGTTACTGCACAATCACAATTTGTGTAACTGTATGTTCATTATTGTCACTTGCGGTTAGGCCGTATACGCCGGGCTGCCCCTACCTAACCAGTCTCAAAAACACTTCCCACTGCGCACTTTTTTTTCTTTTTCCCCATTTAAATACAACTAATTGATTGTCAATAAAAAGGAGGGAAACGGGTGCGCAATCTGCTTCCCACCTGCCTAGTCGGCAGGCAGGCTGGCTTCTCAAAAACTTCCCACCTTTGCGCACCTGCTGCACTTCTGCTTCCCACCCCATTACATTGAAATCATTTGAATATTGCACTCTCCCCCAATTTTTCTTCCAGTTCTATTCAAGTTACAACCGCATTTCAGAACAGGCAAAAGGAAGTTTTATGATAGTGCGTTTTTGGGGGTATGATAGAAATATCTCTGCTCACCACAAAGTTCACTGAGGTGGCACAAAGCACACGAGTGTTCAGGAATAAACACAAAGGCATGAAGCGTGGGGGAAGTTCATCGGACACTATCAGGATGAAGTCGCTCGCAGAACGGCTTGTCTGAATCACGGAATAAACGGATTAAAAGATGCCACTGACTACGTAGCTGTAGGTGGGCTTTTCGATCTCAATCGGAAAATGCAAGCGATCGGAGAACTATACCGATCTATTTTTTTACTATCTTTATAAATCCCTTACATCACTTTTTCACCTTAACTGAATCATCATGAAATGGATACCACATTTGTTGTCCCACCTTTTTTGCGCTCCGAAAGCGCATCCGGCACTGATGCCGGCACTCTTCGATACAATTTATTTTTCTATCGCCCCTTGTTCGAAACATTAAAAATGACTTTGTCAACCAATCATTTTTTGTTTTAAAAAAATAATCATGAAAAACATTTTAAAGAAAACACTCTTAAGCATAGCTGCATCGTTGCTGCTTTCGCATACCGGCTTTACGCAAACACTTGTTTGGCCGTCAGGAATTGACCAGCCATGGCTTTCAACATCGGCAGGTGTACTAAACGGCATCAATACCGCACTTATTGATTACCCTATTGCAAGACAATTGTACGGCCAACTGGCGGCATGCGCACACGGAGCCACCATGGGGACACCCACGCCTGTGAATGGTGTGCAGGTAAATGACCTCACTTATGGCACCACAGTGAGCGTGCCCTACCCGGCAGGTATTTATGACATGGCATCGGTACCCGATGTGATCATCGGTAACAATCTCAATCCGGGGCATGATGTGAACACCGAGTTTATTATGGCTGTAAGCTTTGTGAACAACAATACTCCGCAACAGATAGAGACCGACTTCTTTGACATTGTGTACACAGGCCCAGGAGTATTCACGGTTACCTACAACAGCAGCCAGTACCTGCCGTTACCCGCGGCTTTTGCCATACCGGGCGGAACGGTGCACATGGACGTGATAGCCGAAACAAAAAACACTGTGTATGGCCGCCCGCAATGCGATCGGTTTTTTACGGTATTTGATGGACATGATGGCGGCGGCACCTGGGATATTTTTGCCGCCTATGGTACCCTTTCGGGCTACAATTATATACTGGGCACTACCGATATTACCGACACTTTTCAAACGGCGGACAACTGGGGCAACCGGATGTGGCAGGCATTCAGTTGCAGACTGGTGGCGGACCTGAATTTGATGCGGCCATTTTTACATGGGTAACACAAAGCAATGTGCGCCTGCACACCATGACCTAGAGACCTGTACCCGATGTAACATTGGCAACCAGTACCTTTTGGCCGGGGGTGCCATTGGTCGTTGATTACCTGGCGCACCCACGTATAGATGCCAACGACGACTTTGCCACCAACAGTAGTGTTTTGAATAGCGACTACAAGGTGGCATTTGAATGGCAACAATTTGGTTCTGCAAATATGGGAATAGGAACATACGACAACTTATTGATTGGTACACTAATGTCGTCTTTGATTACGATACCAGCGGGATCTTTGGATTTTTATTTACCTACCGTTGCATTCGGTGCAATCGGACCATTGGGAAACCAATTCCTTACAACACAAACTGCACATGATGGTTTAGCCGCTCCAATACCAGGAGATTGGGTGGTGATGCAGCCCATTGAAGAGGCAAATCCAATAAACGTAGCATGGGGACCTTTGGGAGTTGGAAGTACTCGGTATAATTTTGTCGTGAATAATTCCGGAGGGTTTGCAATTGATATGATACCCACTAACTACACCAATGCCACAAGCACGCCATGCAATTATGTAAACGACACCTCTCTGGTGGCGTGGGCCGACTACAGTAGTGGCAACTACAATATCTGGTACAAACGATCGGGATGTGACTGGGGGAGTACAGGACACTATTACAGGCCGGTGATAAAACAAGCCGATGACTGCGACGCGTTTTCGCTGGCACCCAACCCTGCCACAACGGCAATAACGCTGCAAGCGATGGGAGCATACCGAATCACTGACATGCTGGGGCGCGAACTGCTGCAAGGAACGCTGGTGGACAAAAAGCAGACAATAGACATCAGCACTTTGCCGGAGGGCACCTATATTGTATCCTTCACAGAGGAGGGCAACAAAACAGTGTATCGCAAGTTTACTAAACTATAATATTTTTAATAACCGGCTGCATGGGCTTACCACCCATGCAGCCTTCAACCTATAATTTATGAGCAAAACAAAAATGATGCTCCTCCTTGTGTGCCTTACGGCCTCACAATTACATGCGCAGATAATAACCACATTTGCCGGAAATGGCGTTTGTGGTTATTCGGGTGATTATCTGCTTGCAACGGCTGCAAAAATTTCAGTCCCAATGAGTATTGCAAAAGATATTGCAGGGAATCTATACTTCAGCGAAAAAGGAAATCACGTTATACGGAAAGTAAGCCCAGCGGGCATCATTACTAAGTATGCCGGTACCGGTGTGGCAGGCTTTAGCGGAGACGGAGGACCGGCAACTGCCGCAGATATTCAAGTTCCCGCTGGAATCTGTACAGACAAAAATGGCAATTTATTTTTTACCGGTGCTGGTGCACGGGTTCGGAAAATAGACCCTTCCGGCATTATCACCACATTTGCCGGCAATGGCTCCGCAACTATCAGTGGGGATGGCGGTCCGGCAACAGCCGCAGGCATTGGTTCAATTACGTCATTGTGTGTCGACACAGCAGGAAACATACTTATAGCTGGTAGCTATAGAATAAAAAAAATAGACGCAAGTGGCATCATAACTACGATTGCAGGTACTGGTTTGCTAGGCTTTACGGGCGATGGCGGCCCGGCAACAGCTGCTCAATTCACCTATATCAACCAGATCATTACCGACAAGGAGAACAACATTTACTTCACCGATGAACAGAATCACAGAATTCGTAAAATTGACGGTAACGGCATTATTACCACCGTTGCGGGTAGCGGTGCCGGCATGTATGCAGGAGATGGCTTGCCTGCTAACACTGCGAAACTGGCGCAACCGCAAGGAATATGGAAGGACAGCTGCGGAAACATCTATATTGCTGACGGAACAGCATATGCAGTCAGGATAGTTAACACTGCGGGCAATATATATACTATTGCGGGTACAGGGGTTAACGGACATAGCGGCGATGGCGGCCCGGCAACCGCAGCACAACTGACCGAGATATACAATATTTACCTGGACAATGCGAATAACTTATACCTGGCAATGCCTACAAACTGTCGCATCCGCAAGATAGCACTGCCCCGCTGCGATAGTCTGGTGTTTCCATCGGCAGTGGGAGATGTGGGCACCAACGAACCGGGACTTTCCATTTGGCCGAACCCCGCCACCAACCAACTGCAACTACAACTGAACATCACCGGCACACCCGCCCATGTGGCCATTGTGACACTGACGGGCACAACAGTGCAGCAAATGCTGCTGCCGCCAGGCAAACCCACCACTGTGCCACTGCACCTGCCCACAGGCATGTACCTGGTAGTGGCCGACACTGAACAAGGAAGAATGGTGAAAAAACTGATGGTGGAGTAGAACCCGAAAACATGAATTTATGTGCAAACAAAAAGTTATGCGGTTGGGATGATCATTGCACCATGTCAAGATGAAGACGTTCAGAGAACGGCAGTTATTGGCTGCTCCGGATACGCTATGCTATATCCGGAACAACTGACCGTCTTTGGAGGAACAAAGCGAGGCCATTGGGCTGGTTGTGACGAAGCAATCTCGCGATAATCCACTTGTTGAGATGTTGACGCATTCATTGATTCCAATACTTACGGTTGCGAGATTGCTTCGTCGCCGGCCAGCGCACTTTTCCAAAGGGCTTCTCGCAATGACGCGATATATTTATCGGTGGTGTATTGTTGAAAAAAGAATGGTGCTATTTTATAAGGTACATTTTCTCGGTATGTTGATAGCCACCGGCTACAGCGGTGATCACATACACGCCATTGGGCACATTCATATCGAGCATGATCTCGGTATTTGTTTGGGTGGACGTACGCGATACCTGGTGGCCAAGTATATCGGTTACAGTTATCTCTACGGCGGCAGTTTGAGGAGCTGACACACTTACAGAACACCTGCCATTGCTTGGGTTGGGGAATACTTGCATCATCATGGCTCTTGAATCCGGAATGACAGGAACGGCCACCACGTTTTCAATCCGACGAATGACGCTGTTCCCATAATCGGCAATAAGTAAACTGCCTACCACATCAATACAAACATCTGATGGGCCACGAAATGTCGCCGCTGTAGCCGGACCATCATCTCCACTGTAGCCCGAAACTCCGGTACCTGCTATCGTGGAAATGATGCCAGTGTTTGATATTTTTCTTATCACATGATTGTTATGGTCACCAATATATATCTCGTTATTGTGATCAATTACCACACTTGCTGGCCTGTCCAATTTTGCAGTAGACGCAGGGCCACCGTCTCCACTGTAGCCAGCGACCAATGCTCCGGTGACTGTTGACACGATACCACTTGCACTCACTTTCCGCAAGCAATTATTTGAATATTCGGCCACATAAATGTTGCCGGCATCGTCAAGGGCAATGCCAAAAGGTTCATTGAACCTGGCGGCAGTAGCCGGACCGCCGTCGCCCATGTAGCCCGACAATCCGCAACCTGCAATAGTGGAAACAATACCCGTGGTACTGACCTTTCTGATGGTGTTTTTTGTAACATCGCTAAAGAAAATATTACCGGCGGCATCTATGGCGAGGCCCGGGCTTCCATTGATCTGTGCTGCTGTGGCCGGCCCTCCATCGCCCGAATTACCCGCTGTGCCTGTTCCCACGATTGTTGAAATGATACCTGCCGCATTGATCTTGCGGATGCAAAAATTGCCATTGTCAACAAAAATAATGTTACCGGCCCCATCAAGCGCGATCTTACTAGGGATATACAATTTTGCTGCAGTTGCAGGGCCTCCATCGCCACTGTAACCGGCCGTACCATCGCCCGCTATGGTGCTGATGATACCGGCACTGTTCACTTTTCTGATACAGTGGTTCTTGGTGTCTACAATGTACACATTGCCGGCACCATCGGCCGCAACCCCGAGCGGGTTGTAGATGGAAGCCGCAGTTGCAGGACCGCCATCGCCACTATAGGCATTAAACCCATTACCTGCAATAGTTGTAATGATCTGAGCGCGCGCAATGCTGCACACTAATAACAGATGGATGAGTGGTAATAGCTTTTTCATGGTGGTGGTGGTTGTATGAAGGTTCCTGCAATAATAAAGACGTAAGAACGTCAGCGATCCTTGGGTATGGGACCACTATTGCATCAACTGCCACCTGAAATTACACTTTTGCCCTGAGAAATATACGATCTGCGTACTTAGAGCAGGAGGAGCGGATGAGGCCGAATGAGCGCATTTTTTGTCTGAATCACGGAAAAAAACGGATTAAGCGATTTCACGGACTCTGTTTGTCTGAACTGAAATTGATAGGGGACCTATCTATCCGGCCCATACACGGGGAGAGGAATGAGCACATTGTGTCCGTGCAGATGCTCACCACTAAGGTCACTGAGGTGGCACGAAGCACACAAATATTATAGGGGGAAAACACGACAACACGAACAACTTTAATCAGAGCAGGAGGATAGACAGCCCATAATCGGCACACAGAATGAGTATGCAACTAACTATTACCGAGGTGGTAGAGGCCCGGCCTATTTCCAGCGCGCCGCCTTCAACATAATAGCCATAATAGGCAGGGATGATAGATATGATAAGGGAGAAGACAAAGGCCTTCATCATGGCGAAGAAAAGGTTGTAGGGAAGGAAACCTTGAGTAAGCCCCTGTATGAATTGCTGTTTCGTCATGATGTTGGAGAACATACCAGCCACGTAACCGCCCCATATACTTACAGAGATGGAGACGATGATGAGCGATGGTACCATGATCATGGCAGCGATGATCTTGGGGAGTATGAGGTAGGTCTTGGTATTGATGCCCATTATCTCCAACGCGTCTATCTGCTCGCTTACGCGCATATTACCGAGCTCGGAGGCTATCTTGGAGCCAACCACACCGGCCAGCACAATACAGATAACGGTTGGCGAGAGCTCGAGAATGGTGGAGTCGCGCACGATCTGCCCTACTACTGTCTTAGGGATCCACTGGCTTACGAGCTGGTAGGAGGTCTGTATGGTGAGTACCATTCCCAGGAACACCGAAATGATGAGCACAATGGGGAGCGAGCGGATGCCTATATCATTGCACTGAGCCATGAACTCTATCCAGTACACACGCGAATTCTCGGGACGACGCAGGCCACCTTTCACCATCAGTACTATCCGGCCAATATGTTCGAGCAGGGCTTTCATGCTGCACAAAAGTAGCGAAAAGGCACCAACAAAAATCCCGCCCCTGGTGTGGGGCGGGATGTTAAAGTTTATGAACCTCAGCGGTATTAAGCCAGCTTCTTCAGCTCTTCAATACGCGCTTCGTTATCTACTTCGTTATTCAATTTGTCGCTCTTGTCCATGTCCACAAGTATTGGAGCGGCAACGAAGATAGAAGAGTAAGTACCGGTGAACACACCGATGAGCATCGCGAATGCGAAACCACGTGTAGCCTCACCACCAAAGATGAAGAGGATAAGTACGGTAATGAACACGGTGAACGACGTCATGATAGTACGGCTCATTGTGTCATTGATAGCGCGGTTGATCACGTCTTTCTTATCGCCGCCCGGTGTGTTACGGAAGTACTCGCGGATACGGTCGAACACGATAACGGTATCGTTCATAGAGAAACCGATAACGGTAAGGATGGCCGCGATGAAGTGCTGATCGATCTCGAGCGCGAACGGTACCCTGCCACGGAAGAAAGAGAACACAGCCAACGTAACGCAAACGTCGTGCAGCAAAGACGCGATGGTACCGAGTGAGTACTGCCATTTGCGGAAACGGAGGAGGATGTAAATGAAGATAGCGATGAGCGAAAGCACTGTAGCTTCAACCGCACCTTTCTTCAGATCGTCAGAGATAGTAGGGAGTACTGTCTGTGAGCTCTGCAGGTATTTGGCCCTGAAATCGGCTTCGGTAGTACCTGATGGTATCAGGTTCTCTTTGCTAAGACCTTCTACCAATTTAGCCATCACCTCTTGCTCAACAGCAGTGCCCGGCTTGGTAATGAGGTAGGACGTTGTGATGTTGAGGCTATTGTTGGTACCGATGGTCTTAACAATAGGGAACTCGTTGTCGAAATAAGTGTGCAGTTTGGTACGCACCTCTTCAGAAGTGTACTTCTTGTCGAACTTCACTGTGTAGCTGCGGCCACCCTTGAATTCCACACCATAGTCGAAGCCCACGAAGAAAGAAGCAACGCCGGCCAGCAACACCACCACAGAGATCATGTAAGTGATCTTGCGCATGCCTACGAAATCGAAGTGCGCTTTGCGGAAGATAGTTTTTGAAAGACCTGTGAAGTAGTTGAAGTGGCGCTCGCGCTTGGTGTACATATCAGTGATAAGACGAGAAACGAGGATACCACAGAACAGCGAAAGGAGGATACCGAGGATCTGAGTGGTAGCGAAACCACGTACAGGACCCAGACCGAATATGAACAGGATGATAGCGGTGATGAGCGTGGTTACGTGACCATCGAGTACAGGCGCGTATGAACGCTTGTAACCATCGGTAACGGCCTGAGCATAACTCTTGCCACTCGACAGTTCTTCCTTGATACGCTCAAAGATGATAACGTTGGTATCTACAGCCATACCCACCGTAAGTACCAAGCCGGCAATACCCGCCATGGTAAGTGTTGCGTGCAGTGCAGAAAGAACACCTACCGTGAACACGAGGTTGAGGATGAGAGAAATGTCGGCTACCACACCACCGGTGTTGTAGTAAACAAGCATCAGCACAAAGATGACAATGAACGACAGCGCGAGCGAGAACATTCCTTTGTCGATGTTCTCGACACCCAGTGTAGGACCAACCACTTGCTCCTGAACAATGTGTGCGGGTGCCGGGAGTTTACCTGACTTCAGGATGTTTGCAAGGTCCTGAGCTTCTTCAGCAGTGAAAGAACCTGAGATCTCGGTATTACCTGAAGCGATCTCGTTCTCAACGCGAGGGCAAGAGTAAACTTTGTCATCGAGCACCACGGCTACATATTTACCCACGTTGCGGCCAGTCATGTCTTTCCAGATGCGGGCACCTGTGATGTCCATTTCCATGCTTACGTTAGGCTGGCCTGTCATAGCGCTGTAGTCGGCACGGGCATTGGTCACGTGCTCACCTTCCAGCCTTGCACCACCACCCGGAGCGAGTTTGAGTGCATACATAGCCATGATAGCGTTAGGATCTTTGCTCTTTTTGTTATCGGCAGCGCCGTAAACGAACTTGATGTTCGAAGGGAATTTGTTCTTCACCACATCAAGCGCCATGTAGCGGTTCACTTTTGCAGTGTCTTTGCGTGCTACATAACCTACGATAGGGCTTGCGAAGTAACCTTCTTCAACCGTTCCGTTTGGCATGATGAGGGCGCTGAGCGGATTTTCTTTTACAGCCTGAGCCTGTTTGCCGGCAGCAGATGTGTCTGATGAACCGGCGGTTGCGTTGTTTCCGCCTGAAAGTACGTCGGCCAGACTTCCGGTATCGCTCTTTGCAGTAGCAGAGTCGGTAGTTGCGGTAGTAGTTGAAGCAGAATCAGTTGAAGCTGCAGTTGTGTCTTCTTCTTTGATACCTGAAAGGTAGTTGTAGAGTGGCTTGTTAGCAGCACCTATCAACGGACCAACTTCCTGGTTTGAGTAAGTTTCGAAGAACTGCAGTTTTGCAGTTGCCTGCAGGTAGCTGCGTACACGCTCGGGGTTCTGAACACCGGCGAGCTCTACAGTGATGATACCTTTATTTTCGTCGAGGTTCACGTTAGGGTTAGCCACACCGAATTTGTCGATACGTGTCTGGATAACGTTGTGCGTGCGCTTGATCGCGTCTTTAGATTCGCGGTTCAGTTTAGCAATAACTTCCTGATTGGTAGAATTGAGCGTGATATCTTTCTCAGATGGCTTGGTGAAGAGGTAAGCCAGCTTGGTACCGGGATTCTGCTTTTCGAAGATCTCGCCGAAGAGCGTAATGAAGTTAGCTTCGCTGTTTGCTTTTGCCACGTTAGCATCGCGTATTGCCTTGTTGAGGGCCACGTCGCGAGGATTGTTAGACATAGAACGAACGAGGTCGTCGAGACTTACCTCGAGGGTAACGTTCATACCGCCCTGAAGGTCAAGACCGAGGTTCAGCTCTTCAGCCTTTGCTGATGAAAGCGTATATTTTTTGATCAGCGCGTTAAAGATCACTTCACCTTGCATGCTGTCGGTGATCTCCTGATAGTGCTTGTCGGTCAACTTGTCCAGCTCAATACCTGCAGCAGACGGATTTTCTTTGAGCGCCTCGCGCCTTGCAGTTGCCCGCATCTCCTTCTCTTTGCCGCGGACAATAAATGTCAGTGATAACTGATACAACGAGATCGCAATCAGCATCACTGTGAAAAACGTCACTAAACCTTTTAAACGCATAGGTCAATCTTGGGATTATATATTAAAATATAAAAAATCACACACAGGGCATGGGTTTCCCATGTCCTGCGAGGGGGAGCAAAGATATGATTTAATATAAAAAAATAAAGCCCTATCCAAATTTTGCTACATTTTTCGTTAAAAATGTGTCTCCATAAGCTTTACAGCCAATTGAGACCCTCTATTCGGGGGGCAACACATACCTTAAATATAAAATATCAAGACATTATAAATCGCTTGTACACATTTCGAACAAGCCGGTCACCTCCAGGCCGTTGCTTCGGCGCTGGTGTCCTGTGCCGCTATATATAACCACCCCTCGGTTCATGCCACTCAGGCCCCTCCAATAAAGCAGATTTTTGAAATACTCGTTATTTATCGTCTTGCCCGACTTTATTTCTATCGGTATCAACATGTCACCTTCGTCCACAATGAGGTCTATCTCGTGACCGGTTTTGTCGCGCCAGTAATAAAGGTTCACAGCTTCGCCTTTATTTGTTCTCTTTTTTACCATTTCCGTCACAACAAGGCTCTCAAACAAACTGCCCCTAAGCGGGTGGGATTGTAATTGTGTTTCCGCGGTTATACCCAGCAAAGAACAAACGAGACCCGTATCGTAGAAATATACTTTGGGGCGTTTGACGATAGTTTTATTAAAGTTGCGGTAGTGCGGCTTCAGTAGATAAATGATAAAACTGCTTTCAAGGATTCCTATCCAGGACTGGATGGTCTTGGTATCGATACCTGTTTCTACAGCAAGTGACGAAAGGTTGAGTTCCTGCCCTGTTCTTCCTGCCAGCAGCCTCATAAACCGCTCAAACACTATCAGGTCTGTTACATTCTTTATTTGTCGCACATCACGCTCCACATAGGTTCTGATATAATTCGGGTACCAATCCTGTGGCGGGATGCTCTGGTCATAAACAGGAGGGTACAAACCCGTGAGCAGGATATTGTTTTCGTCCGGCATCTTGCTTTCTTCGTCATACAACTCGGATATGCTGAAGGGCAACAACTGTAAATATGCCACCCTTCCGGCAAGGCTCTGAGAGATGTTCTGTTGTAATAAGAAATTGTTTGACCCGGTAAGTACAAACTGACCCGGGCTTTTACTGTTATCTGTGATCTCCTGCAGATAGGAAAAGATCTCAGGTGTCCTTTGGACCTCATCAAGCACAGCACCTTTATTATATTGTTGCAAAAACGCACGCGGGTCTTCGGTTGCGAAACGCCTTGTATCGGGGTTCTCTAAGGAAACATACGGCTTGTCTTTGAAAATTTCTTTTACCAGCGTCGTTTTGCCCGATTGCCTTGGACCTGTAACGGCAAGAATTTTGAACTGCGAGGCCAGTTTTTTAATCTTTTCAGTTGCATGACGATACTTCATAAAACAAAATTATGTAATTATATGGAAAAATATGGAATTGGATTCCAGATTTTTCCACTTATTAGAATAGTCTTTATTCGACAATGACCACCTTCTGTTGATAGATCTTGCGGTAGACAAGGTCAACAACGTTAATAATACCTATCGCGACCCGAAACGAACACATTGCTCTTTCAAACATCTTTTTTCTTGCTGTGGTAATGCGCTAATTTTGAGCGATGTCATCGCGGATGTTGCGGAAAATACTTTTGTTTGGAGCGCTGGTTGCAATAACACTGCCGGCGTTCTTCTGCAATACACCCGAAAAGAGGGCAGCCACTGCCGACCAACCGCATTCGGACTGGCTGAATGTGTATGACACCTCCGCCCACTATGTGGGAATGGACGTATGCCGCGGCTGCCACCCGGGTATATACGAGACTTTTATGCAAACGGGCATGGGACAATCGTTCGACCATGCGACCCGCGACAAATCAGCCGCCGACTTTTCGCCGGCACATGCAATCGTTTACGATACCGCCCTGGACTACTACTACCGCCCCTATTGGAACAACGATACCTTTTATATAATGGAGTACCGGCTACAGGGGAAAGACACTACCCACAAGCTGGTGCAGCAGGTGAATTATGTAGTGGGTTCGGGCCAGCACACCAACTCGCACATTTTCAGTGTGAACGGCTATCTGTATCAGGCACCCATAACCTTCTACACACAAAAACAACGCTGGGACCTGGCACCGGGTTTTGAGAAAGGAGCCAATAGCCGCTTTAAGCGTATGATACAGTTGGAGTGCATGAGTTGCCATAACTCGTACCCCGACTTTGTTGCTGAAAGCGAGAACCGGTACAATAAGGTGATGACCGGCATCAGCTGCGAACGCTGCCATGGCCCCGGAAGTCTGCACGTAGCGGCGCGTCAGTCGGGCAAGCCGGTAGATACATCCAAGACGCCTGACTACACCATTGTGAACCCACGCAGGCTATCTACCGAACTGCAGAACAACATCTGTCAGCGGTGCCACCTGCAGGGCATCGCTGTGCTCAATGACGGAAAGACGTTTTTCGACTACCGGCCGGGCATGAAACTCTCGGAGGTGATGAACGTCTTTATGCCCGACTATGAAGGCGCACAGGACAAGATGATCATGGCCTCTCATGTGGAGCGCATGAAAAAGAGCAACTGCTATGTGCAGTCGGGCAAGATGAGCTGCATCACCTGCCACGACCCGCACGTGTCGGTAAAGTTCACGCCGCGCAGCAAATACATCACCGCCTGCGAAAGCTGCCATGGTGCCGCAGCCAAGGTGCAGTGTACGGAGACTGCGGCCATCCGGGCCACACGCAGCAACGACTGCATCACCTGCCACATGCCCCGCAACGGCAGTATAGATATTCCGCATGTGGCCGTTACCGACCACTACATACGCCGCAGGCCACTGGCGCAGGAAGAAGCTAAAAAGATAACAGCATTCCTGGGTATGAAGTGCTACAACAATGACAATCCGGATGCGATAACACGTGCACGTGGCTTCATGGAGTTTTACGAACGTTATGCGCCATCGGAAGGGCTTCTCGACTCGGCACTTGCCTACATCAACAAGCAGGCCGATGTGGAAGCATCGCAGAAACAGAACCGCGACTACATCAGGCTGTGGTACCTCAAAAAAGACTACAACAAGGTGACGGGTTATGCCGCACAGTTGAAACCGGCAGCCATCAATGACGCATGGACAGCCTACCGCATTGGCGAGGCCTACTACCAGACGGGGCAACAGCCGGCAGCACTGCCGTGGTATAAACGCGCCACCGAGATATGGAAATACTCGCCTGACTTTCAGAATAAATACGGCACCTGCCTGCTGGCCACCGGCAACGTAGCAGAGGCACAAAAGGTTTTCAGTTTTGTACTGGAGCAGAACAGGAATCATGTGAGTGCATGCACCAATCTGGGTTTCATATACATGCAGCAGGGCAGCAACACCATGGCATATGACCTGCTGATGCGCGCCAACACGCTGGACCCCGATTACGAACAGAACCTCATCAACCTTGCAGTGTGGCACTACAAGAATCAACAGTTCGACATGGCGAAGAAACGCCTGGAACACCTGCTACGCAAACACCCGACCAACGAACAGGCGAAGGCGATGCTGCTGGACCTTGAGGGGATGCGATAACTACCGGCTACACATTACGGATTTTTTGCGGTACATTTGATAGACACCACATTATCATACCGATGAAAAAATACCTTGCAGCCGGCCTGCTACTATTAACCACATTATCCTCTTCAGCTCAGAAAAGCTACCGGTCGTCTGATGGAAGTCAGAGAAATCTGGGTGGCAATGGCGCCAGACTGAACATAGACCTCGGCACGGGCATTAACGCCAACACTGCACTACTGGGCGGCGGGCTGGACTACCACTTCACCGATAAATTCTCAATGAATGCCGGCTTGGGCCTGATAAGCTCTTGGGGAAATAAAGTGTATCTGGGAGCTAAGGCCTACACAAGACCCGGACATGAGGGATGGGCTTTTGGTGGAGGACTCACCTATAACACGGGGCTTTCAGAATTCGTTTCGGAGCAGGAGACCATTTATGGCACACGCGAAAAAGTGACGCTGGATCTGCTGCCACAAACGTGCATTTTCGTGTCGTCTTACAAATACTGGCGAATAGGACAGCGCAACAATCGCTTCTTCCTACAACTGGGTTGGTCGCGGTCTGTGAACGCGGTAAAGTTCAGGCAAGTGAGTGGCGCACCGGTATCCAGCAATTCGGCGGCGGTGACCCGTTTCATATCACCCGGCGGGTTAGTGATCGGTGTTGGTTTCAGTTTCGGAACGTAACACCTATCAGTTCCTCAATGGCTTGCCTGTAGTGATGATGCTCTGAAGGCGTTCCAATGTTTTGCGTTCGCCACATAGGCTCAGGAAGGCTTCACGCTCTATGTCCAGCAGGTACTGTTCGCTCACCAGTGTGGGTTGTGAAAGATCGCCACCGCACATCACGTAGGCCAGCTTTTCAGCAATATGCCTGTCGTGATCTGATATATACTTGCCGCGCCACATGCCGTGTATTCCGGACAACAGTCCGCCAAGACCACCACGCCCCTGCACCTTTATGTCTTGGCGTGGTGTGGGTTGTGTGTAGCCGCTTTCCCACAAGGCAAGTGCCTTGCGTTTGGCATCGGCAACTCTTCTGTCCACGTTCATAGATATGTTGTCATATCCCTTGCGCAGAATAAAATTATCGAACGCCTCGTGTGCCGATGTAGATACTTTGGCTGTGCCTACATTGATAAATAGTTGCTGCAGGTAATTGGTCTCTATATCTTCTTTTATGTTGCGGTCGCTTGCGCGCAGTGCCATCTCTTTGCTGCCTCCACCACCGGGTATCAGGCCAACACCCACTTCTACCAGACCGATGTAACTCTCTGCCGCAGCCTGCACCGCATCGGCATGCAGACACATCTCGCAGCCACCGCCCAAGGTCATGCCGTGGGGTGCTACTACCACGGGTATGCTGCTATAGCGTAGCCGCATTGTTGCCGACTGAAACATCCTTATGGCCAGATCCAATTCATCATACTCCTGCTCTACGGCATACATAAATATGAGGCCCACGTTGGCACCCGCGCTGAAGTTGGCTCCGCTATTGGCTATTACCAGTCCCTTCGCTTTTTCTTCAGCCATATTCACGGCACGCATGGTGGCCTCCAGCACCTCGCCGCCTATCGTATTCATTTTGGTGTTCCAGCTCAGCGCCAGTACATCATCGCCTATATCAGTGATGCGGCAAGTGGCGTTCTTCCAAACTACCTTGTCGCTCAGTTGCTCCAGTATGATAAATGTATCGGCACCGGGTATTGTCTTGTATGCCTTAGTAGCAATGTCATAATACTGGCGTTGCCCGTTCTGTGTACGGTAGAATGTCTTGCAGCCGGCAGCTATCATTTCATCTACCCAGGGAGCTATGGCCATACCGGCCGCTTTCATTTTGTCGGCCACCTTTTGCACACCCAGCGCGTCCCAGCTTTCAAACGCGCCTATCTCCCAGCCAAAGCCGGCTTTCAGTGCATCATCAATCTTGTACAGTTCATCGCTTATCTCGGGTATGCGGTTGGATATGTAGGCAAACAGAAGGTGGTGGAATTTCTTGTAGAACTCACCCGCCTTGTCGGCACCGCTATAGAGTACTTTCAATCTTTGTGCAAGGTCCTCTATTGGCTTTGCCGCGTCTATCGTAGCGAACTTGTTTTTTACTTTCGGCCGGTACTGCATTGTTGCCAGGTCCAGCGTCAGTATCTGCTTCTCGCCGTCGGCACCCTTTTCTTTTTTGTAGAAACCCTGACCGGTTTTGTCGCCCAACCACTTGTTGGCAAGCATGGTCTCTACAAATGCGGGGATGGCAAAAATATCTTTCGCCTCGTCATTGGGCACATTGGCAGGCAGTGCCTTTGCCACCAACGCAAGTGTGTCCAGCCCCACCACATCGCCGGTGCGGAACGTGGCCGACTTGGGTCTGCCCATCACCGGACCGGTGAGCGCGTCTATATCATCGACAGTTAGTCCAAGTTCCTGCATTACTTTGAACACAGCCATAAACCCGAACACCCCCACGCGGTTGGCTATGAACGCGGGCGTGTCTTTGCACAACACCGTTGTTTTGCCCAGAAAGCGGCTGCCATAGTCGGCAAGCATATCCAGTACTTCCTGCTTCGTATCGGGCCCGGGTATTATCTCGAGCAAGCGCAGGTAGCGCGGCGGATTGAAGAAGTGTGTACCGCAGAAATGTTGCCTGAAGTCTTCGCTGCGACCTTCACTCATCAGTCTGATGGGAATGCCGGAAGTATTGGTAGTGACCAGTGTGCCGGGTTTCCGGTATTTCTCTACCTCGGCAAATAGTTGCTGCTTCACCTCCAGGCGCTCCACTACCACTTCTATGATCCAGTCGCAGGAGGCGATCTGTTGCAGATCGTCGGTAATGTTGCCGGTGGTAATATTACGTGCCACGTCCTTGGTGTATACGGCCGATGGCTTGCTCTTTAGTGTTGCCTGCAGGGCATCGTTCACTATGCGGTTGCGTACGGCTTTGTTATCAAGTGTCAAACCTTTGGCGGTTTCCGCCTCGGTGAGGGTGCCGGGTACAATATCAAGCAACAACACCTGCACCCCTATGCCTGCAAAATGGCAAGCGATCCTCGACCCCATAACGCCGCTGCCTATTACCGCTACCTTACGAATACTCCTGTTCATAATGACGATGTTGATACAAAGTGTAAGTTACGCCATTCCCCCCATCGGCATACTGACCATGCGCAGAAATAACAAACCCTTGCAGTTGCGGCTGCAAGGGTTTGTATGAGTATTTCAGGAAGTGACATCACTTTTTGTCGTCTGCCTTCGGCGCTTTGGGCGGCAATCCGTGCCGGCCCAGGCCTATTGATCGCCCTATACCTATCAATGTGAAAAAGCCTGTGTTGCCTATCTCTGTCTGAAGCTTCGGTCCGGGCCATTTTCCCAACTCTACATTGGCCTGCCAATAACCACGCACGGGAAGGCGAATGGCACAACCCGCTCTCCAGCCCATTTTCCTGATAACACCGTCGCGGGCCACCAGTCCCCATTCCACACCTTTTATATCCACCAGATTCCTGATGTTGTTGTAATACGGGATCAGGACATCAGCATACACGTCTATCAACTTATCTGTTGTCCTTGTAGTGTTGTCATTAAGGATGATAGTTGTATTCTTCACCTTCCTGAAATGAACACCCGCAAAAGCAGAATTTGTGTTGGACACACCCAAGGCGGTAAAATAATCTCCTGCCGGCTTCCTTATATATATGTTGGCAGGGTGTTCTTTCAGTACGGGCACCTTATAAGCACCATCGGCCGATGTGTAGTAATAATCGTCACGCGAATCATCGTTCACCAATATCAGCCGCCGTTGGGTAAGATGGCCTGCCCGAACGCCCAACATCCGGCGAACTTTTGAGGGTACATTTATGTAGTAATCTATATGCGCGCTACCCGACCGTCCTGATTTTGTTACCACCTTCACCTTGGCATCAAACGCGTCGTTGATCACAAAAAAAGCACCGCCGGCTTCCGTAAACATATGGTTCTTCATTCCGCCCACGGCCACCGGGGCGTCTTCATAACCAATGCCGATCCCGGCTTCGCCTATCCACGTCTTCGTGACCTTACCCCAAACCATTACATTTTCGGCAACAACCGATTCCAGTCGCAGGGCACTTGCCAAACCTGTTTTGGCCCCCACACCTATTACAAATGGGTCCAGTATCAGGGATGTATGCTTGTAGTAAGGCTCCGCATTAACAATGGAATAATATGTTTTGGGTCTATCATCTTCCATGGTAGTCGTCTTTGCCGGGGCAAAGGGGTCTCCGGGTTTGCGATTCTGGTCTGTCTGACCATACACGGACAGGGATGCGGCCAGCATGACCGCAACGGGTACAAATACATTTTTCATTTTATGGTGTGTCTATTGTACTACAATGATAATGACTCATATCTGTAACAGCAAGCATATCAGCGGAAAAATCAAACATATCCACATTTTCATGCCGGAATGACGCTCTTTTATCGCACCAACCGACCTTTGCAGCTACTCATTATAGGAGTTTGTGATGTGCTAATAGAATCTTAAAATACTCGGGAAACTATTTTTGTGAAAAACGTTTCCGTAGTTTTGCCCCGCAATTATGGAAGTATTAGAAAAAATATTGACATCATCAATTGAGCTGTTCAGCCAATATGGTTTCAAGACCATAACAATGGATGACATAGCCAGAAGAGCCGGCATATCTAAGAAAACGCTATATCAGCACTTTGCCAATAAGCACGAAGTGGTGAACGAGTCGGTGACGTGGTACAAACACAACACCACCGAAAACTGCGCCGTGGTGATAGGTGAGGCGGAAAATGCCATAGAAGCCATGGTGAAGATCATTGCCTTTTTCGACGGGTTGTATAAACGCATCAACCCCATGGCCATGTTCGAAATGCAGCGGTTCTTCCCTGAAGCTTACAAGAAGTTCAGGGACCTGCTTATAGAACGAGATGTGATGATGATACGCGACAACATCGTTCAGGGGATGAAAGAGGGCCTGTACCGCGAAGATGTGAACCCCGAATTGCTGGCACGGTTCAGGATAGAAAGTTCGCTGATGGCGTTGCAACCCACCCTGATGGTGAACGACAGAGCCAACCTGATGAGTGTGGCCCTGGACCTGGGCGAACATTTTATGTACGGCATCATGACACCTAAAGGAATAGAACTCTACAAACAATACAAAGCACAATACCTAAAACAAGCAACAATCTCTATATGAAAAAAGTATACATAGCACTACTGGGTGCAAGTATAGCTTACACGCACGCTACCGCCCAACAACCCGTAAAACTGAGCCTGGACGACTGTATCGCCTATGCGCTCAAGAACAATTATTCCGTGAGGAATGCGCACATAGACATGCTCATTCAGGATGCGCAGAACAAGCAGACAACGGCACTGGCAAAACCCAGGGTCAATGGAAAGGCAGACTTCGCTTATTCCAACATTGTTCAGAGCTCATTCATTGATGCCAGCACGTTCCCTTCGTCTCCCGGTGCGCCTACACCTCCTAAGGGCACCATCATCCCTATCCAGTTCTCCCTTCCTTATGCGGGCTCGGCGGGTATCACCACTTCGCAGGTCCTTTTCGACGGAAGTGTGATGGTGGCCCTGCAGGCACGTAACACTGTTATGGAGCTGGCACGCAACAACGAACGCATATCGGCCGAGAACGTTAAGTACGGAGTATACAAGGCATACAACACCCTGGTGATCGCCTACAAGCAGTTCGAAAATATAAAGAACTCTCTTTCTCTGCTTCGCAGCGTGGGAAATGATATCGAAAAACTGAAAGCAGCCGGCTTCTCCGAGAAAATTGATGTAGACCGCACCAATGTGCAGATCAACAACCTTGCAACAGACAGCATGAAGGTTGCCAATATGCTCACCGTATCAGAGCAAGTATTGAAATACAATCTGGGTATGGAGATCAATACACCTATTGTCCTCACAGACACCAACATAGACAAACGCTCGGCGGCGGCTATGGAGCTTGTGGCGGAAAAAGAGAACTACGATCGCCTGCCTGAATTCAACGCGTTGAACAATGCACTGAAACTCAATCAGTACAATCTTCGCAGGTATCAGTTGTCC
Organism: Flavipsychrobacter sp.; assembly: GCA_016786565.1. Lineage (GTDB taxonomy): Bacteria > Bacteroidota > Bacteroidia > Chitinophagales > Chitinophagaceae > Nemorincola. Next base: position 130,078 of record JAEUVY010000080.1, read on the forward strand.
GCTATCCCGTCTATTGCCGGCTTCTGGACCTATGGTGCCAACTATGGTAGCGACAAGTTCTCGCCGATGTTCTCGTTCGACAACTACCGTGTGTACTCAATGTTCGGAGTTTCTATCAGTGCGCCTATCTTCAATGGTTTCGCACGTCAGCATCAGATACACGAAGCACGCCTCAACATAGAGAAGACCAGAAACAATATTGACAACCTGAAACTGGGTGTAGACTTCCAGGCGGCAATGGCACGGACCAATCTGAAGAACGCAATGCTGCAGATACAGAGCCAGAAACGCAATCTGGAACTGGCCAACTCTGTACTGGACCTGGCGCAGAAAAAGTATAAAGCAGGTGTAGGCAGCAACCTCGAGGTAACCAACGCACAGGGACAACTGCTGCAGGCACAGAATAACTATTTCATGTCTCTGTCGGACATGACCAATGCTGAGGCTGACCTGCGCAAAGCTCTGGGACTGCTCAAATAAACCACACACATCATCCTAATCAAAAAATATAACAACAAACAAACACGATATAATATGAAACGCTCCTATTTATTCTTAGTACCTGCCATCGTTCTTGCTTCATGCGGAGGCGGATCGAACACTAAAGGCGACCTTGCATCCCTGAAAAAACAACGCGCCGAACTGGACGCCAAGATCCTGGAACTCGAAAAAGGAAATAAAGAAAAATCGGGTAAGGTAACACCGGTACTGGTTAGCAAAATAGAACCAACCACCTTCAATGCATTTATCGAAGTTCAGTCTCAGATCACCGGAGACGAGGTAGTGAATGCGACTGCCCGCAACCAGGGAACGATCAACCGCATCCTTGTTCAGGTGGGCCAGCAGGTGCGCCAGGGACAGGTTATCGCTACGCTCGATGCAGCCATCCAGGACAACCAGATCAAAGCACTGGAACCGCAGATAGATCTCGCAAAAACCATGTACGAAAAAACACAGAAACTGTGGGAACAGAACATAGGGACAGAGGTGCAGCTCCTTACAGCAAAAGCAACACTGGAAAACCTTTTGAAACAAAAAGCAGTGCTGCAATCAACACGCGACCTCAACAACGTCATTGCGCCTATCAGCGGCACGATAGACTACATTTCTATGAAAGTAGGTGACGCGTCAACGATGCCCACGTCATTCATCCGTATAGTGAACACAAGCAAACTGAAGGCCGAAGCTAACCTGGGTGAGAACTACCTGGGCAAGGTGAACGTGGGCGACAAGGCTATGCTCATCTTCCCGGACGCATCAGACTCTCTGCAAATGAAAGTTTCGTATGTGGCTAAGGCTGTAGATGCGATGTCGCGCGCATTCCAGGTGCAGGTACGTCTTAACAACGACAAGAAGCTGCACCCGAACATGTCCTGCATCATGCGCATCTCCAACTACGAAAAGAAAGACGCGATCGTAATACCCGTATCTGTGATACAGAAAACAGGAGAGGGCGAACTCGTATACGTAGTGGATGGCGAAACAGCACGTGCAGTGACCATCAAAACAGGCCGCAACTCAAACGGAAAAGTGGAAGTGCTTGACGGACTGAAACCAGGAGACCAGCTGGTAATGGCCGGTTTCGAAGACCTTGATAACGGTCAGAAAGTAACCATACAGTAAACCCCGACCGCATATCATCTTTTCATCCGAAGTACAATAACAGAAACATGAAAGACAAATTCAAAGAATTCAAACCCTCCAGTTGGGTCATAGATAACCGTACCGCGGTCTATTTCATTACTATCTTCATCACGCTGATAGGTCTGATGACCTACATCAACCTGCCGAAGGAACAGTTTCCTGAAATAAAGCTGCCGCAGATCATCGTTCAGACCGTGTATCCAGGCACATCGCCCGAGAACATGGAGAACCTTGTGACCAAGCCAATAGAAAAACAGGTGAAAAACCTGACAGGCGTGAAGAAGGTCACTTCAAACTCTTTCCAGGACTACTCTGTAGTGATCGTTGAGTTCAATACAGATGTAAAAGTGGACAAAGCCAAGCAGGACGTTAAAGACGGTGTGGACAAGGCCAAACAAGACCTGCCGCAGAACCTGCCGTTCCAGCCGGAAGTGAAGGATATCGACTTCTCGGAATTCCCGATCCTGAACGTGAACGTATCGGGCGACTACGACCTGGCGCGCCTGAAAAAATATGCCGACAAAGTAAAAGACGCCATAGAAGCAGAGAAAGAGATCAAACGTGTGGACCTGGTGGGCGCGCCTGAGCGCGAGATCCAGATCAACGTGGACCTCTTCAAGATGCAGGCTTCAGGCCTCACGTTCGATGACATTGACCGCACCATAGCCATGGAGAACATCTCTATGACTGCCGGTGAGGTGTCTATGAACAACCAGAAGCGTATCCTGAGCGTTAAGAACGAGTTCAAAGCCGCAAGCCAGATAGGCGACATCATTGTAAAGAACCAACAGGGCCGCAGCATCTACCTCAAAGACGTAGCTACAGTCATAGACACATTTGTAGAGCAAAAGAGCTTCGCCCGCCTGGATGGCAAGAACGTGATAACGCTGAATGTGATCAAGGCCAGCGGTGCCAACCTTATCGAAGCATCTGAAAAAATAGACGCACTGGTAAAGAAGATGCAGAAGGAAGACCTGCCGAAAGATCTCAACATCGTCATCACCGGCGACCAGTCTGAGGCTACGCGCAGCACCCTCACCGACCTCATCAACACTATCATCATCGGCTTCATACTCGTTACGGTCATTCTCATGTTCTTCATGGGTGTTACCAACGCGCTATTCGTGGCCATGTCTGTGCCGCTGTCGTGTGCCATCGCCTTCCTGGTGCTGCCGGGTATCGGCTTCACGCTGAACATGATCGTGCTGTTCTCGTTCCTGCTGGCATTGGGCATCGTGGTAGATGACGCCATTGTGGTGATAGAGAATACGCACCGTATCTTCGACAATGGCAAACGAGACATTAAGACCGCAGCCAAGCTGGCAACGGGCGAGGTGTTCCTGCCGGTGCTTACAGGTACCATCACTACACTTATGCCATTCATTCCTCTGGCATTCTGGAAAGGTGTTATCGGTAGCTTCATGTTCTTCCTGCCTGTTACGCTTATCATCACCTTGCTGGCATCGTTGCTGGTGGCCTACCTCATCAACCCTGTGTTCGCGGTAACATTTATGAAACCTGAACCGGAAGGTCCGCACAAGGTGAAGAAGTTCTCACGCCGCGACCTGCCTATGCTGGTAGTATTTGTAGCAGTGGCACTGCTGTCTTACATAGGTGGCGCACGCGCCATGGGCAACTTCACGCTCTTTATCTACGGCTTCATCATGCTGGAGCGCTACGTGCTCTCCGGCTGGATCCACGCGTTCCAGAACAAAGCATGGCCTGCCTTCCGCGAATGGTATACCCGTTGGCTCGTTAAGTCGCTCAAGCGTCCGGGTCTGGTTCTGTTCGTGACAATACTGTTGTTCCCGATATCTATAATGACCTACAACATGCGCAAACCTCCGTTTGTGTTCTTCCCTTCTGCCGATCCCAACTTCGTATATGTGTACCTGAACATGCCGATAGGTACTGACCAAAAACACACCGACGAGGTACTGCACGAACTGGAGAAGAAAGTATACAAGGTGCTGGATATGGACCCTGAGCGCGGCAAGAAAAATCCTATCGTTCGTTCGGTCATCTCTAACGTAACTGTTGGCGCGGTAGACCCTACAACCAACGAGATCGGCGACTTCCCGAACAAAGGAAAGATCACAGTAGCATTCGTTGAGTTTGCCGACAGGCATGGCGTCTCTTCTGCCAAGTACCTCGACCAGATCCGTTCTGCGGTGCGCGCCTATCCGGGTGCCGAGGTAACTGTAGACAAAGAACAAGGTGGACCACCACTGCCTAAACCGGTAGTAGTGGAACTTACCGGTGACAACCTCGATTCACTCATCGCTACATCAGACAAACTGAGGAAGTACCTCAAAGCCAAGCAAATACCGGGCGTAGAGGAACTGCGCAGCGACTTCCAGGCAAATAAGCCGGAGATCACCTTCGATCTGGACCGCGAGCGTATGAACAACGAAAGCATCAGCACCTATGCGGTTGCAGGTGCCCTACGTACAGCCATCTTCGGTAAGGAGGTATCCCGCTTCCGCGATGCCAACGACGACTACCCTATCTACCTGCGCTACACGTCAGAACAGCGCCGCGACATAGAAGCAGTGCGAAACATGCCTGTTATCTATCGCGACATGGGTATGGGTGGCATGATCCGCACAGTGCCTGTAAGCTCTTTTGCCGATATCAGGTACTCAACCACTTATGGCGGCATCAAGCGCAAAGACCAGAAGCGTATCATATCTCTTTCATCAAACGTGCTCTCCGGCTACGAAGAAAACGAAGTGGTGCAGGCTGTGAAAAACGAAATAGCCAACTTCAATGCACCGTCCGGCATCAGCATAGTGATGAGCGGTCAGCAGGAAGAGCAGGCTGAAACCACGGGCTTCCTTGGCAATGCAATGATGATATCTCTCGGACTCATCATCCTCTTGCTGGTACTTCAGTTCAACTCTATCAGCCGTACGGTCATCATCATGAGCGAGGTGCTGTTCTCTATCACCGGTGTATTTATCGGTTATAGCATATTCGGCAATACTTTCTCACTGGTAATGAGTGGTATCGGTATCGTGGCACTGGTAGGTATTGTGGTGCGAAACGGTATCCTGTTGGTAGAGTTCATGGACCTGATGCTTGCCGAGGGTATGACACCTTATGACGCGATAGTAGAAGCCGGACGTACCCGTATGACACCGGTGTTGCTTACCGCCACCGCAGCCATCCTGGGTCTTATTCCACTGGCTATTGGTGTCAACCTCGATTTCGCAGGTCTCTTCCGCGACTTCAGTCCGCACTTCTTCATAGGTGGCGATAGCCCTGCCTTCTGGGCACCAATGGCATGGACCATGATCTACGGACTTAGCTTCGCTACGTTCCTCACACTCATCGTAGTGCCTGCAATGTGTTTGCTCGCATTCCGACTCAAAGACTGGATCAGTAAAGTAAATGAAAAGGCAAACAGCTCGTTAGGCGAATAATTGACTGCTTTACTGTGACGTAAAAATGCCGCCGTTATGGCGGCATTTTTTTATGTACCTACAACCTGAACAACAGGGCGAGTAACACCCTGTCCTCCGACTTCACCAGATCAGGCGACCAACCGGCAGACAACGGTGTTGTGGTATAACCGGTAGGAGACGTGACGCCACCAGATCCGGCAAAGTAAGGCACATCTGCCTGCCTGTGCACATACTCCAAACGTACACACAGGCTTTGGTTAGGCAACCAGTCTATGTTGGTGGAGCAATCCCATCCGTTAAACTTGTCTCCGGGATTTGCACTGAAGGGATGCGTGCCGATTGTCTTTGTTGGGTCAGATGGGTTTGGCAACGGACTTGCAACGCCTGTTGGGTACAACACAAGATACCTGCCCGGGTTTGTCATGACGCCACCACCAATTGTCCATGCAAATCTGTTGTGCTCAAACCACACTCTGTTATAGACCATAGCGCTCATAAAGTGCTGTGCAGGTGTGGCGGCATCTCCATTAAATGCTTTTACACCCCCACCCTGCTCAAAACCAATATCTCCCGTTAGCGAGAACGCCATTCTGCTAACACCCTTCGCCGCCGGATCGTTGTAGTAACGCACCAGCAAGCTATTGTCAGAATGAAACCGTTTGCGATCGGGTATCATGGCTGCATCTGTGCCATAATAGTCGTTGGTCAGCAGCTTCACGTTTTCGCTGGGGCACCAGGTTATGTTGGCCCCAAATCCCGGCATAGAATTGAACTTACCATAACTCTGCCATCCGTTAATGATCCAAGGCTCTATCTTCAGGTTCTTAGCCGGAAACATCTGTACCCTCACTCCATTAAAGAACCACGGGGTATTGTCGGACGTGAACGAAGCCTGATACTCCCAATTCTCTACCTGATAATAGGAGTTGAGACCTATGTAGGACATGAACATACCCGCGTCTATATTGATGCCGTACCAGACATTGAAATGATAGCCTGCGTACGCCTCGCTGATGTATCGGTACACATTTGCCAGATCGTACTGACCCCGATACACACTGTAATCATTGCGTGGCACCACCGTCGATCGTGTGCCGAACTGTGTCATGATCTTCGCTCTGGCTCCTTCATAATTAAACTCTCCGCCTATGCCAGCGCACGATACCTGCATTTCGTTGTTGCGCGCCAGAGCCGTAGACCCCACTACAGTATTGTCTATCGGGTTATTGAACGAATGCGTGTAATTCGCATCCAGCATCACACTTCCGGTGAAATACTTTGTTTGCAATGCTGCGGATGTTCTTCGGTCGTTACCATTTTGCCACGACATGTCCATTCCCTCAAATGGTATCTTCTCTTTTGTTGTGTCCTGGGCATAGAGCGCCCCGCATGCCGCCATACAGCATGTAAATAGTGTTCTTTTCATTGCTGTTTTATTTGAGGTTTGAAGCAATACCATCCCTGTTCAAATCGGGGTGATTTGATCTTGACTCCATAATTTCGATATGTCTTTTTGATTATCCGCCGTTCATCCAGCGATAGCCCACACCCGATTCGGTGATCAGGTGCACCGGCCGGTTGGCATCTTGTTCTATCTTCTTGCGTAGTTGTGCTACATATACTCTCAGGTATTGCGACTGGCTCACATAACCCGGGCCCCATACCTCCTTCAGCAGATAGTGGTGCGTAAGCACCCTACCTTCATTTCTTACAAACAACGACAGCAGCGCATACTCCGTGGCCGTCAGCTTCAGCAACTGTCCGTCGCGCTTCACGGTGTGTGCCGCAAGGTCTATCTCCATGTTGCCCGCCTGTATCTGTGGTTCGGCATCAGTGTCACGGGCCGCTCTCATGGCCGATCGTATACGTGCCAGCAATTCTCCCGTCCTGAAGGGTTTCACCAGGTAGTCGTTTGCTCCCTCGTCCAACGCACGCACTATGTCTTCTTCCCCGTTGCGTACTGACAATATAATGACCGGCCCTGTATACCATTCCCGCAGCTCACACAACAACTCCTGTCCGTCCATGTCAGGCAAACCCAGGTCCAGCAAAACTGCGTCGGGCGGGCGGTTGGCTGCAAGCGCCATACCTTCTCTGCCGGTGGCTGCGCCAACTGTTGCATAACCGCTGTTGCCCAGTGTTATCTCCAGCAGCTTTCTTATCTGCGGCTCATCGTCTACTATCAATATCAACCCGCTATTCATGCTTCAGGTTTTTCACGTAAGAAGTTTCGGCAGGCAACAGCAGTACAAACCTCGCCCCGCCCGTTGCCGATCGTTCCAGTCGGGCACTGCCACCCATAGCCTCAGCAAATCCTTTTACTATTGACAATCCCAAGCCTGTGCCGCCGCCCGTTCTGTTGTCAAGTCTGTAAAACTTGCTGAACACCCTGTCTTCTTTGTCCTTCGGAAAGCCCGGACCATTGTCCTCTACTATCACCTCAAGCACATCGGCAAGGCAACGGGCCATTACATCTACGCGGCAGCCTGCAGGCGTGTACAATGTGGCATTCACCAAAAGATTATACAGTATCTGTTCCAGCATACCCTTGTCTAACCTGAAGAGCGGCAACTCAGGATCTATGTTTATAACTATCTGCTGCAACACTTCGTTTTCTTCTACCTGCTGCACCGCTGTGTAGATCACTTCTGCCACGTCGCACCAGTCATTCCTGGGCTTTATAAATCCCGACTCCAGCCTCGACATGTTCAGCAGATTCTCTACCTGCCGGTTCAGCCTGAATGATGCCTTAGCTATCTCACCCACAAGCTCATCGTTCTGCGCCTTGGTCAGGTGCAGTTCTTCTGTTTGCAGATTATCCGTTGCAGCCACTATCGTAGCAATAGGTGTGCGCAGTTCGTGCGATAGCGAATTGAGCATTGTATTATACAACTTGATGGTGTTCTCCTTCTCCTCACGTTGAATGGCCATTTTTTCTGCCCTTCTGATCTTGTAGGTCAGTGCCGCATTCACCATAGCGATCACCAGATACATCAGCAACATTAATCGATCTTCTGTAGTACCCACCTGAAACGTGAAAAAAGGAGGGATGAAAAAATAATCCCACACCAGCGCCGACACCACGGCTGCGATCAGCACCGGTAAGATATCGAACACCATGGCCACCAACGACACGGTAATAAGCAACACGTAAGCCACTACCCTATACCCTATGAGGTCGCTGAACGGAAAACAGACAGCCGCCACTGCCAGCACCGCCAATACCCCGGCGAGATACTGGAGACTTTTCTTGCGAACATTTATTTCGGCGGGCATTGCTATGATTCTGAAATTCCGCACAAAGGTACCCGCACCTTTATAAATGCAGCATAAATCCCGCCCTTAATGGTATAAAGATTTTATAAAGAATTTGAAACGGACTTCGCAATTGATTTCCCACTACCACTTCACCAGCTTCAATTGCTGTGTACCTCCGTCGCCTTTCAATGTAACATAGTACACGCCCGATGGCAGGTCTTTCACACTATAGGTTTGTTGTGGTGTGCTCACCGCATATTGCAGTACAGTCTGCCCCATTGTGTTGGTGATGGTAAGTGCAGTATAGTTATTGCCATCAGCCCTGATGCTGAATTCGTTGGTGGCAGGATTGGGATAAATGACTGCTGCGCCAGGCTTGCCGTTATTGGCGATGTTTGTGGGTGGTGGCGGGCAACCCTTGGTGTTGGTCACCTCATTGGTCATCAGCACATCGTTATAGTCGAAGTAGATGCCTACCCTGCTCTTTGCCGATGCGCCTACCGGCATGCCCGGCTTGTTCTTTATAGTATAGATAAATGTGCCGCTCCTGTTGGCGTGGTCCGAACTATCGGCGAGGTAGATCTCGGGGAAATCAAACTTCAGGATCGTCATACCATTCACCGTATATTTTGACGTGAACATCGGGTGCGAGTTCATTTCTATGTTCAGCGTAGAAGGGTCAAAGAACCACGATAGTGTGTCCATTACATAGATGTTCTCTGCAGGTGCGCTGCCTATGTTCTCGAAATGAACAGTGAACTCGAAAGTAGTGTCATTCTCAAAACAGCCGGGTTTCACTTCAATCGCATTGGGGTCGGTAGAGGTACGCACGGTATCTGTTCGAATGATCAGATTATTTGAGAGATCCGCATCGCCACCAGGTGAAGTGGCAACAATAGAGAATTTTGAGTTTACAGTATCGCCGTCCGGCGGATAGGGTACAGCTGGATTGTGCCAGATTTCATAGTAAATCCTATCCGGCACAGACTCGGTGACCGCAAAGTCTGACACATTCCAGGTTATTGAAGTTGCTGTTGAAGAAACAGGTGCAGGATAAGCACCCGTACCAATGTAGCGGTATTTTGGACTAAAATTCAGGGTAACCAGAGCAGTGGCAGGCGTGCACTGATCATTTCTGTAGTATATATACCCCCACTGGTCATTAGGACCTGTGACCCGCACACGCGCAAGAATATCAATATCAGGAGTTGCTGCTGACGCACATGACATCGCCTGATAGGTTACAGGATTAATGGTCATTCCCACACGCAAAGTGTCATATAATATTCCGCTCGCCGGACAAGAGCGATACAATGCAGAAGGCCATGATAAGAGTTTAAATCGATACACATCCCCGGCATTGCCATAGGCCATATAACTGAACCCACTCGTTGCTGCTATTGTGTCGACAGGTACTCCATTCGAATCAATTTCGGTTATTGTTTGCCTGTGGAGTAAATAATCATGCGTATCCCTCGAACAGTTCAAGTCGGCATCGTTGTAGAAACGCACTCTCATTTCCGTGCACAACAAATGCCCGTAGCTGTAACTGAAGGAATCTATGGGCACGCCCGAGCTTAGAAGTATGTGTTTGATCGTGAAGGTATCTGCATAGGGATAAACATGCGAAACAACACGGTACCCACCTATCCCCGACCACGAACTACTAAACGTAGAAGTGTCGTGTGTCCCATCTCCGAAATCTGTCCTTACAGTCAATCCGGCGTGAAAGGCATGAGTGCGTAATGTTAGCTGTGGGCCTGAACATGTTTTATGGACCTGAGCATAAAAACTGTCTGACAAATAACCGGATATTCCTGACCCACCTGTACCCAATAATGGGATCATTGAGGCATAAGAGAAACGCCTGATCTTTGTGCTATGGTCTGAATAATAAATGTACCCTGATGAAGGGTCTAACCATATCTTATGCAAATTCAGAGTGGCGAACAGGGCCGGGGTTCCATCTGCTGTACTTCCGCCCAGTGTTACACCGGCTATTGTGTTAACAATACCGGTTACTGCATCAACTCTTCTGACCTTCTTTCGGAGCCAATCTGCTATGAAAATATTACCTCCGCCATCTACACGGCAAAAACTGGAATAGTTCATCAGCATAGATGTAGCAGGCACACCATCATCAGTCGATGTTCCACCTCCTGCAACGGTTGAGATCAAGCCCGTACTCGCGTTTATTTTTCTCACTCTATTCTGCGTGCTATCAATAATGTAAATGTTCTGAGCATTGTCCATACAAATACTTGACGCGCCTGCATAGATGCTCGCAATCGTAGCCGGTATTCCATCGGCTGTTGATGTGCCGCCACCGGCTACCGTAGTTATCAGACCGGTCGTCTTGTCGACCTTTCTAATCCGGCCCTGGCTACCAATGTATAGATGGCCGGCAGTGTCTAAATACACTCCGGACGCATAAAGAAACGCTGAGGTTGCAGGTACACCATCAGCGGTCGATACGCCACCACCGGCAACAGTTGTAATTACTCCTGTAGCTCCGTCTACTTTCCTTACTCGTCTGAAATCCGAAATGTATATATCTCCGGAACCCGTTACATGGATGCCAGCAAGATCTTTTGACAGCTTTGCAGCTGTCGCAGGCCCCCCATCACCAGAGAAACCTGTACTACCCGGTATTCCCGCTACTGTATATATCAGACCGGATCCTCCGTCGATTTTCCTGACCACATACCGATTCTTATCAGCAAAATACACATTACCGACCCCGTCAACCGCTACTCCAGTTGTGGCAAGTAAAGACGCACTTGTTGCAGGCACACCCTCAGCCGTAGAGGAGCCACCACCGGCAACGGTATAGACCGGCCCGGCCTGGGCAAAACCATCAACAGAACCAAACAATAAAATAAAGGCGATAACCGAGAAAAGGGGTATGTTTTTCATGATGTACTTTTAAGGCGCTTGCGAAGATATGACATATTTACATAAACCATTTGATAGCATTACACACTTCGCATTAAACAAAGACATGATAAAACGGGTAGGGGTTGGGGCACAAACATGCAGAATACTGACTTCTACTGTATCCAGCAACCTAACTGGACTAAGCCACTCAGTATACCAGATATAAAACTAATTTATCCGGTCCCTGTTTTTCTGAGTACAGAAAACTGTATGGTATATTGTCATTATGGGCCTGGCTGATTGAAACCAATAGGTCCCAGGCTTTCCAGTATATCTCATGATTCCCGCTCTTATCTCCATGCATAAATTCTTTGAAATGCTCCTCGCTCGCAGACTCAAAAACAAAATACTGATGTTTGATTGGCTTGAAAGAAGTTACTGCGCTGATGATCTCATTTAGAAGAGTCGCCGAAGGCTTACTGCCTTTCAGAATACAGCTAACATCAAATCTCTTCTTGTTCCTATAACTATCCAATTTTGCAAGGTTTGACGGGTATGCCCTGTTTTTCAGATTATCATAAAACCTCGAGCTGCTTCTGCCACTTATCACTTCCCGCCTTATGTACGGAAGGTAAAGCCGCATATGCTGAAAATCGTGCATTGCAATTATCTCGGCAAACGCTGCACCGTCTTCGTACGACGGCCATCCATTTCTGATCACGTACTGATACAAATACTCAAAATGCGGTGAATCCGTCTTTTGCATTTGCCACTCCAGAATGGCGCAAGAAAGACTATCGGCACACGCACCCAACTTCCGCCTGACCATTTGGTCCTCTTCCAACATTCTTCTGAATACAGTATATGGCTCTGTTCGCTTTGCATTATAGGCTTTCGCGAATATTTCGCGATAAGTCTGAGCCGCAGCTTTCGGCAAACGAAACTCCTTTAGAGCGGATTCCATTTTTCCGATTGTGTAATTGGAAGAGACAAAAAAGAAAGGATCGATTTTCAGGTAAAACTCTGCTGAACGCACGCTGTCTCCCATCCGCGAAAAGCTATCTGATATCTCCAGATTCCTGATGGCAGAATTTGGCAACACTGCCGGAAGCTCCATGATGGTATCTTTTCCCTGCCCGCTCGCCTCTGAAACGATCAGAAAAACTGACACGAAAAATAGTAGACTGATTTTCACCACACGTATTCAAATCTACCGATAAAACTGAAATGATCTACTATGGGGCATTCTAATACGGTCACACCAACGACAACACCCATCCCAGCACTGCACCACCCAGCACCACAAACGCGCTGTTGAGTTTCTTCGCCCAAAACGATACTGCAAAACCAGCCACGGCTATCACCACGGTGCGCCAGTCGGTCACCGACACACGCGCCATATCCACACATACAGCCAGTATCATGGCTACCGATATGACATTGACCGTATCGAGAAACACAGCCGCGCCGGCCGACCTGCGCAGTTTATCTACCAGCGGATTGAGGAACGCCACAAACAGGAACGATGGTAAAAAGATGCCGATAGTTGCGGCCACGGCACCGGGCAGGCCCGCTATCTGCCATCCTATAAATGTGGCCGACGAAAACACCGGCCCCGGGGTGAATTGCCCCACTGCAATAGCATCTGTCAGTGCTTGTTTTGAAAGCATGCCGGTGCTAACCAGTTCGGTATCCAGAAAAGCGAACAGCACATACCCGCTGCCATACAGCACCGCGCCCACCTTCAGAAATATCCAGAACATCTTCCAGTTGAACAGGCTGCCGGACATAGCACCCGCGGGCAGCATCAGCGGCAACATTGCCCTGGCATCGCGCCGGCCTATCTTGTGCAGCAGCACACCTGCCACACCTCCACCAAACAGCACATACAACTCATTCACACCGGCCACGCTCAGCACGGCGGCAATAGCGCCTATAATGCCAAGCTGCACTGTTTTCAATGCCTTCCTTCCCAGAGATACCATCAGCGACACCACCACCGCTATGATGGCCGGTTGTATGCCGTAAACAAATGGCCTCACCTGCGGCAGCGTGCCATATCGCTGATAGGCCGCCGCTATCAACCCGGTAATGATGACCGCCGGCAATATGAAACAAAGGCCCGCTACCAAAAGGCCCTTCCAGCCCGCGCGCTCGTGACCGCAATGCATGGTCATCTCGGTAGAGTTGGGGCCGGGTATCAGGTTGGTAGCCCCCACAAGGTCCAGAAAGCGTTCGTGCGTTATCCAATTACGCTTCCGCACCACTTCTTCCTCCATCATGGCAATGTGCACGGCAGGCCCGCCAAAACCGGTTATACCCAGTTTCAGAAACACCCGGGCCACTTCGGCCAACGATCCCTTGCTGTCTTGTGTGGTCATAATGGGCAACAAACACGCGGGGACACATCACCCCCGTGCGGTAAAGATACATACGCATTGCCTGCACCGCGCACTGCAACGTTAACATAACAAAAGAGGACAACCGTTGTGGTTGTCCTCCTCGCCAAATTATATCGCTTCAATTATTTGTTCATTGTAGCCAGGAACTCTTCGTTGTTCTTGGTGCCACGCATTTGCTTCAGCAGGAAATGCATGGCCTCGTCGGTGTTCATGTCCGAGATATGGTTGCGCAGCAGCCACATCTTGTTCTGTACATCTTTCTCCAGCAGCAGGTCGTCGCGGCGGGTAGATGATGACGTGATGTCGATAGCAGGGAAGATACGCTTGTTGGCAAGCTTCCTGTCCAGTTGCAGTTCCATGTTACCGGTGCCCTTGAATTCTTCGAAGATCACCTCGTCCATTTTAGAACCGGTATCTATAAGTGCTGTTGCCAAAATGGTGAGCGAACCTCCGTTCTCTATCTTACGTGCCGCACCGAAGAACTGTTTCGGCTTCTGCATCGCGTTGGCCTCCACACCACCGCTCAGCACCTTGCCACTTGCAGGGGCTACTGTGTTGTGCGCACGTGCCAGACGGGTGATAGAGTCCAGCAATATCACCACATCATGACCCACCTCTACAAGACGCTTGGCTTTCTGCAACGCAATGGTCGAAACCTTCACGTGTTTGTCAGCAGGCTCATCAAACGTAGACGCGATCACCTCTGCACGCACACTGCGCTGCATATCGGTCACCTCCTCCGGACGTTCGTCCACGAGCACTATCATCAGGTAGCACTCGGGGTGATTGGCCGCGATGGCGTTCGCCACTTCTTTCAGCAGCATGGTCTTACCTGTTTTAGGCTGTGCTACTATCAGTCCGCGCTGGCCCTTACCTATAGGGGTAAAGAGGTCCATGATGCGGGTACTGTAGTTGGCGCTGGTAGAAGTAAGATTCAGTTTCTCGAACGGGAAAAGTGGAGTCAGATAGTCGAATGGTACACGGTCGCGGATCTCATCGGGATGTTTGCCGTTGATGCTTTCCACCTTCAGCAGCGCGAAGTATTTCTCACCTTCTTTCGGGGGACGCACGCTACCCTTCACAGTGTCTCCGGTCTTAAGGCCAAAGAGTTTCACCTGCGATGGTGATACATATATATCATCCGGAGAGCTGAGGTAGTTATAGTCGCTGCTGCGCAGGAAGCCATACCCGTCGGGCATCATTTCCAGTACGCCTTCGCTGGCCACTACTCCTTCAAACTCCAGATTGAAATTGCTTTGTTGTTGCTGTTGCTGCTGATCGCGACGCTGGCGGTTGTTGAACTGCTGATGCTGCGGGCGTTCAGGCCTTGCCTGTTCTGCGCCCTCCACAGTCTGCTGTGGTGGCTGCACATCGGGCGTATCCTGTTCCGGCATAGTGATGCCGGTACTTTCTGCTACAGGCTCTGCGGCCGTTGCCGGTGCTGCGGGTGCAGGGGTAGGTGCCGGGGCAGGTGTCTGCTCCGGACGGTTGTGCTGTGGCCTTGGCTCGTTGTTGCGGCGTTCGTTCCACTGCTTTTGCTGTCCCTGGTTGCCACGGCCCTGCATTTCTTCTTTCGGCTTGCGCTGACGACGTTTTTTGTCATCGCCTGCCGCGTCGGCATCATTGTTTGATTCTGTTGTTGCCGGAGTCTCCGCTACGGGTGCTGCCGGTGCAACAGGTGCAGGAGCGGGGGCAGGTGTAGAAGCAGGTGTGGCAGGTGCTGCCTTTGCCGCGGGCTTTTCAGCCGCGGGTGCTGCTTCTTCTTTGGGCTTGCGACCACGCTTTTTCTTGCCCTCTTCGGCGGCAGGTGCCGCTGTCAATGCCTGTTGGTCCAGTATCTTGTATATGAGCTTTTGTTTTTCCAGTCCGGCTGTGTCTGCGATCTTCAGTGAATTGGCTACGTCTATTAGCTCAGGAACGAGCATGTCGTTGAGCTGCGTAATGTCGTAAGGCATGCGTGTTATTTTTCCGTGGAAATTATAATATGTGAATAAAAAGGTCTGTTAAATTGAACCTGATTGAAAAAATGATAATCGGGGATTTTCTCAGAATTTCTGAAAGAAAGGAAGGAACTGATCGTTCCGGTATGCAACATTACAACTGTTTTTTCGAATAACGAAAAAAAATAGCCTTTTATTTGACCTATCGGGCATAAAATTCCCCCGTAACAGATTGTAAATCACCAAAATATCACCAACGGTTTATAATAGCTACCCGGTATGGTCTGCCTTGAAAGCCACCGCCATTTCTGCAATACAAGCATCTATGGGTGTGTAAGCAAAGCCTTTGAGCGCCTGCAGCAACTTGCTGTTATTATACAGAGAAATACTATGCGCCGTAGATGCCGTTTCTTGTGTAATGACCGGGTTTGCCCCCGTTATCCGCGACCAGATCGCATTGGCACGCCAAATGATGCCTGTCATTAGCGGTGTGGCTTTCATTCGGGGCGGCTTTTTGCCCAGCGCGTTCGCCATCATGGTAAATATCTCACGATAGGCATGGTTGCCTTCGTTCACTATAAAACGCTCGCCTTCTATGTCGCTCGCCATCAGTTGCACCATAGCATTCACCACATCACCTACGCCCACCCAGCCGTTCACGCCACCGGTGTAAAAAGGGAATTCCTTATTCACCACCGTCATGATCTGCGGCGACCCCGACGACCAGTCGCCAGCACCCAGTATAAGTGACGGGCACACTATTGCTGCACACAAGCCCTCTCCCACGCCGCGCCACACCTCATTCTCTGCCAGATACTTGCTGATACCGTAGGCCGAATTATACCCGCTTTCGCCCCACTCCTGCTCTTCGTCGGCTTCTTTGTTCATGTGGCCGCTGCGGCCCAGTGCCGCGACCGAGCTCACATAAACCAGCTTGCGTATGCCTTGCTCCACTGCCTGGTTCACTATGTTGGCCGTGCTCTCGGGGTTGAAGTGCAGCATCTCCTCCCGCTTTGCAGGGTCGAAGGAAACAATAGCCGCGCAGTGATACACATCGGTCACATCCTTCATGACCGCCTCCACATCAAAGATATCCAGCAGATCAGCCTGCACCCATTCCACACCGGGCAGTGATGCCATATCGCCCACCGGCTTGCGGGTGTTGTACAGCGCACGCACCCGCTCCCCACGGCGCGACAGCTCGCGCACCAGGTGCCCCCCTAAAAATCCGCTGCCGCCGGTAACAAGAATCATCTGATGGATGAAGTAGTGTGAGTGTATTGTGTAGCGGTAAAAGTACTGAGTAGCGGGTACATGGCAAAACTAAGAATAGCAGACGGCAGGCGGTTTGTGTTATGGTTTTTGTAAAGCTTACCGCCCCGCATCCTTTTGCCCCTCCTGAACCGATAATTCCGCACCTTTGCACCATGCCGTTCAAAAAGATCGATCAGGAAGATATCCGCTTCTTCACCTCGGTGGTGGGCAACGGATATGTGCATACCGATGAAGAACAACTATCGCGCTGCGCATCCGACCATACCGAAGACCTGCACTACCTGCCCGAGGTGGTGGTGCAACCGAACACTACCGATGAGGTAGCCGCCATCATGCGCTACTGCAACACCAACCATATATCGGTAACTCCGCGCGGTGCAGGCACAGGCCTCAGCGGCGGCGCATTGCCTGTAACCGGCGGCGTGGTGCTGGACATGAAACGCTTCAACCGCATTCTGCATGTAGATAGCCGCAACTTTCAGGTCACTACCGAACCCGGCGTCATCACCCAAGAACTGCAGGAACACGTAAAGGCACAAGGACTTTTCTATCCGCCCGACCCCGCCAGCAAGGGCTCATGCTTCATTGGTGGCAACGTATCAGAGAACAGCGGCGGCCCGCGTGCCGTGAAGTATGGTGTAGTAAAAGATTATGTACTGAACCTGGAAGTAGTATTACCAAATGGCGAAGTAATATGGACCGGTGCCAACGTACTGAAGAACGCCACCGGCTACAACCTCACCCAACTGGTGGTGGGCAGCGAGGGCACTTTGTGTGTCATCACCAAGATAGTACTCCGGCTCATACCTGCCGTGAAGCACGACCTGCTGATGCTCGTTCCCTTCCGCTCGGCCGTGCAGGCTTGCGAGGCCGTGAATGCGGTATTCCTGGCGGGCTTCACGCCATCGGCACTCGAGTTCATGGAGCGCGATGCCATTGAATGGTCCATGCGTTATGTGCAGGCCACAGGCATCAACCTTCCACCAGACATAGCCGCACACCTGCTCATAGAGGTAGATGGTAACAATATGGACCAGCTATATGCTGATGCCGAGTCCATCACCAACATTGTGCAGCAATACGACACCGACGAGATCCTGTTTGCCGATAGCCATGAACAAAAACAAATGCTATGGACACTGCGCCGCAAAGTAGGCGAGGCCGTTAAGAGCAATTCAGTGTACAAGGAAGAGGACACCGTTGTGCCCCGCGCCGAACTGCCCGAACTGCTCACCATCATCAAAGACCTTGGCCGCGAATTCGGCTTTCACTCTGTTTGCTATGGCCATGCCGGCGATGGCAATCTGCACGTAAACATTGTAAAGGCAGGCATGAACGACGAAGACTGGAACAACAAACTACCCGTTGGCATACGCCGTCTGTTCAAAGAGGTGGTGCGGCTGGGTGGCACCATCTCGGGCGAGCATGGCATTGGCCTTGTGCAGCGCCCCTACATGGACGTGGCCTTCAACGATACGCAGATGACACTGATGCGCAACATCAAAAACGTCTTCGACCCCAATGGCATCCTTAACCCCGGCAAGATATTCTGATAACCTAACCCATTTACCCCCATGTTATACGCAGGCGTCTTCATCGTACTCTTCATTATTGCTGTGTGGGCATTTATGCAGTTGCCTCAGTTTGGCCGCAAACCCGCCGGCGAACACCTGGCGCTGTTGCGCAGTGCCCCCAACTACAGCAACGGGGCCTTTCAGAACATCATGCATACACCGCCCTTTACCAACGGGGCCAACTTCGTCAGCGTATCCCGCAAGTTTTTCTTTGGTAAAAGTCCGCTGGTTCGGCCGCCCGCTCCCATACCGTCAATCAAAACCGACCTTCGTTCGCTCAACCGCAATGAGGACCTCATTGTTTGGTTCGGGCACTCTTCCTATCTGCTGCAGCTCAGCGGCACACGCTTCCTTGTAGATCCTGTACTGGCGGGCCATGCGTCTCCTGTCAGCACATCTACACGCGCGTTCCCGGGCTCAGACATCTACCGTCCCGAGGACATGCCCGATATCGATGTGCTCATCATCACCCACGACCATTACGACCACCTCGATCATAAAACCGTGAGCGCATTGCGCCCGCGTGTGGGCCGGGTCATCACGTCTATGGGCGTAGGCGCGCACCTGCAACGCTGGGGCTTCCGCAAAGACACCATTACCGAGGGCAACTGGGGCGATGTCGTTTCCCTGCCGGGTGGCTTCACGCTCACCTTCACGCCTGCAAGGCATTTCTCGGGTCGCGGTTTCAAGCGCAACGGCACCCTATGGTCATCGGTAGTGTTGCAAAGTCCGCAGCGCAAGCTATACCTCGGCGGCGACTCGGGCTACGGCACTCACTTCAAAGAGATAGGCGCGCAGCACGGCCCGTTCGATCTGGCTATTCTCGAGAACGGTCAGTATAACGAAAGCTGGCAGAACATACACATGATGCCCGAAGAAGTGGTACAGGCGGCCACCGAGCTGGGCGCACGCACACTGTTCCCTGTACACTGGGCCAAGTTCGCTTTGTCGCTGCATGCGTGGGACGACTCCATCACCCGCGTGGTGGCCGAGGCGCGGCGCAACAGCATGCCGCTCATACACCCGCTCATCGGTCAGGTGGTGATGCTGGATGAAGCCACACAACACCCCGAATGGTGGAAAGAAGTAGGCACCGCTACCGCATAGAACGGATAATGCGGTCGGTGCGTTTGTCGGCCCGGTGGTTCTGCAGACTGATGACCGCCCACACCGCCGCGGGTATCCACCCCAGTATGGTACACTGCAGTATAAGACAGATGAGGCCACGAAGGATCCTCCCTCTTAGGAAGAACGACAACCACGGAAACACGATAGCGATAAGTGTCATGACAACGGTATTGCTGTAAAGGTATCGAATTCCCGCTTTTGGCCCGTCGCCACTGCTCCCTGCAATCTTCCTATCTTTGTCCCGTCCCCCTGGTATGACTACGAAACTCACATCACTGATGGTTGCGCTGCTATTGTGTGCATCTGCCGCAAACGCAACACGCCTGTTCATACCCATGGACGCGAAGCAGACCAACCACCTGCGGGCCTATGGCATCATCTACAATGCCATTGCTTCGGGCACCTCCGCCGACTGGTTGCTCAACTATCGTGGCGGCAGCTTCTCGATTGAATACACCACTGCCCTCGATGCATCCTGCCGCCAGCGGGGCGTAGCTTTCGAAAAACTCACAGACGCCGGTTATACATCTATCACCCGAAAAGTAAAGGCACCCGGTTTCAATGGAGATGTGGTGGCGCTGAACAAGGTGCCGCGTATAGCGGTATATACCCCGTCGGGCAAAAAACCCTGGGACGATGCCGTCACACTGGGGCTCACCTATGCCGGCATCCCCTTCGACAAGGTATATGTCTCCGAGGTGCTTTCCGGCGCACTCAGCAAGTACGACTGGCTGCACCTGCACCACGAAGATTTTACCGGACAGTACGGCCGCTTCTGGATACAGTATAAAGATGCCGACTGGTACCGCAACGACTGCCGCGCCACCGAGCAGCTTGCCGCCCGACACGGCTTCCGCAAGGTATCGCAGATGCAACTGGCGGTGGTGCGCAAAATACGCGAGTTTGTGGGCGCCGGCGGCAATCTGTTTGCCATGTGCTCTGCTACCGACACCTACGATATAGCACTGGCGGCCGCCAATACCGATATCTGCGACTCGCAATACGACGGCGACGGCATATCTCCCAACGCGCAATCAAAGCTGAATTATACCAACACATTTGCCTTCACGGGTTTTCAGGTCTCTACCGCCCGCTACGAGTACGAATACTCAACCATAGACAACACACACTTCCGCTTCCAACCCGAGAGTACCGACTACTTTACGCTGCTGCCCTTCCCCGCTAAGTTCGATGCCGTACCCACTATGCTGTGTCAGAACCATACACGCCGCATCAAGGGCTTTATGGGGCAGACAACCGCCTTCCGCAAAGAGCACCTGAAGCCCGATGTAGTGCTGCTGGGCCACCGCAAAGACGTGATGGAGGCCCGCTATATTCACGGCAGGCATAAAGAAGGCACCTGGACGTTCTATGGCGGTCATGACCCCGAAGATTACGAGCACAAAGTGGGCGAACCTCCCACCGACCTTGACCTGCACCACAACTCATCCGGCTACCGCCTCATACTCAACAATGTGTTGTGCCTCGCATCGGGCAAAAAAGACGTGCAGGCAGTTGTGTGCTGCGAAACCGGCAACAGTCCGGCCCCGCCGCCGCCGGCCACCGGTAGCCCGTTCCGCATACTGCCGGGTGCCACGGGTGGCAGCCTGGTCATATCGGGTACAGGCGGCGAAGTGATAGAGGTTGTGACACTGGTGAACAAGGACGGCAATGAGGTTTATACCCGCCGCTTCAATGCCACGCGTGTCACCATAGACATGGATGGCCTGGCCACCGGACTCTACAACATAAAGGTGAATGGCAACTATGCCGGCAAGGTAGTGAAGAACTAACCTCCTGCTAAACTCTTTTGCGCTAGATTTGCGCCCGTGCCCCAGCACATTGCATAGATCATGAATACCGTACACGAACGCCGCAAGGGCGAACCGCCACTGATAGATTCCACTTCCGACCACCGCGAATGGCTGCGGGCAGTTGAAAAACTCATTCCGCCGGGCGCACCAGCGTCGCCTGCCGTATTCCCATTGCTTCGCCACCCCGGCAAGTTGCAACTGCTGCTCGTCACTGCATCAGACCTGCCCAAGGAAGTGCATACAAAAGAACAGGAAAGCTTTCTGATACTGGAAGGAGAATGTATGTGCCGTGTAGGCGATACCGATCACTACCTTAAACCCGGCTCTTATTTTGAGGTGCCGCTGAATGCCGGCCACACACTGCATGTGCGCTCGGAAAGGCTGGTGGCGGTTATGCAGCGACTGGACGTATAGCCTGGCCCTATGCAAAATAATTGATGATGCACTCTTTCAGCATACGTTCCTGGTCAGCAAGGCCTTTCACGGCCACCGGTTCCAGTTCGTTGAAGTGGGGCCAGCCCTCCTCGTCACGTCCGGCAAACTCATAGAAACCATACTGACTCAGCAGGGTACACACGGCCACGTGCATCAGGTCGCGTTTCTGCTCTTTTGAGAATTTGCGCTTCGGCATACGGCCCAGTTCGTTCACCCCTATCAGGAACAAAATACCCTCCATATCGGGCAGTTTCCCGAAACGTTCCCTCAGCATTTGCTCCGTATCCAGCCATCTCTGTTCAAAATTCTCCATATTCTTATTGTCCTTTGTTTGCCCGGCGGGCTGCGCAAAGGTATTATTTATGTACTTGCCACCGCCAAACGGCATTTTCATATACAATTTTAAAAAAAGTTAAAACTGACCGGTGTTCTCTTCATTGTGGTGCTGCCGCTTTATTTTTGACTTTTTCGTAGCATTGTAACTAAAACCGCATCGTATCAATATGGAAGTATCTTCCTCTTTCGACATCCGCGAGCTGAATGAAAAGATCCATCAGCAAAGTGCCTTTATTGAGTTGCTCACAATGGAACTCAATAAAGTGGTTGTGGGACAAAAGCACATGGTAGAGCGCCTCATGATAGGCATGCTTGCCAATGGTCACGTACTGCTGGAGGGTGTACCCGGTCTGGCAAAGACACTCGCCATCAAATCGCTGGCGTCGGCTATCCATGCCAATTTCGCCCGCATACAGTTCACCCCCGACCTGCTGCCTGCCGACGTGCTGGGTACCATGGTCTACAATCCGCAGGAACACAAATTTGCCGTGCGCAAGGGTCCTATATTCGCCAACTTCATCCTGGCCGATGAGATCAACCGTGCTCCCGCCAAGGTGCAGAGCGCATTGCTCGAGGCCATGCAGGAACGTCAGGTGACCATTGGCGACAATACCTACAAGCTGGAAGAGCCGTTCCTGGTGCTGGCCACCCAGAACCCCATAGAGCAGGAAGGAACTTACGAACTGCCCGAAGCTCAAGTGGACCGCTTCATGCTGAAGATCATCATCACCTACCCCAAGAAAGAAGAGGAGCGTCACATCATACGTACCAACCTCAACCCGACAGGCGCCGTAAAGATCAATCCGGTAGTTTCAGCCGATCAGATCATCAAAGCGCGCTCACTGGTGCGCGAGGTGTATATGGACGAAAAGATAGAACAGTACATCCTCGATATCGTATTCGCTACCCGCTTCCCCGATGAATACAAATTGGGCAAGCTGAAACCATACATCAGTTATGGTGGCTCACCACGTGCCAGCATCAATCTGGCACTGGCGTCAAAAGCCTATGCGTTCATCAAGCGTCGCGGTTATGTGATACCCGAAGACGTGCGTGCAGTGTGTCATGATGTGATGCGCCACCGTATAGGGCTCACTTACGAAGCCGAAGCCGAGAATGTGACCAGCGAACAGATCATTAACGAGATCCTCAATGTGGTAGAAGTGCCATAGGTAATGGGTTAATAAGGTAAAAGGTTAATAGGGCAATAAGTTTGAAAGAGGCCCCTACACTCCCGGTAAATATTTTTCAACGCCGCGCTGACGCGCGGCGTTTTTTACGCTGCGCGGACACGCCTCTATGGGGGCTAAAAAAATGTTCACTTCTCTGGGGAAGTCAACTAGCCCCAACACATTTTTTAAAGAATAAAAAGGTAAATTTGTTTTACTATGATGAATAAACAGCAAAGAAGGGAGTATTTCGAGAAGCATCCTTTCTATCGTTTCCTCGTTTGGATGATTGCAGGAGCCATTGGTGCGGCTGTTGCTATTTGGATCCGTCAATACCTTTGACGCGCATCTTTGATGGTGGTGTTTTAGATCAACGTCATTGATGCCGGTTGAGGGTGCTTTTTGTGTATAGCTGCCGGACTCTGCCGGGGGAATGAAGCAATGAACAACATTGCATCACTACTCCTCCGTAAACGCCAGCGCTCGCCTCCTGTCATCTTGAGCTTGCCGAAGGGCATCCCGATTCCTGACGTGATCACTAATATCATCGCTGCCCCACGCGCTTTTTGCCCTCGCTTAAAAACATCGATTCCGCGCTGTAAATACCTGGCTGATTTAGCATTGGTCGCGCCAGTAACAAAATATCAACAGGGTAGTGAAGGAACAACATCAGTGAAACCCATCTTTTGCACATAATAGTCGATCCACTCATTTAACTCTTCCTTATTGCCGCCTTTCGTCCCACGATAGTGTCTTCTGACTTCAAAATTGTCGTTCAAGTTTACAAAGACATACAGAGGATAATAGTTGGGGGAACTTTCGTGCGCTCGTAATGATTCCGAAAATGCAGAAAGTGTCAGATTCAACTCATATCCACACACAATGTATTGATATTTGTTGCGAAGCAGCAAATTCCTGTACAACAAAATAGTCCCTTCACTTATTGGTTTATTCCGGTACAAAAGATGCGTCACTCTTACACTCTTGGCAAAACGCTCGATAAAGATCTTTTCATGCCCCATTCCAAACGTAAATGTTGCGTAGTAGTCTTCGGCGATTGTAGCGTTACGATCAATGTCAATAGAATCAATCATATTATTTCCCCTGACCAGATACGCAACAGCCTCGCCTTCAAACCCGTCAAAGTCAGAGTCAACCCGATCGTATATTTCCTGAAAAAAGTCAGCTCCATCCGGAAAGTAGAAACTACACTCAAATAATCCTTCTGTCATGGTGATAATATTAGCTGAAATTAATGCAATTTTCCGCGTTCTCCATTTGCTGCATCTACGAGACGCCATGCCAACACGGCTATATGCTGCGCCTCCTGTTATCCTGAGCTTGTCGAAGGGCATCCTGCGCTTGCCGAAGGGCTACTGAACCCTCACAACATGCTCCAGTTGCTGGAACACAGGAATGAGCGTTCTGCCCTTCTCCGTCAGCATGTATTCAATGTGCAGTGGCTTCTGCTGAATGATGGTCTTCTCCAATAAAGATTGTTCTTCCAGCTCCTTCAGGGCCACAGCAATAGACTGTTTGTTTGACCCCTCTATCTGTCTCAGCAAAGTATTAAAACGGATAGGTCCGTCCAACGCCAGACGAAATATCTGAGGTTTCCATTTACCTGACAGCATCTTCAGCAAATATTCCGCGGGGCAGCTATTTTCACTTTCCATTATGACTATTTAGATGGTCAGGTTTTTCTGACTAATTGTTCAGTTCGCAAAGGCTTGAGACATTTGCACTATAGTTCTACAAAACTAAGCAACAAAAAAATGAAAATACCGATACTGATAATGTCCTGCGTCCTGATTGCAGGACTCTGCAACGGCCAAACAAAAAACAGAACAATGGAAAAACAACACAACGACCCACTTATGTGCGACACAGCAACCGGCTTGTGCGAAATGCCGGGCACAGGAAACACCAAACAGAAACACGGCGCGCATGTCAACGAAAAACCGTTGAAGATCATCTACTTCACCGACCCCATCTGCTCATCGTGCTGGTGCATAGAACCACAGCTCAGAAAACTGAAGTTGGAATATGGCAACATCGTGGAGATAGAATACCGCATGGGCGGCCTCCTTCCCGACTGGAGCTATAATAGTGGCGGCATCAGCAAACCATCAGACGTGGCCCACCACTGGGACGAGGCGAGCAAATACTACGACATGCCCATAGACGGCGATATATGGCTTGAAGACCCGCTGGCCTCTTCCTATCCACCGTCCATTGCGTTTAAAGCGGCACAGATGCAGGATAAAGAAAAGGCTATGCTATTTCTAAGAGAACTCAGGGAAATGGTCTTTCTGCGCAAAAAGAACATCGCCAAGTGGGAAAACATAAGTGCTGCAGCGCAGAAAGCGGGACTGAATGTTACACGATTAAAAACCGACTTTGAAGGCGAGGCAAAGAACCGCTTTAACGACGATCTGCAATTAGGACGCAAATTAGGCGTAAGAGGCTTCCCATCCCTGCTCATCGTCGATAAAAAAGGCCACGAACAAATGATAGCCGGTGCCAGACCCTATTCTGCTTATGTGCAGGCTATTGCCAAGCTGCAACCTTCTCAAAACAAACGCCCCTACGACACCGGCTGGCAGGGTCTTTTTTCAAAATTCGCCACACTCACATCGCGTGAGTTTGCAGAGCTTTCAGGAACACCCCGAAAAGAGGCCGACGCCTACCTGCAACAGCTCTATGCATCGGGAAAACTGCGTAAGCTCGAAACAAAGAACGGGGCATTATGGATGAGTAAGTAGCCATTGAATGTACCATTACCGCTGTAGGCCTGCAGCGGTAAATACATGCTGATAGGCACCAAGTGAAACCTGTTGATTTTTTTACCCACACACCAACACATGTTCTGAATTTTTATAATTTTATGCCATCATTCATCCCTCAAACAGTCAAACTATGCAGAAAATAAAGATCGAATTCAAGTGGGCAGTTATTTTCTCAATAGTGGGTCTTGTGTGGATGCTACTGGAAAAACTTGCTGGTCTTCATTCCACCTACATCGACTATCACATGTACCTCACCAATCTCTTCGCCATACCGGCCATATGGGTTATGGTACTTGCGTTGAAGGATAAGAAGAGAAATTTCTATGGTGGTCAGATGACCTACGTCAACGGCTTGGTGTCCGGCTTGATATTATCGGCCATCATAGCTGCGTTTAGTCCGCTTACTCAGTGGATCACATCTTTCGTCATCACTCCTGAATATTTCCCAAATGTCATCAAGCGATCTGCAGAATTGGGTTACTACAAAACCACCGCCGAGGCAGAGGCCGTCTTCAACTATAGCAACTATGCCACTCAGGGCCTGATAGGCGCGTTGGGTATGGGTGTTGTTACAACGGCAATAGCTATGATCTTCCTGCGTACAAAAGCCGCGAAACAAGAGTAGCAGATCACGCAGACCTATTCCTCCGTAAACGCCAGCGACCTTCCGTAGGTTTCTGGCAGCATGGCGGCAGCGGCAAGTGCCAGCGCCCACACAATGCAGCCGGTTACGGCCAGGCCACCGGTCAGGTCCAGCCCGAAAGTGTGCTCTATGCCCTGATGCAGCGGAATGAGCAATACTACCGCGCCACGCATAAAGTTGGTCACCGTGGCCGTTACCGTCACCCGCAGATTGATGCCGAAGTGCTCGGCTGTGGCCGTTACAAACACCGACAGATAACCGCACCCCAACCCCATGAGCAGCGATGTGAAACTGAGCGACAACCCGCTGTGTATGCGCATAAAGTGGTAGATGGTAGCACCAATACCCAATCCCATAAAGGCTATGAGTATCTTCTTGCGGCTGCGCGCCAGTTGGCTCAGCACACCACTCAGCAGGTCTCCGCAGGTGATGCCCGTCTGAAACAGAATGAAGCACGTAGATAACTTGAGTCCGTCTATGTGGTGTTCTTTGGCTATCTCAGGCGACAGCGTGATAAGCAGACCCACACTATACCATATAGGCACACCCATCAGTATACAGGCTATATACTTCATAAGGCGTTTGGGAGAAGACACCAGGAGCACCAGCGAACCACGTTGGCCGGCCGGTATGGAACTTGCATGAAACATGTGCGACTCATAAGACCGCAACCTCAGCAACAACAATATGCCCCCGGCTATGCCCGCCGCCATAAACGCATAACGCCACGGCAGCACATCGCCTATCAGCCCGGCCGTAACAGCACCCAATGCACCCAGTGTGGCCACCAGTATGGTGCCATAGCCGCGGTGTTCTGCCGTCATACTCTCCGATACCAGCGTGATGCCCGCCCCCAGTTCACCGGCAAGCCCCACACCCGCCAGAAACCTGATGATGGCATACACGTTCACATCATGCACAAAGGCATTGGCAAAATTGGCAAGCGAGTATAGCAGTATAGAACCATATAGTACTGCCACCCGTCCTTTCTTATCGGCATAGATGCCGGTAATGATGCCGCCCAGCATCATACCTGCCATCTGTATCGACAGCAGTCGCTCACCGGTATGGGTCAGCTCACTACCGGTCAGCCCCAGGTCCTTCAGCGATGGGATCCTGTACACGTTGAACAGGAACAGGTCGAAGGCGTCTATAAAAAAACCTATACCCGCCACCAACACAGTGATGTTGAATGGCGATCGGTAGGCATTGCCCGGTGCAGCACTCATAACAAAGATTTGTTCTGCCCGTCAAGATAGAAAATGGTCGCTAAATTATTACAACGGCAACCGCCTCAGAACGAGCGGAAAGCGATGGCGTGTAGTTTCTCGGGGTCCAATATGCGGATCTTGCGCCCCTCAAGCAATACTATCTTTTCTTCATTCAGCTCAGACAAGATCCTTGTCACCGTCTCGCGCGATGTGCCGGCTATGCCGGCTATCTCATCGCGTTTCAGGCTCACATCTATAATGTTGTTGTCGTGCTCAAACCCATAAACGTCTTTTAGCGTAATGATAGACTCGGCTACCCGCTCGCGCACAGGTTTGTGGGCTATGCTTATCGCCTTTTCCTCGGCAGTCTTCAGGTCTTGTGCCAGATGTTTCATGAACTGCAACGCCAGACCTGAATTACGACCGATCAGGTCCAGAATAATGTTACCGGGCACAAAACACAACACCGCCTCTGAGATTGCTGTTGCTGAACAGGAATAGGGCTCACCATAAAAGAAGGAACGATACCCTATGATGTGACCACTTTTGGCAAAACGTACAATGTACTCACGACCCTCATAACCGTGTTTGGATATTTTCACCTTTCCCTCCTGAATAATGTAGATACCAAAGGGTCGCTGCCGCTCCTTAAATATAAGCTCACCATCACCGAAGGAAACATAGGTCTTGGCATCTTCCAGTTCCTGCAATTCCTGTGCTGTCAGTGTGTTAAAAACAGAGTCATTCCGTGCAAAACAAAGGTTGCATGAGGTGCATGTCGGTATGTGGGGACTGTGCATAGTACATGCGTTTTGCCACAAGGTAACCTGTCTCCTATATTCGCGTTATGCGTATAGTCATATAACCACCTCAGGCGCTGTGATGTCCATCACAAAATGGTGTTGTTATAAACACGCGGACATGTATCAACCATCATTTTATGCCCTTTTGCACGGCAATAGCTTTGTTCTGAAAATCAAGGGTATATGAGAACAAGTCTGAAGGTAGCCGGTTGCATTGCAACATTATTGGCAGGAACTTATGCGGCCGATGCTCAGCAAACCGGCAATGCCGAAACAAAAGACTACTTCAAATTCAGCGGTCAGTACAGGTTGCGCACCGAATACCGCCACGGATACCGCACACTCTCTTACGACAGTCTTTCCGGAGAAGCATTTGCCGGCCAACGCACCAGACTGATGGTAGACTACAAGAAAAACAAGATCGCATTTTTCGCATCACTGCAAGACTCAAGAACGTGGGGCGATGAAGAAATGAAAAAAGATATAGGCGGCCTGCAATTCAATGAGGCATGGCTGGAGCTGGCGCTACCCGCGCGCATGTCACTGAAAATGGGTCGACAGGAACTGGCCTACGACGACCACCGCATACTGGGCAATCTGGACTGGGCCAATCTCACCATCTCTCACGATGCGGCAGTCATGAAATACACCAACAAGAAAGAAGATCTGAAGGTACATGCAGGTGGCGCATACAACCAGGTAGGCGAATCCAACACCGGCACACGCTACACCCTTAAGAACTATAAACACCTTGCATTTCTGTGGGCAAAGAAAGACCTAAAAAATATGCACAGCACGCTGAGTGTGCTGGCCGTCATGAACGGCATGGTCCCTAACGACACACTGATAAAAACAGCCTACAGCACCTACACTGCCGGCCCTCTGTTCACATTCGCCAACAAAGGCTGGAACGCGATGCTTGCCGGCTACTACCAGGGCGGCAAAACAGAAAATAACCTCACCGCCAATGCATACATGGTGAACAGCAGTATCGGCTTCAAAAAAGACAAACTGTTCTTCGGTGCCGGCTACGATGTGCTTTCCGGAAATTCCGACAACACTGCTGCCGGTAATACCAACAATTTCAATACGCTGTATGCCACCAACCACAAGTTCTACGGATACATGGACTACTTCCTCGCTATCCCCGCAGATACCAGGCAGCGCGGCCTCACCGATGGCTGGCTGCGTGCAGGCATAGCACCGGGCAAAAACTACTCATTCACCCTCGATGTCCACTCCTTTGCCCTTGCCAACGCCAACAACCTGGCCGCAAAGAAAATAGGAAAAGACCTGGGCCGCGAACTGGACCTTCTGTTCGACTACAAACCATCGCAGGCAGTAGCACTGCAGGCCGGCTACTGTATGATGTTTGCCACCAGCAATATGGAACTGATAAAAGGCGGCAACGCCAACACATACAACGGTTGGGCCTACGTAATGCTGAAAGTTTCCCCCACATTTTTTATACACGAATTCTCTAACTAATAAATATCATGTCTATGAAAAGATCATTCTTTAAGACTGCCGCCGCGGCTATATTGCTGGGTGTTTTTGCAGCAGGATGCAACGAAGCACAGAAGGGCGCATCAGGCACCCAATATTCAGACGTACTGCAGGGTGAAGAAATAGCAGTACTCACCGACGCACCCAACGTCCCTCCTCCTATCACCCGCAAGCACCCCACCAAGATGATCGTGAATCTTGAAGTGATAGAAAAAGAAATGGAGATGATGGATGGCGTGAAGTATAACTTCTGGACATTTGGCGGTAGTGTACCCGGCAAATTCATCCGTGTGCGTGAGGGCGATGTGGTGGAGTTTCACCTCAAAAACAACCCGAACAATAAACTGCCCCACAACATCGACCTCCATGCCGTATCAGGCCAGGGTGGTGGCGCGGCTGCTACATTCACCGCACCCGGCCACGAAACACAATTTACCTTCACGGCTCTGAACCATGGCCTCTACATTTACCACTGTGCCACTGCGCCTGTGGGTATGCACATTGCCAATGGCATGTATGGCCTCATACTGGTAGAACCTAAAGAAGGACTCAAAAAAGTGGACAGAGAATACTATGTGTGCCAGGGCGACTTCTACACCAAAGGCGCTTATGGAGAGGCCGGACTGCAACCATTCAATATGGACAAAGCCCTGAAAGAACAACCCGACTATGTGGTATTCAACGGAAAGGTGGGCGCCCTCACCGGCGAACAGTCACTGAAAGCTAAAGTGGGCGAAACGGTGCGTCTGTTTGTGGGTAACGGCGGTCCCAACCTCGTATCCAGTTTCCACGTCATCGGCGAGATCTTCGACAATGTCTACACCGAAGGAGGCTGCGTACCGAACCATGACATACAGACAACACTCGTACCTGCGGGTGGTTCTTCCATCACCGAGTTCAAGTGCGATGTGCCTGCTACACTCATTCTCGTTGACCACTCTATATTCCGCACATTCAACAAAGGCTCTCTGGGTATGCTGAAAGTGGAAGGACCTGAGAACAAGACCATCTACTCCGGCCAGCAGGACGATCGTATATACCAACCTGAAGGCGGTGCCGTACAGAACATGCCCGACGTAGCAGTGGCTGCGACAAAACCACTGACAAAAGAAGAAAAAATTGCTCAGGGCAAGGCATTGTACACCAGCACCTGCCAGCCATGCCACCAGGCCGATGCCAATGGTATCGCGGGTTCGTTCCCTCCGCTGGCTAAATCAGACTACTTCGCGTCAGATCCCGCCAAGGCTATCAGAGCCGTGGTGCATGGCGTAACCGGCAAAATAACCGTGAACGGCAAAGTATATGACGGCATCATGCCTAAACAGACCCTCAGCGATCCGCAGATCGCGTCTGTGGTCACCTACATACTCAACAATTTCGGCAACAAAGGCGGCGAAGTTTCTCCCGCTGATGTAGCTAAACAAAGAAGATAATACGATGAAAATTCCCGTGTTCCTGATACTGATGATGTGTGCGTTGCAGGCACACAGCCATGTGGCCGATACTTCCGGCCGCATGGCCCGGGTGAAGGGCGGCAAATACCTGCCGCTCTATTCATCCGATAGTCAGCGGGTAATGGTAAAACCTTTCAACATAGACGTACATGCCGTTACCAACGCCGACTACCTGAAGTTTGTGAAGGCCCACCCGGAGTGGCGCAAAAGCAGAACACGCACCATATTTGCCGATACCGGCTATCTGCGCCACTGGACATCAGATACAACATTCGATAGCCGCCTGGCCAACAGCCCTGTGGTAAATGTATCCTGGTTTGCCGCAAAGAAATACTGCGAGTGTATGGGCAAACGCCTGCCAAAGGTAGCCGAGTGGGAACTGGTAGCCCTCGCCAACGAACGCCTTGCCGATGCCAGCCGCGACAAGGCCTTCAACCAATGGGTACTCAACTGGGTATCGCGTCCGTCGCACAAGGTCTTGCCTTCAGTGGGCAGCACATTCCGCAACTACTATGGCGTGTATGATATGCACGGCCTTGTGTGGGAATGGACCTTCGACTTTAACAGTGCGCTCACCACCGGCGAATCGCGCGGCAACAGCAGTCTCGACAATACCTTCTTCTGCGGCGGGGGCTCCTTCGACTCCAAAGACATCAACAACTATGCGGCCTTCATGAGGTTTGCCATGAGATCAAGCGTAAAAGCTAACTACTGTGTGCCCAACATCGGGTTCAGGTGCGTAAAATAAAAAGTTATGAAAACAACCATCATTGCATCAGCCATACTATATGCCACATTGCTGGCATCATGTAGTCAGGCACCGGTCAGCACACCCGCCGCAAAAGAGGAAGTGAAAGCGTGCTGCAGCAAAGACAACGTACCGGAAGCCGGTGAGGTATCCGACGAATCACTCTTCAACATCACCAGCAAATGGACCACCCAACAGGGCACTCCGTTTGTCACAACAGATCTCTCAGGCAAGGTCACTGTTGCAGCTATGATCTTCACATCGTGCCAGTCGGCTTGTCCGCGCATCATGGCTGATCTCAAGAACATCCGTGCCGCGCTCAGCGATGCCGACCGTGCCCGCACACACTTTCTGCTCATCACCATGGATCCCGCCAACGACACCCCCGAACGGTTGAAAGCATTCACAAAAGAACACCAGCTCGACTCTATGTGGACGCTTGTTTGCGCCGATGATGACGCTACCGCCGAAATGGCCAATGTCCTGGGCGTGCGCATCAAAAAACTATCAGGCGGGGGCTTCGATCACTCCAATACCGTTTATGTTCTTGGCAAAGACGGCGTAATAGCACATCGTCAGGACGGGCTGGGACAAGACCCTGCCGGCACCTTGCAGGCCATACACACACAGCTGCAATAGACACAGTATCATCATTCACTCAAAAAAATCCAAAGAATATGTTGTCAAAATCGCAAGCAAAAACGTTTTTCCTGGGAGGAACGATCGTGACATTCGCCGTATTCCTGGCGCTGTCGTGGACCTCTCTCAGCAACGAGGTACCCAAAAGGACCCACGAAGAAAACCTCACACCTCAGGTGGTGCGCGGCAAGGAAATATGGGAAGCCAACAACTGTATGGGCTGCCACACCATCATGGGCGAGGGTGCCTACTATGCGCCCGAGCTTACGAAGGTCTATGAGCGCCGCGGTGAGGGCTACATAAAAGCCGCGCTCATGTCAAAGACCCCCTGGTCGCCACGTGGCCGCAAAATGGTGGCCTACGGCTTTAGCGAGCAGCAGGCCAATGACGTAGTGGCATTCCTCAAATGGATAGGCGAAACAGACCTCAATGGCTTCCCGCCCAAACCCGACCTGAAAAAATAACTCACGCTTCAAATTCAACTTACTTATGAAATACAGATCACAAAAAGTCGCTTATTGGTTTTTCGCGCTGTCCATGCTGCTGTTATCGCTGCAGCTGATATATGGCTTCATTATGGGCTTCGCGCACATGGGCTACGACGGGCTGCATTCTGTCATCGCCTTCAATACCGCACGCGCCGTGCATACCAACCTGCTGGTGGTCTGGCTGCTGTCGGGCTTTATGGGTGCTGCCTACTACATTATTCCCGAGGAGGCCGAAAACGAGCTGGCCAGTGTGAAGCTGGCATACGCGCAGCTCATATCGCTGGCAGTGGTGGGCGTTATCGCCATTGTCGGTTATCACTTCAACTACTGGGAGGGCCGCAAATTTCTCGAGATCCCCCGCCCGCTCGACTATCTCGTGGTGGTCAACGTGCTCACCTTCCTCGGCATCATTCTCGTCACCCTGTTCAAGGGCAAGAAGCGCACTACCACCGCGTTGGTACTTACAATGGGTCTGGTGTTCGCCGCGCTCCTCTACCTGCCCGGCATGATCTGGTTCGACAATCAGGCAATGGACTCATTTTTCCGCTGGTGGGTAGTGCACCTGTGGGTAGAAGGTGTATGGGAACTGATAATGGGCGGTATCCTTTCATTCCTCCTCATCAAGATAACCGGTGTGGACAGAGAGGTCATCGAAAAATGGCTCTATGTCATTGTCGGCCTCACATTCATCTCAGGTATACTCGGTACCGGTCACCACTACTACTACATAGGCGTGGGTAAAATATGGCTCATTGTAGGTGGCATCTTCTCTGCTCTGGAGCCGCTGGCATTCCTCGGCATGGCACTCTTCGCTATTGCTATGTACCGCAAGGGCGAAAAGAAACATCCTAACAAGATCGCCCTAAGCTGGACACTGGGCACAGCCATCGTATCCTTTGTGGGTGCCGGATTGCTGGGACTGGCACACACCATTCCGCAGGTCAACATGTACACCCACGGCACATTGGTCACAGCCATGCACGGCCATCTCGCATTCTGGGGTGCCTATGCCATGATCGTGCTGGCCATCATCAGCTATGCAATGCCCAATCTCACAGGTCGCAAACTCTATGACACCACCACGGGTCTTTATGCCTTCTGGTTGTCCAACATAGGCATGCTGGGCATGACGGTGGCATTCGGTGTGGCAGGTGTGGCACAGGTTTACCTGGAAAGGAAAGTAGGCCTCGAGTTCGGCGACGTGCAGAAAGAGATACAGGTACACTTCCTCATTCTCGTTAGCTGCGCCACCATGTTCACTACAGGTATCTGTATGTACATATACGAATTCGTGAAACACGGCCGCCCGTCAGACGAGGCATTAGTGACACAATAATAACAGCGCCCCACGAAGCAAACCAAACACCATCCGTTTACACAACTACAGAATATATGTCTGCACCATACTATCATGCTACCGGAAAGGAAGAAGACGTTTTTGAACATACCTGCAGGAACCATTTACCCATTTTACTCAAGGGCCCCACAGGTGCCGGTAAGTCGCGGTTTATAGAGTATATGGCCCACAAGCTTGGCCGGCAGCTCATCACGATCAGCTGTCACGAAGAAACCTCTTCTACCGACCTCGTGGGGCGCTTCCTGCTGAAAGGGGCGGAGACCGTTTGGCAAGACGGCCCGCTCACTACAGGAGTGCGCTCAGGCGCCATCGTCTACCTCGATGAGATAGCCGAGGCTCGCCCCGATGTCATCGTGGCCGTTCACCCGCTTACCGATCACCGGCGCGAATTGTTTATTGACAAGCTAGGCGAAAGCGTAAAAGCACACCCCGACTTCATGCTGGTAGCCTCGTTCAATCCCGGCTATCAGAAAGGATTCAAAGAGCTGAAGCCCTCCACACGGCAGCGGTTCGTGGCACTCGCCTTCACCTACCCTGTACCCGATATCGAAGCAGAGATTCTGGTGCAGGAAACCGGTGTGGACGCAACCGATGCGCAAAAGCTGGTGCGTATTGCCGGCAAGGTGCGCACCCTCACCGAGCTGGGCCTCACCGAAACAGTGTCTACCCGATTGCTGGTAGACGCTGCGCGACTCATTGCCGGCGGGCTGCCCAAGCGGCTCGCTGTAAAGGTGGCCGTGGTAGAACCGCTTACCGATGACCTGGAGACAGTAGCAGCACTTACCGATCTCTGTAATCTCATGATCTGATGGCGCTCGATGAATATCTCTTCGGCAAGGTGGCCGCCTTTTTCAAGCGGCGCAGGCGTGCAGATGCCGGCATCGTGCAGCGCACCGTCCTGCTTACCGATGTGGCGCCGCGCCTCACGCTCATTGCCAGTGCACTCAACGGCTGCAAAATAGAAATATACCCCGCTGAAGCAGAAGGAGGACACAAGGATGAAAGCTTCTTTCTTCCGTCCTCCTTCTTTTTGTTTCCTTCCGCCGAGGCCAACTATTCTTTCTATCTCTACCGCACGTTCTTCCTCTCTGTGCAGCGGTCGCTTGGCTTCAACCATGCTGCCGGCACCGATGTAGGTCTGGAGGTGTCGCGGCAGGAGGCTGCCCGCACTGCGCCGCAGGTGCTGGGTGTGTTGTTCAGCATGTACCCGGCCATAGAAGAGTTACATCAGGCATTCGTCACCTACCTGCAGCAGCGTGCAGCAACAGCAGGCACACCCGCCGAGCTGCACTGGCTCTACGGCAAGTGGATGCGCAACGAAGGTCACGCCTCCGGGGCCGACCTGCTGCACAGCGGCAACAATACGCCCGCACCCAAGGAGAAAGTGATACCCACAACCGTTCTCAAGGCCGGGGCCGTAGAAGAGACCATCACCCTGCAGGTCGATAAGAAACAGCAGGAAGACTATGTGCTCACCCACAACTTCGAAAAGGTGGAGACCGCCGATGAGTTCAATGGCACCTGGCGCGACTTCGACGGTGACGACCAACTGGAAGACCATAGTACCGCCCTCGATGAGCTGACCATGAAGTACACCGTGCGCGTCGACGATCAGGCACACTCCGTTTATCAGGCCGACTTTGCCGAACACACCACCATTGCCGAAAGTGCCGAGACCACCGATGCGGGCATCTGCTACGAATACCCCGAATGGGACCACGCAAAGCAGGCCTATCGCAACAACTTCTGCAAGGTATATCCCGTACACCAACGACAGACCGATAGCAAGTGGACCAAAGACACTTTGGCCGCGCATACCGGCGTGCTCACCCTCCTGCGAAAATCGTTGGCCAACATACACAACAAACGTCAGCAGCAGCGCCGACAGTTACAGGGCAACGAGTTCGACATAGATGCCGTTACCGATCTCATGGTAGAGCGGCACAGTGGCACCACCCCATCGGGCAAGATCTACCTCTCCGAGCGAAACGCCGAGAAAGACCTTTCCATTCTGCTCCTGCTCGATATAAGTCTGTCTGCCGATGGTTATGCCGATGGCAACCGGGTGATAGACGTAGAAAAGCAAGTGTCCCTGCTCTTTGGCGAGGTGCTCAACGAGTATGGCGTAGACTTTGCCATAGCAGGCTTCTGCTCACATACCCGCAACAACTCCACCTTCCTGCACATCAAGTCGTTCGATGAAGGATGGAGTGCCGCACGCCATCGTGTGGGTGCCGTGCAACCCCGTGGCTACACCCGCATAGGCGCGGCCATCAGGCATGCCGGCACATTGCTTGCCAACCGCCAAACCGCCGCCAAGTGGGTCATCCTCATATCCGACGGCAAACCCAACGACTACGACAAATACGAAGGACGTTATGGTATCAACGATGTGCGGCAGGCCCTTCGCGAGCTGCATGTGCAGCACATAGGCACCTATGCACTGGCCATAGAGGCGCAGGCCAAATACTACCTGCCCCGCATGTTTGGTGCCGACCACTACCAGATACTTACCAGCCCCTCAGGACTGTTGTTATCCATGGGTGCTTTGTTCGATCGTATCAGGCGTTCGGCATTTACGTGATCTATTGATTTTTAGCTTTGCGCACCATCATATATCCTGTAAGCGCACCCGCCACCGCCGATGCCACAAACACCTTTCTGAACCCCAGCGGCGTGCTGCGCGCCCACAACCCCAGCAACACCGAAAGACCGGTATTGATTGCAAGTGCCGTAAGAAGAATACCTATCATGATCGCTAATTGAAATGAAGGTAGCAAAGATACAGGTCAGGACGGTGGTGATTGCTACATGCATTTGCTGCTCCCGCCAGCGAACCGCTTCTCACCTTGTGCAGTTTTTTTATTCCTGCCTGCCGGCAGGCGAGTCTGCGCAGGTTGGGGTGTTTTCATTGATTATCAATGGGTGTGTGGCAAGTTTTGCTTCTTCCCGAATGCTTTCGGGACAGGCACTGCTTCCCAAAACCTGCGCACTACTTCTCACTTTCTTCCCACTTCTTCTCAGGGTGAGAAGTGAATTAAATTTCCATACATCCCCTTTTTTGCTCATTTCCTTCCACATCCATACAAGTTACAACCGGCACAGCAACTAGGCAAAAAGAAAATCTATGATAGTGCGTTTTGTGCAACGTCATAAAAAAAGCCCCGAGATGGGCGACATGATCATTCGACGGACACTCCTCTCCGAGCCGAGCCACTACCTCGCACAGGGCTCCACAATGAAGGTTCGCCGATCTGGAGATCGGGTGCCGGTATGACATAGGCGGGAGACTATGCCAAGCGGGGTTTTTGTAGCCCCGGCTAGGAGGGAACCGCTACTGTGTGACACGATCTATTTGTAGGATACTATCGACTCTTTCAACAAGTTCATTTTCAAAACACCTGATTAGCCGATTTTTTAAAAATGGTGTATACCAAGAAACACCACCATCTCCACGACTGCCACCACGACCATCTTTACCAAACGCATAAACAAGGGTAATAATAGTGGTTGTCGCAGTGTCCCAATATTGCTCATTCCCACGAAAATGTAGCGTATAGTCATTATAGATATCAGGTGTTTTTACCTTGAATGAAATATACCTATCAGCATCGTTGTAATAGTCAGAGTCACTATCTAATATTATATGCTGGTTGCTGCGAATCACTTTAAATATAGCCTCTTTAACACTATCTTTTTTAAGCGGATATTCGTAAGATTTTATACCCCCATGGGTTCCCCCTAAAACACACCCTGTTATAGGTGAAAAAAGTAGGAAAACACAAACTATATTAATTCTTCTTTTCATCTTCCTTCGTTATTTCCTTTGTGTCATTTTTTTACATCTTCAGTTGTTTCAAAGAACTCTTTTCCTTTTATGCAGCATCTGCAGCCTATTTAGTTATTACCTCTCACCGGCCGGGGCCGGTATGACATAGGCGGGAGACTATGCCAAGCGGGGACTGTTGTTATCCATGGGTGCCCTGTTCGATCGCATCAGGCGTTCGGCATTTACCTGATCTGTTTATTGCTTCTTAGCGTTGCGCACCATCACAAATCCCGTAAGCGCACCCGCCACCGCCGATGCCACAAACACCTTTCTGAATCCCAGTGGGGTGCTGCGCGCCCACAACCCCAGCAACACCGAAAGACCCGTATTGATAACAAGTGCCGTAAGAATAATACCTATTATGTTCGCCATTTCAATCGAAAGTAGTAAAGATATAGGTAAGGCGGTGGTGATGGCTACATGCATTTGCTGCTCCCGCCGGCGAACCGCTTCCCACCTTATGCAGTTTTTTTATTCCTGCCTGCCGGCAGGCGAGTCTGCGCAGTTTGGGGTGTTTTCATTGATTATCAATGGGTGTGTGGGAAGTTTTGCTTCTTCCCGAATGCTTTCGGGACAGGCACTGCTTCCCAAAACCTGCGCACTACTTCTCACTTTCTTCCTACTACTTCTCAGAGTGAGAAGTGAGATAAAATTTCTATGCGTCCCTTTTTGCCTCATTTCCTTCCACATCTATACAAGTTACAAAGGGGTGTGCTACCAAGCAAAAAGAAAATCTATGATAGTGCGATTTGTGGGGTGTGATAAAAAAAGAACCGAGGGGCAGAATGATTATGGAGGGGTAACAGGGTAAAGGGTTAATAGGTCAATAAGTTACTGTATATGCCCGGTCTCTGCCCTTCGCTGGACCCGGCAACAATAGCCTAGGTGTAGTTGATGACTGCTACCCGGCAACAAATGGATACTGGCTACTATCTGGAGAAATGCCGCCGGGTTCCTCCATCACACAAGGCTTGACGAAGGAAACCCGAAACGAAAACTCTTTGTGGCGGTTTACAAGCAGCTACTGTACACTTTTATGGTTTCAGAAAGTACTCTTTTAAAGAATTAAGACTACTTTTGCGAATGAAAGTAATCTAACGCTGTTTTTAGTTTACTTTTGCTCAAAATCTAAAGTAGTGTGATATCGCTAGAAAAATACAATTCAGGTACTCTTCAAAGTGGAATCGGATATAGATACTTTGTTCCAACAAAGATAAATGACCAGTGGCAGTGGCAAGATGCTATGCTAAATACCCTTTTAGAAAAAGCGTCTATTCAATTAGGAGAACTCAATTCATATGCCAAACTTGTTCCCAATATAGATCTGTTCATTCAGCTTCATATAAAAAAGGAAGCCGTAATCTCAAGCAGAATTGAGGGGACCCAAACAAATATCAGAGAGGCAATGTTGCCGTTAGAGGAAATCGCGCCTGAACGAAGGAACGATTGGAAAGAAGTACAAAATTATACTCACGCACTAAACACTGCAATTGAAAATTTAAAACAGCTACCCCTTTCTTCACGATTGTTAAAAAACGCCCATGAAGTATTATTAAGCGGAGTAAGGGGAGAACACAAATTACCCGGTGAATTTCGAACAAGTCAGAATTGGATTGGTGGAAGCGGTCCATCAGACGCAGTCTTTGTTCCGCCCGCGCATCATTATGTTGATGAATTAATGGGCGATCTAGAGAACTTCCTTCACAATGAGCGTATCAATGTACCGGCACTGATAAGAATAGGTATCGCTCATTATCAATTCGAAACAATACACCCCTTCCTGGATGGCAATGGACGTATTGGACGACTGCTCATAACCTTATTTTTAGTTGATCAGAATATATTGCAGATGCCTTTGCTGTATTTATCTGTTTACTTTGAAAAGAACAAGGCGAATTACTATGATAACCTAACTCGTGTACGCGACAAAAACGATATGCTTCAGTGGCTTAAATACTTTTTGATCGGCATTGAGCAAACATCTAAAGAAGCGGTTGCAAAGTTGTCAGAGATCATAGAGTTAAAAAAGAGACTGGAATCTGATATACATAAAAGTTGGGGACGTCGCACGCAATCTGCATTGACTTTGTTAACCCATTTGTTTAACGAACCTGTTATTACTGTTAAAGTAGCCGAGCGCGTATGTTCGCTCAGTAAAAAGGCGGCTGGCGACCTTATAGAAAGTTTTGAGAAATATGGTATCCTGCAAGAGTTAACTGGTCAAAGCCGAAACAGGGTGTTCATTTTCAGTTCTTATCTCGACCTATTTAATGGATAAAATCCGGGAACACCATATCAATATTCCCGGCACATAGTAACTTCGGTTTCGTCTAGGGTCTCTGACCTTCTCAGGACCCGGCGACAATAGCTTAGGTGTAGTTGATGACTGCTACCCGGCAACAAATGAATATTGGCTACTACCTGGAGAAATGCCGCCGGGTCCCTCCATCACACAAGGCGCCGCACAGGAGACCCGGCTGGAACGGAAGCGCACCCGCCACCGCCGATGCCACAAACACCTTCCTGAACCCCAGCGGCGTGCTGCGCGCCCACAACCCCAGCAACACCGAAAGACCGGTATTGATTGCAAGTGCCGTAAGAAGAATACCTATTATGATCGCTAATTGAAATGAAGGTAGCAAAGATACAGGCGAAGAGGATGATAATTGCCCGATATAGTTGTCGCACCTCACTACCAAATCCCCTCATCTTTTTTCTATCATACCCCACAAATCGCACTATCATAGATTTTTCTTTTGCTGGTTTTGGGGTGCGGTTGTAATTTGAAGAGAAGTTGGACGAAATGGGGGCTGTGTGGTTGTATTATTTGTTTTCTTTAATTCTCACCCTGAGAAGAAGTGGGAAGAAAGTGAGAAGTAGTGCGCAGGTTTTGAGAAGCAAAACTGCGCAGTGGGAAGCGGAACTTCCCACATACCCATTGATAATCAATGAAAATGTGGGAAATGGGCAGAAATAAAAAAAATTGCGCAGCAGGCAGCCGATCACTCCAGCTTAAAGCTGACCGGCATCTCAAGCGTCACATTCACCGGTTTGCCGGCAATGGAGGCGGGCTTCCAATTGGGCATCAGGCCTATGAGGCGCAGCACCTCTTTCGAAAGTACCTCGTGCGGAGAGCTAACGATGGATGGGTTGGTCACCTTGCCGGCATCGGTCACGATGAAGCTTACATACACCCTGCCCTCTATGCCTTCCTCGCGGGCATCATTTGGGTATTTGATGTTCCTGGCTATGAACCGGAACATCTGAAACTCGGGGATCGGCTTCACGTCCACTGCAGTGCGGCACACCACCTTCGCCTTGTCTTCCAGCAAGATGGTGTCGGCCACCTGCTGTGCCTGTGCGGCAGATGCGGACAGTAAAAAAACCAGGGTCTTCAGCAGAGCGGAGGCTGTCTTTTTCATAAGCGAATAAAGATAGCGACTTTTCTGCCCGAAGACCCCGGCAAGTGACGGTTGCGGCATTAGAAGGTGTAGCGGAACAGCGGAACGGGGA
Organism: Flavipsychrobacter sp.; assembly: GCA_016786565.1. GTDB lineage: Bacteria > Bacteroidota > Bacteroidia > Chitinophagales > Chitinophagaceae > Nemorincola. The sequence continues at coordinate 172,317 of JAEUVY010000080.1, forward strand.
AGAAACCCTGCTGATAGTTGTTCACTACTTTGTTGGTACGGCGATCGTAGGTCTGGTTGAAAACGTTGCGTTGGTTGGTCACGTTCTGCAGGTCCAGCGATATCTCCATGGTGCTGCGTTTGAATTCGCGGCGGTAGGCGATCTTGAAGTCGGTACGGAAATAGTCGGGCTGCTTCACCGAGAATGCCTCAGATGTGCGGTACACCGCCACACCTGCATACTGCGACGCTACAAGATCGAGCGGGGTGAGGTAACGACCGCCAATGGTGGTGACCTTAAAGTTGAGTGCAAGCACACTGCCGTTCTTGCCCACTTTAAATTCTTTGCCGGCCAGCACATTGGCCACATGGCCTGTATTGAAGGCGGTGTTGCGCTCCACACCATCGCTGCCTTTATACTTTGCATTAACTAGCGAACCTGTGATGAGGAAGTAGAATCCTTTTGACAGGAAGTGTTCTACCGTTAGCTCGGCACCGTAGTTGGTACCGGTACCGTTGTTCACCAGGCTGTCGCGGTTGTCCAGACCAAAATCGGCACCCGAGTTGAGCACAGAGTAGGAACTGAGAGAAGTCTCCACCGGCACGTTGCTGATCATCTGGTAATAGCCCTCGGCCTTTATGCGCATGTTGGGCGATATGTTGAAGTCGTATGACGCCACCATGTGCTGGCTTTGTGTGAAGCCCATGTCCTTGTTGGTGAGCACTGTGCCGGTGGCTGTGGGCGTCTGCACAAAGTAGTTATATACATTCTGCGCCTGGCTGTGCAGGCCATATCCCAGGCTCACGGCATTGCGTGTATTGATGCTGTAGCGCAGGCCGGCACGGGGTTCTGCGGCAAAGCTGCCATTCAGACCAAGGTACTGGAAGTGCATGCCGCCAGAGAAGGACAGGTCGTTGCTGAAGCGGTGTTTCCACTGCACAAAACCCTGCTCCAGACCCATGTTGCCGGTAGCATCGGTATACACCCTGTCGGGCTGACCGGGATACATCCTTTTGTAGCCCATGTCATAGCCAATGTTCTCGTAAGTGAGGCCGGCCTGCAGGTTGTTCTTCGCGTTGAACTTGTGCATGTACAGCCACTGTACCGAGAGTTTAGAGGTAGCAAGATCAGCCAGCTCGCTGGGGTGGGTACTGTTGTCGGTCTGGCTGATAGAGTCGTTGGTATAGTGTTGGTTGGTGGTGGAGTAACCCACTATCAGCTTCGTCGATGACTTCTCAGACAGTTGGTATTCGTAAGATGCGCCGGTGATAGTGGTGGTGAACTTAGAGCGTTGGTCAGAGAACGGGTTGCCGCCATAAAGGTCGGGCTTGGTGGTGTCCACGTCCTTGCCCAAAAAGTCGGCACGGCTGTTGCCTGCTATACCAAACACCGTGAGCTTGCTCTTCTTGCTGAGCTCGGTCTGGAACTTATAGTTCACATCCTGATAGATAGGAACTGCGGTACCCGTACCCAGATTGAGGCCCAGCGCTTTGAACACACCCAGTGTGCTGTAGCGATAGTTGATGAGGTAGGATGTTTTGCCGTTCTTGCCTATAGGCCCTTCGGCACCACCTTCAAAGCCGTTGAAGCCAATCTGCGCCACATATTCGGCCTTGTCGCGGTTGCCGTTGCGCAGCTTTATGTCGAAGGCGCCTGCAAGGGCATTGCCATACTGAGCTGGAAAGGCGCCGGTGAGGAAGTCGGACTTGGCGATGTTGTTGTTGTTCAGCATACTCACCGGTCCGCCGGTGCTGGTCACCGTGCCAAAGTGGTTGGGGTTGGGCGCGTTCAGTCCTTCTATCTGCCACAGCATGCCGGTGGGCGAGTTGCCCCGCACCACTATGTCGTTTCGGCTGTCGTTGCCAGCCACTATACCGGCAAAGTTGGCCGCCATGCGCGACGGATCGCCCAGGGCACCTGCGTAGCGCTTGGTCTCATCCACGTTGAAGGAGCGTGCGCTGATGAGGGCCATATCATTTATGGTGCGGTTCTTGTCCTTGCTGCGGTCATAGGTCACGGTCACCTCGTTCAGCTTGTGCACAGCCTCCTGCAGGGGCAGGTCCAGGTTCACCTCCTTGCCGGCTGTCACCACCAGGTCGTTCACCAGCTTGTCTTCATAAGATATGTAGGTGACCTTTATGGTGCGGCGGCCAATGGGCACACTGTCTATGCGGAAACGGCCATTGGCATCGGTTGCGGCGCCCCGCTCGGGTGTCAGGTTCAGGATCTTTACTATGACTCCCTCAAGCGGCGCGCGCGAGGCTTCGTCATAAATGTATCCGGTTATGCTCTGCGTCTGCTGCTGTGCATGTAGTGCCATTGCCACCAGCAGAAATACGATTGTGTTGATTATCCTTTTCATGATCGTGTTTGGAATGACGGGACAAAACTCCAAATGATCGGGGTCTTTTTCCTTAACCCAGGTTAATAAATAGAGAAAGACCCGAGATATTGATCAGGATCAATAGAACACTACCGGTCAGGGTTGCGCGGCGGTAACGATCTCTGCAACGGGCGCAGTTACCGGGCGCAGTGGAATCTTCCGCGACCGCTTGCCCGCCCTCGACTTGATGCGGCTGAGCGCCTCGGGTGTCACGCCCAGGTAAGAGGCTATCATGTACTGTGGCACCCGCTGAATGAGCCATGGCTTGTCGCGCACAATGGCAGCATATTGGTCGTCAATGCTCACGGTAACCTGCGTGGTAGTACGGCGGCACATGTCTTTAAATAACTCTTCGGCTATCAGCCGGCCAATGTAGTTAGCCTCGGGTATTTGTTTGTAGATCACCTGCAGGTCGTCAAACGAAAGGTCCACCACTTCGGTGTCTTCCAGTGCCTGCACAAAGGTGGTGGCGGGTTCGCGCATCAGAAAGCTGCGATAGTCGGCGGCATAGTCGCCCTCTTTAAAGAACTCCGATACCTTTTCGCGACCGTCTACCAGGTGGTACATGCGCAGCAGGCCATAATTCAGGAACGACACATGGTTGGCCACCACACCCTGCTTCTGCAGAAACTCGCCCTTCTTCAGGGTGCGTATGGTGAAGTGGTCTGTGCAAAGTTCCCACGCATCGCTGGTGAGGGCGGGTAAAAGGGAAAGATAATAGGCGCGTATACGTTCGAATTGCGGCGATGGTTCCATATGCTATTTACAAATGTAAGGATATGGCGTCAATTGTATATTAAGTGAACCGCTGCCATCAGGCAGGTATTGACGAAATGTACTCCGACAGATTGCGTGTGCTTCGGTCTAACCTGTCGAGCGACTCTCTAATCTCGGAGGCAACAAAGTCAAGCTCTGCCCTGTCCACCATAGAATCGTTCAGCAATCTGGAAACGCCTATGATGCTGGTGACCGGCTGCCTGATCTCGTGCGATATCCTGTGCAAGATGTGGGTGGTCTCGCCCATACGCCGCTTCCGTTCTTTTTCTTTGAGCACACGGTCGGTTATATCCATAGAGAGGATGAAGATGCCTTCTTCTGCGGGCTCGACCCGCAGCTCGAAATAACCCATGGTACCATCGGCATACACGAACTCGCTTTCATACACCTCCGGTTTGCGGGTATCTATACAGCGGTCCAGCACCCGGAACATCTCGCTTTCTTCCACCCCGGGATACACCTCCATCATGGTGCGGCCTATCAGTTGGCTCCTCGGCACTTTGGCCTGTCGCACAGCGGCATCGTTAAGGTAAATGTAGCGCCAGTCATTGCCTATGATCTGCGCCCCCTCCATCATGCTGTCCAGCATGCGGCGGTAGCGCGACTCGTGCTGCCGTATCACCTCGGTATTCCGACTCACTCTTTCCTCCAATCCGGCGTTAATTTCCAGTATCTCTTTCTCGGCTTTTTGTCGTTTGGCGAACTGGTCTGTTACCAGCCGGAAGGTGACAGAGACACCTATCACCGATGCAATAGCCAGTGCAATAACGCTATAGGTAAGTTCGTCCTGACTTTTGATGAACCTTGCTTTACGCATTTGCAGCAAACGCCGCTCTTCGTTCTCAAACTCGGCCACCAGCTTATTTATCCTTTGCAGGTAGTCTTTGCGCATGGCATACTGCACCATAATAGTACCAGCCACCGGCCCCGACCTGTCGGTGACTGCCATTATGGAATCGGATAGGGCAAGGCGCTCTTCTATTACATTGCCCACCTGCTTCAGCAGTTCCTGCTGGGCGGGATTATCGCGCACCATGGCGTTGATATTATACAGATGCCCGAAGATGGTGGCGCGGTGCGATCGCATCAACCCTCCTGCAGCAGTATCGGCCACCAATACATATCTGGTAGCCGCCAGTATGTTGTCTTTGATGGCAGACCGGGCCTTGGTGATGTCGAGCAGCACATCATTAGTGTGCACTACCCATGTATAGTCCGACTTATTCTGCTTCACCGTCCTGAATACCAGACCTGCCATTGCTGTTAATACAACGATAGCAATAACGAAGAACAGCCACAATTTAGTTTTGAACGACATACGCGGTTTCGTTTAGGCAATGCCCCAAATTACACTAATAATCTATTCAAAAATTGACAAATTGGTCGGCGCCGGATTATAAATCTGTTATCACGCCCACGAACACTAATAATATGTGTCTGTTTCGTGAACATTCTATGAACTATCTTTACTTGGACAAGCTACACTTATGCCCGATCTTTTGCACTTACCTCAAGCTGGTCGTATACAAACGGATCAGTTCGACTGTGCTGGCAAGAACCGGTTTCTCACGCCGGCAGCAATAGTTTTTGCTTCATTTCTGGCAGTTAACATCCCCAACAAAGCTTTTGCCGGCCGCAGCGATAGCCTGAGGAAAGTATTGCAGACGGCATCAGTTGCTGATACTACCCGGGCGCAGGCACTACTGGGAATGGCCTGGGAGTATAAGAACAGGAATACAAATTCTGATTCCATCCGGCATTATTCTGATGCCGCGCTGAAACTTTCGGCACGTATTGGTTACACCCGGGGCGAGGCACTGGCGCACATGTATGAGGGCATTGCCGATGTGCTGGACCAGAACTACGACAAGGCACAGGCCAACCTGATGAAGGCCTGGGCGGTGATGGAAAAACAGCCGCCATCGAAAGATGTAAACGAGCTGCTGCACAACATAGGATTGGTCTATTACATGCAGACGAAATTTCCGGAAGCTATTGCTTACTTCGAGCGATCCAAAAAGTCGGCGAAGGATATTGGCAACGACAGCCGTGTGGCCCGCGCCTATTTTTACCTCGGCGATATCTACAACGACATGGGCAATTTTGCCGCGTCGCTGAAAGAGTACCTGGGTGCACTGAAGATATATGAGACATTGGGTGCCACCAACTCAGCATCCAACTGCTATACCAACATTGCCACACTATATGCTCAACTGAAAGAGTTTGACAAGGCGCGGGAATATGTGGGCAAAAGTCCGAAGAGTTTTGAGAGTTCCACCAATCCGCAAGAGGTATATCAAAACTATGCTAACATAGGGTTTGTATACAGCCTGATGGAAGACTACCAGAAAGCGCTGGAACTGTTCAATAGGGGTTTGCGTCTTACAGACTCTATGGGCGACGAATACTGGAATACGGTATTTCTCACCAATACTGCCGAAATATACACTACCACCAAACAACCGGCCAAAGCACTGGCTGCATATGAGGTTGTGTTGAAGCGGCAAAAGACTGTTCCGGATGTGAATTTTGTTCTGTCGGCCCATTCGGGTATGGGGCGCATACTGTTTGAACAAGGCAAGAAAAGAGAGGGAGTGGCACACATGCAGGAGGCGCTGAAGCTGATGCAACAGACGGGGCAGAAGAAGCTGGCCATGGAGACATCGGGCGAGCTGGCCAATATGTATGAGGCCACCGGCGACTACAAAAAAGCTTTGGAGCTGTCGCATACCTATCAGCGCTACAAAGACAGCCTGTTTAATGCCGACAACGAAAGGAAGATACAGAAGATACAGTATGACCACGACCTTGAAAAAAAGCAACTGCAGATACAGGAGCTGAAAAAGACCAGGGACATACAGGCATCATTCGCACGCAAGATGAAAATAGCCCTGGTAGTGCTGTTGGCGAGTACAGTATTGCTCATCACTATGCTGGTACTGTTCTACAGAAAGAAACGATCTGAAAAACGGGCAAAGGAAAAAGTGCAGGGGCAAAAAGAACAATTGCAGTTGCAGGCCAGCCGCCTTGAAGAGCTGAACCACTTTAAAGACAAGACCTTCTCGGTGCTGTCGCACGACCTGCGGGGCCCCATCAATTCGATTACCGCCGCCATTCAGATGCTGAATAATAAGCAGCTGACCACCGAGGAATATGAGATACTGAAACCCGACATCAACAACCAGCTAAGCACGCTGAACCTGCTGCTGGACAATGTGCTGATGTGGGCACGCAGCTATATGCAGGAAACCAAGGCATCGGACCCGGCGCCTACAGATATCGTTCAGCTGATAGGCGGAAACCTTTCGTTGTTGGGTGAGACCGCCGAGCGCAAGCAGATAACCCTCACAGGCACCACTGGCGCGCCGGTCATGGCTTTTTGCGATGGCGGCCAGATCAACATTGTGTTGCGCAACCTTATCATGAACGCGCTCAAGTTCACAGCAGCGGGTGGTAGCGTATCGGTGCAGTGTTCTGAGGTGGCGAACACGGTGCGCATTACGGTGACCGATACCGGTGTGGGTATGGATGCCGAACAACTGGAAAGCCTGTTCACCGCAAAAGACGGACGAAACACCTATGGCACCGAGGGTGAGCGCGGCATTGGTCTGGGGTTGCTACTGTGCCAGGAATTTGTGCGGGTGAATGACGGCACTATTGAGGTGCAGAGCGAAAAAGGAAAGGGCAGCACGTTTGTAGTGACCCTGCCGGTCGCCTGCCCCTAACTACTGTGGTCTGATACGATGACCCACTCTCCCTTTATCTTGCGCAGCACCAAAGTGTATGAGCCTGAGACATCGCCGGCCTTGCGTGCCAGCGACCATTTGCCCACCACAAAGTAGTATTGACGAGACAGCCTTTTGCAGCTAAGTATGGTAGAGGTGAGTGTGCCCATGTGGTCGGCATCGGGGTAGCTCTTTTTGTAACGGGCCAGTGTGCCTGCATAACCATATGACGGCCCCTTTGAACCTATGAACAGCAGGCTGTCATGCTCCCAGTAGCCGTGCATGTACCCTTCTATGTTGCCCTTGTTCCACCGGGTGACCTGCGCGGCCAGCATGCTGCGAATAGCCCGCTCGTTGCGCCCTCCCGCGGAGGCAGACAGTGACATAGCAACCAATAACACCATGATAAAACTAAACTGCCTCATAGTCTGTGTTTTTCGGGGTCGTAGTTGAGGTGATAGTAAGGAGAATCGGGGGTGAAGAACCAGGCCGCCAGGTACACAAGCAAACCCAGCACCAGCAGCCATATACCCCACCGGCGACTACTGCCGCCATCGTTCACATACCGGAACATGAGCACAAGGCCACTAAGAACCAGGATAGTACCTATATATATGACTGCCAGCAGATCGCCCATTTTCTTTTCACACAGTTTTGGGGCTGCAATATCGGAAAATATGCATTAAAGCAATTGTCAATAACTATCAGTTAGCAATCTCAGCGGGCGCTTACTTCTTTTTCCTGTATTTGGCTATCAGGTCGGCGACAGACGGCCTCATCAGGAACTCAGGATTGAGCTCTGTGAACAGTTTCAGCTTCTTAGGTGCCATTTCCAGGGCAGTTTCCAGTTGCAGCAGGGCTTCTTTTGCCTTGCCCATCTCCAGCAGGGCTGCCGCGTGGAAGTAGTGGAAATCGCCTTTTTCGCCGCAATGTTCGGTAGCTACCTGCAGTTGCAAAATGGCCTCGTCGTAGTAACCGGCCAGGTACAATCCGCGCACGAGGGATACCCAAGTGGTCTTATTGTCCGGCTTCAGGCGCACCGCGTTGAGGTAACAAACCAGTGCTTCGCTCTTCACATCCAGCTCCATGAGGCAGTTGCCTATAGCCATGCAGTAGGAAGCATTGTCTTTATCGAGGTGCAGCGCCACCGAGAAGGACTTTATCGCCTTTTCCCATTGTTTCTCGCGGGTGTAGGTCTCGCCTATCTTATAAAAAATGCTATCGTCCTGCGGGCTCAGTTGCGATGCCTGCCTGTAGTATTGGCGGGCGCGTGTATAATCTTTCTTCTTCTCCCAGCAATAGCCCATTGCCTCAAAGATCACGTCTTCGGGCTTGCCTATCTCCATGTGCTTCTCCAATACCTCCAATGCGGGTTCGTACTGGCGCAGACGCATGAAGGCATCGGCCATGTTGCGGTAGGCAAATTCAAATTTTTCGTCGATGGCCACACAGAACTGGTAGGCATCTATCGCTTTCTCATACAACTTCAAACCCTGGTAAGCGGCACCCAGATTGAACCAGGCAAGCGCGTTGTAGGGATCTTCGTCGGTGAGGTTGGTATGTATGGTCACGCTTTCGTCCAGACGGCCGGTGAATTCGGCCCAGAAGCAGATCTTCTGCAGAGCCTCTTCGTTGCGGCGGTCTATCTGTATCACCCTCTTCAACGTATTGAATACGGCGTCAAAATCTTCGCCTTCGTCATATACATCAGAAAGTTCCAGCAATATCTCCACTTTGTCTTTGCCACCAAAGTTCTCTGACTGCTGCTCCAGCCATAGCGCGGCCTGCGGCTGACGGAACTGGGACATAAGGATATCGGAGCGCAGCAATACGGCATCGAGGTTGCGCATATCGAACTGCTCCATCTCATCAAGCGCACGCAGCGCCTGACCGTATTTCTGCGATTGTGTCAGTATCTCGGCTTTCAGCAACAATATTGATGCTGAAAAAGGATAATAAGTTCCGGCTATTTCGCAGGCGGTAAGTGCCTGCTCTTCGTTGCTGCTGCTAAAGAAATACTCTATCACCCTTTCAAACTCCTCTTCATCCAATATGGTAGATGATTCACCTTTCCTCAACTGTTCATAGCGGTGCAGGGTATCTTCAAATGGCCCCCATTCATCATCATTAAAATCGTCCTCAAACATAAGCACATTGATTTATACCAAAGTTACTCAAAATAGCATAGCCTGTGAGTGGGGCTATGTTACCTGAGTGTCAAAATACACACATTGTTAACAATAGGCATATCAATAAAAATTCTATCGCAGGCGTTTACGGGGCATTTTAACAATAACAGGCGCAGGGAAATGCGTACCTTTGCACCGGTTCTTTTACATCATTGCCGCCTATGAACCTGATGCTGCATGCCCGCAGCGCAGGACTGAAGCGGCAACTGTACCTAAACAAGACCGGGGCCGACCGGTTTTGACAGCATAGGGCAGGGTATGTAAGCATGTGGTGCGTTGTGTAGTTAGCACCTTAATCTGAATGCTCAACTTTCGAATGGCGAATACTCTTACGCCATGGCTGCCTAATCAGAGATTAGCGTAGTCATTATGGCCGCCGGGAATGCTGCCTGTTGCAGTCCCCGCCGCCCAATCAACCAAATGACAGGATAGGCTTGTGCCCGCTGCGTGCACCGGATGAAAACCATAGCAGATAAGGAAACTGTTGGTTCGTTCTGCCCCGGCCGGTTCCCGACAATTAATGCAGAAATAAACATGTAGAAAGCATATCGGGCATATGTTTGGACGCGGGTTCGACTCCCACCGGCTCCACAAAATGAGGAAGGGTGCGCAGAGCGAGAGCGATGCCACCCTGTCTCATTTTCCCCTTTCAGCCGCTGCAGCTTCTTCAGCGAAGGCGGCTCCGCTCCCACTCTGTTCCCCGCTCATAAAAATTTTTATTACTGCGCAGTTTTGTGTTAATCCATTGATTCTCAATAAAAAGGTGGGAAGCAGGTGCGCAGTTTGCTTCCCACTGCTTCCCAAAACCTGCGCACTTCTTCTCACTTTCTTCCCATCCCGAAAGCTTTCGGGACAAGCAGGGTGAGAAGTAGATTACAATCACCATATATGCCTCTTAACCTCATTTTCTGCAACATCAATACAAGTTACAACCAGCATAACTACTGGACAAAAAGAAAATCTGTGATAGTGCGTTTTGTGCAATGTCATAAAAAAAGCCCTGAAGGGGCGGCATGACTATAGAAAAATGACCACCGCACCACCCGAACCCCGAAGGGGTGATATGATTATATGAAGGGCGCAGCAGGTCGATGCGGCAACAAAGAATACATATAATACACAAAAGATGTAATTTTATCTTTTTATCAAACCCCACCTCGAAACATGATAGTATATTCCTCCATATCCCGAAAAGAATTTGCAAACCTCATCGGGCAATTGCCTGCAAAGATCCCGAGTTTCTCAGGCAGAACGTTCTATTACGACATTAATCTACAGGGCGATTATATTCACTTAAAAAGAGGTTCCAATGATGCTGAAGTGCGCATCAAGCTCAAGGAGTTGCATGAAGCCTACTGTAGATTAGAACGGATAGACACCGCCATGATAAGACCTTACATTACCGGCAGGGTATATTCACCATCGTGTGCCTTGTTGGTGGCCATGAAGCTATACCACCCCGATGGCCGCCGCACTACCCTCTGACCCCAACTACCTAAACCGCTAGTTATACACAGCAACACACTGTTGCCGCTAAATTTGTATTTTACAATCTCATGCAACTACAGATACTGAAGCCCAATAAAGCACTGAATAAGGCATACCTTAAAGAAAAGGTAAGCCGCAATAATATTGAGACCTTTAAGGCAAACCTGAAAACGCTGTTATCCAAGATCAAAGAAGGGGAAAGTGAGGAGCACCACAAGTATCCTGTTGCCGATTTTCTGAACGATACCTGGTACAAAGACGCCTATTATATCAACACAAAAGACCGGGCCGACTTTGTAATACATAACGGCAAGACCGCCAAAGACACTGCCGGTGTCATTTTGGAAGTGAAAAGCCCCACCAACACCGCTGAGATGATATCGGAAGAGAAGCCTAATAAAAAGGCTTTGCAGGAACTGGTGCTGTATTACCTGCGTGAGCGAATAGAACACAACAACATAGAAATAAAACATCTCATCGTCACCAACATAAACGAGTGGTATGTGTTTGACGAGGTTTGGTTTGAGAAGAATGTTTTTAGGAATGCCAAGCTGAAGAAGGAATACGAACTGTACAAACAAAGCGGTAAAGACACAAAGTTTTTCTATGATAGCGTGGCTCGCCCTGCGATAGATGCAATTACCGAGCCACTTGTTTGCGCCTACTTCAACATAAAAGACTACGAGCGGATAGCCAATAATGCCGATAACACCGATGACAATAAGCTGATACCCTTGTACAAGCTATTGTCGCCAACGCATTTGCTGAAGCAGCCATTCGCCAATGATAGTAATTCGCTCGATACCAAGTTCTATACCGAGCTGCTGCATATTATAGGACTGGAAGAGGTGAAGGATGGGGGGAAGAAACTGATTCAGCGGAAGGAAAAAAGCGACCCGGCATCTCTGCTGGAAAGTGCCATTGTTAAGTTGGAAGACAAAGACAGCCTCCGCAATATAACAGGAGTGTCGGCATTTGGGGCCAACCGCGAAGAGCAATTGTTCAACGTGGCTTTGGAGTTGTGCATCACCTGGGTAAACCGGATTCTGTTCATTAAGTTGCTGGAGGGCCAATTGGTCACTTACAACAAGGGCAACAAGGATTACAGGTTCATGAATCCGAAGGTGATCTTCGACTATGATGAACTCAATAACCTGTTTTTTCAGGTGCTTGCCGAAAGGCCGGCCAACCGAAGAGCTAACGTAAAGGACAAGTTCAAAAATGTACCCTATCTCAATAGTTCTTTGTTTGAACGTACGGCATTGGAGCGGGAGGCGATAGAAATAGATGTGTTGGACAACAGAAGCCAACTGCCAATACATGGTACAACAGTGCTGAAGGATGAACATGGAAAGAGACGGACCGGCAGCTACACGACCCTGCACTATCTGCTCGACTTCTTAGATGCCTACGACTTTAGCAGCGATGGTGGTGAGGAGATACAGGAAGAAAATAAAAACCTAATCAACGCGTCTGTGCTGGGCCTTATCTTCGAAAAGATAAACGGCTACAAAGACGGATCGTTCTTTACACCCGGCTTCATCACCATGTATATGTGCCGCGAGACCATCAGGCGCGCGGTGTTGCAGAAGTTCAGGGAGGTTAAGGGCTGGGATTGTGCGACGCTCGATGAGCTACACGACAGAATAGACGTAAAGGAAAAAACCGAGGCCAATGCCATTATCAACAGTTTGCGTATTTGCGACCCCGCAGTGGGTAGTGGCCACTTTCTGGTATCGGCGCTGAACGAGTTGATAGCCATTAAAAGCGAATTGAAAATACTGCAGGACAGGCAACACAAGACCCTGCGCGACTATAATGTGGAGGTGGTGAATGACGAACTGGTGGTGACAGATGAGGACGGTAATTTGCTGGACTATAACCCGCACAATAAAGAGAGCCAGCGGGTGCAGGAGGCGTTGTTTCATGAGAAGGAAACACTGATTGAAAATTGCCTGTTTGGTGTGGATATTAACCCGAACTCGGTGAAAATATGCCGCCTGCGCCTGTGGATAGAGTTGCTGAAAAACACTTACTATACCGCCGAGAGCAACTATGCAGAATTAGAGACGCTTCCGAATATTGACATCAACATAAAATGCGGCAACTCACTTATAAGCCGTTTTGCATTGGATGCTGATCTGGGGCAGGCGCTGAAAAAAAGCAAATGGAATATTGAGACCTATCGCATAGCCGTGCAGAACTACCGTAATGCACAGAATAAGGAGGAAAAGCGCGAAATGGAACGCCTTATTGAAGATATTAAAGGCAACTTCCGAACAGAAATAGGGAATAACGACCCTAAGGTGAAAAAACTGCAAAAGGTGAATACTGAGTATTACCAAAAATATCAGGCAGGAACCCTTTTTGATGCCAAATTGACTAAAGAACAACGCAAAGACAAGGCAGATCTTGAGACAACTATTGCAAAGTTGGATGGTGATATAAAAGCAATAAAAGGAAATAGGATATTCCACGATGCCTTTGAGTGGCGATTCGAATTTCCCGAAGTATTGGATGGTGAGGGTAATTTTACCGGCTTTGACATAATTATTGGAAATCCCCCTTACGTTCCATTAGAAAGCTTTTCGGATTTTCAGCGTGATTTTTTTCGGTCAAAATATGAGCAACTTGAGAGGAAATTTGAAACTTCTGTAATGTTTTTTCTCGAAGGATTGAGGATAATGTCTGAGGGAGGGACGCTTGGATATATTGCACCGGTTACTTGGCAAACTGGAGAGAATTATTCAAGATTTCGAGAATATATTATTACCCAACGTGGAATTCAGAAAATCGTAAACTTGCCGTTTAATATTTTCATCGATGCGTATGTTGAGACTGCGATTTACTTTCTCACAAATAAGGTAAGTGAAAAGTACTCGATATATAGTTTCAACAAGAGCGACGCCATAGATTCATTTGATGAAATTGCATTCACTCAAATCCCAATTTCCCTGATTCAGCCTCAAAAATTCAAATTAGTTTTGAACCCATTTGTGCACAAAATATTAGCCAGATTAGGGAACGAAAATAAAAGGCTATTAGGCGAAATATCTGTGTCTACTCAAGGGTTAGCAGGTAGTTGTTATACTGAGATACCAGAAACAGAATTGTCATATCCATTCCTTTCAAAAGGTAATGTCTACAACTATACGTTGCAAGTTGAAAGTGTTTACCAGACTAGTTTAGAAGATAAACCGTCATTAAAAGTCTTTTATAATGCACATCCGAAAATATTAATTCGAAGAATTATTAGTCGGCAAAATCGGTTGACTGTTGGATATACTGACAAAAGGATGGTTTTTAAAAAGGATATCAACCCGTTTATTTTATGTGATGATGAATTTGATACCAAATACGTTTTGGCTCTACTTGCAAGTAAATTGGTTTCTTTCCTGTATTTAAATATGTCATCAATCGCCACGAAAGATGATTTCCGTCAAACAACCTTAGCTGAGTTGCGAGAAATTCCAATTCCGCGATGTGACAAGTTCACTCAAAGTCAAATTATTGAAAAGGTTGATCAGATCCTAGCTGCGAAAGCTGAGCAGTATGATGCCGACGTTTCCGAATACGAGAGTGTTATCGATCGCTTTGTATATAAATTGTATTGTTTAACAGAGGAAGAAATTAGAATAGTTGAGGGTGCATGAACAAAAAGGAACCTTAAATTTATGCTACCGCCCGCAGCCATTTGCGTCAGAGGCCAAGCGGATAGAATACCTCTTTGAACTCTACGACAAATATACCGCCGGTCTGTTTGTGGAAGAGAAGAAAGGGAAGAAAAAAGTAAGTTCAATCAAAAAAGCCTGATATCTGAACTATGAAGGGTGATATGAGGAGAATGACATTGGTCATCCTAATGAAGGACTACCTCAGTGCAGCAAGGAAATATCGTAGTGATACGAGCGACTGCACAAAATACTCCGAAGCAATGGAGAGGATTGGCGAGTCGATTCTAAAATGTTTCGGTCTTCCTTTCGCATATACTTATTATGAAGAGCTGGAAAGTATCATGTTAACAGATGAGTTGACCGTAGAATTGTTCGAGAGTGTAATTGCAAAATTGTCCGAACATGCTACGAAGTTCAAGAATCCCGATTTTCCTTCACATGCATGGTTGCTGGAAAACGCAAGAAAAGAACTATTTCCTGACGACGAGGTTATTCACTTACTCGGTATATACGAAACTTTATACCATCACTTCGTATATGAGTGTTACCTGATGCGGACAGGCATTCCAGTATCGGAAATTTTGGTTGAGATGCGTAAAGCATCTGAACACAGAAAACTCATTGATTCATTATACGACTGGCGAACACCACCCATGCTGGTTACTGAGACAATTTTGGCGTTAAAGGAATATGGCATGCGCTTTATTGACGGGTACGATGACTATATGCGCGCTTTTCATATAGACCGCAAAATGGAAGCAGAGATTGAGAACAATTACATTGAAGATTCAACGTTTCACTATCCTTATGGAATAGACCTCTCAGATACGTACTGGGAGAAAATATATTTCTGGTCCCGGGGGCATTTCGCCCTGGTTTGTTTATACACACGCATAAATGATGTATGGCGCAAGATGTATGTTGGAATGAATTATAAACAATTTATTGCCGCAACGATGCAAAGCAGAAGTTATTCTCGGGCAGCATCGATTCGACAAAAAGGGAAACGGACATTTGATGCAAAATATACGTTACGCTACACAGCAGAATTGTTACGCACAGAAGTGCATTCTTATTTCAGTACGCAGGTCCTGATGACATGCTTATTAGAGAAAACCGATTATATGAACGAGGTGAATTTTTACAAGTGGATTTCATGACGTCAACGATAAACACTCTCGGTGTTCTGTTTGTCGAAGAGATGTTAGGGAAGAATAAAGAGTGGTAATTTATTACCACTCTCCGTCCTAGCCGGGTCTCCTATGCAAAGCCGTGTGTGAAGGAGGGACCCGGCGGAGCCAGTGCAATATTGTCCGGCAAGTAATCATGTCGCCCCTTCGGGGCTTGTGTGATGTGCGGATTGTTTTTCTATAATCATATCGCCCCCTTCGGGGCTGCTCATGTGCTCCGCAATCTTTTATGACACTGCAGAAAACGCACTATCATAGATTTTCTTTTTGCCCCGTTGTTATGCCGGTTGTAACTTGTATTGATGTTGCAGGAAATGAGGCTAAAAGGCATGTATGGTGATTTTGTTTTACTTCTCACCTACCTGTCGGTAGGCAAGCCCTGAGAAGAGGTGGGAAGAAAGTGAGAAGTAGTGCGCAGGTTTTGGGAAGCAGTGGGAAGCAAACTGCGCACCAGCTTCCCACCTTTTTATTGATAATCAATGAAGTAGTGTAGAAATGGGAAGAATAAAAAATTTGCGCAGTTAGTATGCCAGGTGCAGGAATTCTATCGGGCGGTGGTGCAACCATTGGGGAGATTTCTCTTTTCGTTCGTACCTCACTCCATTCGAAATGACGGGTTCTATTAGGCAAACCCATATCCCTCTCTCCTGTGGCTCTGCCCTTCGCTGGACACGGCTACATCAGACGAGTGTAGTTGTCAACCTTAACCTGACTGTCTGTCCTGAATAGTTATCTTTACTACAAGTAGATATATGAAAGTTATTACCCGCACGGTATGGATATTATCGCTGGTCAGTCTGTTTACGGATATGGCCAGTGAGATGCTGTATCCTGTTATGCCGGTGTATCTGCAGAGTATAGGGTTCTCGGTGGTGATGATAGGGGTGCTGGAAGGGGTGGCCGAGGCTACCGCGGGTCTGAGCAAGGGTTATTTTGGTAAGCTGTCGGACGCTACGGGGCGGCGCATGCCGTTTGTACAGATCGGTTACGCGCTCAGTGCTATCTCCAAACCGCTTATGGCCATCTTTGCGGTGCCGCTATGGGTGTTTGCCGCCCGCACGCTGGACCGTTTTGGTAAAGGCCTGCGCACCGGTGCCCGCGATGCCATTATCAGTGCTGAGGCCACACCACAAACCAAGGGCCGCATCTTTGGTTTTCATCGTTCCATGGATACGCTTGGCGCTGTTGCCGGCCCCGCCCTTGCGTTGGTATATCTTTCTTTCTATCCGGCGCATTACAAAGAGTTGTTCCTTATAGCGTTTTTGCCGGGTCTGGCGGCGTTTGGCTGCACCCTGCTGGTGCGCGACAAACAGGCAGTAGCGGCATTGCCGGCGAAACGGGTCTCTTTTTTCTCGTTTCTTCATTTCTGGAAACAAAGTCCGGGCAACTACAAGCGCCTGGTGGGCGGGCTGCTGTTCTTCACGCTGTTCAACAGCTCGGATGTGTTTCTGCTGCTGATGGCACGCAAGGCCGGCCTGAGTGACACGGGTGTGGTGGGCGCATATATCTTCTATAACCTCGTATATGCAGCGGCAGCGTACCCTATCGGCATTCTGGGCGACAGAATAGGGCTGAAGCGCATATTTATTGTAGGTATGCTTTTGTTCGCGCTCACTTATGCGGGTTTTGCGGCGGGTGGTGGTCTGTGGGTGTACTATGGCCTTTTCTTTTTGTATGGCCTGTATGCGGCGGCAACCGAGGGTGTTTCGAAGGCGTGGATCAGCAACATCGTCCCGAAGCAGGATGTAGCCACCGCCATAGGCACCTATTCGGCTTTTCAGAGCCTGTGCGCGCTGCTGGCCAGTTCGCTGGCTGGGCTGCTGTGGTTCGGTTTCGGGGCGGCGGTGGCATTTACGGCATCGGCAGTGGCGGCAGTGGTAACGGCAGTATATATGACGCGGGTGCCCTGTGAAGCACATAAATAAGGCTATTGGCTAATAACATAGACTGATGTGGTCTTTGGCCGAAAAACCAACTAATACCATACCTTTGCGCCGCTATGCACATAGAAATATTAAAATCTAAAATTCATAGGGTTAAAATAACTGAGGCCAATCTGAACTACATCGGCAGCATCACTATTGATGAAGACCTGATGGATGCAGCGAACCTCATAGAGAATGAAAAGGTGCAGGTGCTGGATCTGGACAATGGCGAACGTCTGGAGACCTATGTGATAAGAGGTACGCGTGGCTCGGGCATGATCTGCATGAACGGCCCGGCGGCACGCCGCATAAGCCCCGGTGACACAGTGATCATCATTTCGTATGCGAGCATGGAATTTGAAGCAGCCAAAAAATACAAGCCTACCATAATCTTCCCTACCGAGGACAACAAGCTGTAATCAGGCTCATTTCAGCATTTTTTAGCATACTCTGAACAACTCTATTCAGTACCTTTAATGTGTCTATGAAGAAGACCATCCTGACCATATTTCAATATTTACTGTTTCTTGGGTTAGGGATCTGGATCATCTATCAGATGCTGCATCAGCTTACCGACCAGCAAAAGACCGATCTGGCCAACGCGATACGCAATGCCAATGCATGGTATCTGGTGCCTGTGTTCATAATAGGTTTTCTTTCTCATTTGTTCAGGGCCATGCGGTGGCGTTATCTGCTGGAGACAGTTGATCTGAAGCCATCGCTCACCAACACAACCTTTGCGGTGCTGATAGGGTACATTGCCAATCTGGCACTGCCCCGCGCCGGCGAGGTGGCCAAGTGCACGGTGCTGGCGCGCTATGAAAAGATGCCCGCCCACAAGATGATAGGCACCATAGTGGCCGAGCGCGCCTTTGACATGGTGAGCCTGCTGGTGATAGCCGTAGCGGCCTTCGGATTGCAGATGGAGTTTGTGAGCACCTATGTGGCGTCTAAAATGGGCACACTGGGCGAGAAATTCCAGAACAGCAAAACCATACTGATGGTGCTGGCCGCAGGTGCCACTCTTTCTATACCTGTTGCCGTTATCCTTTACCGCCGTTATAAAGACACCAAGGTGGGTATGTTTGTGACCGAGCTGATGCGCGGTGTGCTTTCCATCATCCACATGAAGAACCGCTGGGCTTTCCTTGGTTATACTGTGCTGATATGGGGTATGTATCTGCTGCAGTTGTGGGTTGGTTTTATGTGTCTTCCCGAGACCGCAGGACTGTCGCTGGTGGTGGCACTGGTGGTGCTGGTATATGGCAGCATAGGCATGATAGTGACGCCGGGTGGCATAGGACTCTACACCCTGTTGGTGGCACAAATGCTGGTAGCATATGGCGTAACAGAGGTGCCGGCACAGGCATTTGGCTGGATAGCATGGGTGGCACAGACCGCCGTTATCATAGTGCTGGGACTGGTGTCGCTTATCGCAATTCAACCATATAACCGCAAACGCAATGGACAAGCTGCAATGGATACAGCGGAAGATAGTGTCGCGTGAGCGGCTGGTGCAGGAATGCAACGGCTGGCGCGTACTGAACCGTAAGATCGTTTTCACCAACGGGTGTTTTGACATTCTGCATCACGGCCACCTGGACCTGCTGGCACGGGCGGCATCGCTGGGAAATATACTGGTGGTGGGCCTGAACACCGATGACTCGGTAAAACGACTGAAGGGACCTACCCGCCCGGTGACCCACGAACAGGACCGTTTGTTTCAGGTGGCATCGTTGCTGTGTACAGATGCCGTTTGCCTGTTTGACGAAGACACCCCGGAGGCCCTCATCAAGCTCATAAAACCCGATGTGCTGGTAAAAGGCGGCGACTATACCATAGACAAAATTGTGGGTGCCGACTTTGTTCAACAGAACGGCGGCGAGGTGCACATCATTCCTTTTGTAGAAGGGTATTCCACCACAGGCATTATAGACAGGATACAGAAGTTGTAGTGTCATTCGAGTAGTGAACCAATCTTGCCAATTTCCCGACCCATGAACAGCAGACCACCCGGAAGCAGGTTAAATCTTGTAGGCAGTATCATAATTGTATTATTCGGATTGTTGTTTTGCTGGAGTGCCGTTAACGACTACCTGCACCCATTTGCCGAACTCGAGGGTGCTTCATTAAAACCAATAACCGGCCGACTGAGCGAGGACCCATATATCCACAGAACGCGCAGTACTCAGGTAAGGCTATCACTACAAGAGTATCCCGATGTCAGATTTCTAATCTATGAATTTTATTCCGCGGCAGATATACGAGGTATTAGTACGTTACTCAAGGTTGGCGACACCGTTACCATGGATATAATAGAAGAGGATGCGGACAAATACCTACATCATACACGACCTCTTTCATTTTGGGAGAAACACTTTAACAGCGCGCAGTTAACTATATATAGCCTAAGTGATGCCAAAGACAATTGGTATCTGGATGTACGCCCATCCGACCCTGCAAGCGTGAAAGGAAACTCAGCAGCATTTATATTGTTTTTTACGATCGGAGCCGTACTCATTATATTGGGAAGTGTGAACGTCAGAAAATATGCACGGCTGAAGGAGTAACTAAATAGAAACATAAAAAAGCGGCGACAATGCTGATCATTGCCGCCGCTTGTATGAAAATATGAATTTGCTTATGCCAACACTTCCCTTATGGCATTTACCAGCTCAGTGCGTGTTATAGGCACACCCTTGATCTTGTTGTAAGCAATAGCATCTACCAGATATTTATCGCGGATGATCTTGATGAGCTGACCGTTGTTCAGTTCCGGTATCAGTACATGCTTGTACTTGCCGATCACTTCGCCCAGATTGCGAGGGAAAGGACGCATGTAGCGCAGGTGTGCATGAGCCACGCTCAGCCCTTCGGCCTGGAGGTCCAGCACGGCGCTTTTGATAGAACCGTAGGTAGAACCCCAGCCCAGTACCAGCACGTCGCCGCTTTCTGGTCCGCTGTCTATGGTCTGCAATGGTATGTAGTTGGCTATCATATCCACCTTTGCCTCGCGGGTTTTCACCATGTGCTGGTGATTTTCGGGGTCGTAAGAGATGTTGCCGGTAATGTCTTCTTTTTCAATGCCACCAATGCGGTGTTCCAGACCCGGGGTGCCTGGTACGGCCCATGGGCGCACCAGTTTCTCGTCTCGTTTGTAGGGCAGGAACTTTGCTTCGTCTTCGGCCAGTGTTTTCTTGAACGTCACATGGATAGGTGCGAGGTCGGCACTCTTGGGGAAGCGCCATGGCTCGGCACCGTTGGCTATGTAACCATCGCTGAGCAGGATAACGGGTGTCATGTGCTCTATGGCTATGCGCACTGCCTCGTAGGCAGCATCGAAACAATCGCTTGGTGTAGATGCAGAAAGCACCGGTATGGGGCTTTCGCCGTTGCGACCGTAGTAGGCCTGCAGCAGATCGCTTTGTTCTGTCTTGGTAGGCAAGCCGGTTGAAGGGCCACCTCGCTGAATGTCGATGATGACCAGCGGGATCTCCAGCATCATAGCCAGGCCCATGGCTTCAGTCTTCAGCGCCATACCCGGACCTGATGTGGTTGTGATGCCCAGCGCACCACCATAGGAGGCGCCTATGGCACTTGCTATGGCAGCGATCTCATCTTCGGCCTGGAAGGTGCGCACACCGAAATTCTTGTGGCGCGACAATTCGTGCAATATATCTGATGCCGGTGTGATGGGATAAGAACCCAGGAACAGCGGCAGCGCACTTTTTTCTGATGCGGCAATGAGGCCATACGCAAGGGCGATATTGCCTGTGATGCTGCGGTAAATGCCCTTAGGCAGGCGCGCCTTCTCTACCTTGTAGCGGGCAGAGAATGCCTCTACGGTATCGCCGAAGTTGTAGCCGGCCTGCAGCGCCTTGACGTTGCTGTCCAGGATCTCGGGGCGTTTGCCAAACTTATCGTGCAGGAATGAGAACGTGCTGGTAAGGTCGCGGTTGTAGAGCCAGTAGAGGAAGCCGAGCACAAACATGTTCTTGGCGCGGTCTTTTTCCTTGGTACCCATCTGTATTTCCTTCAGGGCCTCGCGGGTGAGCTTGGTGATGTCCATCTTGTGTACATCGTAGCCCAGCAGCGAATTGTCCTCGAGCGGATTAACACCATCGGGATAGTTGGCAAGGCGCAGGTTCTTGGCATCGAAGCCATCGGTATCTACTATTATAATGCCTCCCTTCTTCAGCGTCTTCAGGTTCACCTTCAGCGCGGCGGCGTTCATAGCCACCAGCACGTCGCAATTGTCGCCGGGGGTATATACCTTGTTGCTGGAGAAATGAAGCTGGAAACCACTGACCCCCGGAACGGTGCCCTGAGGGGCGCGTATCTCTGCGGGGAAGTCGGGGAATGTAGAAAGGTCGTTGCCAATGAGGGCACTATTGTTGGTAAACTGACTACCTGTGAGCTGCATACCATCGCCGCTATCGCCGGCGAATTTTATCACCACATCATCAACGATCTGAACCGGAACTGCCATATAATAAAAACCTACCTATATGTGGGGTAGGTCGGCGCAAAGGTACGTGTTTTTGCGCACCACCGTATGTGGGCTATGTAGCATAACCATATAGACCAATGCTATTTGCCGGCACCAACAGTGACGGGCCGGTGAAAAGTTGCATGACCTACACCGATTGTAACGAGGTACTTTTCGGGTGGGCGGTTGGTCAGCCGGACATCGGTAGTTCCCACCTCATCATGATATCTGTTTGGGCATCGGTGCCCAGCATAAAGACATGCCGGCCAAACTCTACAAAGCCATATTTGCGGTAAAAGGCCAGTGCACGGTGGTTGTGTTCCCACACACCCAGCCATATATTTCGAGCGTTACGGCTTGTAGCTATGTCAATGGCTTTCTGAAAAAGAGACTGTGCCACCCCTTTCCCGTGATGTTCCTTCGTGATGTATATACGCTCTACCTCCAGACTGTTTTCACCTTGTGGTTCGGTCTGGCAGGTACCGTAGTTAACTTTCAGGTAGCCGATGGACGTACCGGCAACTTCGGCAAAATAAAACTCGGAGCAGGGTGCGTGCAATTCGAAGGTCAACCGCTCAATGGAGAGATTTTCGGTAAGATACTGTTCCATATTCTGCGCATCGTTGTCGCCGGCAAAAGCCTCCTTAAAGGTGTGGCGGCTTATGGTCTGTAGGGCAACGGCCTCCGCAACACCTACCCTCCTGATGGTCACTTCCTGCATGGGGATAAAGATAGGGCATTTGTACGCGGGTCCTTATCGTGCATCATTACCGCAAATACCCGGAAGACATTTTTATATAGCATTCTTGCTATAACCATACAGTGTTGTTAATCAATATATGTAATCCGTTCAAAAATAGTGAACGAGGGTGTATGTGCCGGCGTAAACTCACGACAATTGCAATTTTTCATCATTTTGTTTAAATAATTCGTACTTTTGTTAAACAAAATATCTCAGGCAGGGCATTTTTCTTCGGTCTTCGTCTCTGCCAAGTCAAATAAACAGCATTTAATAAGTGGCAAAACAAGTGGTCAATATAGTGTGGCTGAAACGCGACCTGCGTTTTACAGACCATGAGCCGCTATATGTGGCTCAGCAGGAGGGTAAGCCCCTTTTGCTGCTGTATTGTTTTGAGCCATCGGTAATGAACCACCACGACAGTGATGTGCGCCACTGGCGATTTGTACATGAGTCGCTGACAGAGATGCAGGAGCGGTTGGCACCACTGAACGGGAAAATAGTGATCTGCCACAATGAAGCGCAGTACGTTTTTGAACAGTTGGCAGAGGCATATGAGATAGCCACGGTATTTTCCCATCAGGAAACCGGCAACAAACTGACCTATGACAGAGACGTGGCCATGGCCGGGTTTTTCCGTTCGCGAAATATAGCGTGGAAGGAATACCAGACCAATGGGGTGATAAGACGACTGAAACGGTACAGCGAAAAGGCGGAGCGATGGAAGCGTAAAATGACGGAACCACCGAAGATGGTGGATGAAACCAACTGGACGTTTGTGTATCCCGGCGAGGCGCTCTATGATAGCATAAAGGGGCCCGAACTGGCAGCTGCCATCACCACACCGAACAAGAATTTTCAGCCGGGTGGCGAATCGGTGGCATGGCGCTACCTGCAATCGTTCATAGCCGACAGGCATGTGTACTATAGCAAACATATCTCCAAGCCGGTGCAGAGCAGAAGGAGCTGCAGCCGCCTGTCGCCCTACCTGGCATGGGGCAACATAAGTATGCGCATGGTGTATCAGTACACCATGCAGCACTATGAACTATCGCCCAACAAACGCGCACTGAGCAACTTCATATCGCGGCTGCACTGGCACTGTCACTTCATACAGAAGCTGGAAAGTAACTGGCGCATGGAGTTTGAAAGTGTGAGCCGCGCCTATGACGATCTGGAAAAGCCCGTGAACGAAGCGTATATAGCTGCCTGGCAACAGGGCAGGACAGGGGTGCCGCTGGTAGATGCCTGCATGCGCTGCGTAGTGCAGACCGGTTATATCAACTTCAGGATGCGCGCGATGGTGGTGTCGTTCTTTGTGTTCAACCTATGGCAAGACTGGCGGCACCTGCATTTTCTGGCTCGTCAGTTCCTGGACTATGAGCCGGGCATTCATTATCCGCAGATACAGATGCAGGCTGGTGTTACAGGCAACAATACGATAAGGATATACAACCCGATAAAAAATTCTGAAGACCACGATACGGATGCGGCCTTCATCAAACAATGGATACCGGAACTGGCGGCTGTGCCGGCACACCTGGTACATGAGCCATGGAAGATGAGTGTGATGGAACAGCAGCTATACCAATGTGAAATAGGAAAAGACTATCCCGCACCGATAGTAGATGTGGAAGCGACAAGAAAACATGCGAGTGACGTGGTGTGGAGTCTGAGGTGATAAACGTGACGAAGGAAGCAACATGAAAGGAGTGAAGAAACAAGACCTGCCGCAGAAAGAATGTGTTGCCTGCAAGCGACCATTTGCGTGGCGCAAGAAGTGGGAGAAGGATTGGGAAAATGTGCGCTACTGCAGCGACAGATGCAGGAAGAACAAACAGAAAACGGCATGAGCCACAACAAAACACTGAGACTGATACTTGGTGACCAACTGAACAGTGGTCATAGCTGGTTCTGCAAGACAGAGCCGCATGTGACCTATGTGCTGATGGAAGTGCGCAGTGAGACCGACTATGCCACGCACCACATTCAGAAGGTGGCAGGATTTTTTGCTGCTATGCGGCAGTTCGCACATCAGTTGCACGAGGCGGGACATACCGTTTTGTATATCAGACTGAATGATAGCGACAATCTGCAATGCCTCGCGAAGAATGTGCTGAAGCTGGTGGCAGACCACGACTACAGCAGGTTTGAGTATCTGTTGCCGGACGAATACAGGGTAGATGAAAAGATGAAAGAACTGTGCGGGCAATTGAGCAGTGCCACGGCCGCGTACGACACAGAACACTTCTACGCTGAAAGGGATGAACTGGCTAAGTTCTTTGCGGGGAAAAAGACATTGGTGATGGAGTCCTTCTACCGGCACATGCGTAAAAGACATGGTGTGCTGATGGATGGTGACAAGCCGCTGACGGGACAGTGGAACTATGATGATGACAACCGGAAAAAGTTGCCCGCAGGCCATGTGCCTGTAATGCCGTTGTGCTTTAAGAACGATGTTACAGATATTGTTGCGGACATACAGGCAGCAGGTGTAAAGACAATAGGTACTATTGATGCTGCCGACTTCTTGTGGCCGGTGAACAGAGCGCAGTCGCTGGAGTTGTTGCAGTTTTTTGTGCGCAAATGCCTGCCGTTGTTCGGTACCTATCAGGATGCGATGACAACCGGCGGTTGGTCGTTATATCATTCGCGGATATCCTTCTCCATGAATACGAAGATGATATCGCCGCGTGAAGTGATAGAAGCCGCCGTTAATGAATGGCAGCAACGGCCTGATGCAATTGCCTTCAACCAACTGGAGGGATTTGTGCGACAGATAATAGGGTGGCGCGAATACATGCGCGGCATCTATTGGTACTCAATGCCGGGCTTTGCAACAAGCAACTATTTTGAGCATACCGCCGGGCTGCCTGAATGGTACTGGACGGGAAAGACAAAAATGAATTGCCTGAAGCAGAGCATCAACCAATCACTGACGCATGCTTACGCGCATCATATTCAGCGGCTGATGGTTACAGGCAACTTCGCGTTGCTGGCTGGTGTGCACCCCGATGATGTGGACGCATGGTACCTGGGCATCTACATAGACGCGCTCGACTGGGTGGAGGTGACCAATACACGAGGCATGAGCCAGTTTGCCGATGGCGGACTGGTGGGCACAAAGCCCTATGTGAGCTCGGCAGCATACATAGACAAGATGAGCAACTACTGCGGCAGTTGTTACTACAACAAAGCTAAAAAGACGGGCGACAAGGCTTGTCCCTTCAACAGTCTGTACTGGAACTTTTTCGACAGACATGAACAAAAGCTAAGTGGGAACATACGCTTGCAGATGGTGTACAATACTTGGCGCAAGATGCAGCCCGATCATAAAGTCGAATTGCTGGAACAGGCGCAGCATTACCTTAAACACATAAACGAGCTGTAGCATGAAGACAACGATAGTGTGGTTTAAGACTGATCTGCGGGTGCACGACAATAGTGTGCTGCATGCTGCCATAAATTCCGGCGGTCATGTAGTGCCTGTTTACTGCATTGACGATGCACACTTCGGCACTACGCCTTATGGCTTCAATAAAACCGGAGCCTTCCGTGCGCGATTTTTGTTGGAAGCACTGGCTGACCTGGATGCTAGTCTCAGGAGGTTAGGATCAGGGTTGGTAGTGGTGCGAGGGAAGCCCGCTGCGGAAATTGCAAACATTGCTCGTGAGTATGGAGCAACAAGCGCAGTGACAGCGGAAGAAGTGGCACCTGAGGAATTAGCAACACTTAATGAGATACGCGAGAAGTTGGCGAAGCAGGGCTGCTCACTATCCGTGATAGCGAACAGCAGTTTGTATGATACATCAGATCTGCCGTTTGCCGTAAATGCAGTGCCCGACATATTTACAGCCTACCGGCAGAAGACAGAGGCACAAGCGAAGGTGCAACCTGTTGTTGGCGTGCCGGGACATATCAACTCGCCCCAATTGCCGGACATGTTTTTGCCAACGCTTGCTGATCTGGGGTTGAGTGAGCCTACATCGGATGCGCGTGCAGCAATAAACTTTCAGGGTGGCGAAACAGCTGCGCTGGCACGTTTGCAGCACTACTTGTGGGGCACCAAAAGTGTGCTCACTTACAAAGAGACAAGGAATGGCCTTGTAGGTGCCGACTATTCAACCAAGTTCTCGGCATGGTTGTCTATGGGGTGTTTGTCGGCCAGGTATGTGTATAGCGAACTAAAAAAATTCGAGCAGGAGTATGGTGCGAATGACTCTACCTATTGGGTGGTGTTTGAGCTGATGTGGCGCGACTATTTCAGGTTGATGATGATGAAGTATGGCAACCGGTTCTTTCTGAAAGGGGGCATTCGCGGTAAGGGCGCAGCCGGCACAAAGCAAAACAAGGCATTGCTGCAAAGGTGGATAGACGGGCAGACAGGACAGGAATTTGTGGATGCCAATATGCGCGAACTGAAGGCGACCGGATTTATGAGCAACAGGGGCAGGCAGAATGTAGCCAGTTATCTGTGTCACGACCTGAAGCTGGACTGGCGCTACGGAGCGGCCTACTTTGAACAACAGCTGACCGACTATGACGTGTGCAGCAATTGGTGCAACTGGGCCTATGTGGCCGGTGTGGGCAACGACCCGCGGCCCAACCGCTATTTCAACATTCAGAAACAAAGCGAGCAATATGACGGAGACAGACGGTACCGGGACCTGTGGCGTATAGCGACGCTTGTGCCCGGATGATTTTACCAATTCCTTTAGGTTTTGCTGGGCACAATGGCATATTGTTTGCAAGAAGTGGGACACGCGCAGCAGACCGGAGGAAGTAAGGAAGCGATAGGCAGGATCGGATAATGTGAAGGCTCTATTGCAAATTGATATAAAACAAGACTTGATATTTTGTTATTTTTGTAATTCATTACTTATTTTCAGATACAGAGCATGGGAGAAATTGCTGCAGGACCGCTTTTGAGCGGCATATATACGCCTGAAGACCTGAGGAAGCTGGACAAAAGTCAGCTGACGCAGGTATGTAATGAGCTCAGGCAGTTCATTATTGACTGTGTGAGTGTTCATGGCGGCCACTTCGGCGCCAGCCTGGGTGTGGTGGAACTTACAGTGGCACTGCACTACGTGTACAATACCCCCGACGACCAGCTGGTGTGGGACGTGGGTCATCAGGCTTACGGGCACAAGATACTTACCGGCAGGCGCAAGGTGTTTCATACCAACCGCAAATATGGTGGACTGAGTGGTTTCCCTAAACGTGCCGAAAGCGAATATGACGCCTTTGGTGTGGGGCACTCGTCTACTTCCATCTCTGCTGCACTGGGTATGGCCATCGCTTCTAAATACAAGGGCGAAGACCACCGCAGGCACATTGCCGTGATAGGCGATGGCGCTATGACAGCCGGTCTGCCGTTTGAGGCACTGAACCATGCCGGCGTGAGCAATGCCAATGTGCTGATAGTACTGAACGACAACAACATGAGCATTGACCCCAATGTGGGCGCTCTGAAAGAATATCTTACCGATATCACTACCTCACACACGTGGAACCGTTTCCGCGATGATGTGTGGAAACTGCTGGGCATGCTGCCATCAAAAGACTTCCAGAAACTGGCGTCTAAAGTGGAGGCAGGCCTGAAAGGAGTGGTATCTAAGACCAGCAATCTGTTTGAGGCGCTGGGTCTGCGCTATTTTGGTCCGATAGACGGGCACAATGTGGTGAAGCTGGCCGAGACGCTCAAAGACCTGAGCGACATTCCGGGTCCGAAGTTGCTGCACATAAAAACCGTAAAAGGTAAGGGCTACGATCTGGCCGAACAGGACCAGACGCTGTGGCATGCACCGGGTACTTTCGACAAGATAACCGGTAAGATCAACAAGAAGATAGTTACCGTTCCCGAGCCACCAAAGTATCAGGATGTTTTCGGACATACCATACTGGAACTGGCCGAGAAGAACGATAAGGTAATGGGCATAACACCGGCTATGCCGAGTGGCTGCTCGCTGAAGATAATGATGGACGCCATGCCCGACCGCGCCATAGACGTGGGTATAGCCGAGCAGCACGCCGTGACGGTGAGTGCCGGTATGGCCACACAGGGTCTGCGTGTGTTCTGCAACATCTACAGCAGCTTCATGCAGCGCGCCTATGACATGGTGATACATGACGTGGCGATACAGAAGCTGCCCGTGATCTTCTGCCTGGACCGCGCCGGTCTGGTAGGCGACGACGGACCAACGCACCATGGCGCTTACGATATTGCCTACATGCGTTGTGTACCCAATCTGATAGTGAGCGCCCCTATGAATGAGGCCGAACTGCG
The DNA here is from genome assembly GCA_016786565.1 of Flavipsychrobacter sp. Taxonomy (GTDB): domain Bacteria; phylum Bacteroidota; class Bacteroidia; order Chitinophagales; family Chitinophagaceae; genus Nemorincola. The sequence continues at coordinate 201,164 of JAEUVY010000080.1, forward strand.
CAACCTGATGTACACGGCCCAACTGCCTGAGCAGAATATGCCGTTTGTGATACGCTACCCGCGCGGACAAGGTGTGATGCCGCAATGGCGCACCCCTATGGAGAAGGTGGAGGTAGGCACCGGCCGCAAAATATGCGACGGTAACGATGTGGCGATACTGACCATTGGTCATCCCGGCAACTTTGCTGTGGCGGCCTGTCGTTCTCTGGCAACCGAAGATTTCTACCCTGCACACTACGACATGCGTTTTGTGAAGCCTATAGACGAGGCTATGCTGCACGAAGTGGCACAACGCTACAGCAAGATACTGACTGTTGAAGACGGTACCGTGGTGGGTGGCTTTGGCAGCGCGGTGCTGGAGTTTATGGCACAGCACGGCTACACGCCTGAGGTGAAGATACTGGGCATACCCGACCGTTATGTGGAGCATGGCAAACCCGAAGAGCTGCACCGCGAATGCGGCTATGACGCACAGGCCATAGTAGAAGCGGTAAAAGAGCTTGCCGGTAAGAACCACGAAGTACTTGCCTGATCATAAACACACCCGTCATGGAGTATACCCCCGGCCATGATATTCCCTGTGTTTACAAGGGGAATCAGTTCGCTTGCGCCAGTGGCTTGGGTGCATGGTCGTGTATCACGGTGATCCCCGCGGCGGTTTTTATCCTGTCCGGAAGGAGTGTTGCTGAGTTTGCCGAGGTGGGTATGTTGCTGGTTCCTGCGACCGCAATGCTACTGGTGTTCTTCGGACTGGCTTCACTTACCCTTTGGTATTTTGAAGCAGACGCAGATCAATTGGTGGTGCGCAATCATAACCTCCTTTTTCTGAAGCGTGCCATTCTTTGGGAAGAAATAAGCCGTGTGGTGCTGGATAACAACCGCGCCGAACTGCTGCTGAAAAACGGAAGCAGGAAGGTGATACGTGCCGAGAGCCTGAAGGACAAAGACTGGCTGGCACTGAAGCAACACATGCTGCGACAGGGCATCACTATCCAGGACGAGGTAGACTACGAACAGGCGGTAACGCCGCAGGCGCGTAAAGATAGCAGAAGACTGAACCGCGGTTTTGTAATGCTGTTTGCAGTGATAGGCGGGGGTGCTGCCTTCCTGATAAACAGAGAAGTTGCCCGCTGGATATTGGCACTGTGGGTAGTGCTCGGTTTCGTGGTGGGGTTGGTAGTGCTCTTCTTCTGGTATATGATGGGCGGAAATGACGACACCAAAAACAATGAAGACAAGCCGCAATGACAAACTATAAAGTGTATATCCGCTCGTGGTTGTTATGGGCTGTGGCATTTGTTGTCTACAGCTTCATAGGCCTGGTGATTGCAGTATTGACAGGAGAAGCGATCAGTGACGCGTTCATCTTCTTCCTGTGGCTGGGGTTGATGGTGGTTGCTCACATTGCAGCACAGGGCACGGCAAGCATACGAATGCAGGCGACCATAGAAGACGATAAGCTGGTGCTGATGACCATTCGCGGCAATTTCTTTCTGCCCGATAAAGAACTTCTTATTCCTATCAGCAACCTGAAAGAAGTGTCGCTAAAGGAGTATTATATGGGTGGCGTATATCTGCATCTGGTCACAAAGGACGGGCATATCCGATCGCTGATGCGGAAAGAACACCTGTTCAGTAAAAATGACTCCTTTCTGGAATTGTGTGTTGCCTTGAAGAATGCTATGGCGCAGCATGAGCAGCATCCGACTACTGACAACGCCGTTTAGTCGCGCAGCTTCCTGGTTATCATCAACCCGTCGCGCACCGGCAGCAGCAACCGCTCCACGCGGTCGTCTGCGGCTATCTTCTGGTTATACGCGTGCATGGCGCGGCCGGCCTTGCCACGCTCTTCCTCCGGCAATATCACCTCTCCGTGAAAGAGGACATTATCTGCAATGATGTAGCCGCCCACCGGCACCTTGGGGAACACCATGTCGTAATACAGACTGTAGTTGCCTTTGTCGGCATCTATGAAAACAAGATCGAACGAGATATCCAATGTGGGGATGATGTCTGCCGCCTTGCCGGTGTGCTGTGTAATAGCCGCCGACAGGCCCGCATCGGCAATGTGATTTGCTGCCATCTCCTTCAGTTCGCTGCTCACGTCTATGGTGTGCAGGTGGCCGCCCTGCTGCAATCCCTGCGCCAGGCAAATAGCGGAGTAGCCTGTATAGGTACCCAGCTCCAGCACATATTGCGGCCGTATCATGTGGCTGAGCATTTGCAGCAATGCCCCCTGTATGTGACCGGAGAGCATGCGCGCATCGTGCCGCGTACTGGTAGCCCTGTTGAGGGCCGCAAGTACATCAGACTCGGGCGTGGTGAAGGACGCGCTGTATTGCTCTATAGCTTCAGATACAAGAGTGTGTGCCATTATCAGAAATTAGGTTGCAGTTTGTTGTGAGAATAGAATTCGCTGATGTAGGCAACTACCTCATCGGCTGTATCAAACACTTTTATCAGTTCCAGATCGCCGGGGCTGATGTTCTGTTCGGCCTCCAGCATAGATTCACGCATCCAGTTGAACAGACCGTTCCAATAGGCCGAGCCTACACATACCATGGGCGTTTGGGTGAACTTGCGGGTCTGGATCAGTGTGGCCACTTCAAAGAACTCGTCCATGGTGCCCCAGCCGCCCGGCATCATGATGAAGCCCTGCGCATACTTGGTAAACATCACCTTGCGCACGAAGAAGTAATCGAAGTTGATGGACGTGTCCTTGTTGATGTAGGGATTGCTTTCCTGCTCAAAAGGGAGGTCAATGTTCAGACCCACCGAAGTGCCGTTGGCCAGGTGTGCGCCTTTGTTGGCTGCCTCCATTATGCCGGGACCGCCACCGGTTATGATCCCGAAACCCTCCTGTGCCAGCCTGCGCGATATCTCTACCGTAAGCTCATAATACTTATGCCCGGGTTTAGTGCGCGCCGACCCGAAGATGGACACACAGGGACCTATGCGTGCCAGGGTCTCGAAACCCTGAACGAACTCGGCCATTATCTTGAATATCTGCCAGCTGGAATGGGCTTTGGTCTCGGTCCAGTCGCGCGATTTGATGCTTCTTATCTGTTCTTTCATGCTGTTATGGCAGCAGGGGTTTTAGTCTGCTTGTCTGCTAACAAAAATAGCAGTAAAAATGTGATAGCCGCGTTAATGATGAGCAGCTCCACACCTATCTTATAGCCATGAAAAATGCTGT